>JANOWJ010000068.1:0-88104 GCA_031417835.1 Saprospiraceae bacterium | reverse complement strand
ATCAATAATGTCACCATGTTCTTCCTGGTGTGCAGGACCATACAGACTACAACCGTACCAACCAAATGATTTCACGCCTGTGCCGTCTAACGTGTCGCTGCGGTCAGCGTCGTTTTCACGTACACACTCTATGTTGTTGTAAGGTTTGCCTTTGCCATCATAACAGTCATTATCATCACCATCGTTGCGACCTGTCGCATCGTCAGTATAATTATCATCATCGCATGCATCGCTTGCATACTCAAGACTATTGGAAGTGGTATTTACTCCACCTACATTATCACAATACCAGAATACATCTAATGGATCTTCACAGACCGGAGGAGTTTTGTCATCTACTAAGATGTTGACCATACAATCGTTGTAAAGTCTACGAGAACAACGATTGCCTGGGGCGTTTCCTCCTCCTGTTGAATTTCCAAACGAGCCAAATAAGCAAGATCCTGCAAAACTAGATGATGCACCATAGTATTCAGAACCACTCCATGATGAATCATCTATAATAGGTACATCAGCATGGAATTTATAATTCCAAGGGTTACAAACCGGGCCAAATTTGCCACAACTCTTAGTGCCTTTTGCATTGAAGAATTGGAAATTATGCCATGCTCTGCATACATGATAGGTATTGTATGTAAACCAATCGTGGTTGGTGAAATTTTCTTGACACAACTCATTGGTGAATACATGGGGGTCATATCTCGGCACGCCACATGCTTCATATACTCGTAGAACTACTTGATTAGCACCACACTCCGTCAAATCGATATAATCATTGAATACAAAACAATTGATCCACTGGTCTAAGAAATAATCCCATAAACCATTCGTGTTTTTATCAGCCCAGTAGGCAGCTTTACAGTTTTTGTCCCAATAGTTTTTCCAAAGATTGGTATAATAAGTAACAGAGTCCATGTGAGCTACTGCAAAGTGTAACACATTGCAACAATTGTCACGGCTACCATTGTCCAGATCTTTAGCATATACTCTCGCCCAACAAGTGGCAGGATCTACCGTAGTCTGTGTGGTCTCATCACATATCGGTGTAGGTGGAGTAAGATCTTCTACACATACTTCGTAAGTAGTCAATACATCATTATAACATTTATCTACTGTTCTGACATTGACGATATGGCAGTCACCATAAGGATTAGATGGCAGTTTTACTGTACCTGGCAAGGTGCCGGCTAATACAATCGATTTGCCTGGATGTGTAAAATCGGTGACTGTAATGGTATACGTTGAAACAGTTGCAGCATCACAATCATCTACTGCAGGTTTTGGCAGAGGTACGCTTGCATAACAATCGTGGGCACTCGCAGCGAAGGTTTTAGAAGCTACTTTTGTTACTTTGGGTTTTTCTTTATCTTCTACTTTGATGTATTGGATACATACCGTATCTCGACCTGTACACCAGTTGGCTATACGCCACTGACGACGAATCTTGAATCCTGTACCACAGATGTCCAATATCTCATCTGAGAAACCGATGGTTGTCTTGCAAGCTCCGCCTAAAGCTGGATACATATCTACACAAGAATCTCGACCGATACAAGTATCTATATTAGGTCTTGAACTTGGCACGGATATAAAAACGGTGTCTGAGATTTGAGGTACTACTTTTGACCTCGTGGTGCCTACCAAACCCCCAACCAACATCACCGATGGGCAATCTTTTCTGAGTTTTAATAATAGCTCAGGACTTGGATAGTGAGCTGCTGTTTTATCTTTTGTGAAGGTATATACGGTCTTAGTAGTACCGACTACACAGGTCACCCGGCAGTTTAACTCCACTAATTCTGCACATTTTACTCTGTTTAACGAGTCTCTGGTGATTGTCAAGGTATCCATACATACGTTGGTATTACCCCAAGTATCCCATGCTCGGATGGTCCGCTTGATCCTCGCGATGAAGATAGAGTCGCAACCATTGCCTGCTGGGAGAAACTCCAATCTTTCGATCTTTGCGCTACCGGCCTGACAGTTGTCTATCACTTTGCCTAGGTTACTGTTGATCTGTGCTGCTTGAAAACAAGTCAACCGGCGACTTTTGCAGATCGCTTGTGGTGCTGCTTTGTCCTCGATGGTCACATAACCCCAGCAAGAATTGCCATCTGGTGCTACCACTCGATACACGAAGGTATAACCCAAGTGAGATCGATCAACAGCATCATTAGCTATTTGACTGGTCCCAAATGGATGCACTAAGTCTACCGTGTATGCACACTGAAGATCAGGGTTTTCCAAAAAATCATCTGCTTCAAATGTTCGCGTACAGTTTCCTGCAGCGGGCATTGATGCATTCACATGGTCATTACAGACCAAGTTACAAGGCACTTGTGCAGAGGTCTTGAGGCTCAACACAAGAAGTAGGATCGGCAAGCAAAAGCTCGTCAATCGTGTTAAAGTTCGAAGTGTAAAAAATGTTTTAAACATATAAGATTCGTTTTATAATTTATTTTGAAAGCCCTTAAAGTGTAAGTTATGTGTTTGAAAATCAAGGCTTTCGTCACATAAATATAATACATGGAATATATTTAAGTAAATGTTTTTTATAAAAATCTCAATTTCCTTATATCATCTAAACAATCAGAAACTTATAGATTAAGATATTGTTTAATATGATAAACGACCTCGCAATACTTTAAGATAATATTATAAAATAGCCATTAAAATTGTTATAGTTACAGGCAGGCGATACTCAGTTAGTTTATACTATGTGGTGGGGGCGGGCGGAATTTTGGATTCAAACAGCTCCATTTTTTCAGGTGAAAGGGACCACTTATGACCATTAAGTTGAACGCCGCCGATTTTAAGGAAATTAGTGTTTTATGGAATGTGTTATATAGCTTGAATAGTTAATTATAAAAATTAACAGCTTGCACGCAAGCATTTTAAAAATTCTTTCCTTTCAACAAATAAGTTGTAAGTATAATCTCTAGTATTATAGCTGTAGATTAATTTTTTATTATCAGGGTATCTGCCTTCAATTTGATTTCTTTGAATAGTATCGATATATAAACTATGAACTCTCGTGGTACAAAGGAAATCTCCTCTAGAACATATTTTAGCTCCTGAATGCATGGTGGTCGTTGTGTCATTTTCACTCACCCACATCGCCTTGAATTGATTTTTCAATACTCAATTTCAAACAAAATAATAAAAAACGTAATCTTCTTTTTCAAATAAAATATCGGCTCTTTATATATCCTTTTCAGGAATGCTTGTCCAATATGAAATATGTTCCCGTCTAGACTACAAAATGCCCTATTGAGCATAAAAAATGCGGAAGGTTAGGGATTCGAACCCTAGGTACACTTTTGATGTACACACACTTTCCAGGCGTGCCGGTTAAACCACTCTCGCAACCTTCCGTAATAAATCGATGCAAAGATCGTCAAAATTATGGGGCTTTCAAAATGTGAATTCGTAATGATTTATTCAGAGGATATCATGTGTTTTGGGCAAGATGAGTCATTCGCAATCTTTTTATTCAAATACTCTCATTGCATTTTCACTGGTGAGTGCTGCAGTTGCATCTAAAGAGAGGTTCAGGCATTCACTCAACTTTAAATTTACATAAGTGATATAAGCAGATTCATTTCTTTTACCTCGATACGGAGCAGGGGCAAGATATGGCGCATCGGTCTCCAATACCAATTTATCTCTAGGTATAAATGGTATGGATTCGGCTAACCCAGAATTTTTATATGTAAGCACACCACCAATTCCATAGTAATATTGGCCCAATGCGGCCACTCGCTCTATCTCCTCCTTAGTCCCGCTAAAACAATGGAAAATTCCTTTAGCCGGTCGAGGAGTCATACCCTCCAAAATATCCAATACTTCTGAAGTGGCTAATCTACTGTGGATGATGATAGGGAGGTCATATTCAATAGCCCAGGTGCATTGTATTTTAAAAGCCTCTATTTGGTGCGGCAAGGTAGTTTTATCCCAATACAAATCTAGTCCGGTCTCACCGATGCCATAATAAGTGGCGTGTAAAAATTCCTGTTTGAGTACTTGCAACACCGATAAATAATCTGCCTGCACACTGCAAGGATGCAGACCCATCATAGGATATAAAATGTTAGAATGCTTCAGTAGTGATTTTAATCTCGCCACCGACGATACATCGACATTGGGCAAATAGATGCGCTTTACTCCCGATTGCACTGCTCTTTGGATCATGGTCTCCTGATCAATATCAAACTCTTGGGAATACAAATGTGCGTGCGTATCTATTAACATCTTGATATATTTGAACCCTAAATGGTATGGCGAAGAAACAAAAATATTATGTAGTCTGGGAAGGTTATAAAACGGGAATCTATACCGACTGGGCTACCTGTGAGGCACAAGTGAAAAACTTTGTCGGTGCAAGATTTAAATCATTTGAGAACTTTGAGGAGGCAAAGGCTGCATTCAAAAACGGACCAACAAAAATAAAGGCAGTCGCAACAAAAAGAACTCGAAGTCTTTCAGGGATTGTAAAAGATGCTATTGCCGTAGATGCCGCCTGCGAGGGCAATCCTGGCATACTGGAGTATCAAGGTATTAATCCGCACAATGGGATAAAATTATTTCACCAAGGTCCTTTCCAGGAAGGCACGGTCAATATCGGAGAGTTTTTGGCCATAGTCCATGCACTGGCTATGCTTAAAAATCAAGAAAATAACCACACTGCGATTTATTCTGACTCCATCACCGGACTGAGTTGGGTAAAAAATAAAAAAATAAAAACTAATCTTGTAAGGAGTAAAAAAAATGAATCCTTGTTCAAATTAGTCGATCGAGCTTTAGTTTGGTTGCAAACTAATCGATATAACAATCCAATCTTAAAATGGGAGACTGAACTATGGGGCGAAAACCCCGCTGATTTTGGGAGAAAATAGGTCAAAAACACCTGTTTAATTCAGGTTACCCATTGAGTAAAATTAAAAAGGAGATGTCACCATCTCCTTTTTATATACAAACTTGTGTATCAATCTATGCTGCTATTTCCGGCTCAAGCTTGAGTGTAGTACTATCTGGAGCTGTCACGATAAGATTTTCAAAATGTCTCATACCTGTTCCAGCAGGGATACGCTTACCTACTATCACATTCTCTTTCAATCCATTGAGGATATCTTTAGAAGCTGCTATGGCGGCCTGAGAAAGTACTTTGGTCGTCTCTTGGAACGATGCTGCAGAAATCCAGCTTTCAGTACCTAGAGAACTCTTAGTAATACCAAGAAGTAAAGGACTTGAGGTGGCAGGCAGTGCATCCCGATATTCTACTGCTTTCTTATCATTTCGTTTCAACGAACTATTTTCTTCTCTGATTTGGCGTAAAGTGACTAAAGCACCAGGTTTCAATTTACCAGAGTCACCGGCTTCCACTACAAACTTTTTGTCGTAGATCCAGTCATTGTGCTCGTTAAACTCGTGTTTGTCAACTGCTTCGCTTTCGAGGAAATGAGTATCTCCAGGATCTTCAATTTGTACTCGACGCATCATCTGACGCACGATCACCTCGATGTGTTTATCATTGATATTGATACCCTGTGATCGATATACTTCTTGCACGCCATTGACCAAATGCGATTGCACAGCATACGGACCTTTGATATGAAGGATATCTCTGGCAGCTATGGTCCCGTCTGTAATAGGCGTACCTGATCGCACAAAGTCCCCTTCCTGTACCAGTAAATGTTTAGATAAGCCAATTAAGTATTTACTTTTTTGACCTGTCTTTTCATCTTCGATCATGACCTCCCGATTACCTCGCTTGATCTTGCCGAAGGTCACGATACCATCTATCTCGGCTACAGTAGCTGGATTAGATGGGTTACGGGCTTCAAACAATTCTGTTACTCTAGGTAAACCTCCAGTGATATCCTGAATTTTACCAAGTTTACGAGGGATTTTCACAATCTTTTGACCAGCCGTGACATGGTCACCATCACTGATAGAGATATATGCCCCCACAGGTAAAGTGTATTGCTTGAGATCATCGCCATTTTTATCTACGATACGTATGACAGGAATTTTCTTCTTGTTTTTAGCGTCGATGATTACTTTTTCAGCATAACCCGTCTGATCATCCCGTTCCATTCTAAACGTAACACCTTCTTCGATTTCAGTAAATTGAGCTATACCTGCAAATTCAGACACGATAACAGCATTAAATGGATCCCAATCGCAAATCAAGTCACCTTTCTTGACGATCTGGCCTTCTTTTACTTTCAGATTTGCACCATATGGTACATGGCTGGTATTGAATTGTTTCTTCGTTTTAGGATCGATGATTCTAATTTCACCAGATCTAGATAAGATAATATTCGTCTTATGATCTTCCTCCTTGACCGAAGTAAAACTAACATTGTCAAATTCGATCTGACCATCAAACTTAGCTACAAGTTCAGATTCTGTCTTGGAGATAGATGCTATACCCCCTACGTGGAATGTACGCAGCGTCAACTGAGTGCCGGGCTCGCCGATCGACTGGGCAGCGATGATCCCTACGGCATCACCTTGTTCAGTGATTCGACCACTAGCCATGTTTTTACCATAACATTTGGTACATACACCTCTACGCGCTTCACAGGTCAATACGGACCGAATCGTCACCGCTTCAATTCCAGATTCTTCAATTTTTTCTCCGGTCTTTTCATCTATGTATTGTGCCGCATCGATCAATAATTCATCTGTGACAGGATGATAGATCGCATGCAAATTGTATCGACCATTTATACGAGCTGATAATGGTTCAATGATTTTTTCATTGTCTTTTAAAGCGATCGTCTCAATACCTCGTAATGTACCGCAATCAACTTCATTGATGACTACATCCTGAGATACATCCACTAGACGACGCGTGAGGTAACCCGCATCTGCCGTCTTCAATGCTGTATCTGCAAGACCTTTACGAGCACCATGGGTAGAGATAAAGTATTCCAATACACTCAAGCCATCCAGGAAGTTTGAAAGGATTGGATTCTCGATGATCGCCGCTCCGGTATCTCCGGACTTTCTCGGTTTTGCCATCAATCCCCGTAATCCGCACAACTGTTTGATCTGTTGTTTTGAACCTCGAGCTCCTGAATGCAACATCATATATACTGAGTTGAATCCTTGTTTATGGCTCGAGAGTTCTTTCATCAGACTATCTGTAATCCTGTTATCTGCAAAAGTCCACCGATCGATGATTTGATTATATCGTTCATTATTGGTGATTAATCCCGTATTGTAATTTTCCCAGATTTCATCAACTTCCACTTTGGCTTGAGCAAGTGTCACATCTTTGATAGAAGGTGTGATCAGATCACCCAGATTAAATGAAAGACCACCTTTGAAGGCCCAATAGAATCCCATGTCTTTGATCGCATCCAAGAAATCAGCTGTTTGAGAAAAATCAGTACGCGTAATGACTTCACTGATGATTTTCTTCAGCGTCTTTTTGGTAGCAAGTTCATTGATAAAAGGCACTTTTTCTGGAGTGGCCTGATTAAACAATACTCGCCCGACCGTAGTATCTATTATTTTTTGAACCAGTTGTAAATTTTCATCTTCTACCCTAGCCCTGACTTTAATAGTCGCATGCAAATCAACTTTACCTTCATTGAATGCGATGATCACTTCTTCAAAAGAATAGAATTTGGACCCTTGACCTCTTACGATTTCCTTACCAATTGATTTCTTTTCTTTCGTCAAATAATACAACCCCAATACCATGTCCTGAGAAGGCAAAGTGATCGGCGATCCATCCTGAGGATTGAGCATATTATGTGATGATAACATCAACAATTGTGCTTCCAATATAGAAGTCTGACTCAAAGGCACATGAACAGCCATCTGGTCACCGTCAAAATCCGCGTTGAAAGCTCCGCATACTAACGGATGCAACTGTATTGCTTTACCTTCCACAAGTCTAGGTTGGAATGCTTGTATAGATAACCTATGGAGTGTAGGAGCTCGATTGAGGAGCACCGGATGCCCTTTCAAAATGTTTTCCAAGATCTCCCAAATCACAGGGTCTTTACGGTCTACTAACTTTTTGGCAGACTTCACCGTTTTTACAATTCCCCGCTCGATAAGCTTGCGGATAATAAATGGCTTAAATAATTCAGCCGCCATATTCTTGGGCAAACCACATTCGTGCAATCGCAAGGTAGGACCTACTACGATTACAGAACGACCAGAATAATCTACCCGTTTTCCCAAAAGATTTTGACGGAATCGACCTTGCTTTCCTTTTAGGATATCACTCAATGATTTTAATGCTCGTCCACCTTCAGCTTTTACGGCATTGGATTTACGACTGTTGTCAAACAAGCTGTCTACAGCTTCCTGCAACATGCGTTTTTCATTCCGTAAGATTACTTCAGGTGCTTTGATTTCTAACAATCGCTTTAAACGATTGTTGCGTATAATCACTCTACGATACAAATCATTTAAGTCGGAACTGGCAAATCGACCACCATCTAAAGGCACCAATGGCCTTAATTCCGGTGGAATGACAGGTAGATACTGGATGATCGTCCATTCAGGTTTATTCACTTGATTTTTCTGTCCATCTCTAAATGCCTCTACTACTCGGAGTCGTTTCAATGCTTCAGATTTTCTTTGTTGAGAGCTCTCTGTAGAAGATTTATGCCTTAAATCAAAGGATACATCATCCAGATTGACCCGCTCCAGAAGATCTTTTACTGCTAGAGCTCCCATCTTGGCTATAAACTTGTCAGGATGTGTGTCGTCCAGGAATTGATTTTCTTTTGGCAATGCCTCCAGGATATCAAGATACTCTTCCTCTAATAAAAGATCCAGTTGGCCCATGCCATCTTTTTCTTTTATCCCTGGTTGAATAACTACATAACGCTCATAGTAGATAATCGACTCTAATTTTTTTGATGAAAGCCCAAGTAAATAACCGATTTTATTCGGTAGCGACTTAAAAAACCAAATATGCACTACTGGTACGACTAGTTTGATATGCCCCATACGCTCTCTACGTACTTTTTTCTCTGTCACTTCTACCCCGCAACGATCGCACACAATACCTTTATATCTGATTCGTTTGTATTTACCGCAATAACATTCATAATCCTTGACCGGACCAAAAATTCGTTCGCAAAACAAACCGTCACGCTCAGGTTTGTATGAACGATAATTGATGGTTTCTGGCTTTAAAACCTCCCCATAGGATCTCTCCAAGATATCATCAGGAGAAGAAAGACTGATCGTGATACTATCAAAGTATTTCGGATGCTTAGTACTTTTCTTTTTAAATGGCATATACCAATTGTTTTTAATAAATTAAAAAAACCAGATTATTCGAATTTTATCTCAAGCGCTAAGCCTTGCAATTCATTGATCAATACATTGAATGATTCAGGGATATTAGGCTCCGGTAAATTCTCCCCTTTTACAATAGCTTCATAAGCTTTCGCTCTACCAATGATATCATCCGATTTCACAGTAAGTAATTCTTGTAAAATATGGGAAGCACCATACGCTTCCAATGCCCAAACCTCCATTTCTCCAAATCGTTGACCTCCGAACTGCGCTTTACCACCCAAAGGTTGTTGAGTAATAAGACTATAGGGCCCGATAGATCGAGCATGCATTTTATCGTCGACCATATGTGATAGTTTCAACATATAGATCACTCCGACCGTAGCTTGCTGATGGAATCGATCACCTGTCTCGCCATCATGTAAAAAAGCCTGGCCATATTGAGGTAGATTAGCTTTCTCGATATAAGATTCTATCTCCCCGAGACTTGCTCCGTCAAAAATCGGAGTCGCAAATTTTACGCCCATTTTTTCACCGGCCCAACCTAAAACTGTTTCAAAGATCTGACCAAGATTCATCCTTGAAGGCACTCCGAGTGGATTCAATACAATATCCACTGCTGATCCATCTTCGAGGAATGGCATATCTTCCATTCGAACGATTCGGGATACAATACCTTTATTTCCATGACGACCTGCCATTTTATCTCCTACTTTCAGCTTTCTGCGTTTAGCGATGTATACTTTGGCGAGTTTTTGTACGCCCGCTGGTAACTCGTCGCCGATACTTACATTAAACTTCTCTCGTTTGTATCGACCTACCTCTTCATTGAATTTGATGCTAAAATTATGCAGCAATCGAGTGATCAGTTGATTGATTTTTTTATCTGCCGTCCACCCCGTATAATCTACAGACGCATAATCGACTTTCTTCAATGCATTGGGTGAGAACTTCGTGCCTTTAGGCAATATTTGTTCGCCATAGATGGTTTTGACACCTTCTGTAGCTTCACCTTTTAGTATGCGCATTAATTTGTCGATCAATATTGTCTTCAGTTGGTTGACAGCGACTTCGTGCTTTTGATCCAATTTATCCAGCAGATCTTTTTCTTGCGTTTTTTGAACTTTATCCTTTTTAGCCTTAGCAAACAATTGTTTGCTGATGACTACACCTTCTATAGATGGAGGTGCTTTTAAGGATGCATCTTTCACATCACCTGCCTTATCTCCAAATATCGCTCGTAAAAGTTTTTCTTCAGGAGTGGGATCTGATTCGCCTTTAGGTGTGATTTTTCCAATCAAGATATCACCTTCATTGACCCAAGCTCCGATACGGATGATTCCATTTTCGTCGAGGTCTTTGGTGGCTTCTTCACTTACATTGGGTATATCATTGGTCAACTCTTCATCGCCCAATTTTGTCTCTCGTACATCCAAATCAAAACTTTCTATATGGATCGAAGAAAATACATCCTGCTGCACTACTCTTTCTGAGATCACAATCGCATCTTCAAAATTGTACCCTTTCCAAGGCATGAACGCGACCTTAAGATTTTGGCCTAAGGCTAACTCTCCTTTATCTGTAGCATAACCATCACACAAGATGCTACCGGCATTAACTCTATCTCCTTTCTTTACGATAGGTTTTAGATTGATACAGGTGGCTTGATTTGTCCTTTGGAATTTAGTCAGCTGATACGTTTTCAAATTGTCTTCGAAAGAAACCAACTGATCTTCATCAGATCGATCATATCGAATAGTGATTTGATTAGCATCAACATATTCTACTGTGCCTTCGCCTTCTGCATTGATCAACATCCGGCTGTCCATGGCTACTTTTCCTTCCAATCCTGTACCCACTATCGGTGAGACGGGATTGATCAAGGGTACTGCTTGCCGTTGCATGTTGGACCCCATCAATGCTCTGTTAGCATCATCATTTTCTAAGAATGGGATCAATGAAGCGGAAACGCCAACGATCTGATTAGGAGCTATATCGATATATTCTATTTCATCCGGAGTAAGTACTGGGAAATCTCCATGTTGTCTACATTTTACTCGATCTTCTGTGAATGCCCCTTTTTCATCTAATTGTGAATTGGCTTGAGCTATTTTTTTATTGTCTTCCAATTCAGCCGATAAAAACTCAGCACTACTCTTGGCATCGATCATACCATTTTTTATCTTGCGATAAGGAGTTTCAAGGAAGCCCATTTTATTGATCTTGGCATGTACACACAGTGTAGATATCAATCCAATATTAGGCCCTTCCGGAGTCTCGATCGTACACAATCGACCGTAGTGAGAATAATGTACATCCCGCACCTCAAATCCTGCACGCTCTCTAGACAAACCACCAGGACCTAATGCAGATATTCTGCGCTTATGGGTAATCTCCGATAACGGATTGGTTTGATCCAAAAATTGGGACAATTGACTTGTACCAAAAAATGAAGAAACTACTGAAGAAAGCGTACGAGCATTGATCAGATCAATCGGCGTAAAGACTTCATTATCCCGCACATTCATACGCTCCCGTATGGTACGTGCCATTCTGGCGAGACCTACTCCAAATTGAGCATATAATTGTTCGCCTACAGTACGTACTCTTCGATTGCTCAAATGATCGATATCATCGAGTTCAGCTTTTTGATTGATGAGGAGTACGAGGTATTTTACGATATTGATGATATCCTGATTGGTAAGAATCATGATATCCAAATCAATATCTTGATCTAGTTTTTTATTGATTTTGTAGCGACCTACTTCTCCAAGATTGTATCGTTTATCAGAGAAGAACAATTTGTCGATAATACCTCGAGCCGTTTCTTCATCTGGAGGATCAGTACCTCTTAACTGTCTGTATATATGTTGTACCGCCTCCAGTTCTGAACTAGAAGGGTCCTTTTGTAACGTATTGTAGATGATCGTATAGTCATCAGCGACTTCTTCCTTTTGAAGAATGATCATGTCAGCCTCTGCCTCTAAAATCAACTGTATATTATCTTCATCCAAAATGATGTCGCGCTCTAGGATGATTTCGTTTCTTTCAATGGTGACCACTTCGCCGGTATCTTCATCCACAAAGTCTTCGGTCCATTTTTTGAGTACCCGTGCTGCTAGTTTGCGGCCTATGTTCTCCAGTAAGTTCTTTTGATTTACTTTTATTTCTTCTGCGAGACCAAATAAGTCAAGAATATCTTTATCAGAGTCAAAACCAATTGCTCTCAACAAAGTCGTCACAGGGAATTTTTTCTTTCGGTCGATATATGCATACATCACTGTATTGATATCTGTCGAAAACTCCATCCAGGCCCCTTTAAATGGGATGACCCTAGCAGAATAAATCTTGGTACCATTCGGGTGAAATGTTTGGTTGAAAAATACTCCTGGAGATCGGTGCAACTGACTGACTATGACTCGCTCGGCACCATTGATGACAAAAGTACCTTTGGGTGTCATATACGGAATATTGCCGAGGAATACATCTTGGACGATGGTTTCAAAATCAACGTGTTCTTCATCGTTACATGAAAGCCTAAGCTTTGCTTTCAATGGTACGCTGTAAGTCAATCCACGCTGCATACACTCCTCTATAGTGTATCGTGGGGGATCTACGAAATAATCCAAAAACTCCAATAAAAAGATGTTTCGAGCATCTGTAATAGGGAAGTTTTCCTGAAATACTTTGTATAGCCCCTCATTGCTACGGTTTTCAGGGGTAGTTTCTAATTGAAAAAACTCCTGGAAGGATTTGAGTTGTATTTCGAGAAGATCAGGGGATTCAGTCCCGTGTTTGATCTTTCCAAAATTTACCCGCTTAGATTCTATTTTCTTGATTGCCATAAGCCTCTATGCGAATTTAAAAAGTCATGAAAAAAAGTAGTGTTTCCTAATGTGTCCTTATCATCACGCACAATCAGTAAAGGCCTAGCTAAATACCTGAGCATTTAGCTAAGCCCCTGAATGTGTTTTTATGTACAAGTGGTGTAAATCAGATTTTTTTGATTTTACTTCACCTCGACCTCTGCACCGACTGCTTCAAGAGCAGCTTTCAATGCCTGAGCTTCGTCTTTGGTAGCTTTCTCTTTTAAAGTAGCTGGTGCACCATCTACTAAATCTTTGGCTTCCTTCAGGCCAAGGTTCAATAGAGTCTTTACCTCTTTTACTACTTTCAGTTTCTCTGCACCACTAGATTTTAAGATCACATCGAATTCTGTTTTTTCTGCTACAGCTGCTCCGGCTCCACCTGCTGCTGGGGCTGCCATTGCTACAGCTGCTGCTGCAGGTTCGATACCGTGCTCTGATTTCAATATTGCTGCCAACTCATTAACCTCTTTTACGGTTAAGCTTACCAGTTGATCTGCAATAGCTTTAAGATCTGCCATGTTAGTTTTTTTTGAATTTTTTGTTTGAATGAATGTTTAATTTATTATGCGTACTTGGAAGCCAAAATTAGTTGGACCGGTCTTCTAATGCTTTTACCAAACCAGCCAGTTTGTGCCCACCGGATTGTAAAGCTCCGATGACATTTTTTGCTGGAGACTGCAGTAAAGCAATGATATCTCCGATCAATTCGTTTTTAGATTTGATAGCGATCAATACATCTAACTGATCATTACCTATAAATACTGCACTATCGATGTATGCAGCTTTTAATACTGGACGCTCTGAGGTAGCTCCTCTGAATTCCTTGATGACCTTAGCAGGTTCATTTCCAGAATTAGAAAACAATAATGCCGTAGGGCCCTTTAAAGCGCTGTACAACTCGGCATACCCCTTAGAAGCTGGAAGGGCTTCCATAGCTTTGCGAGCCAAAGTGTTTTTAACTACTTTCACTTCAATACCCTTTTCAAAACAAATCCGTCGGAATGCGCTGATTTGGGCGACTGTCATAGAAGATGCATCGGCTAGGTAAAAATATGTACTCGAGTCTATTTTATCTTTAAGAGCTTCGATGGTTGCTCCTTTATCTGTTTTATTCATTTTTGCTCAGATTGAATTAATTAAAAAAAAGATTAATGCAGGGTTTTGGTATCTAACCAAATCCCTGGGCTCATCGTGCTAGCAATAGATACCGATTTTATGTAAATACCTTTTGCAGACGACGGTTTCAATTTGACTATTGTACTGAGTAATTCGTGTGCATTTTCTGTCAGTTTCTCTGCGGAAAATGATACTCGCCCTACTGTACTGTGTATAATAGCTTGTTTGTCAACTCTGAATGCAATTTTACCGCCTTTGACTTCGCCAATAGCTGCTCCTACATCTTGAGTCACTGTACCAGTTTTAGGATTTGGCATCAAGCCACGAGGTCCCAGGATACGACCGATCTTACCGATCTTAGCCATCACACTTGGTGTTGCAATGATCACATCGATATCCAACCACCCTTCAGAGATCTTTTGGATATATTCATCCAATCCTACAAAATCTGCACCTGCAGCTTTGGCTTCAGCCTCTTTATCGGGAGTACATAAGACTAATACTCGCTTAGTCTTACCCGTGCCATGAGGTAATGAGACAGTGCCTCGGATGGCCTGATCTGATTTTCTTGGATCGATACCCAACCGGACATGTACATCGACGGATGCATCGAATTTTGCCGTGTTGACTTCTTTTACAAGAGCCATTGCATCCTTTAAAGCGAATACTTTCTTTCGATCCACTTTAGGATTTACGGCTTTTCTTTTTTTAGTTTCTAACGCCATGATGTCAATTTGAGAGGTTATATCGTCTTTGTTTTTAAAGACTCCCTCAGTTAAAAAAATAATTTACTTCTATTCTGTTGCCTTACTATTTAGCTGGGGCTGTACCGCTTACGGTAATCCCCATACTCCTAGCAGTGCCTGCGACCATACGCATAGCTGATTCCAGTGTAAATGCATTTAGATCAGGCATTTTGTCCTGAGCTATAGCTTTTATTTGATCCCAGGTCACATCGGCAACCTTGTTTCTATTGGGTTCTTTCGATCCGTTTTTGATTTTAGTGATTTCCATCAATTGAATAGCAGCAGGTGCCGTTTTGACTGCAAATTCAAAAGATTTGTCTTTGTAGACTGTGATGACTACTGGTACCACTTTACCTTGTTTGTCTTGCGTCTGAGCATTAAAACGTTTGCAAAACTCCATGATATTGACCCCTTTAGAACCTAAGGCAGGTCCTACTGGAGGTGCGGGGTTGGCTTGACCACCTTTTACCTGAAGTTTGATGAAGGTTTCTATTTCTTTTGCCATAATTTATTTAAGCTTTACTGATTATTCATCTTGATATTCAAAAAAGGAAGCTTTAGATATTTTGAATATTTGGATGGTGATTTAATTGTTTACGATGTTTTTTCTACTTGCATAAAATTTAACTCTACCTCTGTACCCCGACCGAAAATCTTGACTATAACTTTCAATTTCTTTTTCTCTTCGTTTATTTCTTTAATATCACCGATGAAGTCATTAAATGGACCATCGATGATCTTCACGGTTTCGCCATTTATAAATGGTTCGATCATAGATTCTCCTGCCTCCTGAGACTCATCCACTTTGCCAAGCAATCTATTGGCTTCATTCATACTCATTGGAATCGGGGTTTCTTTTCCAAGAAAATGAATGACATTGGGAATGTTTGCAATGACTTGTACCACTTCTGGTACCAACTTTCCGGCGTCCGATTCGATCAGGATATAACCAGGCAGAATGTTGCGTTCCAAGACGACTTTTTTACCGTTCCGGATTTTGTATACCTTTTCAGATGGCACAATGACCTGACTGATAAAACCAGCCCAACCCTGTCGTTGGATTTCAAGTTCAATCCGTTCCTTGATTTTGCGTTCTTTTCCGCTAATCACTCGTAAGGAGTACAATTTTTTCTCTAGGTCTGCCATCCGTGTTATAATCCGTATACCAGGTTAAGAATCGAATTAGAAATCACATCCATTAGGAATACAATTAATGTGATGATTAAAGTAGTCAATAGCACTACTTTAGCACTATCCACCAGGTTTGCCCAGGATGGCCAGGTCACTTTATTCATCAATTCGTCGTACGACTCTCTTAGGTATAAACTTAATTTATCCATAATATTCTTTACTTGCACGGGCAGCAGGAATCGAACCTACGGCCTACAGTTTTGGAGACTGTCGCTCTACCAATTGAGCTATGCCCGTTTAACATTTTTTAATTGCACTTTTCAATTGGTCCAGTTTCCTGTCGCTCCCTGCCTGTCCGGCAGGCAGGTACCAATTGAGCTATGCCCGTTTAACATTTTTTAATTGCATAAATTCTTTTGTTACGAGAAGAAGACCTTTGTCCTCTCTTTGATAATCACCAAAAGATCTTATGCTTTTTGGTTTTTTTTATGACAAAGAAGCACCTCCACATGGGAGATGCTTCATTGAATTTTCATTATATCAATATTATATCTATCTCTTAATCAAGGATTTCTGTCACCTGACCAGCACCTACAGTCCGACCGCCTTCACGGATAGCGAATCGTAAGTTTTTCTCCATTGCGATAGAGTTTAATAAAGTAGCTTCGATCGTCACGTTATCACCGGGCATTACCATCTCTACACCTGCAGGTAATTTTACATCACCAGTCACATCTGTCGTTCTGAAGTAGAATTGAGGTCGATAACCATTGAAAAATGGGGTATGTCGACCACCTTCATCTTTGCTCAGTACGTAGATCTCACCTTTGAATTTTTTATGTGGTTTTACTGAACCAGGAGCGCAGATGACCATACCGCGTCGGATTTGATCTTTTTCTACACCTCTTAACAGGATACCAGCATTATCACCGGCTTCACCTCTATCCAATAATTTTCTAAACATTTCTACTCCAGTACATGTAGAAGTAATAGGTTTTTCATCATCTTTCATCATACCGACGATCTCCACTGTCTCACCTACTTTCACTACACCTTTTTCTATACGACCTGTAGCCACAGTACCACGACCAGTAATAGAGAATACATCCTCTACAGGCATGATGAATGGTTGATCAACTAATCGAACTGGTTCAGGAATATCTTTATCTACAGCAGCCATCAAGTCAAGGATGATTTGCTTGTATTTTGGATCCCCTTCGAGGGCTTTCAATGCAGATCCTTTGATTACAGTAGCATGTGCTCCATCAAATCCTTGTGCATCTAATAATTCTCTAACCTCCATTTCGACGAGGTCTAACATCTCCTGATCATCTACGAGGTCTACTTTATTCATAAACACTACAAGTTTAGGTACACCTACCTGCTTTGCAAGAAGGATATGCTCTCGAGTCTGAGGCATTGGGCCGTCTGTAGCAGCTACAACCAAAATTGCACCGTCCATTTGTGCAGCACCCGTAACCATGTTTTTAACATAATCTGCGTGACCAGGACAGTCAACGTGTGCGTAGTGACGATTGACCGTTTGATATTCTACGTGAGCCGTATTGATCGTAATACCACGCTCTTTCTCTTCAGGAGCTGCATCGATAGAGTCATATGACCTTTTTTCTGCTAATCCTGATTCTGAAAGGATAGAAGTAATCGCCGCTGTCAAAGTTGTTTTACCATGATCTACGTGAC
Organism: Saprospiraceae bacterium; assembly: GCA_031417835.1. Lineage (GTDB taxonomy): Bacteria > Bacteroidota > Bacteroidia > Chitinophagales > Saprospiraceae > JADJLQ01. Next base: position 70,265 of record JANOWJ010000068.1, on the reverse strand, counting down.
CGATAGTACCAACATTCAAGTGAGGTTTAGTCCTCTGAAAAGTTTCTTTTGCCATGGTTTTAGTACCGTTTTAAAAATTAATATTTAATGATATAATGATATAATATTTCAAAAAAATAGAGCCAACGAAGGGAATTGAACCCTCGACCCCTTCCTTACCAAGGAAGTGCTCTACCCCTGAGCTACATCGGCTTATGCAACAATTTGAGTAGAACCACTTACACTCAACAAATCAATTCACTCAAATCCTTCAGTTCCTTTATCTAAATCACATCTTCATCACGCAAGCAGTTGTTTTCGAAAATAGAGCGGGAGACGAGGCTCGAACCCGCGACCTACAGCTTGGAAGGCTGTCGCTCTACCAACTGAGCTACTCCCGCGTGATAATTTCAAAAAACATATCTTTCAACTTATCCATTTATTTTTGATGCTTAATGTGAGGGCGACTGGATTCGAACCAGTTCAGTCAGAGACACCAGATTTACAGTCTGGTCCGGCTCTCCAACTCCGGCGCGCCCCCTGATTCTTAAATTTTTAGCACCAAAAAAACAACCAACCTCCCCCGATCCTTAAGAGCCGATGGAGGGAATCGAACCCCCGACCAGCTGATTACAAATCAGCTGCTCTACCAGCTGAGCTACATCGGCAATACAATTACGCTCCACTTTGCGGGGCTTGATAAGCTGCTCTTTGTGTTATTCAGTCCTGATTTTCAAATAAATACGCTACATTCTTTAATTGCGCGGACAAATTTACGAACATTTTTTGTTTTTTAGGAGATCTATTTTGAAAAATTTACAATGATTTACTAATGGCCGGATTTGGAGGACTTGCGAGCCCCTGTGGCCAAAAGCTTACGGCCTGCAATAATAAGCTCAAGAAACCCTTTAAAAGAGATAACCTATTTTGAACATTTAAGGCCAATCCGGATTAAGAAAACGGCTAACAAGAGCCGGGCCGAAAGTATAAAAAGTCAATATATAAAAAACAAAAGGCCACCTTTTGCAAAGTGGCCTTTTGTTTTCTCTAAATAGAGTCTAGTTGCTCATTCGTTGTTTAAATTTCATCGTCTGTCTTTTCAAAGAAGCCAACGCGAGCTCCACAGATGTTTCAAAGGATTTACTACTTTCACGAGTAAAGATGTTACCTCCAGGCACATGAATCAAGATTTCGACAATTTTGTCTTTGATGGATTGATGACTTTCCAATTTCAATACCACATGGATATCGATGATACGTTCATACATACGTTCAAGTTTTTGCAACTTGCTTTCAATGAACTGTAATAGCTTTTGGTCAGCGGTAAAGTGAATGCTTTCAGTCATGATTTTCATAATACGTATTGTTTTTAAATGTAACGAAATGTGATTGGTAATATTTCATGCAATTTTATGATTTGGGGTGAGCTTGATCATAAATTTTCTTTAATTTCTCTACTGAGTTGTGCATGTAAACCTGCGTGGCGGCCAGCGAGGAATGGCCTAATAAGGTTTTGATTGCATTGAGATCTGCACCGGCATCGGATAAATGAGTTGCAAAACTATGTCTGAGTATATGAGGGCTTTTCTTTTCAATGGAAGTAACAGTCCCTAAACTTTTTCGCACAAGATTGTACACCCATTTAGGATATAACGTGTCGCCTTGATCGGTTATGAATAACGAATCTTGATCTGCGGGATTCAGGTCACCCAATTTTTTTAGTCTATCGACTAAATATAAATTCAAATTTTTACAGAGCTCTGGAGACAAAGGTAGCCATCTCTCTTTCTTGCCTTTACCTTCTACCCGCAACAATCGTCTACTAAAATCGATATCCTTCAATCGAATTTGAATCAATTCTGAACGGCGTAAACCACAAGAATATAATATATCTAGGATCAGTCTATTTCTACTGGTTGAAAAAGCTTGGTTTTGGTCTTCTGGCTTTGGATCCAACTGCAACAACATGGAAAGATGCTCTTTTCGCACCGTCAGTGGAAGTCTTTTTTCTGTCTTAGGGTTAATAATTTTGGACAGAGGATTTGATTTCAGTCCATGGCGCTTTCGAAAAAAATTAAACAAAGATTTTAAGGCCGAAATTTTACGGTTGATCGATCGATTAGAAATCTTGTGTTCGTGAAGGTCTACAATCCAAGATCTTAGGTGGAGGGCTTTCGTCTGGGTGATATCCGATAAGTCATACGTAGTGGTCAGAAAATCGAGGTATTGTCCAATATCAGATTTATATGCATCTATGGTATGAGGCGAATATCTACGCTCAAATTCTAAATAATTAAAAAACGTTTGAATCAAATCTTCGTCTTTAGGCACAAGCGCCAAGCGCCATACCATGCAATATAAAGACGATAGAACGAAATGTCAAGTATATCCTTGACAAAAATCAAATGAAATGCTTTTAAATGGGCTTAAAGATCAGCCGGTTTATTCATAATCTGTTGTCTATAAGCAGCTTTGAGTATTTCAAAGCGACGCTCAACAGATTTTTTGGTAAAGTGCTTTCTAGCCCGCAATTGTTTCAACATCTGAGACTTTTCAAATTTTTTCTTGTACTTCTTCAGAGCCTTATCAATTGATTCGCTATCCTTTACATCGATTATTAACATATACTTTTTAGAATTGGACTGCAAATATATAAAATCAAAATGGATTTTACCAATTTTTTTTAATCAACAATATTTTACTAAGACTTGGGCTGGCTAGACGCTTGACTCCATGTAGTATTAAAATATTGAAATAACTCCACTAATTTTGCCTCTTTAAGTTTGATTTTATGCATTTTTATATAATCTGCTACTTGAGATCGATGATGTGGGAAAAGGTTGGCCAGCTCTTTAAGGCTGGTAATAGGGGTAATTTTATTTTTGGATCTTATAAAAAAATTGTCCAAACTAGCTTTAAAGGTAGCCGAGCGTGGACCAGCTTCTTGGGCCCTTGCGGGCCTCCATTCTTCAAAAGTGATGTTTTTCTTCTCTAATAATGACACTTCGCCGCTGTCAAGTAGAAAAAGAAAACCACGGGTTTTCTTTTTCTCTAATTCGTAATCTCCAATTACAAGCGTATGTTCATTTATTTTTATGTTGTGAATAAGGTCATTTGGGAGGATTTGCATTTCTCTGCCTCTATGTTTAACTTCTATGATATCTCGGTACATATTATACCTCATCGGTAGCTTAAATCTTCCATTACCTTCCATGCTCAAGATACTGGTCATAAATGTATCATATAGATAGGGACTTCCTTCATATTGACTGGACATCTTTTGTTCTGAGACAGGCATTCGAATCAATTGTTCTGTAACTAATTGTTCACTAAGTATAGATTGGGCTTGCGACCCAGCGTGGGCTACCAAGCAAAATACTAAAATTATTCCATGCTTCATCATATTCTAGATAGTGTACAAAGATACTAGAGGTAGCTATGGTATGGGCTAAAAAAAAAGGAGCAACCGAATCGGTTGCCCCTTTTTAAAAATTTTTATACAGTATACGATCAGTCAGCTACATTCAATCTATAAATGAAAGGCGAACTGTAGAATGCACCACCGGTGATGTTTACGCCCGTGTTGGCTGCATTAAACTTTTTGCCATCAGATAAAACCATCGTACTTGTAATGGTAAAATAATCTCCTTTGGTAATATCAGCTACTGTGAGTCCAGTTGCGGCAAGGGCCTCAGCTCCAGTAATAGCAATAGTAGCTCTTGGATATTTTGTTTGAGCATCTGGAGTGAATTGAGCCGCAGTATATGATTTAAATGCTTTGTCAGTAGTAGATTTATTTCCATTGGCTGCACTGACATCCACAAATTTAATAACCAAATCATAAGACGCGAATAATTTGCCGAAATCATTCGTGACTGCTTCTTTAACCATTTCTAATTTGGTACCACTTAAATTTGCTTTGCTGGTCACAAATGTAGCATTGACCACAGGAAATGGTGTGACTGTACGCATATAGCCGCCTTTTTCAAAGGTAAATTCATCTACAACATCTATGATCTCCGTATCACAAGCGCTACCTATAAAAAATAGAATAGTTAATACGAAATATGTTATTTTTTTCATTTTAAATAATGTTAATTAGTAATAATTTATTTAACAAAACCCGCTGGATTGGTATCCCAAAATACATGTACCGCAGGGCTTGCTTTTTGCTTGGCATTCTTATTTCTAGCGATATAATCCGTAGGATAATATACTGAAGAAGCAAAAGGACCAGGATTTGCATCCAAAGCAGGTTGCTGCGTAGGCTTACCTGTCCTTCTGTACAGATTATAGCCTTCAATACCACTTCCCCATAACGCAAGCCAATATTCCTTAGCAATGATACCAAGTTTATCATCATTGGAAGTTGCGGCGTCGTACCGAGCCAATACTTCAGTTACATAATCTGTAACTTCTGTAGCCCAAACAATGCTTTTAGCTGCTTCGAATGCGGTGACTTTAGCACCTTCAGAAGTAGATAGCGCGTAAGATCTAACATCAGCCATTGATTTTTCTATTGCAGATTTTAGAAGTGCTTTAGCATCACCGGTTGTACCCAGCATTAAGGCAGCTTCAGCGAGCATAAAGTCCACAAAAGAGCGCATTAATATTGGATGGATACCTGCTCCTCCTGCACCTGCACCTAACGCTACAGGCTTACCCGCATCATCATCAAACAATCCACCGGCAGGATATAAACCCCAACCAGACCTTCTTAATCCATCTGGAGGGATACCTTCATTGCTCAAATGATCACGCCCCCAATAACCAACTGAAGTAGGCAGGCAAAAAACATCTGCAGCGCCATAGTGGCCTGGTTTGTTATTATTAATGCAACGCAATTCATTTACATCTGTAGTATTCTTAATTGTTTGTCGATAGAAATAATACCTAACTCTAGGATCTGGTTTTGTTTTGTCGCTGTACAAAACTCCCATGTAAGAATTTGACATATAATCACCAATGCCAGTGGCAGAGTATCCATATCGCGGATGCCGAGTATCTGGATTAGTCAAATTTGATCCAAATTTGAATACAAAATTTTGCGCCGCGGTACTGATTAATTTATTTCCAGAGATCAAACCGTTAATGGAAGAAGTCGCACCGGCTTTATCAGATAACCGCATATTGAGCGCAACTTTCAATTTAAGGGTGTTCGCTACCCTAGTCCAGCTATCTGCATTGCCGCCAAAATAAAGGTCAGATGAGGCTGCGCCTTTGGTGGTACCCGCAAAATTTGCAATAGCCCCGTCCAAATCGGCCAATGCGGCAGCATACACAGTCTTGCCATCATCTGCTTTAGGATTAAAATTCTCAGCGTTCAATGCTTCTGATAAGGGGATGTCTCCGAAGAAATCAACCATATTCAAAAGAACAAAGGCTCGAATCGTCTTGGCAATACCAGCGTGGACAAGTAATCCTGCGGCATCGGCTAGAGGAAGCAAGTTTTTAATATCAATCATAATATCACTATAGGCCTGATTCCATAAGCCAGAAAAATTACCAGGAGCAACTCCATTTTCATAATTGACAGCTCCTCCAAGGTGTCTAATTCTTACCAAATTGGCCCCGTTAACGCTGAAACCGTCAAAGTGGTTTCGGAAGTTTAACTCAATAGCATTCAGCAGATAATTTATATCCGTATTTTTTGAAGTAACCGCATTAGGATTATCTAATAAATCGAGATCACAAGAACCCAAAATAAACAACCCACACGTGAACAAAAATAATTTTAGAAATTTTTTCATTGTTACAATTTTAGGTGTGATTAAAAATTAAGTTTTAGAGTGGCACCCAGTCTACGTGAGCTAGGTCCTGTAAGAAATTCAAAGCCAAATCCATTACCAACTCCTAAACCAAGATTATCTGTATCAAAATTTAAGCCCGGAGGGAAATTTAACGCCTTGAACCAAATATTGTTGCCTGATATAGCAAAAGAACCGCCTTTCAATTTTAGCTTTTCCATCAAAGCTTTAGGCAATTGGTAAGCCAATGAAACTTCCTGTAAACGAATCGTAGAAGCATCATACATCCTTCCTTCGTCGGTAAAGAAATATTTAGTATTAAATCCTACATCAGAAGCAGTCACTTGAGTAGTATTAGGAGTGCCATCGGCTTTTACTCCAGGATATATGAAAGTATGAGCTCGATTATAACCACCTTCTAGACCTGTATCGTAGGTAAGGCCTCTACCCATCAACGCCCCAGCAGTCGCACTGTACATAGCACCACCATGTCGATAAGAGATCATAACATCCAAACTTAAATTGCCAAAGCTAAATGTATTGGTAAGGCTTGAGTTGAATGCTGGATTAGGGTCACCTAAGACAATCGGTGCAGTAGTACCGATCGGATAGCCTTGACCATCGATTAATAATTGACCGGCATCATTTCTTCTATTTCCTGATCCTTTGATGGTGTTAAATGGTTTCCCTACGATTGCATAATTGCCTAATGCATTACCAAATCCAGTAATCTGAACTTCTTGTAGTGTACCTCCAAGGTCTAGTACTTTAGGCACGTTTCTAGAGAATATGGCTGAAACATCCCAAGTAAATTTACCTCGAGATATTGGAGAGCCTGTCAAGCTAAACTCAATACCTTCATTGCGAATCGCTCCGATATTGATGGTGGTAGCAGTATAACCTGTAGAGGCATCTAAAGGTGAACTTGTAATAAGGTCTTGTGTATTCCTTCGATACAACGTTAAATCAAAATCGACTCTTTCGTTTAATACCTTGCCCTCCATACCAAATTCAAATTCTTTATGCAATTCTGGCTTAAGATTAGGATTACCTAATCTATTATTAGTCGAGTGTGTCTGCACTGTAGCGCCTGCGGAAGTTAAGAATGCTCTTGCATTTTGATCCAGGATATTTCGGGTATTGTATGGATTTGGAAATCCAGCAGAAGTACCATAACCACCTCTAATTTTTAAGAAGTTGAGGAATTTAGATTTCAAGCCCAAAAACATCGTCGTTGGAATAAATGAAACGGAAACGGAAGGATAAAAAATTCTTCTATTATCCTTTTCCACTGTTGAGGTCCAATCGTTTCTACCTGCAAAATTGACAAAGAAATAATTGCCATAATCGACAGATAATTCTCCAAACACGCCCATTCTAGATTGCTCTTCAGTCCGGTCACCAGCAGAATTATCAATAAAATTATTATGTTTAAATAATCCAGCAGCTAATTGGTTTTGGCTGCCTACGCCATTCTCACGGTAAACATCATTTCTAATGTTACCACCTATTTTACCGGCGACTTCAAATTTAGAACCTAATTCTTTGCTATAAGATAAAATGGCTGAATTATCCCAGATTGTATTTTCAATATCTCGAGTGCCATAAAATCCATTTACAAATTGAACACCACCCTTATTAAATTTAGCTTCTTGCAATTCATTATACCGATCAAGACCAATACGATATAAAAAGTCTAATCCATTGGCCACATTATAAGTCAAGGACGAAGAAGCAAACACTCTATTGACAATATCAGTAGTGTTATAATTTTTTATAACCCAATTCGGATTAGGGATATCGTTTCCAGATCTGAAGTAGACTGATTGATTGGTCACTGGATCAGCAAATGGCCAGCCATTGAGATCCACCTGTCTTGGAGTATACATCACATTTGCCAAAACAGAAGGAAAGTCCAGGGCATTATTACCAGTACCTCCACTCAATGGAGGTGATAATAGGTCGGTATTCGCAAAATTTATACTTGTATTAAATTTCAATCTACTGGATAGTTCTGCATTAAGACCAAGTCCAATATTGATTTTTCTCAAATCATTTTCTTTAATATATCCTTGTTCTTTATTAAAACCAGCAGAAACATTGTAACCTACTTTTTCGCCACCTCCTGAAATATTTAAGCTCGTATTAGAAATATTTCCCTTTCTAAAAAACCCACTCACATTATCCGGGAATGCTTGCATTTTATAATCCCCTAAAGACGCCACATAATCCGCTTGACCGGCTCTCAAAGCTGCATTTGTCAAAAATGAGTACGGATGCTTTGTAAGCGCCACATTGGTATTTTGAGAAGGATAAGTTCTTGCTTCCTCTAAGGTAGGGCCCCAATTACTAAAGAAATAACCAAGGTTTTGTTGAAATCCGCCTACATAATCATTTTGATATTTTGGCAGATGGGCTGTATTGGTAAAATTAGATTGAGTTAAGGTAAACTGTGGTACCCGCGTTTTTTTAGTGCCATTTTTGGTAGTTACCAAAATTACACCGTTTCTACCTTGGTCACCGTAAGTGACCGTAGCGGCTAAACCTTTTAATACACTAATATTCTCAATACTATTAGGATCTAAATCAAGAAACCTACTGGACGCATTTTGTCCTCCTTGAGTGAAACCACCCCTTTGGTTGGTATTGGAATTAAATGGAACCCCATCGACCACAAACAATGGTTGGTTAGAACCCGTAATCGAAGTATAGCCCCGAATAGTAATGTTGGTACCAGTACCAGTAGCACCTGAGGTCGAAGTTATATTTACTCCGGGTACTTTACCTTGAAGGACCCTTCCGATATCGGGTTGAGGTCTATCTTCAATTTTTTTGGTGTTGATGGTAGACACCGAATAACCCAAGGCTCTTTTATCCCGTGATATGCCTTGAGCAGTCACCACCACCTCGGTCAACTGCTGATTGTCATCTTCCAAGCTTACATCGTAGACCGATTGGGAACCAATCGAAATTTCTTGTGAAACGGAACCTACATAACTGACTACGAGTACACCGCCTTCAACGACTTGAACGGAATATGTACCATCGATATCAGTCACTGTACCGCTAGTAGTGCCTTTGATCTGGATATTGGCTCCAATTACAGGATCCCCATTTCCATCAGTAACCTTGCCCGAAACGGTTTTTTGAGCAAGGGCAGCAAGTGTAAAAAATACACAGGCAAATAAAAGAAAGAGTCTTTTCATATTAACCCTGATTAAAAAAATGATTAAATAGTGAGTAAAAAAAGAGTAAATTTTTCTAGTTTGTTAACAATTTGATAACTCGAATTGCTAAGACGAAGGTAAAAAAAATTGTTTAAAAGCCAAATAGGTCAAGAATTTGTTAAAAAAGTATTTTAAAAATATATAGTCTTGATTGTTAGTAAATTATAATAAAAAGAGCCGATTTGGATTATAAAATTCATTGCTCTTTTTATTCTGATTCTAATACTTTTTTAATATCCCGGGTTTTGGACCAAGCTTTTATTAGTATCGATCTCCCGCTGAGGTATCGGTAAAACTAGCTTTGGATCTGAGAAAGGAAGGGTGCCGACATTCTTCTTTAATCTTTTGACATCTGAAAGTAATAGGCCCTCAAAGGCCAATTCAAGCTTCCGCTCTAAAAGGATCTTATCTAAAGTTAAGTCGGCCTTTACGATTTCTGGAGCCCCGGCGCGAGATCTAATCTTGTTAAGATCATCTATCGGAGCTAAACCAACAGCGGTGGATAACCTAAAATTAGCTTCGGCGCGGATCAAATGCAGCTCAGCAAGTCGGATGATGGTAACATCTCCAAATAAATTGCTGAATTTTTTTGAATAAAGGCGATTTGAAGCCACAACGGTAAACTTAGCTCTGGGGTCGGCAGTATTGTATAAAGCGGTATGTTTGGTCTGCACCACAATATCCCCTCGGCCAGCTGGAGCAGGAGCAAAGTAGGTGGTCATAGAATTTACGCCATCTTGATCTGTCACAATAATTTTAAATATGCTTTCTGCATCATAGCTTCCGGATTCATCATTAAAAGCGTCACTATAGGTATCGGCTAAGGCATGTTTGCCAGAGGCAATTACTTTATGGGCAGCATCCCGGGCACCTGCGAAATTGCCTTGAATCAGATAGAGTCTGGCTAATAAGGCTGTTGCAGCATTTTTAGTGGCAAAACCATTATTATTAGCAGAAGTCGGTAAAAGGGTCTCTGCCTTAGTCAGATCCTCGATGATCTGTGCATAGACTGCTGCTACGGATGCCCTTGCTCTATTATCAGCATCTGTCACTACTCTGGTAGGAGTAGTCACCAACGGAATGCCTGGATTGGTCCCATTATCGCCATCGCCCCAGCCTTTGGCAAACAAATTGATTAATCCAAGGTATGCAGTACCCCGTATTAATCGAGCGGCACCTTCTATTTGGGCTTTTTCATCAGCCCCAAGTTTGTCTAGAGCGGATAATACATTATTCGCTCTGTTGATGGCAATGTAAGCATCGCGCCAAGTTGCAAATAATTGAGTATTACCTGGAGTCATGGCCTTGCGCCACATTTCATCCAAAGATGTAAAAGTGCCTCTGAATACCACCTCGCGATCGTCGCCTACTAATTCACTGGTAAAATTAAAACCTCCACCACACACATCGCCATCGGCAAGGCCGTCATATGCTCCGATCAAGGTCACTTTGACATCTTGGGCAGTAGACAGCGCATTCAATTCGTCGATCGATTGGGTAGGTTTTACATCCAATTCTTTTTCACACGCAGTGAATAAAAACAATATCGGGATATATAATAATTTTTTCATGTTTTTCAATTTTTAAGAAGGATTAGAACTTGATGTTGATACCACCCATAATCGTCCTGGGTAATGGTGGAGAATAAAAATCATAGCCCTGGGCTACATTCGTCACGATATCATCCGAATTGACTTCTGGATCCCAGCCGGTATAATTCGTCAACGTGAGTAAATTAAGGCCTGTCAGATAGATCCGAGCACCATTCATACCAACATTCCTAAGCCATGATTTAGGTAAATCATAACCCAGCGTAGCATTACGAAGGCGGACAAATGAACCATCTTGAATAAATCTACTGGAAGGTTGGGCTCCATTATTGAAGAACAATCGGGCTTCAGGGATATTTGTGTTTGGATTTTCTTTAGTCCAGGAATTTAATTGATCTACGGTCTGATTGTCTTCAAACCTACCATTAGCAGAGCTGAATCGACCAGCTCCATAAAAATTGATCAAATTGCCTTGCACTGTATTCCAGAGCATAGTCAACTCAACTCCTTTAAAACTAAGTGAGCTAGTCAGACCTCCAATCCATTTTGGGAGGGCATTGCCTATGACTACCCGTTGAGCCTGATTATAGGTACTGGTCGTCGCACGATCAATAGTCCCGTCTGTATTTTTTTTGTTTTTATACCACAATGCATTTCCATTGGCTGGGTCAACGCCAGCATATTCTGCGGTGAAAAATGTGCTCAAAGGCTGGCCTTCCATCGCTCGACTCATATTATTCAAACCACCTTCTATGATTTGACCTTGGAGGTCATTGATCTTGTTTTGATTCATTCCAAAGTTGACACCTATATTCCACTTAAAATCGGAGCCATTGATGACCGTGCCGTTTAGTGAAAATTCAAAACCTTTGTTTTCTAGCTTACCCACGTTTTTGGTCAACGTAGAAAAACCTGTTGTAGAAGGTACATTGACATTTAATAAGAGGCCATTGGTCTTCTTTTGATAAATGTCTACTTCACCATTGATCCGATCATTGAACAATCCAAAATCCAATCCGATGTCCATTTGATCCGTAGTCTCCCACTGAAGTCCCGGATTGCCTAACTGGGAAGGTCTTTGACCTGGGAGATTGCCATATCCTGCATCTCCGGCGAAAAGGCCCAATTGAGGGAAGTTGCCAATCTCGGCATTACCCGTACGACCATAACTGCCTCTTAGCTTCAAGAAGCTGAATAAACTACTGTTTTGTAAGAATCCTTCTTCAGAAATGATCCAGCCAGCAGAAACTGCAGGAAAAAATCCGAACCGACTATCCGCACCAAAGCGAGAGGATCCATCTATTCTAGCACTCAAGCTCAATAAATATTTGTCTGCTAACTTATAATTAGCCCGAGCGAAATAAGAAACGAATCTAAAATTGGATTCAGTAGAAGAACCGGCTGTAATCTTGGCTGCACTCGCTATTTTGCGATATGCATCTGAAGGATAATCTGTACCCGTCACTGAATTGAATTCTGTTTTGGATTGTTGATAAGACATACCACCCGTCAAATTCAAATTATGCAAACCAAACTCTTTGATAAAATTGAAGTAATTATTGGTGTTCAAATTTTCCACTCTTGAAAATAGGTTTGAGCCGGTACCCTGTGCAAATCCCGTATTCCGCTGAGTGACACTGCTGGAAAAGGATTCTTCATTTTGATTTAGAAAATCGACTCCTAATTCTGATCTAAATGTCAATCCGGGTAAGATTTTAATGGCGCCATATACATTGCTCAAATTGCGATGAACATTAGTATTAAAAAACTGATTGCCTATATTCAACAATGGGTTGTAATACAGTGGTTGATTGATGTCGCCGGGAGGTGCCCCGATCAATAATCCAGTAGCAGGATCATTCAATGGGGAAAGTGGAGTCAAGGCTACGATCTGCAGTGGGTTGTCAAAGGCCCGGTCTCCGCTCAGTCGTTCATTAAAAGTGCGAGTCAGGCCAAGATTAAATCCAATGTTGAATACTTTGCTCACTTCATGATCCAAATTTAATCTTCCGGTCATCCGTTTAAGAGCATTACCAGCCATGATACCTTGTTGATCGAGGAATTGGCCGGAAACGAAAAATTTAGTTTTGGCGCTTCCTCCATCAATACTCAAATCGATTTGTTTGGTCGGGGCATCCTGATACGCCAATTCATCCCATTTGGTATCCGGTTGATTCGGTTTGCCATAAGTACCCAAACTGGCAGCTTCAAAAAAATCTTCCATATAAGTAGAAGTTGAACTCGGGTCAGATGGATCTATCTGGTCTATTCGATCGGCGTTAATTGCAGCTTTTTTATAATAATCGATAAATTGGGCCGTATTTAAGAAATCAACTTTTCGCGTGGGCTCGCTATTGCCGTACTGAACTCCAAAATTAACATTGGTTCGACCTTCCTTTCCTTTTTTGGTCGTAATGAGTACTACTCCATTGGAAGCTCTTGAACCATAAATAGCAGCTGCAGAGGCATCTTTTAGGATTTCTATAGATTCAATATCCTGAGGGTTAATATCAACGATAGAATTGGTAGAGCCTCCGATATTAGACAAATCTTGGGTTGTGATTGGAATTCCATCAACCACGTATAAAGGTTCATTTGATGCGGACACAGATGAATTTCCACGTATTCTTATCTGCATAGCCTGACCCAACTTGCCAGTTCCGGCATTGATCTGTACTCCGGCGGCTCTGCCCTGAAGTACACCTTCCAACGAATTGACTGGAATATCCTTGATTTCACTGGCTTTAATCTTAGCAATATTACCAGTGAGATCACGCTTAATTTGAGATCCATATCCCGTGACAATTACTTCTTGAAGTGCTTTGGCATTTTCATCCATAAAGATATTCAAAGTAGATCGACCATTGACCGCCTCTTCTACTGTATTGAATCCAACATATGAAAACACGAGTACATCGCTGGGGCCGGCGGCTATCTGGAAAGTGCCATCCAAATCGCTGACTGTACCAATGGTAGTCCCCTTGATGGCTACAGTGGCGCCAACAACCGGCTGGTCATCGGAGAGTGCTTTTATCACACCGCTTACCTTTTGACCGGTCAAAGCTGAGCTAATTAAACACAAAAGCATGGCGGAAAGCCACAGACCTCTAAGTCTTGAAAAATGTAGTCTTTTCATGAATAAAGTTGATTGATTTAGTGATTGAGTATATAAAGACCTAGTAAAAACGATCGATTTTACAATGGTGTGAAGACAAAATTAAGAAAATGTGAAGATTGTGCAAGAATCACCCGCTCTGGGGGATGTTTTTGGGGAAATAAAAAGAGTTTGGCAGAAGATTTTTCCCGCAGATAGCGCTGATTTACGCAGATTATAATGCAGAAGATTTTTCCCGCTGATAGCGCTGATTTACGCAGATTATAAGGCAGAAGATTTTTCCCGCAGATAGCGCTGATTTACGCAGATTATAAGGCAGAAGATTTTTCCCGCAGATAGCGCTGATTTACGCAGATTATAATGCAGAAGATTTTTCCCGCAGATAGCGCTGATTTACGCAGATTATAATGCAGAAGATTTTTCCCGCAGATAGCGCTGATTTACAGGTTATGATATTGAAGATTTTTCCCGCAGATAACGCAGATGAACGCAAAAATGAGTCTGTCTAAGTAGACCCTATTTATATCCAAATCAGGCATAAGGCATGATTTGCACGAAGTGACAAACAGGGGAACTACGCCCGCCAGCCAAAAATATAAACTGGAGTGGCGCGCAGGCACTTTAAATGCTCTGCAAAAAGAACATCTATTGTATGATAATATGAGGGATACAAAAAAAAGAGGTTTTCAGAGACAAGCTCTAAAAACCTCTTAAAATAATTTTATGATGACAGTTTATCTTGGTCCTTCGTATTCAAAATGCCAGTTAAACTCCACTCTAATGTTTGGCGCCGCAGGAACAGCACTAGGTTGTTTCATAAAGAACTTCACATCCAAACTATGGTCACCAGGATTAAATCTATTTAATCCTGAAGGGTCCAGTTCTGCAGATCGAGTATTTCCTGCCGGTTGACCATAAAAATTAGTCACACTGGTGATTTTATTGGTACTCAAGTCGATGGTAAACACTGGTCCGAAGGATCCGTAACCACTCACCGCTCCCGCATTTAATATGGGCACAAAACGGTCATGCCAGTACTCAGGATCCCAACAATCTACTGTATTGGCCCCTGAGGTGCGTAACTCATATTTGAAAGGAAAAACACCGGTCAAAGCCGCATTAGCATTGTCTTTCATAGTACCAGTCACCACGTAGGCTCCGTCAAAGTCATTTTTAACCAGGATATTAAATAACCCTTGTTTGGAAGACTCTACTATTTGAAATCCATTGGTCGCACTGGCTATAGTGATACCTAAAGCATAAGCTTTAGTCAAATCAAACTTTGCCGGATCTACCGTAATAGTTACTTTTTTTGCAAACTCCCCTGGGGCAAATGATACATTAAGAGATTTTAAGGTATACAGTGAAGTAGGCATGGGTTCAAATTCAGCACCATTGGCTCTGTTGTATTTACCAATGATAGAAGTATCCAATTTTAACACCACATCTGCTGAGGTATTTAGACTGGCTTCAGAATTTGCATCCCGTTGGATCGTAAAGAGCGGTAAAGTAGCAGCGCCAGGCTTGGCACTAAAACCTATTGCATTCACTTCCTGAGCAGCACCAGCCATTCTAACAAAATTGTTGCCGATGCCATCTATCGCATTGCCACCTTCTTCGACGCAGCTCGAAAAACAGGCTATGGCAATACCGCTTAATATTAAATGTTTTATTTTCATAAATTTAGGTATAACTAATTATTATAAAATTATTGTTTATCCCACCATACTCTGCCATCTTGAGTATCGCCACCTGAAATTTTTCCAATAGCAGCATCAAGGTTAGTACGATTAAGATTATATTCTTGAGTAGGATAAATAAATCTTCGTGGGATCTGTTTAGACGCGTTGATGGCGGATGTAGTTGGCTTTAATGCCGGGCTACCAGTCCTACGCCATTCTGTCCAACCTGCTCGACCGTCAGGATAGATGGCAATCCATTTCTGGGTATTTATTTTTTCCAAATCAGTTGCGGTACCATCTAATGCAATAGCTGGAACAGTAAGGTAAGAAGCAAATTTTGCTTCGTCGGATATACCCCATCGCGCCCAAGAAGCTTTAATACCATCTGCATAGAATTTGTTTTTGTCTCCCGTAATCCAGCCTCGTTGTATGGCTTCAGCAATCGTAAGCAATACTTGAGATGCAGAAAGAATAACTATAGGTGAAGCTTGCTCTCTAAACTTTGGAGCCAAAATATATGCCCAATCGGCATTTGCATTAGTAAAAGTAATCGCAGCATCTCGGGTCAACCCATATGGCACACCTTTTACTTCACCTTTAGCATTAGGAGTACCAAATTGTTGAAGTCTAGGGTCGTTCAAGTTCTTCAGTAGGTTAGCTAATACATCGCTTATGGAATAATCTTTGCGCCCGTCATACAATTCGTACCAAGGATTTTTATAGGTAGCACCAGGATATTCAAAGGTGACATCGTCGGCAACAGATGAAAGATAACCGGCAGGATCGGCGAAAGCTGCTTTAAACTCGGTAGCTCCCAGAGCTGGGTCTACTTTTGAAAGTCGCATAGCCAATACCAATCGCAATGAATTTGCGAATTTTTTCCATTTATTTTTATCTCCGTTGAAAAGAATATCGCCTTGGGCAGCCAAGCCACCATCAAATTGTGCAATGGCTTCTTTCAGGTTTTTGTAGAAACCCTTATAAACATCAGCCTGAGCATCATACGTAGGCTTAGCTTCACCGGTCAACGCTTTACTATATGGCACATCACCCCATCGGTCGGTCTGATGGATATAGATATAAGTCAACGCTATTCGCGCAACAGCGATTTGATTATTGTTTGAGCCATTCGCTAAAACCTTATCTTTTGTTTCTACATCGGTATTGTTATTGATAATGTTTTGCAAATCATACATTGGACCTGAATAGTTTCCAGTAAAATTAATTTGCTGAACAGAATACAATGAAGCATCAGTGTATTGGGTCTCCGAAAAATACTGAGCATACAGACCTTCATTCATACCTTGGGACCATCTACCTAAACCAGCTAAGGCATTGGTCAAAAGAGCTGAGGTAACCGGTACTGTAGTCGCGTTAGGATTGACATTTGTATCACCAAAATCTGATAAAGTACAAGTGCTGAATAAAAAAGCAACGACGATGAGAATTGAAGATTTAAATAAATTTTTCATTTTTATTTATTTTTTTAGAATCCGACTTTAACATTAAAACCAAATGATCTGGAGCCAGGGAATTGGCCATTTTCGCCATATCGCTGACCGATCTCAGATGGGTCAAAGTCTTTAGATTTAGATGATATTAACCAAGGATTTCGAGCAATAAAAGATACGATTAAGCTATTTACGTGTTTCAAGCCAAGCTTGCTCGTCGGTATTTTGTAGCCTATGTTTACTTCTCTCAATTTGACATAATCAAGAGGCAGAATGGAATTTTCTGCAATATTTCCATTAAAAAATTGATGCCAATATGTTTGAGCATCCACATAAGTGTCCACAGGTTTGCCTTCAGCATTGACCCCTACTACATGCACTCCACCACCTACAGCGACAGCATCACGGCTAGGATTGCCTTTATCGTTTAATTCAGCAGTGACTTCAAACAATCCGGAGAATTTGCCCCAATTATCTGATAAAGAATAAAAGACTCCACCTCTGGAGAAGTCAATATTAAAATTAGCAAACAAGTTACCTATAGAGATTTCATTCAAAACACCGCCATTCCAATCCGGAAGTACAGAACCAAAATAAGTATCAGCTTTAGTGGTATACATGCCTGCAGCAGTCAAAATAGGTAATCCCGCGTCATTTTTAGCGATTCCACCTCCCCTGACCTGACCCCAAGATTGACCTACCTGATGTACTAATCGAGCTCCTGCTCTGGAACCAAAGGTGCCGGTCTCGCGAATAATAGCATCTACACCTTCTGCCAACTCGACGATCTTACTTTGATTTTTAGCCCAGTTGAAAGTGATATTCCAATTGACTTTATTGGTGGAAATGGCATTGACATCTAAAGTCAATTCTACCCCGTCGCGATCCACTCTACCGGCATTGATATTTTTTGAACTAAATCCTGAAGCCCCAGAAACCGGCACGTTAAGGATTTCATCGATTTTTTTCTCATTATAATACGTACCCGATAACCCTACTCTGTTTTTCAAAAATTTAAGGTCTATACCAAGTTCATAAGCAGTGGATAAAGATGGTTTGATATTGGGATCCACCAAGGCATCCGGTGTGCCCATCAGGAATGAACCATTCCATTGATTAGGATTGACACCATAATTGAGCGCTAAAGAATAAGGATCTAAATCAGAACCCACCCTTGCCCAGCTTCCTCTAACTTTACCTAAGGAAAGTGCTTGAATTCCTAATAATTCAGAGAATAAGAAACTTACGCCCACTGACGGATAAAAATAGGAATTGGCATTTTTGGGTAACGCACTACTCCAATCATTGCGACCAGAGACATCTACATATAACATGTCTTTAAACCCAAAAGATGCAGCTCCATATAAACTATTGACTTTTTTTGTACCTCGTTGAGATTGGAATGCAGCTGTAGTTTTAGAGTTAGCTAAGGTAAACAAGTCAGGTACAGATAAACCATCTACTGTAGATCCTCCAACAAAGGACAATCTATTTTTTCGGATGTTTCCACCACCTTTGATGTCATACGTAAACTCGCCTACTCTATTGTTGTAAGAGGCAAGTACCTCATAATTATCCTCCCGACCCGGAGAACTAAAGTTTACCCCTAAACCTGGCTCATAATAACCCTGGTTATAATAATAGTAATTTTTAAAACCGGTCTGAGTACCTGAATTTTCCAGTATTGCGTTACCGGAACCTTCTTGTTCTACTTCGATCTGATTTCGTCGTATAAATCCTTGTACTGTAAAATGTTTGAACGGTTTTAAGGTCACGTTGATATCTCCAACCATTCTATTTCTCTTAGAAGATTGAGAAAGATTATCAAAATAATCATAATAATTATACCAATAATTTCCTCCATAAAATGACAATGGGCTCGTCAAATAATTTCCAGGATTGTTGTGATTCCAACTAGAGAGAATACCTTCGGGTGACTTCATACCCTTATATTCTTTTATTTTATTTAAGTCCAGATCTCGATGAAACCATTGATTGAATGAGCCAGAAGATTGGTTGGCATACCCGTCATTAAACTCTCCTTTTATATTTTGATTAGAAATATTCAAGTTGATACCAGCAGAAACATATTTTCCTAAATCAAAATTGGCGCTGGAATTGATGATATTTTTTTTGCTAGTAGTATTGGGCATCATACCGTTAATGTCCTGATTGGTATAAGACAGCCTTACACTATAGCCATCTCCACCCTTACTCATACTGATATTATTATTTAAGGTCACACCTGTTTCGTAAAAGTCACGAACGTTATTAGGTTGGCCGACCAATTTAGCAGTTTGACCGAAAGCTGGTGTACCAACATACCAGGAGTACCATGGAATATATTCCTGCCCTACCATACGAGGTCCCCAAGAGGCATCATCAGAATAATCGTGGTGATACTTGCCTTCAAATACCTTCCATTCGTTTGGCATACCCGCTTGCCAATTAAATTCGATCAAATCTGCGGCGCCCCCGCCTGCGTAAGCATTTTGATATCTGGGTAAAATATATACTTGATCAAACAGAGTACCTGAATTGACTTCAATACCGATAGCTTGTTTATTCGTTGCTCGTTTTGTTTTGATGATAATAACGCCTGCATCACCTCGCTGACCATACAATGCAGTAGCGCTGGGGCCCTTGAGGACCGTCATGGATTCGATATCATCTACACTGATATCAGCTGCACTTGCCACCGGTGTACCATCGACAACATATAGTGGTGTCTTATCATTGAGAGAACCAGCTCCTCTGATTCTGATAGAAGCGTCTCTATCCAAAGACATCGCAGACTGACTGCGAACCTGTACGCCTGCTATTTTGCCACTCAGAGCATTATTGACAGATGTAGATGGAATGAGTCTCAATTTTTCAGACCCGATTTGTTGAGCCGAATAGGACAACGACTTTTCTGAACGGCTGATACCGAGAGCTGTCACAACAGTCTCTGCTAATGTCAGGCCTTCTTGAAGTTCAACATTAATAACTGATTGATTACCAATTTCTATTTCTTGATCCGTATAGCCAATGTAGGAAATAGTCAAGGTTTTAGCATCCAACGGAACTTGTAAAGAATAGGCTCCGTCGATATCGGTAGTCGTACCGGTAGTGGTACCTTTCAAATAAACATTGGCACCGGTAAGAGCTTCGCCGAGGGCGTCTTTTACGGTACCTGTAATGGTACGCTGGGCCACCAAAATGCCCAAACCTAAAAATACCATGCTAAGGGTTAGAGTAAGTCTTTTCATCATAAATCGTAAGAATTTCGAAGTAAAATTAAATAATTATTAATAAACCTAGGGTTTCTTAACTTTAAGTCAAACGAAACGTTAATCTCAAATGCTGCTAAAAACAAAAATGAATTCTGAGAATCAATGATTTATTCTAGTTTTAACGATTCAAAACAATATTCTAAAAAGTCTTATAATATGATCAATTACACAATTTTATTCCTATCATATTGCAATTTCTCCATGCTTATGGGGCAAAATCAAACTTCAAATTGCAAAGTCATCACTCCAATGCTTCAAGGTAACTATGTAGGTGACTGTAAAGACAGGCTAGCTCATGGACATGGGACTGCGAGCGGTAAGGAAACTTATGAGGGTGAATTCAAATCCGGAATACCTAATGGAGATGGAAAATATGTGTATCAAAATGGCTCCTATTATATCGGTGAGTTCAAGGCAGGCCTAAGACACGGAGAAGGTCGCATGCATGAATTGAACAAAGAGACCAATGAAATAAAAGCAGGCAAGTATGGTAGATGGAAAAATGATGAGTTTATTGAAGAAATCTTTGAAAAAAAATATAAACTTATCCAAAACATCAATACCCTAGCTGTCTTGTTTGACAAACCAGATGAAAACTCTGAACGAGTAGAAATCATGCTGGGATCTAGATCCATATTGAGTGGGGTCAATATCAACCCATCCTCGGGTAATTTTTTTATGTCTGGTAACAATAAAGCTGTTATAGAAAATTGTACGTTTCCACTGACGGTGAGGATGACCTACAATGCACAGAAAGGAGTGAGTTCGACTATCACTGTACGGCTGGAGTTTGAGTTGGAGTCAAAGGGGCATTGGAAAATCACTGTAAACTCACAGTGAGATAAAATTTTAGGAGCCAAACAACTTAGGCATTTGGTAGAAGAGTAATATAGTTAATTGATCTTAAAAATTGTTTATGCTGAAATATTACTATTAAAAAAATATAGAAAGTCTGGAGCGCGCACATAAAAAAGGCCTTGCTGAACAGCAAGGCCTTTTTTTATACCTTTAAACCCAAGGAAAATCTAATCTACATCCCAGAAGATCTTTGTGGCAAACACATCAACTGTGACAGCAGATACATTTGAGTTGGACCCTGATTCTGTATTAGGATAAAATAATCTCAACGGTCTTTTTGCGTCAGAGACTATTGGGGATTGAGGAGTGACTGGAAGGTTAGTCCTTCTATACTCAGTCCATGCCTCTAGACCACTAAAATTAGCTAGTGCAATCCATTTTTGGGTTGCTATTGCTTCTAATTTATTTGTAGAGGCTGACCAATCTGCATTTACCTTACCCCCTGTAAGAAGAGCAGACACAGTGGCAGCTGGGGCACCAAGTAATCGGAAAGATTGTTTGACCCCTTCTTCATAATATGATTGGCTGGTGCCAACAAGATTTACAGATGGAAAACGTTGTTTTGCTTCAGCCAACAAGAACTGTATTTCTGTAGCAGTCATCAATAAAAAAGGTTTATTGAATTGTCCTTTTACAAACAAAGCGGGTCCGATATAAGAACTGGCAGGTGCGGTGTAAATCCCAGAAGAGGCTCCAAATGGTACGCCTACATAATTAGAGATGACTTCAGCTGCAACACTGACTCCCGGCGTAGCTCCATTTTCTCCACCTTTGGCGTACGCGAGTCTTTTTAATCGAAAGGTGTCATTATTAGCTATAAGTACATCAAACAAAAACTTTGTAGGTCGAGGGAAACGCGCAAGTGCACGGGTAGCACCATTAGCATCGTAAGCCCAACGGTCATACATAGGATTGAGCTTGCCTGCAGTAGCCACATAGAAAGAGCTGCCACCTACACCTACATCTTCGCCCGTGATAAATCCACTACCCTGAGCGACTATTTTATTTATTTCAGTCGTGATATAACCATCTCTGCCCGCTATACGAGCTTGATGGATCAAGATTCTTAACTTCAGAGAATTGGCAAATTGAATCCATTTCGTTGTGTTGCCTTTGAATACAATATCGGCACTAACAAAAGCACTGGGAAAATCATTTGCTTTTGAATCAGCAATCGCTTCATCTAAAGAGGTTATCAGGCTTTCATACACTGTTTTTTGGTTATCTAATTTTGGAGCCAATTGTTCTACACCTTTGAGTGCCTCACTGTAAGGTATATCTCCATACAAATCCACTAGAGCCTGGAACAAATACGCTTTCATGATTTTAGCCGGACCTTTGAAGTATTTTTGATCGGTGGCATCCGCATTATTGATTACATACTGATAATCTTGCAGGTTGTCGTAAATCCCATCCCAATAATTAAAGTCACCATTGGTAAACTGATAGCCAAATTGAGCTGGGGAAAGGATATACGAGCTGGATTGAGTCCATAGCCCTGCCCAATACGAACCTAATTCATTAAAGTTGATAATATTTGTGCTGCTTGTGTTCAATGCATTAGTGAATACAAATGAAGGCGTAGCTGTAGGTAAAGAATTAGGATTGGTATTGATATCAAGCCATCCTTCAGAGCAACTGCTAACCGTAAGTATAAGACTTATAGATAGAAACTTAAATATATTATTTTTCATCGTTGTATGATTTAAATTTTGACTTCAACTAATTTAAAAGCCAAGGTTAATACTAAATCCAAATTGTCTCACAGGAGGAGTTTGGCCGGTACTGTTCAAACCTACGCCATTGCCCAGACCTGTACCATTCAAAAGAGAATTGAGTAATCCGCCATCAGTCACTCTACTAAACTCAGGATCTGTATAATAATTTAGGGCATCCTTTACGGTGAACAAGTTTCTGCCAAAAATAGAAATAGACGCACCTGATATAAATTTAGCTTTAGCAAGTAAACTTTCAGGAAAATTATAGGCAAGATTGATATCTCTTAATTTAATAAACCATCCCGGAGCAACGAAGTTTTCAGAGATCAATCTATAATTATCTACCCAAAGGCCATACTCGGGTTCTCTCACATTCACATTGTTATCAGTGACCGTTTTACCATCCGCAGCCAAGATTGCTGAATTGGGATAAATGTGCGGGTCACGATTTTCAGTCCAGCCACCAGAACCTGTGAATGTCATCTGTCTACCTAGGTCACTAAAGAATACATTACCACCTCTGTATTCAAAATTGAAGGAAAAGGCAATATCTCCTATCTCCAATTTTGATCCTAAGCCAGCGATATGTCTAGGCAAAACGCCACCTCTATTTTCTAAGGTAGTGTTACGAATCGGATACCCAGAAGCTGCATTTACTAATCTTCTTCCACTGCCGTCCGGAGCGTATCTATATCCATCCGTTTTTAACATCGGGAATCGTTCACCTTTGATGACATTGGTATTGGCATAAGCAAATCCATCCGCTAAGGTGAAACTAGTGACTCCTGGGAAAAGGTCAACTACTTTATTATCATTGTAAGAATAACGTATCCCTACATCCCACTTAAGTCGAGCGTTTTGGATAATATTTAACTTCAAATCACCTTCATAACCCCAGTTTTTGGATTCACCCACGTTAATCAATAAGTTTGGAAATCCAGTGGAGTTAGGCACTTTCACGGTAATTACCTGGCCTTTGCTGGTTTGACTGTATGCAGTTACATCTAAAGTAAGTCGTCTATTTAACAACCTAAATTCTGCGCCAATTTCTTTAGAGGTAACAAACTCAGGCTTTAATTGAGCATCGGGCAGTGTATTACCGACGGTCAAACCAACGGTAGTACCAAATGGAAAGTTAGCCCCATTCGGATAAGCGAGATCTAAACCATATATAGGAAGGTTATCATTACCATTTTTATTGAGACTGGCTCTCAATTTTACATAATTCAAAAAACTACCTGATAATGAAGGGAAAGCTTCCGTGAGCACAAAAGCTAAAGCTGCTCCATAATAATTATAAGACCAGGTATTTTTGTCCCGATAGTCTTTGTAAAATCTGGAAGTATTATCGTTTCTGAATGTAGCGTTTAAGGTTAAATATTTATTGTAGCTGGTGGTCAAATCCGCATAATAACCAAATCTGCGCTCTTGAGCATTTCCTTCAAATCCGGTAAGCTCACCTTGACGGTTAGATACATTGTAGACATCAGGTACTACCACAGAATTGGAACCTACGCCAATCCCTTTGGTATTGCGCTCATAGATATTGTAACCTAAAACCAATCTATTATCAAAGGAACCCAAATTTTTCCTGAATTGAGCCTGGAAATCATCATTGATTACATTTTCGGCAGTTGATATATCGTTTACGGAACCCAAAATATCCGTGCCTGCTCTATCGATACCATCATAGTCATTAGCCCACTCCCAAGGTGCAGGCACGTAAGCACTATTTTTTGCCCAATCAGAATGAATAAATTTGCCGGTTCTTGATTTTTCAATTCGAGTATTATTCATCACTCCAATTCGATTGCTCAGGTTAAACCAGGAAGTAACTTCATAATTCAATTCGATGTTTCCCTGGATGTTGGCATCTTTATAATTCCTACGTTGATTATCCTTCGTAAAGAAAGGTACTGAGATATAATCGTTAAAATAACCATTAGGATTTGCAAACTTATTGTTCTTCCAATCTCGTAGATCGCCAAGTGGAATTTGAGCGGCTGTATTGATCATATTGCTATAGAAGTCAGACGAAGTACGATCATAAGCAGCTTGTACATAGGATAAGTTGTAGCCCGTTTTAAGCTTGCCATAATTTTTGGTCGCAGATAGTCTCGCTCCGTTGCGCTCGCTTTTATCTCCAGGTACGACACCATTTATCGTATTATGTTCAGCAGAAAGATAGTAGGTGCTATTGTCATCACCTCCAGAGAAACTCACCTGGGTATTTTGCGACAGGCCTACATCGAATGCCGCTCTACGCACATTTTTAATCGGAGAATACGGAAGATTATATTGACTACCATCTTCTAGCACCCGACCTACAATTCTGGTTTCACCATTAAATGGATCTCCATACTGTTGGTTTTCAAATGGACGCCAATTTTCTTTCATACGATCGAGGTAATTGGTTTTATAACCTGCAGATCCAAAGGACGCAGCATAATGCGAACCATTGCCATACTTATCTTGAAAATCAGGTAAAAAACTAATTTGTTCAAAATTGGTGGTGTGGGCCAAATTGACTTTGAGTTTACCTTGAGTTCCTTTTTTTGTTGTGATTACTATTGCACCATTGATCCCTGCAGAGCCATATAAAGTGGCTGCTTGACCACCTTTCAAAATGGAGACGCTTTCAATATCATTTGGATTGATCACGGCTAAAATAGTAGAGGTGGTTTGCAGACCATCTACCACAATCAGAGCATCGTTATTGCCCGTCAATGATCGATAACCTCTCAAAACGATCTTAGCTTGTGGGTCAACACTATTGCTTACGTTATAAACAGCCAGACCAGCCACTTTACCAGAAAGGGCTTGAGCCAATTGAGGTGACCTACCATTAATGACATCTTCTGCCTTTACATTAGCATAAGAATAGCCTATCTCTCTAGCGTCTTTGCGAATACCAGTAGCCGTCACAACAACTTCCTGGATTAAAGCGCCTTCTTTAAGCGTGACATTAATATTATTTTGATTCCCGATTTCAACATCCTGGGCTTCGAATCCTGTGTATGAAACGGTGAGCGTAGTTCCATTGACTGGAACATTTAAGGTAAACATACCTTCTACATCCGTGGCAGTACCTACTGTGGTACCTTTCACTTGTACACTTGCTCCAATTAAGGCTTCGCCTTTTTCGTCAAACACCTTACCGGTGACGGACCGTTGAGCAAGAGTGGTACTTGCAGAGGCAATCAGCAAAACTAAATAAAGTAAAAATCTTTTCATATGTATTGATTGAGTATTGATTAGCGAGTTATAAGGGATTGATTGATTACCAAAAAGTAAAACAATAATCTAAATAAAGGAAGTAAGGGAAAATATAATACTGAATAAACATGAAAAGAACCAAAGGATGGGAATAAAATTCTGAAAAAGTGAGTAAGTCTTTTCATATGGGACGATCGGTGAAATTAACTAAAAGTTAAATTTCAACGATCTTTTCTTAATATTATCTTAACGAATGTCAATACAGATCTGCTGCTGATGTGTGAGGTATGAATAGCAGGAAAACGAAGACCTAGAAGCTAGGGAACTGATAATATGTAAGTTATAAGTTCATAGGCTTTTAAAATAAATTTAATCTATGTGTTCATATGGCACTGAAAGACTGACCCAAAATGAACCTATCAAATAGTTAGAAACGCCGTGGAGAGCGCCAATACATTCACATTATTGCAAAAATGGCACAAAAAAAAAGCAGCTGATCCCAACCTTTGTGGGATCGCGCTGCTAAAAAAACTTACTCTAATTCTTAAAAACAGTAGAGTGAATTAGAAGTCTAAATTTTTAATCAACTAAACTTGGCAGGTGAATAATCATAAGAGTCCAATCACTGCTTGACTAGACTGACAGTAGCTTTATCGCCATAAGCATTAATCCATTCATAGTTTATTGACTTTTTAGCTGGATCATATGTGCCTTTTCCATTTACCTTTTCACCAAAAGGCTCAAGGGTGTTTTGGATATTAATTTCATTGCAACTAAATGAAATTTCGCCGGGTGAATCTTCAGGTTTTTCAATACCGTAGACATCGTACCATTCAAAATATAAACCCCCACTAAAGTCGCTTAGTTTGAAAGATGAGTTGGTGACTCTTGTGATTTGAATAATCGTCCCTTTTACAGTGGTCACATTAGGACAGCAGCCATCTGTAGAAAGGCCTTTTGCTTCCGTAACTAAATAATTGCCTGAAATATTGATAGCCGGGCAAGTAATGAAGGACTGGAACTGCATAGTAAAACTAGCGGTGGGTGCCCCATTGATCGAAGTGCCAATATTCAGAATGGAATCTGTAGCAGAAATACGGATAAATGAAGGATATATCCGGCCATCATTTAATTTAACTGTGGGTGTAAAGGTAAAATTTCCAACTTTGGATCCATCAGCTAGGCCAGGTTCATTAAATATAGTCGCAAAATCAGTTGCTTTCAATTCTACTCTGATTTTGCCATTGTTTAAATCAAAATCAGTTTGTGAAAATGATTTTACTAATTTTTTGACACCCGCTTTCGTGGCATAAAGCTCTACAGATGCAAGATCCTTATTGATACTATATATATCAAAAGCGAGATAATCTACCGCTATTTTATCCGTGAAGATACCGGTGTGTGCCGGATCAATAATAATTCTTAAGTTGACACCATCCGGTATGTCTGGAAATTTATATTTGCTGTCGTCCGTACATTGGGACAGCAATAAGATAAAACCTATAAAGAAGACTATATTTTTCATTATTTTATAAATATTAATTATCAAGGAAAAGATTTCGATTCATTTGTTTATGTACATCTAAAGTCGATGCAGGTGTCATTAGTTGACATCCCAAAACACTTTGTCGGTATATTGATTGTGTTGAACAGCTTTAGGATTAGTAGAAAGATCATCTCCATTGTACGGTAAGGTGACTGGATATGGCCTGGACTGAATAGAATACACATTGGGATCTTTTGCGGGATCACAGATTTGTGGAAAACCTGTACGGCGAATATCATTGTATGATTCTAAACCATATCCAAAATCATGTATCCACTTTTGAGTCATAATGATCTCCAATTTTTTGGTGGCATCCGCTGCTTCAAATAAAACAATCACTTTATTCAAATAAACATTCACCACCTCATCTGACATCACAGGTGCACCAGCTGTCCTGGCTACGGCATTGATTTTTGCAAACGATGATTTGATACCTGCCTCCAACAAAGATTTAGGATTCTCTCCGGTATTTTTGGTCAATGCTAATTCGGCTTTTATAAAATTGATATCTGCTGCCGTAAGTATCCGCTGTGCCCCTGCCCCTTTGAGTCCGGAATTTAAATCTGCATTGACTCCAGAACCGTTATCATAAGCACCACCTACTGGCCAAAGTCCAATCAGGGTCTGAGACTTACCTTGGTCAAACCCTTCATTAGGATCTTTATCATAGGAAGCAAACCAAATGGATAAAAAACGACCATCGAGATATGAAATCGGATTTTCAGCTTGCTCACCAGCTCCCAGCTGATTGTAAAAAAAATAAGGTACTCGAGGATCCTTTATTCCTACCATTAGTGTATTCTGTGCGGCGGTATCGCCTTTTAATATCAAGTGGAAATACGGACTAATAAAAAAAGAAGGATTGCCTTGGGTATACTCTCTGATAAATCCTGGATTCCTATTTTCAGGAGTTATATTGGTCGTATAAGTCAATTCAAAATCTTCAGTAGTACCGCTGATCAAAGATAATTTAAGCAGTTCACTCACTTTAGCAGCATCATAAAGATCAGTCAACCTGACTTTATTATACATATTCAATAATAAAGAACGACCATATTTCTTCCACTTATTCATATCTCCTTTGTAGATAAGGTCATCTGCACCGGGCAATCGAAGGCTTGTTTTGTCCAAATCTGCCAAGGCTTCAAAACCTAATCGGAATAAATCTTTATATATTTCTTTGTCATCATCATATTTAGGAAATGTAACCTCTGCACCTTTGCCCGCCTCAGCATAGGGCATATCACCCCATAGATCAACTATAGAGCTGAACATTTGCACTTTGATCAGTTTGGACATGCCTACATATGACCACGCATTAGTAGCTGCGGCTTTTTCTATGACGATATTCAGATCCGGCAATATGACGGCATACAATTTTTCCCATGATTGCGATATTGCAAATTCATTTTCGGTAATTTTATAGTCATCGTGATTACCTCGCTGTACCGTGTGATGAGCATATACAGAGACCAATTCCGAAATGCCTGCATTGCCCATACCCAAGGATCCAAATAAAGTGGCCTGGCTGAACGGCATAAGATTATTAATCTGAGCATCGGTCGGATTATTAGGATCATCATTGATATTGAGATAATCATCACATGCAGGGATGGAGAGCAGCATCAAAACAAATAAACTAAAAGGAATACTATATTTTTTCATAATAAATTAAATTAGAAGATTATTGATTTTCAGGGATTCTATTCACATACGATCTAATGATCTAAAATTTTAGATTTATACTTGCCCCAAATCGACGAATGGATGGCAGGTTTTGAAATTCAAATCCTTGATAATTATTATCACCGAAGGTGCTGGTCTCCGGATCAAAATTGGTGTCTTCTGGAAAGTAAGGAGCTTTGTACCAAAGATTTCTACCAGCGAGGGAAAGTGTAACTCCTTTAATCCCTTTTTTGAATAAAGAACTTGGTAGACTGTAGCTCAATGTGATTTCTCGTAATCTGAAAGTCGTAGCGTCAAACACACTCCATTCATCTTGTGAGTTGGTACCAAAAGTAGATCCAAACCAAAGGTCGTTGACCTCGATCATCGTCTGATTGGGTATGACACTTCCACCTTCATTTTTTAATGCCTTGAGGGTGACGGGATCACCATATACGCCAGGGATGACCGCATTTTTTTCACGATCAGCTTGAAATCCTAACACTCCACGACCCAACATTGCATTGACCGTCTCAGAATACATACTTCCCCCCTCACGCCAGTCAAATACAACACCCAAAGCCAATCCTTTCCAATTAAAATTATTGACAAATCCTACTGTAAAGTCCGGGTTTGGATCGCCGATGATTTCATCTTTTGCTGCATTGATAATCTGACCATTAGATCTATCGATCAGCAAATTTCCTTCTTCATCTCGAGCGCTGACGGTACCTCTAAACACGCCATAAGGCTGGCCGACTCTGAGGACAGGAGTGATGCCACCGCCGAATAAAGGCCGAATAACCAACTCATCTATCCCTTCTTTTAATTCAGTGACGATGGTCCTGTATTTTGTAAAATTGGTCGTAAAATTCCAGCTAAAGTTTTTGTTTTCAATCGGGTTGAGTCTTAAAGAGACTTCAGTTCCTTTAGTCTGGAGGGCTCCAAAATTGGTCAATAGATTATCAAATCCAGACACAGTAGGTAATGCTAACTGAGAAATCTGGTCTGTAGAAGTACTTTTGAAAACCGAAAAATTTAATTCAATTCTACTTTTAAAAAATTCAAGATCGAGCCCTGCCTCCATATCTGTAGTAAATTCAGGCTTCAAATTGGGGTCAAACAACGTATTGGACAAAGTCGAGCTTGCTATACCTGCGAATGGAAAATCGATATCTCTAATACCTGCTGTAAGATTATCAGACTCACCAAGATTAAGTAAATAAATAGGTCGAAGTGAGTACGGACTTGCCGGGCTACCCACTTTGGACCAATTCATACGAAGTTTACCAGAATTAAGAATCGGATGATCCGTCATTTTTAGCGCTTCAGTAAAAACGAATGCTAAACTTGCAGATGGGTAAAAGTAATTATTGTTTTGGACCGGCAAGGTGGAAGACCAATCTTGTCTACCTGCAAGGGTAAGAAACAAATATTGATTAAAATCAGCAGTCAATTCACCAAATACACCGAACAGTCTTTGTTTAGAAAAAGATCCTCCTGCAGATACTTGACTCACTGTATTATCTACATCGATGATATTAAAGTCTAACATTTGAGTGCCAGCTATACCTTGCGCTCTATTGGTTCTTTCATTTAGATTATGACCCAATCTTGCTTCCAAAGCCCAAGCATTATTAAATCGATGTTTAGCAGTCAGGATTAATGTAGACTCCAGTTCTCTAAAATTAGTATTCACATCAGTGACTGATCCCAAACCACCAGCTCCTTTAGACCCAGGCCTGAACCATTCAAGGTCATTTTGATTGTATTGATTGATACCTACTCTATAATCAGCATCTAACCATTTGGATAATTTATAGCCTGCATTTACATTGACTACATATCGATTGACATCACCTTTGAAACCATTGTATTTAGCGGACCAAAGCGGATTATCTGCATTTCCCCTAGATATCATAAAAATACTTTCTTTGGTAATCGGATCCTCGAAAGGCTGCCCATGTAAATTCCAACCCCTGCCTTGATATAAAGTCCTGGCCATAAATGAAGATGTAGAGGCAGAGCCTATGGCTCCCCCTTGCAAACCTGATTGAATGGAGTTGACATATGAAAAATTAGCTCCGAATCGCAATCCACTCTGAAAATTACTATTAGCACCTAGTGAAGCAGAAGTTTTATCGAAGGCGCTGTTTGGGAAAATTCCGGTGTGATCTACTCTGGAAAAAGTAAGTGCCATGGTCGTATTTTGATTCCCCCCTGAGATAGTTATAGAATTGTCTTTCAGATTCCCTTGTTGAAAAACATCTTTGACATTATTAGGATATGCCTGGTACGGCACCCGAGGTGTGACTCGAGGATCACCCGCTTGCACCAAGCGAGCAAAACTCGCTGCATAACCAGCACCGCGATACCAATGGTTGATAGAGTCAATGGTCGGATATGCTGATGCACCCTTAAATGGTGCCCCCCATGACCCATTGGATTGGGCATAAGTAAAACCTGTTCCATTGCCATAGGAGTTTTGAAAATTTGGCAATGATGAAATTTGTTCAATATTTATAGAAGATGAGACATCGACTTTGAGTTTATTTTCACCCTTTTTTAGTGAACCTGTCTTCGTATTGATCACTATAACCCCTCTGGAGGCGCGAGAACCATAAAGCGCTGCTGCAGTGGCTCCTTTTAAAACATTGACACTTTCAATGTTATTCGGATCCAAATCACCTAAACGGTTGGAATAAGCACCACCACCAGTTAATTGAAATGACACTCCATTCGTAGATGCATCAAATGGCACGCCATCCACCACATAAAGGGCCTGATTATTTCCAAAAAATGATTTGAGCCCTCTTATCGTCAGCCGTGTCGCACTGCCTGGTTGTGAGCTCGACCCTGTGATATTGACACCTGCCAACTTACCTTGCATCGCTCGCAATGGATCAGATTCACCAACTCGCTGGAGTTGTTCACCTTTGATCTCCTCTATCGCATACCCAATTTCTTTTTTGTCACGGGTGATACCCATTGCTGTAACGACCATCTCTTGCATCTGCACCCCTTCCGCTAATGAAATGTCGATGGTACTGCTACTACCAATAGTCATTTCTTGAGTGGTAAAGCCTGTGTAACTGAAGACCAAGATCTTGTCTTCAGCTTGAATATTAAGTGCATAGTATCCATTTTCATCAGAAACAGTGCCAGTGGTGGTGCCTTGTACTAATATATTCACACCTATCAATGGCGACCCATTCTGGTCAGATACCAATCCCTTAATCATACGTTGTGCTTCTGTAGACCAAGCTACACCAAGCGAAAAAAGTAAAGCATAAAATAGTTTCATATCATTGATTTAAAATAAATACATAGTATAGCCTTCCGTGTAAGTTGCAACAGCAAACACACAGTAAGAACTGTAGCATGCAATGCAGGCTATAGCACAAAAAAGACTGTTAGAGTAAGTATTTTAAAAAACCAATAGTACTAGAAGCATACAAGATTTACATCTTGCTGATCAATTGTTGATTTAGAGTTGTCTTTTGATTTAGGAGAGTCTTGACGAATAAAATAAAAAACAGACCGCTGCTTTCTGACTAATATTCAGAATAGTTAACGAAGAGTTATAATATTCTGCTGCTTTATTGCTTAAGAATTTTTGTGCTTAATACAAATGATTCTTCAAAACCCACTAAATCAATTTTGATAGATAGGATTGGATGGCGAGTTCCAGGCCCATATATAATGCATCACAAATCAAGGCATGACCGATAGACACTTCGAGTAGATCGACTACACCGGTCTGATAATAGTATAAGTTATCGAGATTGAGATCGTGTCCGGCATTCAATCCTATACCAAATTCTTTAGCCGCTAAAGAGGTCCTATAATGTGATTGTATGGCCACAACCGGGTCAGTGGGGTAATGATGGGCATAAGGACCGGTATATAACTCTACTCGATCAACACCGATCATAGCTGCGCCCTCCACCCACCGAGGATCAGCATCTATAAATAATGAAGTGCGTATACCTTGCGCTTTAAATTTTTTTATAATGGGAGCTAAAAAATCTTTTTTGCTTAATGTGTCCCAACCATGATCAGAAGTGAGTGCACCTGGTGGGTCAGGCACTAATGTGACCTGGTCAGGTTGGTGATGCAAGACTATCTGTATAAATTTTTCTGAAGGATAACCTTCGATATTGAGTTCGGTAGTCACTTCTTTTTTTAAAGTACCTACATCGGTATATCTGGCATGGCGCTCATCTGGTCTGGGATGAATAGTAATGCCCTGGGCTCCAAACCGTTCACAATCTTTGGCTACTTGAACCAAATCGGGCATATTACCCCCGCGGCTATTCCTGATTAAAGCGACTTTGTTAAGATTTACGCTCAGTTTGGTCATATGATGGGAGGGTTATATGTTGAATATGCAAATATACTATCTTCGCATAATGCGTCTTTTTATTCTATTTGTTTTGATATTAGCCGGACTATCTTTTGGTATGGTATTGATAGCATTGATAGCAATCGGCAACGGGGCGAGTATGGCTGATATCATGAATCAATCTACGATGTTGACCCAATCGGCTGCGCTCACCCGATTTATACTATTCATCAATCATGCGACCATGTTTTTAATACCAGGTTTAGCCTGGGCTTTCATTTATTATAAAAAAAATTGGTTGCAGGGACTTCAATTGAAAAAACGCGTCCCTTGGATTTATTTTTTAGCTGGAATAGCTTTTTTAATGGTATCATATCCTTTGGTGTCCAAATCTATGGAAATAAATCAAAGCATGGATCTTCCTAATTGGATGAGTGACATGGAAAATCAGACTGAAGTCATCCTCAAGAACATCCTAACCATGCCTACGATCTTAGCGTTAATGGCCAATCTGATCGTCATAGCCATCCTACCAGGTATTGGCGAGGAATTGATATTTAGAGGAATTATACAAAAAGAACTACTTACTCATATCAAAAGCCCGTATGTAGCGATATTATTATCTTCTATTATATTTAGTGCATTACATTTTCAATTTGAAGGATTTATACCCCGCTTTATGCTAGGCATGGTCTTGGGCCTATTGTTTTACTGGACCGGCAGTCTTTGGGTGAGTATGGCGGTCCATGCATTTAATAATGGAATGCAAGTGCTCATCACCTATTTTTATCCAGAGCTTATAGATCAAGACTTAGAGTCAAGTGTACCGGTCACCTGGTTTGCTTTGATCGGTTCTTTCGTACTTAGCGTGTGTATGGGCTATTGGTTTCATAGCCAGAAAAAAGTGCACCCAGATTCATCTGAACCAATAGATTCAACGACATATCCAGTATCATGAGTGATCTACCAGCTCGAGTAGCCACAGCGCTTGTATTAGGAGTCTGTATCATAGGTGGAATGTTTTATTCCTGGTGGACTTTAGGATTTGTTTTATTGATAATTGGATTTTTTTCTTCTTATGAATATATTCGATTGGCAGCCTTCGGGGCTGAAATCAGTCATCCCAACCGGTTGGCTATAGTAGGATCTTGTTGCGCGATCGTGCCGTTGCTGATATTTTTGATTCAATCTGCAATAGCACCTTCTATAGACCTTGCTCCCGGCCTGATCATCACATTGATATCAATCACCATGCTACTGGCCTATCACCTGATCAAAAACGAAATTGGAGATTGGCGCAGCTATCAGGCTACCGCCATGGCTCTGGTGTATATCGGTTTACCCATGCTACTGATGCAATGGATTGCACAGTATAACGGCACATATGAGTGGCTAAAACCAATGACTTTGCTGATCCTCATCTGGTGTAATGATGTCATGGCTTATTTTACAGGTCGACTACTGGGTAAACGACTTTTATATCCGATCATATCACCGAAGAAGACACTTGAAGGATTTATCGGAGGATTGATCATGACAGTGACCGGGGGCCTGATTTTATCAATATTTATCCATCATCTCACGCCAGTGCAATGGGTCATATATGGCTTTATCGTGTCTGTGGTGTCGACGATCGGAGATCTCTTTGAATCTATGATCAAAAGACGATACGGAGTGAAGGACTCAGGTCAATCCTTACCGGGACATGGGGGCTTTCTAGACCGATTTGATGCATTTATATTTGTCATCCCAATCGCCTCGCTATTTTTATATTTGTGCTGGAAATAAAATCAAACTATGGTGTCAGAAAAGTCTGCACTTTGCAATTCAGAAGAATCGTGACTCAAATCGGCCGTTAGATTATTGTATTATTGAAAAATTTGCATCTTAAACAAACTCCATGAATATTCACAAAGAAGGTTATAAAATTATTATCATAGGTACTCTCCTCATCTTATTATTAGCTACGCTGGTGATCAATTTTGTACATGTACTTACCATTCCAGTCATCATATTGCTATCCTTGATTTTTGCATGGCTACTTTGGTTTTTTAGAGATCCCGTCCGCCTTATTCCATTGCCAGGGGATGACATCTTGTATTCTCCGTGTGATGGCAAAGTAGTCGTCATCGAAAAAATCAATGAGCCTACTTATTTCAAATCTGATCGCTTGCAAATATCCATCTTCATGTCACCTATGAACGTGCATGTCAATCGTGTACCCGTCAACGGTAAGGTCGTGCTTAACCAATATTTTCCTGGTAAATTTTTAGTAGCCTGGGATCCCAAATCATCAACAGAAAATGAACGCAACTATTCCGTGATCGATCAAGGCAATTATAAAATCGGTGTAGTACAGATCGCAGGAGCTATGGCTAGGCGCATCATCAACTATCTTAGTGTCGGTCAAGAAGTCAAACAAGGCGAAGAACTTGGATTTATACGATTTGGGTCGCGAGTGGACCTCTATCTGCCTTTAGATGCTAAAGTCGAAGTAAAAATAGGAGATGTGGTACAAGGCAACTTATCTATCATCGCTAGGCTGGACATCTGATGATGCCCAAGATACCGATCAAACATGTTTTTTTTGATCTGGATCATACATTATGGGATTTCGAGACCAATTCATTTGCAGCGTTACAACTCTTGTTTGAATCGGTGCAACTCGATGTAAAATTGCAAGTGACTTTCGAACTTTTTCATCTACGATACTCTGTCCATAATCACTATTTCTGGAAAGAATATAGTAAAGGTTTGATAAGCCAATCCGAATTGAGATGGAAAAGGATGTTTACTACTTTAGTTGAATTTGGATTGGATGACAAAAAGTACGCTAAACAATTAGGTGAAATGTACCTTGAACTTTTACCTACGTGTAATCAACTATTCCCCTACGCATTAGAATTGTTGACCTATCTTAAATCAAAATCATACTCCCTTCATATATTGTCCAATGGATTTGAACAAGTCCAACATCAGAAACTGACTTTCAGCGGAATAAAGCCTTTTTTTGACCAGATCATCACTTCAGACAAAATCCAATATGCAAAACCTCATCGCAAAATATTTGATTTTGCTCTGGAAGTGACCAAAGCGCATCTCACAGAAAGTATCATGATAGGAGATAATCCTGAGGTGGATCTACAGGGAGCTTTAAATGCCGGTATGCAAAGCGTATATATGGATCACCTGGACCGTCCTACCACTATCCATCATACGTATCGGGTAAACCATTTACAAGAAATACAAAAGATCTTGTGAAATTATCAAATTGAGAATGGGTAGAATGAGATTCTTAAACGTGATTCTATCTCTATTATTTATGATGGATATCCAGATCATCCAAGAGATGCATAATATCATCTTCTACGATAGATTTAAGATCATCTAATGCAATAAAGTCGGCGGATACATTGATGACCAATCTCTTTTTATAAATGATAGATAGTGAAGATTCATTGTTTTTGATATCCGATTTTTCGAAGGCTTTGTAACCATGCCAGTCGATCACCCGCTCAAATCCATTATCGTCTTCTCGATAAATGTCGGTCGCTGACCAGGCTGCCAGGCCCAGTAATGCGGGAGAAAATCCACCAAAGTCAATCAAATCAAGTTTAATTCGTTTATCGCCTTTTTCGTATACTCCATTGACTGTATTGATTTTAAATCCAAAAGCCCCGGCACCCTCAGCCTTAATACTTTCTCTTGGAATTCTATCGATGGTCGTCGGACAAAGCTTCTTCAAATCTGATAACGAGATCAATTCGACACTGCCATTTTCCGTCTTGAGCAGATTCTTAAGCTTCGTGGCTTGTTCATCTAAACTTTCTTTTAAGTCATCAGCCGTTGCCTGAATATCTTCCTTAGCGGCCTCTAGCTCTTCCTTGGCATCTTGGACAGTACTTTCGATCTCCTCCCGATTTGATTGATCTTTGGAATCAGATTTACAAGATTGCATAACACTTATGATCATGAGTGCAAAGCATAAGAAAGATTTAATCATATGAGGTGTGAATTTAGAATAACCAACTCCTTGTAACCACATTTAATTCCCAAAATTCAAAAGATTCGATCAACTTTTATAAATCCAAGACCAACTCATAAAAGCCGGTTGTAGAATTAGCGTTGCAAAACTTACAAAAGCTAGTCTGATCTGATTATTTTCGCGTTTCCATAGCCTAACGCACGTACTGCATAATTTATAAGACGCTGATGAAAAAAATAATTTATTTGATTTTGTTTTGCAATTCCCAAGTCTTTACACAGCCTACAATAGGGCCCTTGACAGTAGAAAAAATCATGCGTGACCCTACCTGGATTGGGACTTCGCCATCAGGACTACAGTGGGATCGAGCTGGTACCGCTTTATATTTTAGATGGAATCCCGACAAAGCGGAGACAGACTCCCTATACGCGTACAGGCACGGATTAGATAAACCATACAAATTGAATGGACAGCAACGATCTCGGATGCTTACAGAAGATGAAGTGACCTACTCCAAAGTCCGATCGATGTGGACATATAGTAATCATAACAATATCTATTTTCAACATTCGGATCAAACCAATGCAATACTGGTATGTAAAACCGAGGAAGCTGAGCATAATCCTGTATTTTCATTTAATGAAACAGCCATCGTTTACACCAAAGGTGACAATATGTTTGCTTGGAATATCGCCGAAGGGTCGACTATTCAATTGACAAATTTTATACGTGCCAGCATTCCAAAATCGATTAAAAAAGATAATGCACAAGAGCTTTGGCTCAAATCCGATCAACTCAAAATATTCGAAATATTGGCAGAACGGAAACGAAAAAAAGACTTGGCCGATTCTATGAATCTCATCTATCGGACCTGGCATGATCCTAAACCATTAAAGCCAATTTATATAGATGATAAAACGATCACTGGACAACAAATAAGCCCCGATGGTCGGTATGTCACCTATAAACTGATATCTGTATCTCGAGGCAAATCGACTGTGGTACCTAATTATGTGACAGAATCCGGCTTTACAGACCTCATCAATGCAAGGACCAAAGTCGGGCAACCTGACAGTCCACAGGAGCTCATGATCTACGACAGGCTAGAAGATACAGCCTACAGCAGCACTATTAAAACGTTGCAAGGTATCACTAATATACCCACATTTTACGATGATTATCCGGAAGCTAAGAAAGCCATGCAAAAGGACTCCGCTGTGAGATCAGTGACCTTTTCGGCTTTGGCCTATTCACCACACTTAAACCATGCTATGGTCGACATCCGATCCTTGGATAATAAGGATCGGTGGATCTGCACATTAAATTTAGCCAATGGCAAGCTGCACACCATAGATCGGCAACATGATGAGGCTTGGATCGGTGGCCCGGGTATAGGTGGTCGATTTGGAGGCGGCAATACCGGATGGATCAATGATGATCTATTGTGGTATCAAAGTGAGCAAACCGGGTACACTCACTTGTATACCTATCAGCTATCCAGCCAAAAAAAGAACAGCTTAACCCAAGGCAACTTTGAAGTGCAGCGGGCTACACTTTCAAAAGATAAAACCACATTTTACCTCACTACCAATCAAGTCCACCCCGGTGAACAACAATTTTATCATCTTAAAGTAGCGACTGGAGAGCTTACACGGATCACCACAATGACTGGAGCGCACCAAGTGAGTGTATCCCCTGATGAAAATACGGTGGCATACCTATATTCCTATAGCAATAAGCCTTGGGAGCTATATGTCCAAGAAAATAAACCCGCAACTCAACCCAGACAAGTGACCCAACTAGCCCGATCGGAGGAATTTAAATCGTATGCATGGCGAGATCCTCAGCTGACAAGTTTTACAGCAAGGGATGGCGCTCAAGTGTATGCCAGAATCTACAAACCAACCGCCAAAGTCAATAATAAAGCAGCAGTGGTGTTTGTACATGGTGCCGGCTATCTTCAAAATGCTCATAAATGGTGGAGCAGTTATTTTAGAGAATATATGTTTCACAATATGCTGGTGGATCTGGGCTACACCGTTCTGGACATTGATTATCGTGGTAGTGCAGGATATGGCCGGGATTGGCGCACAGGCATCTATCGCCACATGGGTGGTAAAGATCTGACAGACCATGTAGATGCAGCTAAATATCTCATTGAGCATCACGGTGTTCATGCTAAAAAGATCGGCATCTATGGCGGATCTTATGGCGGATTTATCACGCTCATGGGTCTATTCACTACACCGGAAGTATTTGCTGCGGGCGCCGCTTTGCGACCCGTGACCGATTGGGCACAATACAATCATCCGTATACTGCCAATATCCTGAATGAACCGGTAAACGATAGTATAGCCTACAAAAAATCGTCGCCCTTTTATTATGCAGAAGGGCTCAAAAAGCCGCTATTGATCTGTCATGGC
The DNA here is from genome assembly GCA_031417835.1 of Saprospiraceae bacterium. Classification (GTDB taxonomy): domain Bacteria; phylum Bacteroidota; class Bacteroidia; order Chitinophagales; family Saprospiraceae; genus JADJLQ01. The sequence goes on along the minus strand of JANOWJ010000068.1, from coordinate 30,483 downwards.
ATGGTAGATGTCAATGTACACTATCAAGATGCAGTCAAACTTGCTCAACGGCTGATCGAACTCAAAAAAGACAACTGGGAGCTTGCATCTTATCCGATGGAAGACCACGGATTTGTAGAACCAAGCAGTTGGACAGATGAGTACAAACGCATCCTTAAACTTTTCCAACAATGGCTTAAATAAAACTGAATTTTTAATAGTGAATATCAATGAGTATGGAGCAAGAACCTGAACAAAAACAAACCGAAAACATTGGGCCATTTAATCTCATCATCTTGGTGCTGTCTATCTATGTATTGGGCGCTTTGATCGTGGATACATTTATGCATGTGCCACCAGAAGTATCCAAAATATTACACATGGTGGATAATCTGGTCTGTTTGATTTTTTTATATGACTTTGCGGTGCGATTTAGGCAAGCTGAAAATAAGTTAAAATTTATGCGTTGGGGGTGGATCGATTTACTTTCCAGTATCCCATTTGTCGATTTTCTGCGTGCCGGCCGATTGCTTAGGCTCATACGGCTCTTAAGAATAGTCAGAGCTTTTAAATCCACTACTCTATTAGTCCATCATGTATTTAGAAAAAAAGCAAATGGAGCGATCACGATGGCCATGGTGATCGCAGGTATGATGTTGATTTTTTCTTCTATTGCTGTACTTCAGGTTGAAACGGACCCTAATAGCAACATCAAAACTGCAGAAGATGCACTGTGGTGGGCGATGACGACGATCACGACCGTAGGCTATGGAGATCGATTTCCAGTCACTACCGAGGGTCGTATCATCGGGTCATTATTGATGGCAGTAGGTATAGGATTATTCGGCACCTTTAGCGGCTTCGTATCATCATGGTTGCACGAAGGCCATAATCAGAACCCTCCTGTAGAAGAAAAAAAATAATCACTGCCTGCATTGAACAAAATCATGAATAATCCCAATATCAACATCCTAAAAACAGATATCTTATCCGATAACTGGTATACCCTCAAAAAAGTAACCTTTGAGCAACTCAATACTTCCAATGTGTGGGAGCTCGTAGAGCGAGAGGCTTATGATCGGGGTAATGGCGCTGCCATCTTATTGTACCATCCTCAAAACCGGACCCTCATCTTGACCCGCCAATTCAGGATGCCATCGTATATCAATGGCAATGATGATGGACTATTGATCGAAGTATGTGCCGGACTGCTGGATGATCTTAATCCTGAAGAATGTATCCGCAAGGAGACCGAAGAAGAAACCGGCTATCGCGTGACAGAAGTACTCAAAGTAATGGAAGCATATATGTCACCCGGCTCGGTCACTGAAAAACTACACTTTTTTATAGCCCGATATGAGGCCACCATGAAGATCGGTGAAGGTGGAGGGCTGAAGGCGGATCATGAGCGCATTGATGTGTTGGAAATCCCTTTTGACGAAGCTGTACAAATGATAACATCAGGACTGATCCAGGATGCAAAAACTATCCTTTTGATTCAATATCTTCAAATTAATGCTCATTTGATGGAGAAAATAGCAGTTTGAACCATTCTATACCAGTATTGTTTTAGGCATAATGTTCTTCATCTACTTCCTGATTATAATCCTACTATTTATTCTTATGAATACATTTTTTCATTTTATTTCATTGAGTTCCATTTTGGCTATCCTTATGGCCCCATTTAATCGGTTCACAGCTATTGAGAGGCCTCTCGGACATACAGGACCACCTAAATCATCGTTGTATGACTTTAAATTGAATCCACTTTCAGCAGGCCCGGCTATCGATCTAAGTATCTATAAAGGTAAAAAGGTCATTTTGCTCAATGTGGCATCAGAATGTGGGTATACTCCACAATATGCAGACTGGCAAAAATTTCATGAACAATTTGGCAAAAAAATAATTGTTTTGGGAATTCCTTCTAATGAGTTTGGATCCCAAGAACCCGGGTCAAACCAGACAATAGCCAATTTTTGTTCGAAAAATTATGGTGTGACTTTTCAACTTTTTGAAAAAGTAGTAGTGAAAGGAGAAGGCAAACATCCCCTTTACCAATGGCTCTCTACAGCAGCATTAAATGGCTGGAATGATAAAGAACCCAGTTGGAATTTTTGCAAATATGTCGTCAATGAAAAAGGAGAGTTGACTCATTTTTTTGGATCGAAGGTGCTCCCTACTGACGAAGTATTTTTAAAAGCAATTCAATAAAAAAAGAAAAGCCTGACTTTGATAACATCCTAATCAAAATCTTTGTACAACAGATATTTTTTTCTAATTAGTTTATACTTCAACAAATCCTGCTCCCAGCTGGCTCGAATCTGATCTTCAGTATTGCCTGCTTTAATTTGAGCCATCAGCTGAGGGCTGCCAGCCAATTTATGTAAAAAATTATTGGCCAAAAAAAATGGGTCTTTTCCTTTCATATCCTGATAAGCCTTCAATAACCAACTGAGATTGAGCCGTTTCCAAGATAAGATCTCCTGGATGGTCAGATTGGACAGATTGTGGCCATTGCAAGATTGATTCATAAGTTTAGGGGATTTAGCTCCTGGCATGCTGATCGGAGTGTATTGGTAGTCACCTAGGCTATAGAGTGGGTGCCCAAAACAGATAAAAGGCAAATCGGTGCCGCGACCCTCATTAAAATTAGTCCCTTCAAAAAAACATGTGGAAGGATACAGCAAGGTTGCGCGGTGATTGGGGATGTTGGGCGAGGGTTTGACAGGAAGGTCATAAGTCATAGTATGATCATATTGATCACACTGGATCACGGTGAGGTCACACTTTACTTTGTTGATCAGCCACCCTTCCCCATTGACCATTTGGGCATACTCGCCTATAGATAAGCCATAGACCACTGGCACAGGGTGCATACCCAAAAAAGATTGGTACTCCTTGGTCATGACAGGTCCATCCACATAATAGCCATTGGGATTGGGGCGATCTAAGATAATCAATGGCTTGTGTTGTTCAGCACAAGCTTCCATCAGTAGAGTGAGGCTAGCGATATAGGTATAAAATCGTACTCCGATATCCTGGATATCAAATACGATGAGGTCAAGATCTTTCAGATCCTCTGCTGTGGGTTTTCTCCTTTCACCGTATAAGGACACCAATAGTATCCCTGTGGCTTTATCTGTCGTAGTGCTCACTTTTTCGCCGGCATCGGCTTCGCCTCGGAAGCCATGTTCGGGAGAAAATATTTTTACAATGTGGATGTTATGTTTAATTAACGTATCCACAAGATGCGTAGCATTTACCATTGAGGTTTGATTGACCACCATCCCTATGCGTTTGTCCTTGAGCAGAGGCAGGTATTTGGTCATCTGATGAGCAGCAGGTATAGGTGACATCACTATAGCAGGTCGAGCCTGAGACGGCGCCGTGACCTTAGTGCTTTCAGTCAAGCTACAGGCCCAGATCAGACCAGGTAAACAAATGGACAGTTTAAAGAAAAACATAATATGAAAAGAATAGTATTTTTGAACAAATAAAGGATTAAAAGTACATCATGCTGAACAAATATGCCGTCATCGATATTGAAACGACAGGAGGCGTACCCAGATGGGATAGAATTATCGAGATTGGCATCGTATTATATGACGGAGAGAGAGAAATCGACCGTTTTGAAAGCCTGATTGATCCAGGAGTCAGTATACCACCTCAAATCACCCGATTGACAGGCATCCGGAATGCTATGGTAGCTGATGCTCCAAAGTTTTATGAGGTTGCAAAAAAAATCGTAGAACTTACCGATGGAGCGGTGTTTGTGGCGCATAATGTTCGTTTTGATTATAATTTTATCAGAGAGGAGTTTGCACGACTGGGCTATACCTATACTCGCAAACAGCTTTGTACAAAACGATTAGCTCAAAAATCTATAGAAGGTCTCAAATCCTATAGTCTTGAATCCTTGATCAATCATCTACAGATCAAAGTCAATCATCGACACAGAGCATTAGATGATGCGTATGCAGCCAGCGTCGTGTTGGATTATATATTTAAAAGGGATATTCATCAGTCGATGGCCATGGATCTGATCCACCAGGGTGTCAAAGAAGCCCGATTGCCTGCCTCGCTCACCTTGGACTATTTACATTCACTACCAGAGGCCTGTGGCATCTATTTTTTTCACAATGCATCATTGGATATCATCTATGTAGGTAAAAGTATCAATATCAAAGACCGTATCCTCCAGCACTTTGCTGATCATACCCAAAAAGCAACTATTCTCCAGCACCAAGTCGATACGATCAGCTATGAGATCACAGGTAGCGAACTATTAGCTCTATTGCGTGAAAATGAAGAAATCAAAAAATTAAAGCCTGAGGTCAATCGACAGCTCCGGCGCAAGGAATTGCCATATGGGCTGTATAGTTATCACGATCATAATGGGTATTACCGGTTTGTCATTCAAAAAATTATAGAGGATGACCCTGACTTGGTTTTGATTAAAAAATTCAGCACTAATGCCAATGCAAAATCGTTTCTGACTGCCACTGTAGACCGACTTCAACTTTGCCTCAAACTGAGCGGCATAGAAAAACTAGGCGGACCATGCTTTAACCATCATATCGGCAAATGTCCGGGAGCATGTGTACAACTGGAGTCCGCTGGAATATACAATCTGAGGGCTCAGCTCATATCGGGCAATCGTCCTATCACTTCCAAACCATTTCTAGTCATAGAGGCAGGTCGCACTCATGACGAACGTACGGTATTATACTTCAACCAAGACAATAAATGTATCAGGTACTTGTATAAAGCAGAAGAGGATCAAATTAAAATGGATCCGGAAAATTTTCAGTCGCTACACTCAGATGATGATGCCAGCTTGATCTTCAAAAATTATATTAGTAAAAACAAGTCTGTTCGACTAATGCCCTTTCCAGCGACCTATTGAGTAGCGACTATAGGCTTTGGGTACTGTTTGCCCGGGATAAAATCATACTGCCTTTGTTCTTGATCGTCTAAAAGTTCCGGATGAAAAATTTTGGAATCCGGGATCTTTTCCAACGCTTTGATCCATTTTCGGATAAACTTACCTTGCGGATCATATTTTTTTGATAAAAAATTAAGGCTGAAAGGCTTTTCTTCTGTAGTATCTGGTATCAATTTGGCCAGGGATTGCCAATTGACCCAATTACTCGCAGGATCGTAATCCATCAAATTGGCTTCATACCAATCTGCTCCCAATTGCCAATTGACCTTGAGCGTATGAACCAAAAATTGAGCAGCAGCATTACGCAATGGAAAAGGCAGATATCCCGAAGCAGATAAAGCAATCATAGAGGCATCGATGATCGGCACTCCCAATCGGCCTTCTTTCCACAGAGAAAATAAATACTGTTCTTCATCAGGAGAGTCCACGGGTTTTTGAAGGATACCCCCTCGTAAAAAAATTTTATCCCCATATTTTTTAGCTATGAGCCTACAGTAATCCCTTCTTATAAGTTCTGTGGTCATATTTTGCGTGCCTTCATTACTCCCATGCACGGACTCATAAGATTTGATTTCATGATAAACCATTTTGGGGGATAGACAACCCTGAGCGAGCCATGGCGACAACATAGAAGAAAATAAAGGATCAGCTATTGAATGTTCCTTATTTCTAAATTTTCTCAGGCCTGCATCTGACCAAATATATTCTTTTAGTTTTTTCAAACCTTCCTTTTCACCACCGATGAATAATCTTGACCCTACTTCTTTACTTTTAAGACCCAATTGTTCCATGGTAGGGATTTCGCCTTGTTCATACGGTTGGAAGATAGGGGTCAAGGTCAATGGTGTAGGCAGTACAGATCTCACCGGCACAATACGCTCTAATTCTTTTCGAAAAACAGAAAAATTGTCAGGGGTATGAGTGACCGGAAACGGCAAATCTTGAGTATAGTACAGCATTTTACCTCTTGCAAACCACATTTCTTGCCCTATGGTCCATAGCTTCCGTTCCAATTTATCCTGGACGCTCACCTCATCTCTAGTCCGCTCTCGATTACAAAAGACGACTGAAGTTTTGAATTCCTGTGCCAATTGAAACAATACATCTTCCGGGTATCCGATCCTGACGATAAGATCACTACCCAGCTCCTGCCATGACTTTCTCAATTCATGTATCGCCTCGATAATAAATTGAGCCCTATCAGGATGCATCCTGCGATGGCCAAATCTGGATCTTGCATTGAATGATCTGGGGTCAAATACATATACCGGTATCACCTCACTGCTCCATCGGATCGCTTCATGCAGTGCTTCGTTATCTTGCAAGCGCAGATCTTGACGATACCAAAGTAATGATTTGTTATTCATATGGTGCTGTAAGGCTACTTACTTTATCTTTGCAAAAATAACCTTAAGATGAATTACTTTCAGATAATACTTTTCATTTTATATTGCTCGGTTGTACTTTCTTGCCGCTCCAAACCTGAGACCAATCCAATCCCCGCACAGCTAGCCGCCTTAAATGACCAACTCATGGCCTTGCACGACAGTACCATGGTCAAACACGGTGAAGCGCTATCACTGATCGATAAACTTAAAATCATCACAAACAATCCAGGCAATCAGAATATCACTATGGTAGATAGTATCCGTACCGAACTGGACCAATCCAATGAATCCATGATGGATTGGATGGCCAATTACGAAGACCCGATCGAAAAAGACAGTGCAGCTATCAACTATCTCCATACTCAGATCGACATCATGCATAAAATCTCCGTGCATCAACTTCAAAATATAGCGTTAGCAAAAAAAATCCTTCAAAATGGCAATTAACGGGATCAATTGGTCAGTATGCCGCTTTATGATTGGATGGACCATACTGAGTACTGCATGCACCTCTCCTATTACGACTTTGCCTATACTGGGTGATATGGATATTCAAGGACCGGATACCGCCTATCATCAAATTCCTGATTTTAGCTTTGTGGACCACCGGCGAGATACGATCACCAGAACAGATCTACAGGGTAAAGTATATGTAGCAGATTTTTTTTTCACCAAATGTCCTACGATCTGTCCTAAGATGGCGCAACAGATGCTGAGATTACATGATAAGTATAAAGCCGAACCCAAGTTTGCGCTTTTATCACACTCCATCGATCCCAAATATGATACGATACCCGCCTTATCGCGATATGCTACGAAGTTAGGGGTCAGTGAATCTCCATCCTGGCATTTTCTGGCTGTACCTAAAGATCAATTGAATCATATCGCTATGAATTATCTGGCAGCATTGCAGGTGGACAGCTCGAGCTCAGAAGGGTTTACACATTCTGGTCATTTTTTATTAGTGGATGGCAATAGCCATATCCGGTCCTTTTGTGATGGTACAAAACCCAAAGAGGTAGATCGACTCATGAAAGAAATCGACTTTTTATTAAATGAAAACAAATAGGAAACTCAGCTGTGGTATGCTGCTCCTGAGTATGCTATCGATAAGCTGCCAATCTGAAGGCGGCAAAATATATGATCAGCATTGTAGCAATTGCCATATGGCCAAAGGCGAAGGTTTTGCAGCTTTGATACCAGCTTTTACAGAAGAAGCCTTCCGGACAGATCGTACTCGGCTTATTTGTAACATTATCTCCGGGGTACAGGATTCGCTTCAATATGATTTTATGCCTTCATATGGCTATCTGAGTGATATTCAAATCGCCAATGTCCTCAATTTTATAGCCAAAAACGGATCAATAGCTACCACCGCATTTACTGCCAAGGAAATCGAGGAGGAACGAGTCATTTGCAAATGACAATACAAGACATTGATCCGTAATTACAAATAAATACTAGTTTTAGTATAAAGAGTCCTAATGAATTCGAGTTTCTAGTTAAATTTGCCTTTATCATATAAAAATTTTATGCATTCACTCCGTAACAAATTTGAAGCAGTAGCCACTACCGTATACTCCGATGCCAAACATGGCTCTGCTGCGGTGGCCAGAGAAATCAGCGACCTCATAAAAGCCAAAGCTGCCATGAGTGAATATTGTGTACTGGGCCTAGCTACAGGCTCTACACCGATCAATCTTTATAAAGAATTGATCAGGCTACACGAAGACGAACAACTGAGTTTTAAAAATGTGATCACGTTCAATTTGGATGAATATTTTCCGATTGACCCTACTGCGCTCCAGAGTTATGTGCGATTCATGAATGAAAATTTGTTTGATTCGATTGATATTCCAAGATCACAAATCCATATTCCGGATGGTACCCTGGACAAAGCAGATGTCGCCACATTTTGTATGGAGTACGAAGAAAAAATCAAAGCTGCAGGTGGGATAGACTTACAAATTTTAGGCATTGGCCGATCAGGGCATATCGGGTTTAATGAACCCGGCTCCGGCATCAACTCGATCACCAGACTGATTTCCTTAGATTTTATGACTGTGCTTGATGCTGCCAGTGAGTTTTTTGGCGAAGAAAATGTGCCTAAAAATGCCATCACGATGGGTATCAAAACCATTCTGTCAGCACGACGCATCATCCTTATGGCTTGGGGAGAGGGTAAATCTAAAATCATCCAAAAAGCTATAGAAACCCCCATCAATGATGGCGTGCCGGCTACGTATCTACAGAATCATCCCAACACCTTATTTGTCATAGACGAAGCTGCTGCGAGTAATCTTACGCGTATAAAAACGCCTTGGCTAGTAGATGCTTGTCGTTGGAATGAGGAATTAATTAAAAAAGCTGTGATCTGGCTTTCTACAAAATTAGATAAACCTATCCTTAAGTTGACCAATCGCGACTATGCAGAATATGGTATGGGTGACATCATCACGGAGTCAGGCAATGCTTATAATATCAACATTGAAGTATTCAACAAACTACAACATACCATCACTGGGTGGCCCGGAGGCAAGCCCAATGCGGACGATACCTACAGACCGGAACGAGCTACGCCTGATCATAAAAGAGTGATCCTTTTTTCACCTCATCCGGATGACGATGTGATTTCCATGGGGGGCACGTTCATCAGACTCGTCGACCAGGGTCACGAAGTACATGTAGCATATCAGACTAGTGGCAATATTGCCGTATTTGATGAAGATGTGATTCGGTTCGCCGATTTTATCCGTGACTTCCATGCTACTTTTAAGTTGGATCAGGAATCGGCCAATAGTATGTACGTAGAGATCAAAAGTCAATTAGAAAACAAAAAACCCGGAGAAATAGATACTAAGGAAGTCCAGATCATCAAAGGATTGATCCGCAGGGCTGAAGCCAAAGCCGGGGCTCGATATGTGGGCATCCCTGACGAGCAGGCTCACTTTCTAGATCTTCCATTTTATGAGACTGGTCTGGTCAAGAAAAAACCCCTTGGTCCTGAAGATATCCGAATCACCAAAGATCTGCTCGAGTCCATTAAACCGCACCAGGTCTACGCCGCAGGTGATCTGAGCGACCCTCATGGCACGCATAGAGTATGCCTTCAAGCGGTGGTACGATCGCTCGTCGAGCTCAAGCAAGATGGTGTAGACTGGATAGACGACTGTTGGCTATGGTTATACCGCGGTGCGTGGCAGGAATGGGAGATTGAGAATATAGACATGGCAATCCCTCTTTCACCCGACGAGCTTATGCGCAAACGCAAAGCAATCTTCAAACATCAATCTCAAAAGGACAGACCCTTGTTTCCCGGATCTGATGCTAGAGAATTTTGGCAGCGTGCTGAAGACAGGAATCGGGGCACAGCCAGCATGTATAATAAACTTGGTCTCGCAGAGTATGAAGCCATAGAAGCTTTCAAACGTTATTTTTATTAACCATCTTCGTACAATTCCGGATGATTTATCGCATTTTAATCACCTTTTGTTTGATCTATTGTTTGCAGCAAGGCTACAGCACGATCACCGTGAAGTTGGATAATAACTTTAACCTGGTTTTTCCCAATGAACCCAATGCGCTCGACACATTAGGGCAAAGGATTTATGATTATTCTGATGAGACCGGATACTATGCTTGTATCATACAAGCCGGTAGCGTACCGCCAGATAAAATGGCCGATCTGGATGTAGACAAATTTTTACAATCGATGTATGAGAGACTGCAAGATCCAGCTCATCAATGTCAATCGATCAAACAAAGCCCATTTACCATCGGCGCCATCAGGGGTATTGAGTTTTTATCCAGATGTAAGGAAGATCCAGACTTTCCTGACATCCGATACAAGCGACTTTTCCTATACAAGTCCAATTTATATGTGATTGATTATTGGACTTATAAAAGTCAAGCATCTGTCGCGGAACAACATAAAAATACTTTTTTTGGATCTATCCAGGAGCTTCAACCAGATCGAACCGCGTTTATTCCCTCAGCATTACCGCAGTCCAAGTCCCACCAAGTCGCAATAGATTGGTCATCCTATACATGGATATTGGGACTTGTAGCAGGCATAGGTGTGGTCTTCCTGTTTTTGCGAAATAAACCAAAGAAATAGTTAAAGGCTGAGCAGTGGCTGAATTACGAGCCATTATTATTAATTTTGCCGGCTATTTCTAAAATCAAGCTGTCCTTTACATGAAAACAATTCTGATATCACTATTCGTTGTATTGACCATATATTCCTGCACTGACTCAGATAGTAAGGGCCTCACCGTTGTCCAACAAGGAAAATCAAATTATAGAATCATCTACGCAGAAAAAACTACAGATAGTCTGGCTCAAGCTATCGTCTCTTTCAAAAGTCACTTTAAGTTGATCACAGGCCACGACCTAGTATCTTTTGCAGATATCGTCGGTGCTCAAGATGAAGAAATCCTGATAGGTAAAAGCAATAGGACCAAAAGCTTCGAAAACTCATTGCCTATAGAAGAACTCGGTGCGGATGGCTACTATTCTGGTGTAAAAGGTAAAAAATGGGTAATCATGGGCAATACCTCTACTGCTCTGGCAAACGGATTGTATGATATCATCAATGAATTAGGGGCCGCTAAACATACCGAATCCGTGACCCAATTTAATCAAATGAAAACACTGGTCATCCCCGGTGGCAAGGGTAAAATAGTAAAACCGGATTTTACCTACCGTCAAGTCATAAATAACCATGCCTTAAATGCAGACTATCGTGCATTCAATCAAATCAACGTAGATAATCAAAAAGATTGGGGCACCTGGGCCTACTCTATGGAGCGAATCTTTCCAACCGAAGCGTATATGAAGTCTAATCCTGATTTTTTTGCTCAAGCAGGTGGTAAGACGGTAGCTAATCAAATTAATTTAGCCAATCCTCAGATGCAAGTAGCACTGGAAAAAAATCTGGAAGTCTGGACCATGGCTAAAGGGCGAGCGACATACTGGTCTATCAGTCCATACCCAAATCATATCGTCAGTGAAGATGATCTTTCCGCTGCAATCATCAAAGAGACCGGTAGTCCTGCCGGAGCATTGATCAAATTAGTCAATGCCATAGCCGATAAAAACAAAGCGCGTCAACATGCTGTATGGTTAGATGGTCCCTATCGCAAAGCTCCGGGCTCCATTGTGCCGGCGGCAAATGTCATGATTGTATTGGATACTAAAGATGTAGATCAATCGGTGTCTCTAGCTGATGGCCAGCTCAATGAGAGCTTCAGAACAGATTTAGCAGCATGGAAAAAAATCACCACCAATATAGCTGTGGTAGCTCATGTGACCAATGAAAAAAAATTCCTAATGCCGTTTCCCAATCTGAATACCCTTCAAAAATCGCTTAAATATTTACAACAAGAAGGTGTCCATAATATCATTTTCGACGGAGTCAGCCTAGCTGGGTCTGCCATGTCGGATCTTAAATTTTATGTCGCAGCCAACCTGGCTTGGGATGTAGATCAAAGTGTAGACTCCTTGATTTGGAAATATTGCGATAATACCTATGGTCCCGCTGCCAAATCGATGTCAGGATATATCACCGCATTAGAAAAAGCTGCTAGCAATAGTAAAACAAAGCTGTCGGCATTTGGCTCCCCCAATGATGCCTTTAGGTCATGGTTGACACCGAGCAATATCAATCAATTGTATTCTTATTTTAATGCCACGACCACCATGGCAAGTAACAACTCGGAGTTAAAATTTAAGTTGGATAAAGACCGATTATCCTTGATCTATACCCAGCTAGAAGTCGCCAAATCCATGGGCTCCAAGACTTTTGGATATTTTATGAACATAGGCGCATTGGCTGCACAACTCGTCAAACAAGATAATCCTGTGGGAAAATCCGCTACCAATCAACTGGCTACTCGAAAACTTAGTTGGGGACCTATCCAAGGCATGAAAGATTTATTAAACCAATTTGTCCAGGAATGTGATGTGCAAGCCATCCGCGTGATCGATGATAAAGGCACTACTCCCGCACAATATCAAGAGCAGGTATTAAAATACTTGGATCAACCGATACAAACTCATCTAGGATTTAAACAAGGGGCCATTTCATTTAATGTATCACCTGATCCTTCATTTGGAGACGCTGATCAGTCTATGCTCAATGATGGGGTGCTGGGTATACTCGAGAGTCCTACCTCCAATTGGATAGCGATCTCCGGAGGGGAAGGTGAGGTGACTTGGGATTTGGGGCGAGATACTGTCATGGGTGCATTGGATGTGCGCTTTCTTCAAAATACCGCTTTACGGGCTTTTTTACCGCAGACAGTAGAGTGTTTGGTCTCTACAGACGGCAAAACTTATACCTCGGTGAAAAAAACATCTTTGCCGATCTCGACTACTCCAGCGTTGATTCAAGCACTCAATTTTAGTTTTGCTAAACGACCTATCCAGAGTATCAAATTGAAGACCTCATCTAAGTCAACTTGCCCTGCTGAAAATATCTATGCCGGATCACCCGCAGTGGTATTGATCGATGAGTTGGTCATACGCTAAGATTGGCAAAACCCTACTATACGGGCAGGGTCCTAATCGTAAAAGTCAAGTGATTGTCTGACCCAATTTGATCATCAACCTTTGATCACGCCTGTCGATGTATACTCAGTGATGGTACTTTTCAGATATCTACTATATACATTTTTTTGACCCGTGGTCAATAATTGGGATTATTTATTTAAATTTGGTCTCAGCCGGGTGAATCCGGTAACTAACCATTATAAAACAAACTGACTATGAAAAAAATATTTCTAAGAACTTCGTTTATAGTGACTACGCTTATGATCACTGTTTTGGGCACTTTCGCTCAAGGCAAATTAAAAGGGAAAGTAACCGATGAAAATGGCGAAGGTATACCAGGGGTAGTGATCCAGAAAAGTGGAACTTCCACCGGTACTTTGTCAGAAATCAATGGCAATTATGAATTGGTTTTAACTGCAGGCAGTCATGTCATCAACTATTCTTTTTTAGGATTTGGTACGATCACCAAGACTGTAATTATGGATACAGAGGATCAATTCATGGACATTGACATGAGTACTTCGACTGCATTGCTACAGGAAGTAGTGATATCTACCGGAAGCCGCAATTCTCAGCGCACTATCATTGATGCCCCCGTCCCTGTGGATATTCTTGGGTCGGCTGATTTAAAGTCTACTGGTCAAGTCAGTTTTGATAAAGCATTACAATATCGTGTACCTTCGTTCAGCACTGTCAATACTCCGGTAAATGATGCTACGACTTTGCTGGATCCATATGAAATCAGAAATCTAGGCCCCAGCCGTACCTTGATACTCATAGATGGGAAACGGAAAAATTTATCCTCCTTATTATATGTACAGTTTTCGCCCGGGCGTGGCGAGACTGGGGTGGACTTAGCCGCCATCCCACAAGATGCGATCGAGCGGGTAGAGATCCTCAGAGATGGTGCATCAGCACAGTATGGATCGGATGCTATCGCAGGGGTCATGAATGTCATCTTAAAAAGTAGAAACCAATCGAGCTCTTTAAACGTAAATGTAGGCTCGACCGCCAAAAAGAACAATGGCGGCCTGGTCGGCGACACCGGATATGGGCAATCTTATGGCATAGCTTTAAATAGTGGCTACAGCAATGACAAAAAATATCTCAATTATACTGTAGGGTTTAAACGGGAAAGCAGTATTGTACGATCAGGCATCATACATGTACCTACAGAGATCGCTACATTCGGTGGTTCCCCAGCACAAGATGCATTGATCACTACGTATCTCAAAGATCATCCTACTGGAAATAATGTGAATGGCTCCGGTGAAATAACTGCTGCCAATTTTTTGATCAATGGAGGTATTAATTTTAGTGAAAAAGGACTATTGTATGCTAATGCAGCTATAGTGGCCAAAAAAGTAAATTCATTTGCCAATTTCCGAGTTCCATATTGGAGGCAAGATCGTGGCCTGCTGCACAGTGCTACTGACAATAAAGGTAAAAACTACATCACTACCGCCACCCTAGCCTTTCCAGAGGATCCAGTAGATTTATACAAAGGCTATACAGGGTACGTGCCCACCTTTGAAGGAGATTTACGGGATTATAATGCTACGATTGGCATTAAGAACACGTTAGGCGCCTGGAAAACTGATGTCAGCTTGACGACTGGAGGCAACTCGCAGACTTATACCGTCAACAATACAATCAATCGCGGATTAGGCACTGCTAGTCCTACTTTTTTTAAGCCCGGTGGATTTAGCTTTAGTCATTTGGTTGGAAATATTGATCTATCCAGAAATTTGACAGACAAAATAAGTTTGTCTATCGGTACAGAGGCTCGCAATGAGACTTACAAAATCATAGCTGGCGATGAAGCCTCTTATATCAGCGAAGGGTCCAATTCTTTTCCGGGTATCAATCCCATCAATGCTGCCACCAACTCCCGATTCAATATCGGAGCCTATGCAGATTTAAATTATGATATCACCACTGACTTCCTGATCAGTGGAGCATTCCGGACAGAAAGATATTCTGACTTTGGCAATGCCAATGTGTGGAAAATCGCATCCCGATATAAATTGATGGCTAGTAAATTGGTACTCCGAGGATCTATATCTACGGGATTCCGAGCGCCTACGCTGCATCAGATTTATGCACAATCTATACAAGCATCTTTCGCAGGTGGTACGATCGTATCGTCTGGACTATTTAATAATAATAGTGCTCAAGCAAGATTATTGGGTATCCCCAAATTAAAACCAGAAAAATCAAATAATCTTTCCATCGGGGTCGGACTCAATCCTACTAAAGATCTTAATCTGACCGTTGATTTTTACAACATCGTCATCAAGGACCGCATCGTCTACAGTTCTTCCATATCTACCAGTGATCAATCTACTGCGCTGTACAAAATCCTTGAAAAAAATGATCTGGTATCCGTGCAGTTTTTTATCAACGGTATCAAAACCAATACTTCAGGGCTTGACTTTGTATTGAGCCAACGTAATCTCAATCTGGGAGTTGGGAAATTAGGCATTAGTCTTGCTGGCAATGTAGTCCTCAACAATGAAATCGTCGGGTCACCCAATGAACCTTCGGCCATAAAATCTGCCGGTTCAAGTATCCTAAATGAACAAGTGAAGTCCCTATTGACAGAAGGCCGTCCAAATTATAAAACGATCCTGGGATTTGATTATATGCTCGGTAAATGGAATTTCAATTTGTACAATACCCTATTTGGACCTACTGCTTTTCGCGATCTGGATAATGGGGGCTCCGACATGTTGAATATCAAAGCAGAATTCGAACCCGCCGTCGTATCTGATCTCAGCATCGGATATCGAATATCCGAAAAAGTGGCCATCACTATCAATGCCAACAATCTTTTGAATGTATTGCCTAAGTGGGATTTGGTAGCATCACCCGCTGAATCCGTCAAGGATAAAGCAAAGTCTATAGCTGCTGCCAATGAGATCTTGAATAACCCGGCCAAAAAGGCTCTATTGCGCGGATTTTTAGGATTTAGCGGTCGCTACGATATATTAGGGTATAATGGTTCGCAGTTTAGCCAAATAGGTACTATATTTAATGCGAATTTGAATATCAAGTTTTAATCCTTTTAGTATTAGACGAAATCCTTAAATGTGTGAAGGGGGCGAGTAGCCCCCTTTTTTATTGGGGGAGTACTTTAAAAATAAGATGCTGTTACAGCATGGTGAAAATACGTATACCAATAAATTTCGATTTTTTGGTCTCATAGATAATTTGGATATTCGCATTCGTCCTGTTAACGCAAAGACACACCACGTTGCCTGAAATCCAAATTATTGATCTGAATTCTTTAATGTTTAACTGTAAAGTTTATATTTATTGCGGCTGCCATCCGCTGTGACCATGTACCCATAAGTCTTAGTTAAAAGATCAATCATATCGCTGCCGTCAACTTTATTGGGGTCAACTTTGAAAGATAAAATAGGAAATCTTTGAGTAGGGTCAGAAACAAGGGTTTGTGCGTTTATGATGAATAATCATTATTAATTTTACGGAATAATCAAAGCCAGTAAATAGTATGACAAAAGTTTTAATTACAGGTGCGACGGGAAATGTAGGGACAGAAGTGATAAAATCCTTGCAAAACATTGACCATCAACTTGACATCTATGCTGGAGTGAGATACTCAAACGCAGACACAATTAAACTAGCTAATTATAAGGTAAAATTTTCACAATTTGACTTTACGGATTTTACAACATACAAGACCGCCGTAGAGGGTTGCGACATCGTTTTTTTATTGCGTCCACCACAAATTTCAGAAGTAGGAAAATATTTTAAACCCATTATTGACACTTGTAAAGAAAATGGTGTTAAACATATCGTATTCTTATCGGTACAGGGCGTTGAGAAAAGTAAAATAATTCCTCACCACAAAATTGAAAAACTAATCGTTGAAAGCAAAATTGCCTACACGTTCCTACGACCAGCCTATTTTATGCAAAATTTTACGACTACTCTGCACAACGACCTAGTGAGTAAGCAACAAATCTATTTGCCTGCCGGTGAAGCAAAATTCACCTTAATAGATGTTCGTGACATTGGGTTAGTAGCAGCAGTAATTCTAACAAAAATATCACAGCATATCAATAAATCCTATGAGTTAACTTGCCAAGAAAAGTTGACATTTTCCGAAATGGCAGGTATTTTAAATGATGTTTTAGGAACTGATATTCAATATAAATCCCCAAATCTTATTAGCTTCTTTTTGACAAAAAGAAAGGATAAAATACCGACCATGCTTATTCTTGTGATGATCATGTTACACTATCTTCCAAGATTTCAACCAGCACCTACAATAACAGATTGGGTAGCAAAAATTATAAACAGACAACCAATTACGTTTGAACAATTTGTAACGGACCATAAAAAGCTTTTGAGAGCTTGAAGAGCAGGTCAAGCTAACCTAGCAGTAGTTCTCGCCTTTGGCTGTTCAGCCCACATTGTTTTAGCCTCTATCTGGTATGTGAGTCTGCCAATACACAGATTCTTCATTCACTTATATAGTGCTGGAGCCGAAAAAAACTTAGATGTTAAGTGCTGCAATCGAAGATGCAATCCCTTTGAGTGGATCAATTAACATTAATATACGGGCTTCGGAGAAGCTATGCTTCGGAAGCCCAACCATGCTTTGCAGGCAAAAATAAGATCCAAAAGTTTATAACTTGGGCTAGCACTACATTTTGGCAAACAAACGTTGAAATTATAATGAAATCTGCTTACCCAGATAATCCTTATTTTTGGAAGCTAAATGAAGAAGGCCAACAACAAATTACCGGCGTTCCTATGAAAGTGCCACTTTATAGACATCCATGACAAACGAACAAACCGCAATACGGACAACCTATTTTAGTATCGCAGGAAATACGAGTTTGGCTTTAATAAAAGGGCTTGCGGGTATTTTCGGCAATTCGTATGCACTTATTGCTGATGCTATTGAATCAACAACAGACATTTTTTCATCGTTTTTAGTTTTGTTTGGACTGAAGTATGCAAATCGACCAGCCGATAAAAATCATCCTTATGGTCATGGGCGAGCAGAGCCTTTAATTACTTTTTTAGTGGTTGGGTTTCTAATTACTTCTGCGACAATTATTGCTTATGAAAGCATAAAAAATATTGGCACACCGCACGACTTGCCAAAGCTTTGGACCCTATTGGTGCTCTTGCCCTTAATTATTTGGAAAGAAATTTCTTTCCAATTGGTAATGAAAAAGGCAAAGGAGACCAATAGCTCACCTTTAAAAGCGGATGCTTGGCATCACAGAAGCGATGCCATTACTTCTATTGCTGCATTTATTGGAATCTCAATTGCACTATATTTTGGTAAAGGCTACGAGTCAGCAGATGACTGGGCTGCATTATTTGCATCAGGTTTTATACTTTATAACAGTTATAAAATTTTCAGACCTGCCCTTAGCGAAATTATGGACGAACACATATATGACGACCTTGTAGCAGACATTAGAAAAGTATCACTTACAGTTGACGGCATAGTGGCCACTGAAAAATGTTTTATCCGAAAAGCAGGAATGAAATATCATGTTGATTTACACGCAACTGTTCACTCAACCATTACTGTAAAACAAGGACACGATATCGCGCATACTCTCAAAGACACCTTGCGAAAAGAAATACCGCAGTTGGGCCACGTTTTAATCCATATAGAGCCAAATGATTAAGAATAGCACATGCTCCATCGGGCCGGATTGGTATTTTAATGAATCTCTTTTTAAAATTTATTTATTATTTTTGAATGCAGAAAAAGAGAATCTATCACCAAGCATTTGTGATCGGTGTAATGCTTAGGCGACAGTTCTATACATAACCAACTGAAAATAATTTGCTTATACAAACTTCTCTTTCTAAAAATTCCAATCAGAACATGAACAAAGAAATTTAAAAATCAATAAAAATGGTGAAACACTTATCATCACCAAGACCGCAGCAGAAACAGGTGGACAGTTAACAGAATTTGAGGGTATGGAAGAACCAGGGATTGGACCACCTATGCATGTTCACTTCAAACAAGAAGAGAAAGTAAAAGTTTTAAAAGGCAAAATGCGGATTAAAACACTGGCCAAAGAATTTTCTTTAACTGAAGGTCAGGAATATATTTTCGCAGCCGGTGAAGCACACCAGTTTTGGAATGAAGGGGACCAGACTATGACCTATTCTGGACATGTAAAACCTTCAAACAACTATGAGTATTTTATCAGACATATTTATCAATCTTCTAATGAATCAAAAGACGACAAACCAAGTCCATTTGATGCTGCTTTTCTTTTGACAAAATACAAATCAGAAATGGATATGCTAGTCATTCCGAAGCCCGTTAAACTACTGGTTTTTCCCATTCTTCTAGTAATCGGCAAATTAACTGGAAAGTTCAAAAAATTTGAGGATGCCCCGCCAGCTATTCATTGAGGGCTTAGTCATAAAGTGATGATAATGATCTTAAGGTATAGTATCCTGTTTGATCCATTGCTTCATCGTTAAAGGGTTTGGAAGAAAAATAGTACGTGCTAATTATCAAATAGAAGTCCATTTCCTGTATCGATCACACGTTAGCGTCGTTCATAACATTATAGGTAAGGCCCGTGTAATGGCACCATAGCTCCCACCTACGACTGCAAATTTCACCCCTACTTCTCTTTGTAAGAAAATAATTTTGAGAAATAATTTGCGAAATCGATCAGTTGCGCATATATTTGCAACCGATTAGCTGCACAAGTATAAATTTAAACAAAATGAGACGAGATATTTTTCAGGCAATAGCCGATCCGACAAGGCGGGCAATTTTAACCATAATTGCATTAAAGGCAATGACACCCAACGCTATTGCTCACAACTTCAATACCTCACGGCAGTCTATATCCAAACACCTGCGCATACTTACTGAATGCGAACTGGTGAAACAAGAACAACTAGGCAGGGAAATCTATTACTCACTTGAAATTGAAAAAATGAAAGAAATTGATATCTGGTTAAATCAGTTCAGAAAAATTTGGCAAGCCCGATTTAATCAACTTGACCAAGTACTAGCAACCATTAAAAAACATCGAAAATGAAAAATAATTTGTCATTTGATTTTACTGTTGACAAAACAGCAAAAACAGTATGTATTACTAGAGAATTTGATGCTGAACTTGCTCTTGTATGGGATGCTTTTACCAAACAAGAATTTCTTGACCAGTGGATGGCACCTGCACCGTGGATATCGAAAACAAAATATATGAATTTTGTAGTTGGTGGAAAAAGATTTTATGCCATGGTAAGCCCAGACGGGCAAGAGCGGTGGTCAATTCAAGAGTATACCTCCATAAGTCCAAAAACAAATTTCAAAATGTTGAATGCTTTTGCAGACAAAGATGAAAACCCTGAATTGCCTGGATCTCAATGGGATTACAATTTCAGCGAACAAAATGCCAGCCTGCCACACAGGCAGGGTATTACAAAAGTGACTATTGTTATTTACAATGAGTCATTTGATCGCATGGAAAGGTTACTTGAAGGATTCCAACAAGGATTTATAATGACCTTGAATAACCTGGAAAAATTATTGACCAGTCTATCACACAAATGATTTTCGTTTTCAAAACATCTGTCAAAACTAAAATGCACGTGCAGAAGCTCAAACCATATTTTGACAAAATCATTCGAAATGGAAAATGGAATTTTGACCTGGAAGACATTGATAAGATTTTACACATTGATACGGAAGGAAATATCGCCCGTAGTATAATTGATTTACTAAATATTCATAGTTATAACTGCGTAGAACTAGAATGAAAATAGTTAAATAAATAAAGGAAATAAACAACTCAATAAAATATAAATTATGGCAAATATCAATCCTTACATTCACTTTAACGGAAATGCCGAAGAAGCATTTACATTTTACAAATCAGTATTTGGCGGTGAGTTCGCCAAAATTATACGGTACAAAGAATTTTCAAGTCCAGAACACCCAATAGCTGAAAAGGATGCAAATAGACTTATGCACATTTCATTGCCAATCGGCAAAAACAACCTATTAATGGCTAGTGACACTTTAGATATTATGGGCCAAGTAACGGAAAACGATAACCGAAATACAATCCATATCAGTGCTGAAGCTCGTGAAGAAGCAGACAAATTATTCAATGGACTTGCAGCAGGGGGGAAAATTGAAATGCCAATCTCTGACGGCCCTTTCGGTGCATATTTTGGAATGCTTGCAGACAAATATGGTATTCAATGGATAGTGGACTATACCTCAAAAACTATCATTAAAAGTAACTGATGAAAAACATCTGATACATAGGATCGGTTTTTGTCCCTCACTAATACTTTTGTGTTTGGATTGACCGAAAACGATGGCTGAAAACGGTCACAGCTCGCGAAGGCAGGGCATTTGAAAACCTTCGTCTAAAATTAAGCCCTAATATTGCTAGAAGTACAAATTTTCAATTACTTTCGTTAGCCCTGATTGTGACTCATAAAACGAATGTACTTTAATGAAAATCAATTTACTATGAAAGCAAATGGAAAAACAGTGAAAGATATTCTGATCAACCTTCCTCCAGACAGAACAGAACCTTTTAACAAGTTACATGATGTAATTGTAAAAAACCTACCCAAAGGTTTTGAAGCCGCAATTAGTTATGGTGGATTGGGTTATGTTGTTCCGCATACACTTTATCCTGCTGGCTACCATTGTAAACCCATCGAGCCGCTTCCATTCGCCGGAATTGCTTCCCAAAAAGGTTCTATTAATTTATACCACATGGGTATTTATTTAGACCCTAAATTGTTGAAATGGTTTATAACCGAATATCCCAAGCACAGTAAGCAAAAACTTGACATGGGAAAAAGTTGTATCCGCTTTAAGAAAATGGATGATATTCCATACAAACTCATTGGTGAATTAATGAAAAAAATGGCTGTAAAAGAATGGATAAATATGTATGAATCTAAACTAAAAAAATAGGCTATGAATCAACACTGCGTTTAAAATTAATGCATTTGGCAATACTGAAGAGGATAACCAAAGCTAATTCATCAACCCTTGATGTTAGTTTTTCAGACGGTAAAACGATCGTGCTAAAAATAAACGCAATCCCAAACATCGAACGGTTATGTACAGCCATTTGGCGATAGAACACCGTTCAACTTTGTCGTTGGAAATAAACAGGTCAAATCAGTTTTTGGAAACATGAACACTACCACAATAATGAAACAATTAAAACAATTTGGCATTTTATTGCTTGTTTTAACCGCTCTTGCAGGCTGCAATGGTCAGACCAGAGAGATAGGCCAAAAGCAACAATCCAATTTAGATGACAAATCGCAACCTGTAGGAGGAGCTTTTGAAAATAGTGAATTCACTTATTACGGAATTCCAAAGCATATAACCAATACGGACACCAGCCGGGGTTGGACACTAGAAGGACAGCATATGTTATTGACAGGAATAGTATATCAACGTGATGGCAAAACACCCGCCCCCAATATTCTCTTATACTATTATCATACAAACCCAGAAGGACGATATGTACATAAACCAAAAGAAAAAAGAAGTATGCCTCCAAATGAACTAGGGCAGACACACGGCTACATTCGTGGTTGGGTACAAACAGACACATCAGGTAAATATTATATCTATACCGTAAGGCCGGGGATTTATCCTACAAATGACGAACCTGCTCATGTTCATATAACAGTGAAAGAGCCCAATGATATAAAAGAATATTACATTGATGACTTTGTTTTTGATGACGACAAAATGTTAACATCTGAAAAAAGAATGAAACTAGAAAACCGTTGTGGAAGCGGAGTATTACGCATGGTGCAAAAAGGAGATTTACAAATTGGCGAACGAAATCTAATAATGGGATTAAATATTCCTGACTATCCGATCAAAACACGGGGTGAAGTAAACTCAGGGAAAAATATCGGTGAAGATGTTTTTTCATTTATCCCGTTCCATGCATGGGGTCCTGACAAGGGAACTAAGACTTGCCCTATTTGCAAATATGGTTGGTATCACGGTATACTTTATTTTGTTGGCAATAATCCAAACTGGATTGAAATAAAACAATGGCTTCAATTTTTAGAAAAAGAAAGTAAACTAAGAGAGAAATATTTGAAAGTGTATTTTATTTATGGCAATGAATATGCCTACAACAAGAATAAAAGAGAAATTGAATTAGAGAAAATGGGCAAGAAATTACAATTAGAAAAAGTTGCATTAACATTTGTTCCTTCATTTTCTGACACCGAATCGGAAATTAACTTAAACGCTATTAATCAAACTGTTGACAACACATTTATTCTTTATAAGCGAAGTAGGATTATTACCAAGTTCATTAATTTGAAATCTAATGCTGAAAATTTCAACTTGGTTAGCCAGGAACTTGACAGATCGATTAATGAATATTTTGATTTACCAAAACCCAAACATGATTAAAGGGACTTAATATGGCAGACTCTAAATTGACAACCTTAATTCCATTTTTGACGGTAATCAATGGAAAAAAAACGGCGATCATGGAAACAATAAGAATGATGAAATCCATCCACCGAGCATAGGCGATCCATTGAGGAACAGGTCATCCAACGAACAATTATTTAAGAGACTTCAAATTTTATGATCAAAACAAAGTTTGTTTCACCACTGTTTCCACGCTCTTCAGTTTACAATCCAGACTGGATTATAGCCGGAGTGAGTGGAGGTGCAAGTCCACTGTGGATGACGGAGTGGTTAGCTCGGGCCTTGGACCTTCGACCCGGCATGCGGGTACTCGATCTAGGCTGCGGAAGAGCGATCTCCTCTATCTTCCTCCACCGCGAATTTGGGGTACAGGTTTGGGCGACTGACTTGTGGTTTTCGGTTTCGGAAAATCTCCAGCGCATTCGCGATGCTGGCATGGAGGATGGGGTCTTCCCTATTCATGCTGACGCCCGAGCGCTGCCCTTTGCCAATGAGTTTTTCGATGCTATCATCAGTATAGACTCCTTCATATATTATGGTACAGATGATCTTTATCTGAGTTATCTAGCTCGGTTTGTCAAGCCTGGTGGGCAAATAGCAATCGCAGGGGCTGGCATCATGCAGGAATTCGAAGGCGTAGTCCCGGATCATCTTAGAGCGTGGTGGACGAATGACCTATGGAGTCTGCATTCGGCAGCATGGTGGCAAAAGCATTGGGAACAAACGGGCATTGTGGACATCGAAATAGCCGACACCCTGCCCGATGGATGGCAGTTATGGAAAGATTGGCATCTTGCAATTGCTCCCAACAACCTTCATGAAATAGAAGCCTTGGAGGCCGATCGTGGTCGTTATTTAGGCTATGTTCGTTTAGTGGGTCGAAGGAGATCTGATGTTCAACTGGAGGAGCCGATTGTTTCCATACCAAATCAGTATATTAAAAAGCCTCTCCTACGTAACCCAACGTAGGATGTCGAAGCGAGGCAAATGGAATCTACTATATAAATGAAATTGCGTAACGACTCCATGGGCAAAGAGGAGCTGTAGTATAGTAAAGCAAATGAAATAAATCATAAAAAATCCAATGAAAATATACCCTTTATTGAAGGGCATTTATCAGAATGTATTTTACCCCCAAAATCTGTCAAGTTCATGAATTATGAAAATAGCTTTTACAGGTGCACATAGAGTCGGCAAAACCACTTTGGCCGAAAAAATCGCAGATACTTTACCTACATATAACCTTAACACTGAGCCATATGTGCAACTGGAAGAGATGGGTTACGTATTTACAGAAATTCCAACAGTAGACGATTATATTGATCAATTCAATTTCTCTGTAAAACAAATAGCAGCCAGCGGAAACGATGTGATTTTTGACCGTTGTCCGCTTGACCTATTAGCTTATATATTCGCTCAAAGCGGGCAGAACAACTTACAAAAACTTTATGACAAAATGATAAAGGCAATGTCACAAATTGACCTCATCATTTTTGTTCCAATCGAATCGCCTGATTTAATCATATGCCCGGAATCAGATTTACCAAATTTGCGAAGCGAAATAAATGAAATTATACAGGAATGGATTGGAGATTTGAGCAATGAAATTATAGAAGTTAGTGGAACTTTGGAAAATAGAAAAAAACAAATTTTGAATCTATTAGATATTGGATTAGAATAAAGAAAACGTTACCACCCCATACAGCTTTGCGGCTTACACTTTACACTTGTAATTTTGGTTT
The DNA here is from genome assembly GCA_031417835.1 of Saprospiraceae bacterium. Taxonomy (GTDB): domain Bacteria; phylum Bacteroidota; class Bacteroidia; order Chitinophagales; family Saprospiraceae; genus JADJLQ01. Next base: position 5,403 of record JANOWJ010000068.1, on the reverse strand, counting down.
AACATTTGGTTTAGTATGGTTTACGCAACCCTTCGACGCTCCATTCCATCTGAATCTCTAACTAGTATTCCAAGATGAAACATATTTGCTATTTTTGGACACATAACAAGGGATTTCATCAATCTGAAGATGGCCGTTCTACTCGATATTAGGTGAAGAACGCCGTCCGAAAATTAAACTCATTGTCTAAAATAAAGGATACTTTAAATTGGGGATTATATTTAGAAATCGAATATTTGAACAATTAAATATTTAATACATATGAAAAGTGAAGAAATTAATCAATTTCAAAACAAAATTTGGCTTGTTTCGCTGATTCTCGCGCCACTTCTTTTAGCAATTTCAATATTCTTTTGGTCAAACGGAGTCTTGACTGGAACAGCCGGCTGGATTCAGGTTTTGGCATTTACGTTTTGGATACTTGCCTTTCAAGGGATGTTTTCACTTCTCAAAGATAAAATGCCTCGCTACGCAACTATTGGTTTTTTAATCGCAATTTATGCGTGTATCGGTGGCAATAACTTTGGCATGGATGGCATCTATGGAGAGGCAATTGGTATAAATGATATAGATGCAAAAAATGTGCTTCATGAAAAATTAGGAATTGGCGGGGTCATATCGCTTTACCTCCCTGGTATTTTGTTTCCTTTAAGTCTAATAGTGCTTGGTATTAATTTTATCAGAGCGAAAACATTTGAATGGTGGATTGGGGCTTTACTCATTATAGCTGCTATAGGTTTCCCTATCAGTAGAATTCCAAGAGAACCATTACTTGCTCATTTAGTTGATGTGATTTTGATTTTATCACATACACTCATAGGCCTTAAAATTTTAAAAGCCCAGTCAGTAGCTAAAAGTATATTAACGCGCTAAAGTTCAATGTTGTTGCCAATGATCAATTAGAAAACCAAGATAGAAATAAAGAATTCCATTTTGCCGTGGAAATTATTAACGAAAACACTTATCTAAAAAATACTAAAATCTAAGTTATGAACTTCGAAAAACTTGTTCCGAATGTTTTCTATGTAAATATCTCTGACGGTTTAAAATTCTTTGTCGACTGCCTGGAATTTACTATTGGACATAGTGAATTAAAATCAAGTCAACCATTTTGTGTTTTGGAAAAAAATGGGTTACGTATAAATCTTTTCGAAAATAGTGAACTAGCGAAAGAACATAATCCAGAGTTTAGGTTAGTGACCACAAACATCAAAGAAGTCTATGCCAAGCTTTCTATGTCTCATCCTGAATTTCTCCATCCAAACCTTAAAGACATCACGCTTCGACCTTGGGGTGCTAAAGAATTCGCTTTAAAGGATAACCAAGTTGGTATTATAATTCAAGAATGGTAAAATCATTCAGCCCGATTATGCATTTAAATATACAATGTAAGGCAAGTTTCGAAAGCGAGTGTTCCAATATAGAAATCTTGATACGTTTCTGTACAACAAAATTCATAAGCAAAAGACAAACAAGAAAGAAGAACAACCATAAAATTGAATCAAATAAATGGAGCTAAAAAAGCGCTTAAAAACTTGCAAAAATGGTCATCCATTTTATAAAAGCTTGGATTGTCCGGTATGTCCGATTTGTGAAGTAGAACGTAAACCCAAAGACAATTTCTACTCCACGCTTGCAGCCCCGGCAAGAAGAGCTTTGGAAAATAACGGGATTACAACTTTGCAGCAGCTATCGAAATATAGCATAAAGGAAATTCTGAATTTTCACGGAATGGGCAAAAGCACCATTCCAAAACTGCAAAAGGCACTTCAAGAGAACGGGCTTACATTCAAACCATAAAAAATACCATGGAAAATACACAAAACCAATCCAAATTTAGCATCCTGAATGTTTTCAAACCGGATTATAACCATTGGGAAGGAGTTCCAAAATTCAATATTTATGTCCTGCGATTGATGTTTCTCTTGATGGTCATTTTCCTTGGAAAAGATGCTTGGACTCATATAGTAACCTTTAAAGGTGTTTGGAATGCCACAGATGCAATGGCTTGGTGCATTTGGGCATCCTATTCAATTCTAGCCATATTAGGAATACTTCATCCTCTTAAAATGCTACCTATAGTGATGTTAGAAATATTGTATAAGCTGCTTTGGTTAGGTTTAGTTGCTTTTCCTTTATGGCAATCCAATCAATTAATCGGCTCGCCATCAGAAGGAATGACAAACGCGTTTTTATGGGTTCTTCTACCAATTATTGGCATGCCATGGAGATACTTTTTCAAAACATATATCTCAATAGCTAAATAGGCATGACTCCTTTTCTATGACTCCATCAAAAATTAAATCGATCTATTTCCTTACAGGTGCGTCTGGAGTAGGCAAAACAACTTTATTAAATTGGTTAGAAAAAAAATATAGAATAATGCCCTGGTCCTTTTTACATTTTGATTCTATTGGCGTTCCTTCTGAAAAAGAAATGATTGAAAAACACGGGTCTGGGTCAAATTGGCAAAGAGATATGACCTATACATGGATTGATAAAATGATACATGAGTATGAGGATAGCGATCGAATAATACTAGAGGGCCAAGTCAATTTGAAATTCATAAAAACTGGGTTTGCAAAGCGCAATTTCCACAACTATCAAATCATTCTTGTTGATTGCGACGAAGAAATAATGGTATATCGGTTAACAGAAAAGAGAGGGCAACCTGAGTTGTTAACCCAAGACATGAGAAATTGGTTAAAATACTTGAGAAATCAAGCTCGTGAATTTAATGTACCCAACATAAATACTTCTGATTTATCCGAAGAATCTGCCGTACTAGCATTTGAAAAAATAGCTGATCTTTAATCCACAGGACATGTCAAAAATAGTATATAAATCCAAATTGAATAGATTCTACAGAGACCATCGACGAATAAATAACAAATTATAGCTTTTGAAATTTTAGGTATGGTCTTACAAGAGTTGTGCACTGTGGTTTCATAAAAATAAAGAAATATGAAAAAAGAGTTTTTACCGCATCGTATTTGTGAGGTATGTAAAAAGCCTTTTACATGGCGAAAAAAATGGGCTAAAGTTTGGAATGAAGTAAAATATTGTAGCGATAAATGCAGGAAAAACAAAAACAAGTGAATAAAATAGGCATCTTATTCCCAAACCAATTATTTGAAAATAATGTACTCGCATCCACCTGTAATATCATCTACTTAGTAGAGGAATGGCTTTACTTCAAGCAGTACAAGTTTCACAAACAGAAAATTGTTCTTCACCGCTCTAGCATGAAGTTTTACGAAATTTATTTGCAGTCCAAAAACATTAAAGTCGAATATATTGATGCATTCAATGAATTAGCCGATGTCAGAAATCTTATACCCCATATAAAAACAAAGGGAGTTCATTCATTTGAATACATAGACCCAACAGATTATTGGCTTGAGCAACGAATAAATAAAATCTCTAAAGCTCATGGCATGAAGAATGTAAAAAAACCTACCCCCCTATTTTTAAATTCTTTTGTCGAAATAGCCGCTTACTTTTCGGGCAAAAAAAGAATGTTCCAAACAGACTTTTATAAACACCAGCGGCAAAGCAAAAATATTTTGATGGAAGTAAATAACAAGCCTGTTGGGGGAAAATGGACCTTTGATGATGAAAATCGTTTGAAGTATCCCAAAGGAAAAACTCCACCAAAGATAACATTTATAAAACCCAATAATATTTATGCCGAGGCCACTACATATACTCAAAAATATTTTTCTAATAACTATGGCGACCTTAATTCTGACTTTATATATCCCACTACTTTCGATGAAAGCAAAAGTTGGCTAAATGACTTTCTAAAATCAAGGTTCTCCGCTTTTGGAGAGTATGAAGATGCTATTGTAGCCCATGAAAATATTTTGCACCACAGCGTTTTGACACCTATGCTGAACATCGGCCTGCTAACACCTAAATTTATTATAGATAAGGCCCTGGAGTATGCCAGCAATCACGAAATTCCATTAAATTCATTAGAAGGTTTTATTCGCCAAATCATCGGTTGGCGGGAGTTTATAAGGGCTGTATATGAACTAAAAGGTACAGAAGAACGGACAAAAAATTATTGGGCTTTTACCCGAAAAATTCCAGCTTCGTTTTGGAATGGTACCACTGGAATAGAGCCGATTGATATTACTATTAAAAAAGTATTAGCGACTGGCTATTGTCATCATATAGAACGCTTAATGGTTTTGGGTAACTTTATGCTTTTGTGTGAATTTGACCCTGATGAAGTTTACCGTTGGTTTATGGAACTGTTCATAGATGCCTATGATTGGGTGATGGTACCAAACGTGTACGGTATGAGCCAATTTGCTGATGGAGGGCTAATGGCCACCAAACCGTATATCAGCGGCAGCAACTATTTAATGAAAATGAGTGATTATAAAAAAGGTGAATGGCAAAAAGTATGGGACGGATTGTTTTGGAGGTTTATGCATACGCACCGGACATTTTTTTTGCAGAATCCCAGGTTGGGGATGTTGGTAGGTACTTTTGATAAAATGCCAGACCTAAAGCAAAAAGCTCATTTAAAAATAGCTGACCAATTTCTTAATTCACTTTAGGAGCGCTTTGGATAGCCGGTTGCAGTCCATTGTGAACGCATAGATTCCTTGAAGCATACATTTGTCCAATTCACACTACAAAAGAATCTTCACTAATGAATATATGCTTAGTTTTATACTGAAAGGCCATTTAAAATGAATGAATATCCTCAACATGATGAAAGATCCCCCTACCTGCAAAAGGATCCCGTATCCCTTTAGTAATCTATTGCTTAGAGTAGAGTTTGGTGGGAAGTTCCAATGAGTCGGTTAATATAAAAGTTATCCAAACTTTCGAAAAAGTCAATTATACCGTATAAAAATAAAAATGAATTTACAAACATATAAGAGCAGCAATAAAGCAAACAACTTAACCATTGTATTATTTATAATATATTTGATCTCATTAATATGGATCATTCTTTTCAAATTTAATATTCATTTTTCAAATATAGCCAATCAAAGAAGTATCAACTTAATTCCATTTGGTAAGCCTTTAATTTTAAATGGTAAAACTGATTTTGGGGAACTCATTTTAAATGTATTAATTTTTGCACCCTTGGGCTTATATGCCGGAATTTTATTTAAAAAATTAAACAATACAAAAATTGTACTATCATTTTTACTAATTAGTTTAACCGTAAACATGCAATAGGAATTGAAAAATAGTAATAAAAAGTCTTACTTTTAGAGTGGAAACCAATAAGAATAATTAATTAACAAAACTCACTCAAAAGATGCATGAAATAGAGCATGAATATACAGACAAAAAGATAAGCCCGTGGGGAGGAATTAAATTTTTCCAAAAGACATATGTAACGAGTGGTTTACAATCTTATGTAAAGAAATTAGC
>JANOWJ010000067.1:0-23273 GCA_031417835.1 Saprospiraceae bacterium | reverse complement strand
CCATGGTATATCGTTAAGGTAGAATTTGCAGCAGGAAGAACTATATTGGGCAGTGGACGGCTAGATATATATATTGACTTTAAGGTAGGTTGGAAGTTTAAAGATCCGGCGAGTCAAGAACTTTGTGGGGTGCATGATACTGTAGAGAGGAGTTGGCGACACGCCAATTTTTTTCAACATGATTGTTATGTTCACGCCTATGTACCAAGAATTAAATTACCCGATGAAAGCGTGAAGCAAGTTCAGGTTCCGTGGGCGATGGAAGGAAGTAGTTTTACATTATTATTTGAAGCCTTGAGTATGTTGTTGGTTCAAGAAGGTATGAGTTTAAGTAGCGCGGGAAGAATGGTTAATGAAGATAGCAGAGTCATCGGAAGAATAATAGGTAGATATGTGGATCAAGCACTACAAGAGCAACCATTGCAACAGGTCGAAGTCTTGGGAATAGATGAGGTAAGCATAAAAAAGGGACACAATTATCTGACCATATTAAGTGACAGCAAGCGGAAAAAAATAGTAGGAGTAGGCATTGGCAAGGGCAAAGACGCTGTCTTAGAGGGACTTAAAGAAATGGAAATCAGGGGATCCCAGGCTCAGCATGTCAAATATGCAACTATAGATTTTTCACCATCCTACATTTCAGCAGTAATGGAATATCTACCTAATTCAATTCAAATATTTGATCGATTTCATTTGGAGCAATTGTTATCTAAGGCAGTGGATACCATCCGAAAGCAGGAGCAATCGGAAGCTTCAGAATTAAAAAAGACAAAATTTTTGTGGATTAGGAAAGAAGAGTCTCTCTCTCCAAAACAAAAGGCTAAAATCTATTATTTGAGCTATTGCTTTCCCAAGCTAGGTGAAGCATATAGATTAAAAGAACTGTTTAAGCAAATTTTCAATAATGCAAACGAATCCAATGCCCTCCAAGATTTTAATGAATGGATGATAATTGCTTCAGAATCAAAAATAGTACCTATTCAGCAATTCCTAAACACAATAAGAACCCATTGGTCAGGCATTATTAACTTCTTTAAAAGACAATATACAAACGCGTTTGCTGAACAACTAAATTCTACCATTCAATTAATTAAGCGTATTGCTAGAGGCTATCGAAACATGGATAATTATATCACTATGATTTATTTTCGACTAGGGGGGTTAAATTTTTATACCCACTAAATATGGCAAAGAACCCTTTAATCTAAAGATTCGAAATTTAAGCTTGACACTTCCTTATTCTATATTTGGTCGCTACTTCGAGCATAACTATGGACTATGTTGAATTTATAGTACGCTTTTATGAGAGCACGGCAGATCAAACTTCTTATCCCACCGTACCCGATTTGTCTAAATTGGCAGGTTCCAAAAAAACCCACCCTGAATACCTAAGGTGAGCATGGATCGTGTCTGCCTCCCGTAGGGATGGCCTTCTCACCATGGGCGGCATGATATTTATCTGCTGCACAGCATTTATATTGTGCCATACGGCACAAATGCCCATGATCTTTCCTGGTCTTTACCAACATCAAAATCCTAATGGATTTAATCAATGGATTTGTTTTGACTTGGCAATGAAACTGAAAGTTTTTCGAGCTCAAAGCTACCAAAGCCTGAGGTGACATGGTCCAATTTATACCGTTAGGCATATCATCTTAGTAAAAATACGCTGTTGCAGTGTTCACTTGTGTCGTAGGCACAAAGCCACGCCGATCTTGCTTTAGCCGCTGTCGACTACATGAAGCTTATTTATCTACTGCACTGCATTTATATTGTGCCATACGGCACAAATGCCCATGTTCTTTCCTGGTCTTTACCAATATCAAAATCCTAACGGATTTAATCAATGGATTTATTTTGACTTGGCAATGAAACGGAAAGTTGTTTGAGCTCAAAGCTACCAAAGTTCTGAGGTGACATGGTCCAACTTATGCCTCTAGGCATATCATCTTGGTAAAAATACGCTGTTGCAGTGTTCACTTGTGTCGTAGGCACAAAACCGCGCCGATTATGCTTTAACCAACCGCGTTGAATCAAAACAAAACTCGGATTTTCCTTCCAATCTATCCATGCACAAAAAAGTAGAAATTGAATATCCAAAATGCAATGTATTTAATGCATATTATTGAATATACATGCACTTAAAACAGTATATTTATTAATTACTAATTCATATTCAATATATTCAATGACTTAATAAATTTAATCAGACCTTAAATAAATTTGATTACTAATTATGAATCCTATCAAATTCTTGCTTTTTGTTTCAATCACTTTCTTGATCCTTGGTTCCTGCAAAGATGAGTTACCTAAATACTTTGATTTCGACATGAATATTAATGATGAGGTAGTTTCCGGTAGAGGGTTTTATAATCTCGCTTATCCTAATGACAAAGATCATGTAGGCGTTTGGGTAGAATACAATGATCCTATACAAGGCAAACCCCAAGTTCTGATTATTCGTCGTGTACCAAATAGAATAAACGTTCTATTCAAATTGAATTATACGGCTCTGCATCTATTCAGTGATAGCATAGATGGCAAAACACCAATATCTTTTATTCAACCTGAACCCTATATTTTTTTGGAGGGCTACTATTTATGAAGATGATGTACCCAGTACGATATACACTCCTGATTTAACAAAAAACAATACCATATCTTTTTCGAAAGCAACTAGAAACAAACTTCATGGCCAATTAGACCTTAATCTTTATAAAATGTATTATAAAAAAGATTCACTTGCATGGACCAATCCCGGGCCGGAGAAACTTAAAATATCGATTCCAAATTTTGAATTTGATAAATCTTGGGAAAAGCCTAAGAAGTATAGATGATGGTAATGTAGCGGCGACTTTAGTCGCTGGCGATCCACACTGGGATCGCATCATTTAGTATAACAATTAGGACACTTAGCTCCAGCGACTGAAGTCGCCGCTACTGAAACTTAACTATAAATTTAATGAATAAATGATGATGTTCGTAACAGCCATGTAGCGGCGACTTTAGTCGCTGGCGATCCCGCAATGGGATCGCATCGTTTAGTACAACAATTAGGACACTTAGCTCCAGCGACTAAAGTCGCCGCTACTAAAACTCTCCAAATTAAAAATCAATCCTTCATTTTATCAATCATTCTACCTCATAGAATTCATTGGCCATTCTTTTATAATCCTTACCTTTGAATACAAGGATTATTTATGTATAGAATATTTCTTTTTTTACTGATTAATAGCTTTTTGTCCATTTCAACTATTCATGCTCAATCTAAAAAGGATTGGATAAAACTATTCAATGGTCGTAATCTGGATGGCTGGAATATCAAAATCCACCACCATGACTACAATGTCAATTTTGGAAACACGTTCAGGGTTGTTAAAAAAAAGATCCAGGTCAATTATGACCAATATGGGCCATTCAATGACCAGTTTGGTCATATCTATTACAAGACCCCTTACTCGTATTATAGGGTCAAGTTGGGCTATCGATTTAAGGACAGCCTACAACGAGGAGCCCCTGTGTATACCATACTCAATAGTGGTATCATGTACCACTCTCAAGATCCACGGACTATGCTGAAGGAGCAAGACTGGCCGATATCGATAGAGATGCAGTTTTATGCCAGCCTGGGTGATGGCAAGCCACGACCCACCGGCAATATGTGTTCGCCAGGTACTGAGATCGTCTATCAAGGCAAACAATACCCTAGCCATTGTCTCAATTCTTCCAGCCCTACTTTCCCCAAAGATCAATGGGTACATGCCGAGCTGGTGGTACTGGGTGACTCTTTGATCCAACATGTCATTAATGGCCAGGTAGTGCTCGAGTACAGCCAACCTTCTATGGGCGGAGGTGTCGCCAATCGCTATGACCCCGCGATCTGGCAACCCGGTAAGGCATTAAAAGAAGGATTCATCGCATTACAAAGTGAAGGCCAACCTATTGAATTTAAGAATATAGAATTTCTCAATCTCAAAGGGTGCAAAGATGTCAAGGCTAAAAACTATAAATCTTATTTTATAGCACATGACGCTTCAAGTTGTACATACTGATCTCAAAGTTAAGAAATTGATAAAATAGTATTAGTTATAATACATAATAAATTGATATTCAATAAAATAAGAAGATAAAATAATCTGTATCTTTGTGATCGAATTACCAACCTATCTTTTAGATGTTGATCAAAGACCGCGAAGTTATTCGAATAGCCATTTTAGATTTATACAATGGTGAGGCGAATGAAGGTATCCGATGTATACACGATTTGATACACCAATTTTCATTAGAGACAGATCTGGATGTGGTCACCGAGACCTTTGCTATCCGCTTTGAAGAGGATGTGCCCGACCTTTCCTTTGACATCTATATCAGCAGTGGAGGCCCAGGTAGTCCATTGGAAACCAAAGGCATGGCCTGGGATACCAAATATTTTGAATTGATAGACTCGATCGAAGCCTGGAATAAGCTAGCTAATACCAGCAAAAAGTATGTGTTTTTTATATGCCATTCCTTTCAGATGATCTGCAGGCACTATGATTTTGCAGAGATCAGTATGAGGCAACCTTCATCCTACGGGGTCCTACCGATGCATCTCACTCCGGAAGGCCAATTGGAAAGTATCTTGGAAACATTGCCCGATCCATTTTATTCTGCTGATTTCAGAATGTATCAAGTGATACGGCCTGATCGGGAATTGATGAAAAAACGGGGCTTTACTCTGCTGGCAGAGGAATATACTCCGGCGCCTGGCACACAAGACCGAGCTCTTATGGCTATCCGGTTTTCAGAATATTTTATCGCTACTCAGTTTCACCCGGAGGCAGATCCCGAAGGCATGTTAGTCCACTTTAATGGTGCTAAAAAAGAGCCGATCATCGCCAATGTGGGCTTGGCTGGCTATAATGATATGATAAGTCATTTAAAAGACCCCGACAAGATAGCGCGGACCAGAGCAGCGATATTACCTAATTTTTTAAGATTGGCAGCAAGTCAATTGGAATTAGCCTGATTTTCATGTGTTTTCCCGCACAGGGTCACCAAGGCGCTGATTCCGTTGCTCAAATAGGAATACTTCTCATCATCTAGGTACATTTTTGAGAACTGAGGATAAATCTCCCGCAGATTACGCAGATTTTCGCTGATCAAATCGGTATTCACAGGCTCATCTTGATCTGCGTACATCTGCAAGATGTGCGGAAAAAAATCCCCTGCTTATCTACTGAAAAAATCCGACAGATTACGCTCATCAAATAGATACAACCTCATAATCTGCGTACATCTGCGTTATCTGCGGGAAAAAATCTAAATAGATACAACCTCATAATCTGCGTACATCTGCGTTATCTGCGGAAAAAATCTAAATAGATACAATCTCATAATCTGCGTACATCTGCGTTATCTGCGGGAAAAAATCTCAAACTGAGCTCCAATGAAAAAAACCCTACGAATTTAAGTCAGAAAAAACAGCTTCAAATCAAAGTTTTGTCCGTATACCCAGTTCCAAAGATAAAGACTTGAATTGATCATAGTTTGGGCCTAATTTAGACTTAAGAATCCGTTGACTATAGGCAAGTTGGGAGTAGATATCCACATTCATGCTGGCTTTCCATTCTGCTCCTACTGCTCCTTGACCATACAGCAATACTCGTCTTTTATCAAATTTGGTGAATTGATCTTTGACCCTACTGATGATATAATCCTGGGTAGGCGTGAGGACTAAGCCATTTTTACCGATCGTGGCGAGTTTTGGATCAGCGACTACATCATAGATCGCGTTCGTGATAAAATTGGTCGAAAGCCCTGCCTGGGCATACGTTTTAAAACGGTTATTATTTTTCGATCCATATCGTATACTTACTGGCATCTCTACGATCTGATAGTCAATATTCACAAATTTTACATTGATGTATTGGTCTAAAGACACCACGCGATTAGGCGCATAAGATTTATAGGCATAGCCAAGACCAGCCTCAAATCCGATTCTGTTTTTAGTATACAAGGCCTTGAAACCCGACCCATAGCCCAATGACTTCACATTTTTCTCACTATACGGTGTTTTAGTACCGTTTAATGAGACCGTCTGTTCAGGAAATTTAATTTCGTTGACATCCATATGCGCATACATACCGATCCGCCAAGTGCCTAAGATAGCTGCTTTGCTGATTTTCGGAAGCGATAGACCCGTATGTAATACCAAAGTGCCAAGTTTTGAAGCGATGGAGGTCACCGCCAGGGTAGGTTTGTATAATTTGGAGTTGGCGAGCGGATTAATTTGTAATTGGTTCGAACGCCTATACGACCGTTGTGGAATGGCTGCAAATTCAAACGATGCTCTATCGAGTTCTTTTTCAGGATCAGAGATTACACGATCGATAACCATATTGGCATCCGTCAAAAGTAGATTAGAAGGCAATTCGACTTGGGTCAGGTCAGCTGATGTTTGATATAGGTGTTTCGATGTTGAGTAAGACGCCTTTGTCGAAGATGCAGATGGACCTGAACCTTCATACTCTACTTGTGCGATCGGCTTATTATTGGCAGAACCTCCAGAGCGGTTATCAGAAGGAACAGCCTGAATACCAGGTAATTGTTCTTTATTAATCAATTTTATTTTTCCGAATTGTCCAAATTGAAATAAGGTCAATACGAGGAATATAAATAAAACAGCTTCTACAAATTTTGCCCTATAATAATGTCTTAGATATCGTTCTTCTGCCTCAAGTCTAGCGGCCAGTTTTGGCCAGGACGACGAATCATATTTGCGCTTAAGGCCTTGTAATGAATTACTTACTTCTTTATCAAATCGGCTATTTACCAAGATGGGCTCTTCCACAGGTTGTGCGTCCATTTTCTTTTCCAGGGCAGCCCAACTTGCAGCATTAAAATCCACTTTATAATCTTTCAAAACAGTCTTTATGGCCAGATCGGTCAATCGATCTTCAAAGATATCTTCCTCTCCTTTTTCGATCGCGGACAGCATAAAAAGGTCCCAGGCCCTTCGGTCTTCTGATTCTGCTGGATGAGCCAGCTTTTGTTTTATTATATCGTCAAAATCATTTTGCTCCATGCACTGTACCTTTACCTAACAATATCTCTTTTAGTTTAATTCTTGCTTTTACCAGATTTGACCTTGAAGTACTTTCTGTAATCCCTAGTTGGCCGGCTATCTCTTTATGAGAAAAACCCTCCAATACGTAGAGATTGAATACAGAACGATAGGAGAAGGTCAATTGCTGTATAGCTTTCAAAATTTCGGCTTCACCACATTTACTCACCGCATCTACATCGGCCGTACTGACGGCAAATGCCTTATCGATATTTTCAGTCCTACGCCGGTTTTCTTTGCGATAGTAGTCGATAGAAGTATTGACCATAATGCGTCGGATCCAAGCGGACAAGGAAGTCCCCGGTTGGTACTTACTGATGTGCCGGAATACCTTGATAAACCCTTCGTGGAGTATATCCATGGCATCTTCATCCGTATTAGCATACCGTAGACAGAGTCCCATCATCACGGGGTAGAAATCTTCATACAACTTCTTCTGTGCCCACCGTTCATTATGGATACAGGCATTGATGAAATTTTCTTCATCTTGAAAGGTTAGTGTTACATCCATGACCACTTGGATTTTATTAGATCCAAGTTAGTATTAAACGAGGATTTTAGAAAGCATGATGCTTGTTTTAGACTTTTTTTAACCTTTGTCAAAATATTATTAATTAAATCGAGGGGATGAGTTTTTAAAATTTGGATTTTATAGTTCTTACTTCTTCCATTTATATTTCTAAAAAATGCAGTATATCATGGGTTCGACCTGAATATTCATTTCAAGTAAAAAGTTGATCTCAAGTGGAATGATTTTCAAATTAGACTTTTTATTAATATGTTTGCGACGGAAAATTACCCTCTGACATGGCTAAGAAAAAAAATCTGCCCCTGGTACCGGTACCGCAAGGCGCAGAAGGTATCAAAATAACATCGCTCAATAGTATGTACGAAGCGTACTTTCTGGACTACGCCTCCTATGTCATCCTCGAGCGAGCCATACCCGCCATAGAAGATGGCCTCAAACCCGTGCATCGCAGGATCTTGCACGCTTTGTATGAGATCGATGATGGCCGATACAATAAGGTGGCGAGCGTCATAGGACACACCATGCAATATCACCCCCATGGTGATGCGGCTATCCGAGATGCCATGGTCCACCTAGGCCAGATGGATTTATTGATAGATCCTCAGGGTAACTGGGGTGACCCAAGGACTGGTGCCTCTGCAGCAGCTCCGCGATATATTGAAGGGAGACTGACAAAGTTTGCTTTGGAAGTGATGTTCAACCCTAAGACTACCTCATGGTTATTATCCTATGATGGTCGTCGCAAGGAACCCGTAACCCTTCCTGCAAAATTTCCGATCCTATTGGCTCAAGGAGTGGAAGGGATAGCCGTAGGCTTGTCGACAAAAATACTTCCACATAATTTTAATGAGATCATCGATGCGGCGATCAAATACCTGGAGGGCAAACGATTCAAATTGTATCCAGATTTTCAGACTGCGGGCAGCATCGATGTCAGCGAGTACAATGATGGTCAACGTGGAGGAAAAGTAAAAATCCGTGCTAAACTCGAAGTCGTCGACAAAAAAAATCTCATCATCACCGAGATACCTTTTGGGACTACGACCTCATCCTTGATAGAAAGTATCCTCAAAGCCAATGAAAAAGGCAAAATCAAAATCAAAAAAGTCACGGATAATACAGCTGCAGAAATAGAAGTGGCCATAGAGCTGCAGCCCGGGGTATCGCCGGATGTCACTATAGATGCACTCTATGCATTCACAGATTGTCAGCTATCGATATCACCTAATGCATGTGTGATCGTCGATAAGAAGCCGCACTTCCTCAATGTAAGCGATATCCTCAAGGCAACCGTAGATTCTACCAAAGAGCTGCTAAAACAAGAATTGGAGATCAAACGGGATGAACTGAATGAATTGTGGCATAATGCCAATCTGGAAAAGATCTTCATTGAAAAAAGAATTTACCATGAGATCGAAGAATGTGAAAGCTGGGAGGAAGTATTGGCAACCATACATACCGAATTGCGAAAGTATGTCAGCACACCCCTCGACAAAGCAGTCGCAAAAGATAAGCGGCTACGCATGTTTAGAGACATTACCGATGAAGATGTTACCAAGCTGACCGAAATACGAATAAAACGTATATCAAAATACAATACGTTTAAAGCCGATGAGCTGATCCAGGATACAGAAAAAAACCTGGAACAAGTCCATTATGATCTCAAACATTTAGTAGAATTCACCATAGCTTGGTTTATACATCTGAGAAAAAAGTATGGGGATGGCAAGGACCGCAAAACAACGATTACTCAATTTGAAAATATTCAAGCGCATACCGTAGTAGCAAACAATACCAAATTGTATGTAGACGAAAAAGAAGGTTTTATAGGTTGGTCCTTAAAAAAAGATGAATCAAGGCTGGTCTGTGAATGCAGTGATATCGATGATATCGTCGCATTCCGCAAGGATGGTAAAATGGTCGTTCGAAAAATGGGCGATAAAATCTTTATGGGTAAAGATATCCTCTATGTCAATGTCTGGAAAAAGAATGATGATCGTACGGTATTCAATGTCATCTATCTAGATGGGGATGGAGGAAAAGCATTTGCTAAACGATTTCAAATCGGTGGGGTGACCCGGGATAAGGAATACGCTATAGCTACCGATCATAAAAACAGCAAGATTATATACATCAGCGCTAATCCCAATGGAGAATCTGAAAAGGTTCAAATTCAGCTATCTCAAGCCAGCACTGCTAGGATCAAACAGTTTGAATATGATTTTGCCGAATTAGAGATTCAAGGTCGAGGTAGTAAAGGCATCACGGTGACAAAATATCCGGTCAAGCGAGTCGACCTTTTAGAAAAAGGCAAGAGCTCTTTAGGTGCTCAAGCCATCTGGTTAGACGAAGCTACCGGAAGACTGAATACCGAATCTAGAGGCAAATCCATAGGGGATTTTGATACCGGCGATTTGATACTCTCTTTATGGAATGATGGTAGCTATCAGCTCAATCCTGTAGAGATGAGTCTTCGATTTGTGATGGAAGATCTGATTTGGATCAGCAAATTCGACCCCAATGAATCGATTGCGGTAGTGTACTACGACGGTGAGAAAGGTTGGACTATGGTCAAACGATTTATGATCGAAACGACATCTACCGGATCTCGATTCAAATTCATCACTGAACATAAGGATTCAAAATTATGGTATGCACAATGTGGCTCTGATCCTATCGTAGAATATAGCTGGAAATCCAAAAATCAAAAATTCGTAAAGGAGTTTCGTATCAATGAATTTATAGAAGTCAAAGGATGGAAAGCCTTGGGTAATCGGCTCACTGAATTTAAACTACTCAGTATAAAAGCGAAAGATGCGATAGGAGATAAGAAAGCAGGTGGAAAAAATGAAATCGATTTTGAAATCATTACCCCCACTCAGAAAAAACTCTTTTAAAGCAATAAGTAAATTGACAATTTTACAATTGACAATTTGACGATTTACAATTTATGCTTTGACGATTCATGATTGATATTGTGAATAGACAATTGATGATTCAAAATTGTCAAATCGTAAATTGTAAAATTGTAAATGTATTTGATTATAGCTTAATATCCATCTGAACCGGACAATGATCGGAGTGCACGACATCCATCAGATGTTTGACATCTTTGATTAATGGTAGCAATGGCTCAGTCACCGAATGATAGTCTATTCTCCAACCTTTATTTTGAGCTCGGGCATTAAATCGAGCGGACCACCAGCTGTATTCTATTTTTTCGCGGTGAATATGCCTATAACTGTCATGTACTCCAGATTGGAACCACTTAGATAGCCAAGCTCTTTCCTCGGGAAGGAATCCACTGGTTTTTTTATTGCCTTTTGGGTTGTGGATATCAATTTCGGTATGTGCTATATTATAATCACCTACTAGAATTAGGTTTTTTCGTTTTGATTTTAGCAATTGCATCCAGGGCAACACTTCATCGAGGAATTTCATTTTTACTTCCTGGCGTATTTCACCACTGCTACCACTCGGGAAATACCAATTGACCAGAGTCAAATCACCGATATCCATGATAAGTGTACGGCCTTCCTGGTCATAAGCTGCCATGCCGCTGCCAATTATTAGGTTATCCGGTTTTATTTTGGTGAGTATACCTACACCACTATATCCCGGCTTTTCTGCAGGAAACCAAAAGGTATCATACCCTGCTTTTTTCAATGCATCTATATCGATCTGGTCCTCCTTTGCTTTTATTTCCTGGAGACAGATGATATCTGCTTTACTCGATTTAGCCCAATCTGCAAACCCTTTATTCATGGCCGATCGGATGCCGTTGACATTATATGTGATGATGCGCATAATGAATGGTGAAGTTAATAGGTATGGATCGAAAAATTGACTTAATTAGTAGTAATTTCGAATTCAATTTATTTTAAATCACCAAGACGGACTTCTCGACCAAAATCAAACAAAATGTACCAGTAGCAGTTCAAGTTCCTATGAATCGATACATGCAATTGCTTAAAAAGTGGAAAGCATACATTTCGTACCATTCAGCTACACAAGTCCATAAAAATCAATAACGTAGGTTCAAGGCAGTTTATTAAAAAGAAATTACAAAGCATCCCAAAAAAGATCCTCCCTGTGTGATTTGACCTATAAATATAACAGAAACAAAAATAATTTGATTTCTTTCTGAACTGATTAATGCTTTAAAAATGGAACAATACTTGCCCAGGCTGCTTCAAAATTTTCTAAAAAGCATCCATGGCCTGTATTGGGAATGATGCAGATTTGATTTTTAGAAATAAATCTTGCTGCGCTTAGTATTCGTTCAACTGGATTACCCCCGTCCCGGTCCCCAGCCATCACTAAAACAGGGCATTTAATGGCACTTAATAAATCTTGGCTAACTGTAACATTGTTGTAACAATTGGCAACTTTGGTAAACAAATCTTCCACTCTTTTGGGTTCGGGCATCAGTTTTAATTGCTGCTCCCAAAAAGGTTTGTCCATTTCCGCAGCTTGTTTAGCCGTGAATTTAAATTCTCTTAATCCCGGATGTATTTCACCAGCACCAATCACAATCATTTTTTTTACTCTATCGGTATACATAGCTCCTAATTTATAAGCCGAATAACCGCCATCGCTAAATCCAATTATTATAACACTGTCTTTTGTTACAGCATTGATAACTGCCATCGCATCATTGGCTCTTTGTTCAAGAGTAAGAGAGTCTGTACCTAATTCAGATTTGCCATGGCCTCGGGTAGAAATAGCTATGACTTGATAATTATATTTCAATCTGTTGATCATGTCTGAAAATTCTACTGTTGAACCGAACAGGCCCCCATGTAACAACACAACAGGTTGCCCTTTGCCATATACTTCGTAATATATTTTGGCATCATTGGCTTGCACATAATGTCCAGCTTTGGGATTATTGCCATAAGGTATTTTATTAACCACATTAGTTGGCTGAAAAGCCCTTCTTAAATTTTGTTGCCCGTTGAGCGTCGATATCGTATGTAATAAAGTGAGAAATAAAATGAATTTTGATTGCATAAAATTTAGTTTCAAACGGGTTATTAATATTTGTTATAAAAATAAAGTTGTAAAAAAACAATGCGGCTCTTAACGGAATTCCACTACAATACTTTCAATTTATTTCTAAAAAATCGAATTCTTTTTTCATCAAAGCCGGTTTAATTTCAACCTTATCGCCCAATAACATAATATTACCAGACTGTTTATCATAGCTTTTCCATTCGGGTAAATTAGCACCGTTTGGAGTACCTGTTTTTGCAAAATTGACCCAATAAGACGATATGATATTTTCTAATTCCTTGTCCAATTGTTGCCAAGGACGCTTCCAAGTATGTAAAGTATGTAGCACATAAGGCACTTCGGAAGTATGAAAGGCCCCATAATTGGGAAAATTAGGTTTATCGGGCGGTACGTGGCTGAATTGATAGAGATAGCTTTTTTTCTTATTAAAACTTGCTAATAGATGCGAAGGCATACCTGCAAAACTCAATAATGTCAATTTTTGTTTGACTGTTTTAACTTCGTCTACAGTAGCAGCTGGAAAAATACTTAAAAACATATCGGCTTTATCGCCATATTTTGATTGAGCTTCTTTTTTGTATTCTTCAACGGTCATTGGGGCATCACCCAAAAAACTACCATCACCAGTTACCCAACCTGTTAAAACAGGTGTTTGATTATGTAAGCCTTTTTTGAAATGCTCCATCAAATTAATAGGTAAAGTAAAGCCATCAAGCGTAATACCAAATCTACCTGCGTCCTGATTATTGCTTAGTATTTGTAATTCTTCAGCTGTTTTTTTTCGCAATTCAGCTATCGAATTGGTATTTGCTTTTTTCATAAATCTAAGACCCCCCTCTTCGGCTTTTGCTAAATTTTGACTTAGCAAGATATTGGCTAACAGACCACCACTTTGTGGAATGGCTTTGTGAAATAAATCTTTTGTCAAAGGAGAAGCAATCAAAGCTGTAACGCTAAATGCGCCTGCCGATTGACCAGCAATTGTCACATTATTGGGGTCGCCACCAAAGGCAGCAATGTTTTTTTGAATCCATTTTAAAGCGGTTATTTGGTCTAAAATACCATAGTTGCCCGAAGCATTGTTGCCCGATTCTTTACTTAATTCGGGATGTGCCATAAAGCCCATCACACCCACCCTATAGTTAATACTGACGAAAATAACACCTTTTTTTGCCATTTCTTCACCATCATAAATGGCACAATTGGCAGAGCCACTGCTCAAGCCACCGCCGTAAATCCAAACAAAAACGGCTTGTTTTTCCTTTTTTGATTTGGAAGTTGTCCAAACATTCAAGTATAAACAATCTTCACTGAGGGATTCGGGTTGGGCAATAAACTCCTCCGACCAACACAAAAAAGGTTCTGGTCTGTTTTGCGTAGGACTTCGGGAAAAGGCCATCGTTTGTTTTATACCTTTCCAGTTTTGGACAGGTTGCGGGGCTTTCCAACGCAAATCACCCATAGGCGGAGCTGCAAATGGAATACCTTTAAAAATTCGGACTGTTTTATCTATATTGATTGTGCCTTTAATTTTTCCATTAGCGATTTTTACAATCGGGTTTTGTGCTTTTGCGCTGATGGATAAACATAAAAGAATAATTAAAGAGATGCTTTTCATTTTAAAATTACTTTTGGTTTCGATTCATCAAATAACTATTTATAGCCTTCGATTGCTTGTTTCAGAATATTATGGGAATCATTGCTATTGATGGGCCTAACTGTGCGTTGTGAAAATTTCCAGCCTGCATTGGTACGCACAAGTTCCCATCTGTTCAATGTTAATTGATAAATAGAAAACCCGGGAGATACACCCTTACCAGGAAGATTCACATGAGACGCTGCTGTGTCGGGCATCACAATGAGCAGATAACCCGTAGCTATTGCACTATCGCCTTTGAGTGTGATGTGAGGAAGCATTGCCAAATGTGTCATTCCATATTTAATAGCCTCATGCTGGTCAGGTGCATTTACTATTTTCAGGATTTCGGCTATCCCTTTATCTTGCCGACCTTGTCCCATGTCAAATAGGGCATCTTCTGTAAATATTTTTTTCCAATAAGATTCCGATGCAACATCAGAACTAAAAGCTGAACGTGAAAGCAGTGTTAGGATTTCAAGCTTGTCTTCTGCCCTTGTAAAGCGGGCAAGCAATTGTTGTTGTGCTAATTTGGTACTGGAAAAACTACTAAACAACACTATTAAAAGTGCAATGCCGTAAAAATTTTTCAATTTCATTTTTTCGTAAGTTTAAAAAAATTAATGAATATGAATACCGCCGTTAACATCTATGGTAGCTCCTGTAGTGAAGCCCGAAAGGTCGGAAGCCAAAAAGAGACAGGTACCTGCCAACTCTATAGTTTTACCAACCCGTTTTAAAGGAATAGCCGAAATCACTTCATTTAATTGCTCTTCAGTAAGTCCATCTAACATATTTGTTTCGATCATAGCAGGGCATATTACATTGGCACGAATACCCAATGGTGCAAATTCTCTGGCTATAGAACGGGTAAGGCTAATAACCCCACCTTTTGAAGCTGCATAGTGAGCACCCCCTACCAATCCTCCGCCACGTTGTGCAGCTAACGATGCTAAATTGATAATAACACCAGATTGCTTTTTAGTAAATATTTTCAAGGCACTTTTACAAATATTAAAAGTGCCTTTGAGGTTTACATCCATTATAGTATTGTAATCCTCATCAGTAATAGACAACATGCCTTCCGACTTTACAAGCCCAGCACAATTCACTAAGCAGTCAATAGTGCCTAATTTAGAAACTGTCAAATCAATGGCTCTGTCACAGTCAGATGCACTGCGGATATCGCATTTAACAGTAATGATTTCAGGTGTATGTCCAATTTCAACAGCAATGGAAGCAGCTATCTCATTGACTATTTTATCGTTCATCACCAAATCAAGCAAAACGAGTTTAGCGCCATGTGCTGCAAACATTTCTGCGGTAGCATATCCAATGCTGCGGAGCGATGCTACACCCGTAATCACACAAACTTTATTTTCTAAAAGCAGATGATTATATTTTTTATTTCCGTTTGAGAATTTACTTTTCATAACTGTAAGCTGCTTTTTGGGATAATAGAGATTCCTTGTCAGCAACAGAAAAGCCCAGCTCATTAAGAATCTCATTTGTATCCCAACCACGGGGAGCTGCTGTGCAACCAACCAGCGAATAATCACCACCAACTTGAATAGTAGAACGGATTGCTACCGTTTTGCCTTCAGTTGGATGATTTTCAAAATGCATTAAACCAACGGCTTTTAAGTGAGGGTCTTCAGGTAATGTTTGCAGTGTATGGCAAGGCATAGCCGGCAGGTCTGCTTCCTTAAAAATTTCAAGCCATTGTTCAGTTGTTTTATTTTGCAGCGAAGCACCTCTTACTTCAAACCATTCTAAAACGTATTTTGTTCTATTTGTTACGGATGAGAATCGTTCATCATTAAGTAATTCTTTTCTATCCGTTATTTTTAAAAATTCTTTTACCTGAGCGTCTGAATTGATAGTAAAAGAAATGTAGCCATCTTTAGTTTTCACCGGCTGGTTATGCGGACTTAAAAGGCGAAAGTCGCCTGCAGGCCCAACCGGCGGGTCAAAACTTTGTTGTGCTAAATGTTCCTGCAATACGAACGATGCCATTGTTTCAAACATAGGAATCTCAATGCTTGCTCCTTCTCCTGTTTTTTGCCGTTGCAGGAGTGCTGCCATAATGGCGCCTGCAGCAATTTCACCAACTACATGGTCGCAAATAAGCATGGGTACATACGTTGGCTTTCCATCACGGGCCATGGTTAAACCAGCAATACCTGAAGCACCTTGTAATACGCTGTCATAAGTTGGTAACCCGGCATAAGGGCCATCGGTGCCGTAGCCTGTTATTAAACAATAAATTTTATTCGGGTGTTTTTCCTTTATCGAATTAGCATCTAATCCTAACCGTTTTAATGCATGTGGCCGCATGTTAGCTACTATAACATCACACCACTCAACAAGTCTTTCGCAGATTTCTTTTCCGCCTTGTAGTTTAAGGTCGAGGCAAATATTTTTCTTTCCGCGGTTGAGGTGAAGATAAGCACCTGAATGTTGGCCAGTAGGGGAAATACCACCAAGCCCACGCATAAGGTCACCCGAAGGATTTTCCACCTTTATAATTTCTGCTCCATATTGCCCCAATCGCCATGTAGCTACCGGACCAACTACTACGGCTGTTAAATCTAATATTTTAATGCCTTTCAATGGTTCAAATTGCATGTCAATTCAATTTTATGTTGGCGTCCATCTCTACAGCAACAGCATTATTGTTATCAAATATTTTTAATTGGCAGTTTTTTTCTCCTGGTTCAGCGGTAAGCGTCATTGTATGGCCACAAAAGAGAGGAGCTATATGATTTACTTTTATATCTGACATTTCAAATCCTAAACCAGTTCTTATAAACTCGGTTAACAGAAGTGTAGCTAACCCACCGTTCACCACCAAATCAGGGAGACCTTCAACATTTCTGGTATAATCTTTATCTAAATGAATTTTATGAGAATTAAATCCTAATGCAGAGTACTGAAATAGAAGTGTTTCATCGGGTACAATCTGCTTTTGGATTGTGGACCTGCCTGCCGGAAGGCAAGGGTTCGGAGGTTGGACTTGCCTGCCGGAAGGCAAGGGTTCGGAGGTTGGTAGCGGAGATTTACTTTGGGGATTCTTTTCATTGAGTAAAATATAGGTTTGTGTTTCTACAATAGTTGCAATTGCTTTGTCAATAGAACGCAATTCATGTTGGATGGTTACGATCGCCATTGGCCCCGACCTTCCCTTTTTTTCTGTAATGGTTTTTACGAAACTCGTTCGTTCCATTGACGAGCCAATTTCAATATTGCCCTGGTAAGAAACAGTTCTGCCCCCTAAGAGCAATCTTGACAAGCCAAGGTCAGGCATGGCTACGCCCAAGCCAGGGAATCCATCCTGTCGTAATAAAGATTTTCGGGTTTCGCCAGCTAACATAAAAAAGTGCCAGCCCCTGGGTAATAAATCTCCCTCTGCCATTGAAGCCGTATCCAAATCCAGCATGGCTGCCACCCGCCTTACCATTGTCAGGTTGCATATTTCGTTAGATTTTGCGGGAAGTCCAATATCAGGCTCTTGCATAATGTATCTGGTGATAATAACGAATAACAGGATGGTCAAAACTAAAATAATATTTTCATATTTGAAATAATATTTTCATATTTGCAAATTAATTTTCTAACTAAGAAGTAACTTTCGCATGAATTTTAAATATCATCACATGAATCTTTGCACAGAAGATGTGCCAAGATTGTCTAAATTTTATCAGTCTATTTTCAGCTTGAATCGTATTCAGGACGAAGAGCATGGGCTCACTACTGAAGAAACTGTCAATCGTTATGATGGCCAGGTAGAATTTTTAACGGATGGTGAGGTAGAATTTCATATCACTAAAAAGGACAACGAAACGGCTTTTCGTATGAAACAGTGGATTAATCCAATTAAAAATGGCCATTTCTGTTTTCGCACAAATGATATTGTAGGGTTCAAAAAGAAATTGGAAGAACTGAATATTCCTTATGCCGATTATGGCAAGTGGGCGTTGGCGGGCTGGTATCAAATATTCTTTCACGACCCGGATGGAAATATAATCGAGGTGCATCAAATAGGGATGTAATTCGATTTCGGATTTGAGATATCGGAATCTGAATGATAGAATTAAGTGTAAATCGTTTTAATATGAAAGAGAAAGAAGAAAACAATAATTATTCTGCTCCTGCATTAGATAAAGGGCTTGATATTCTTGAAGCTCTTTGCCAATGCGAAAATGGATTAACGCAACTGGAAATTGCAACCCGGCTTAAACGTAAGCTGGGCGAAATTTACCGAATGCTCAATTGCCTGGTACAAAGAAATTATGTTGCTAACTATGGCAATACGTATACTATTACCTCTAAGCTTTTTCAATTATCGCATTTTCACCCACCTATTTATCGCTTATTGACAGAAGCAATCCCTATTTTGGAAGAACTATCACGGGAAATTTCGTTCCCTTGCGATTTGAGGGTTTATAATAATGGTGTACAAATTGTCATCGCATCTATACAACCACCAGATGGGCTTGGCTTCATGACCCGGGTGGGTTCTGAAATTGCTGTAGCTCCATCGGCATCTGGCCTTGTATTGGTAGCGTTTCAAGCCCCTGTTATCATGGAACTGCGTATTCGGGAAAGCCTGCCGGATAAATCAAATGTTGAAGTCAACAGCTTTCGGAAAGTTCTTAAAGAAGTTACTGCTAAAGGCTTCGCCTCCATTCAAAGTAAACAATATGCCGGGCTTCATGCCATTTCTTTTCCAGTACTTGATATTAATGGCTATGCTATGGCTGCAATGACAGTTCCGATGTTAGCCCGTATTGATGGAACGAAACAGGTTACTCAAAACAAGGTAGTGGATATGCTTAGAAAAAGTGCTGCAAATCTCAGTAACAAAATTGCTCTGACAAAAGCAGAGAAGAGGACTTGAAATACTGAGGGGGTATTTTAGTACGTGGCCGGATATTGTTCCTTTTTTAAGAAGTAAATAGAAAGCATACAAAAGCAGAGGCCGTATCAGGGTGTCAAAAAAAATATAAAGCAATAAAAAAATGAATCTAACAAAAAAAATGATGGCTTTACTGCTGGTTCTTATATGGACAGCCGCCGCAAAACCAAGTTTTTCATTTAGCCAAACTACCTCAATACCCAATAATGGTAGTATCTATATCAATTCAGAATTGGGGAGTGATGCCAATATGGGTACAAAGGAAAGCCCTCTTAAATCACTCTACCAAGCGGCACAAAGGGTCAATCAAGCCAATGGCAAAGGGGCAATTACGATTTATCTTTCAGAGGGCATATATGGCTTAGATGCGACGGTGACATTTCACCCGGCTAATTGGCACTTTTCAAAAGAGGGAAGATTAACCATTCGAGCAGAAGTTTTACCTGATGAAACGGATTGGAATCCCGGTAAAATGCCTGTAATAGTTTCTACAATGCCCTTGAATTTCAAACCTAATGGCAATAATGACCCTTTGCATGGGGCTTCTTATGGTATTCAAATTGAATTAAGTCACGTTACGATTCAAGGTTTGCGGGTGTTGGGTACACCTGTACATGAAAGACCTTCCGAGGGTTATGTAAGACGCAACTATCCGATTGTGCGTGAAGGACGCAATTTAGACGATTTGAGGGTAACGCAGTGCTTGTTTTTAGGAGATAAACACGCCATTCCTAATCATTTAGCGATTTTGGCAAGCGGACAAGGTATTGTGGTTGACCATTGTGTGTTTTACAATGTGAAGGATGCAGTTGTTTACTGGTTCTCTGAACGCCCTGCAGAGCATTGCGAAATGCACCATAATCTTATTGTCGGTAATTACGGTGCGGCAGTTTGGACATGGTCGGCAGCAGAGGATTTCAAATATTATAACAATGTTGTTGCCAATGCCAATGTGTTTTGGATATTGAATAAAGATGAAAAAAACGCTTACAATGTGTCCAATTCAATGGTAATAGGCTATAACGATTTTGTCAATAAAGGCGGTGGTCCTGCAAGTTTTGGTACCCCGGCTGACCCTAAAAAATTGAAATTGGGTGCTGATGTCATTGTCATAAAGGAAAAAAGAATTGAAATAGAAGAAGACCCTACCAAACGCAATTATTTACACATAAAATCTAATACACTTGGGGCAAATTTGGGGGCAGGTTTGTTTACGAAGTAATTAAATAAAAGTGGAACATTTAATTATTGTAGAAGCACAAATACAGAGGAGGTATTGAACTGTGATAAGAAACGGGAACAGAAGGTCTTTTTGAAGTTGGAGATAAGAAAACAATAATCATGGAGAAGGTATACAAATTCTTGCTTGCTTGTTCCGCTATTTTAGCACTTTCAGCAATAGGGTTATTGATTTTTGGCAAAGGGCTGAGTGCTACCGGCCCTTTTGTAATTGCTGCATTTGTATGTTTGGCTCTAGGTGGGCTAGGTACTTCGAAAATTAAGCAAATGTCGTTTACCATTTGGGTATTTGCTGCGGTGGCGGTTGGCATGTATTACCCTCAGTATTTTCAAAAAATAGGAGATTACAAATTCACAAGTTTAATTGTACCGCTTATACAGCTTATTATGTTTAGTATGGGAACGGAAATGAGCTTGAAAGATTTTGCATCTGTTGTAAAAACGCCAAAAGCCGTTTTAATAGGTTTAGTGTGCCATTTTACAATCATGCCACTCATAGGAGTTTTGCTGGCTAAAAGCTTTGGATTTCCACCAGAAATTGCAGCGGGAATTATATTGATGGGTTCTGTGCCAAGCGGCGTAACATCAAACGTACTTGCCTTTATTGCAAAAGCAAATATGCCTTTGTCTGTAACTATAGCTGCAATTTCAACATTAGTAGCCCCAGTCATGACACCTTTTTTAATGAAAATTCTTGCAGGGCAATATGTAGAAATTGATTTTACAAAAATGATGATCCATGTTGTTCAAATTATCCTCGTACCCATTGTAATGGGTTTAATTGTAAATAAACTGATTCGAAATGGAGTAAAATGGCTTCAAACTATTATGCCCATTATATCTATGTGTGGTGTATTGATGATGTTGATTGTTATTGTTTCGTCTGGTAGAGATTCTTTGTTAAAAATTGGACCATTGCTCTTTTTAGCTTCCATACTTCACCATTCATTTGGTTATTTATTAGGCTATTGGAGTGGCCGTCTTATGCGACTTGACGAACGGTCGTGTCGAACAATCTCATTGGAAGTAGGAATGCAAAATGGAGGGCTTGCAGCTGGTATTGCTTTACAAATGGGCAAAATTGCAACGGTGGGTTTGGCCTCTGCTATTGCAGTTCCCTGGATGACGATTTCAGGCTCTACACTTGCGAATTGGTGGAGAAATAAGCCGTTGAAAGAAAAAGAAAAATAATTTTCAAAACTTCTTTTTTCAAAAGAGTTATTTGGAATAAAAGGACTTAGAAAAAAAACAAACATTATGGAAATAACCAAAATATCAGTAATAGGAGCAGGCAATATGGGGCATCAAATTGCTTTGTGTGCATCCCTTTTTGGCTTTAAGGTAAAATGTACAGATACTAATTCAGACATTTTAAATAAAGCAGATCAATTTGCTGATAATTATTTGAATGAAAGAGTGAGTAAAGGCAAACTAACAAAAGAAGCGGCTAATCAAGCCCGTGAAAACATTGCCTTTGTCTCGACCATTGATGAAGCTGCCGCAGATGCCGACCTTGTTATTGAAGCAATCATCGAAAAATTAGCTATCAAGCGAAAACTGTTTGCACAATTAGATAAATTATGTTCTGCGCACACCATTCTTGCTAGCAATAGTTCCTACATTGTAAGTTCGAAGATTGCCGATGCCACATTACGACCAGAAAAGGTTTGTAATATGCACTTCTTCAATCCTGCTTTGGTTATGAAACTGGTTGAAGTCGTAAAAGGGCCGCATGTTTCAGATGAAACCATTGAAGCCGTAATGAATGCAGCAAAAAAAATGGGAAAGACACCGGTGTTGCTTCAAAAAGAAATTTATGGTTTTTTGGTCAATCGTTTATTACAAGTTACAAGACAAGAAGCCCTAAAACTTTTTGACATGGGTGTGGCTTCTTACGAAGATATAGACACAGCTGTAATGAACGGCCTGGGTTATCCAATGGGGCCTTTTCAACTCTTAGACCTTACTGGGGTGGACTTAGCCTATTATGTTGGTATGGAGAAATACCGTGAAAGCGGCGACCCTGCAGACAGACCATCCCCTACGATAGTTGAAAAATTCACAAAGGGTGAATGGGGCAAAAAGGTTGGGAAAGGTTTTTACAAATATGAATGATTCAAGCTATGCCTGTAAACCGTTCCGTTTAATAGAATTTTATTTTTTCGCTTTATTTATTGGATGAAGAATTTGTCTTTCTGTAAAATCATTTCGGTCATGGCTGCAAACAATTACAAACCTGTGAAAGAACAATTGATCTTATAGCCCAGAGAGACCGAAGCACTAGAATCCGAATTGCACAGTCATCTCCAAAAACACCAGGAAGAAGAGGTAAATCGGCACAATGGCTTTTGAAAATAACTTACATAAGGGCGCTTATGATCCCCCCTTTCCAAGTAATGGTTGACCAGTTAACATTCCCTTAATCAAGCAGCATAACACTTATCCATCCGCTCCGAAATCTCTTTCAGTCGTGTTCTATCCCCTCCATTTACTTCAGCAGAGCCCCAACCTTTGTAACCTATATCCGTCAGCGCTTTATTTACAGCCGCCCAGTTTGCATCACCGTCACCTAATTCCGCATCAAAACCTTTCCAGATGCCTTCATCAGATGCTTTTTTGCGGCTATAATCTTTGATATCTATTTTGATAATCCGTTTACCTAAAGTATGTATCCAATGTTCCGGCCAACCATAACGAATTATATTACCCACATCAAAATACCATCCGATCATCGGGTTTTTAAATTCGTCGATGTAGCGTGCAGCCTCCAAGGGACTGAGTAAAAAATTATTCCAAACATTTTCAATCGCAATCTTGATACCTGTAGCTT
>JANOWJ010000066.1:0-5795 GCA_031417835.1 Saprospiraceae bacterium | reverse complement strand
TAGACAATTTGACTGCCACAACTTATCATACTCAAATTGAAGAACTAAAAAAAGCATTGCCCAAAACGAAAGTATTATCGAATGTTCGTTTTGTAGACAATGGAAATGTCATTTCAACAGCAGGAATTTCAGCGGGAATTGACGGAGCGCTACATTTTGTAGCTAAAATAAAGGGTGACGACTTTGCTAAAAAAGTAGCAGAAGATATCGAATATGACAAGTGGGTCCCAGACCAAGGACTAATAATTCAGACGAAGTAATAGTATGGTTAAATATTGTAAAAAAAAAGGCTTATCATAGCACCTAAAAAAATGCGGGCGGAAGTAATTGAACAACAGTACATTTTTCATTATTTGCTCCTTCAGACGGAATACTATAAAGCAGTTGGAAGTTACTTAACTTTGGAACAAAACCCCGCAACAGTTACGGGCGGACGAGTTCCAAATTTCCCCTTCTTTATAAATACTTATTCGTTAGCGCTCATTAGCACGGACGACACAGAAAGACCAAATAGATAAAAATTATAGACGAAAAACACCTTAAATATTTCCAAAGAATTATGCCTCTTTCAAACGAAGAGATTAGAGTTATTGTTAAAACGATGAGCATAAAACATCATAAAAAAGGGACAGTTCTACTAGAAGAAGGACAAATTTCTACAGAAGTTTACTTTGTTTTAGAAGGTTGTGTGCGACAATTTTATTTAGTTGACGGAGATGAAAAAACTAACAATTTATTTTGCTGAGGAACTATGGGTGATTTCTTTAAATAGTTTTAACCAAGCTGCTCCATCTAATCATTATATAGATTGCTGTATGGATAGTACTTTGGTAGTTGGTAATAGTAAAAAAGCAGATAACCTATACAAGAGATTTCCAAAATTTGAAACTATTTCACGGAAAGTAATGGAAAAGGTATTTGCAGAGCAACAAGAAATTATGTCTTCATATTCTACAGATACACCAGAACAACATTATCTTAAATTATTAAAGTTAAGGCCCGATTTGTTTCAAAAAATACCGCAATATCAAATAGCAAGTTATATAGGTGTTAAACCAGAATCTTTGAGCCGGATTAGAAAACGAATTTCTACAAATAGTTCTATATCTTGATCGTAGTATTTTTCAGTTTATCAGGTGAGCAGGCTATTGAATGGCTACTATTTCATCTTTTGTGGGATACCAACAATAAAGAAAAATAGTGATAAGGAATACAAAAAACAAACCTCCGCTACTTGCTTCTATTCCAAATTCGCCACCACTAACCCATTTTGGCGAATTATTACTGATAGGGTTTAACAAACTTGGGTTTTTGTCTCCACTAACACCAAATCCAAGAATTGTTCCTTGCATAAAATTCGACATAAAATGCAGCCCCAAAGGCATTGCTAAACTTTTAGTTTTTATAAAGGCAATACCAAACATAAAGGAAGCAATAAAAATATTAACCGATGCCAATACTTTTACTGATCCGGTCATTCCTGGATTATTGATATGGGTTAATAAAAAAAGGGCGGCTACGATTAATTGAGCGGGCCATTTTCCAAAAGCTTGTATTAGTCGCTGAAACATAAAGCCTCTGAACAATAATTCTTCAGCTATGGCAACTAACAGAAATATTGAAAAGCCGGATAGAATAGTTGAATCGGAAAAAGTATTTACCTTCCAATGGATATACCCAAAAATGGTTAATAACAAAACTGGTAAAACCATCAGTGCAGCACCAATAATTAGTCCTATAAAAAGTTCCTTCAACCAAATAAAATTTATCTTACCTGTTAAATCGGTTATTGGTTTACGCCTTAGCAGTTGACAAATAATTGAAACGACAGAAATTATTACAACCTGATGAACCATTGTTATCTCAAAAGAAAAGTGGTCTGCTAAAATAATCAGCGGAAATAGTAATGAGGAAAGAATTAAAAAAAATAGGACAACCCACCAAATGTTTTTAATTTTTCTATCTGAATTTAAAAATATTGCCATTGCGATTGTATTTCATTTTATTAATTTTCAATTTCGATTGCAACGTTGACTTTCTTATGTCCTTTTTCAACATAAGCATGTGCTTCTGCAATTTGCTCCAATGAATAAGTTTTATCAATTACTGGTTTCAATTTATTAGTTTCAATAAGCCCCTTTAGAAAAATAATGTCTGCTTTTGTATGACTAATTACACCAGCCATAACCTTTTTGCTGCTTGTCATAGAAATCCACATACCTTGAAGCATTTCTGACATTCCTGCGGCACTTAGAATCATTATTCCATTTTTATTTAGTGACTTTAAACTTCGTGAAACAGATATTGCTTTCACAGCATCAAAAATCACATCATAAGTTTCGCCATTTAGAGTAAAATCCTCCTTCGTGTAATCAATTACCTTGTCTGCTCCTATAGATTTTACTAAAGCAATATTTGAAGTGCTGCACACACCCGTAACATTAGCTCCAAATGACTTTGCCAATTGAACGGCAGCACTTCCTACTGCACCAGAAGCGCCTACTACAAGCACTTTTTGACTATGTTTTATCGCTGCCTTTTTTATAAAATGCAATGCTGTAACTCCACCAAAAGGAATGACAGCTGCTTCCTTGTGAGAAATATTCGCAGGTTTTAATGCTACTGACCCATTTTCAGGCAAACATTTGTATTCCGCATAGGCACTAAAGCTCATATCTGTATGACCAAAGACAGAGTCACCAACTTTGAAATTTTTCACATCTTCACCGACACTTTCAACTTCACCTGAAAAAACAGTTCCCAGAATATTAACTTTGGGTTTTATTAAGCCGAAAATAAATCTGACCGCAAAAGGCTCAGCTTTGCGTAATCGCCAATCGCCTGAATTGACAGCCGTGGCTTTGATTCTTAGCAAAATCTCATTATTTTTTGGTGTTGGTTTTTCTACCTGTTTGACTTGGAGAACCTTTGGTGAACCATATTGTGTGTAAACTGCTGCTTTCATTTTTTACTTTTATTAATTATTTCAAAGGACAAAGATATGTAACCCATTTTCTAATTTCGTTGACTTTGGTTAAGAAATAAAATACTACTTTTAAGACTGATAGAAAAACAACGAACCACTAACACGGGTTTGGTAAAAGTGGCCGTTCAGTGCTCCACAGACACATTTGTGGTAGCCGAAAGTTCAGTTCTCCGCATCAACACCTGCCTGCCTGCAGGCAGGTTTGTTGTAAAAAGCCCGCCTATGGCAAATCTGCAAAATGTTTAGCGGCAAGGCTATCGATCACCCTGCTAACTTGAAGCATAGTAACTTTGACCCATCAACAAAACATATAATACAGGACATTGAACAACTTCAAGCCGTTTGACTCTTTAAATCCAAAATCACTAGCTGACCCAGAAGTTGCAGCAATAGCACAGAAACGTGAAATCAAAAATATTCTCGGCTCTTATGTGGGTTGGTATGACCCGTTGTAAGGACTCATTCAAAATGTCTTTAACCCAATTGAAGTACTGGCAACTAAAGAAAAGCCAAGAGCCGACAATTTGGATTCTTCTTTATAGGTTTTGTATATTTGTTTCATGACATTAGATAATACCAAAATAGAATCAATTAAAAATTACTTTAAGACACGCCCTGTTTTGAAAGCATATTTGTTCGGATCATATGAACGAGGAATGGCAGACAATAAGAGCGATATAGATA
Source organism: Saprospiraceae bacterium (assembly GCA_031417835.1). Lineage (GTDB taxonomy): Bacteria > Bacteroidota > Bacteroidia > Chitinophagales > Saprospiraceae > JADJLQ01. The sequence continues at coordinate 2,125 of JANOWJ010000066.1, read as the reverse complement.
TTTTAGTTGATTTAGATTACACCCAAAAAATAGGATTACAGTTTATTCAAATGAAACTTGATCTCGAAAAGCTATTGAATAATGAAGTAGATTTAGTTTCTTCAAATGGGATGTCTAAATACATTAAACCACTTGTTGATGTAGAAAAGCGTTTAATGTATGAGAAGTGAACTAGGCGACAAAATCAGATTGCAACATATTCTTGATGCAATTGATGAAATTTATAAATATTTAATTGGAGCAGACCTTTCGATATTTTTCGAAAATTCAATGATGCGATTTGCTTGTATAAAGCAAAAGGAAATAATTGGCGAAGCAAGTAATCATCTATCTACAGAATTGAAATCAAAATTTTCAGATATAGAGTGGGCTCAAATTGTTGGAATGCGAAATGTTTTTGCTCATGAATATTTTGGTATTGACTCCAGTTTAGTTTGGGAAATTATTAAATGTGATATTCCAGAATTAAAGGAAAAAATTGAAAATACCTTAAAATCAATACAGTAGCCACTTCAGCCAACATGGAGCACTATAGAAAAAAGCCCTTCCCAAAATCAGAGTCAAAAGATTAATTTAAAAAACACCACCGCCATGCTGATGGGGCTTTTTGCTATACGGTGTTCAGCTACAAGCTAGGTACACGAGTAGCTAAGAAATATGCCTTTAAATCATCAGGAATAGGACCAGCATCGATATCCCGTACTTTGATAATGCAAAACTTTACCTGCAAGGCTAACAGGCGCACCATCTCAACTAAAAACAAAACCGAAAAATTATAAAAAATACTTATTTATTTCGCAAATTAGTTAGGATTTTTATTCTATGAATATTCAATAATTATGAATATCTTAGGAACCAAATTATATATTTTTCAATCATTGGTTCAAATAAAGTATTAACAATAAATTCAAAACATCATGATTCACAAGACTATCAATAAATCAATCATAGTGTTCGTATTATGCCTTACGGTCAGTTTCCTACTAGCCCAGGATATTCCCAACACGCCATATGTGATCACCAATAGATGGACAAAAGATAAACTTTGTACCATCACCGGATGGCCTACCATGTCTATCGTCGATGAAGCCGGATGGATGGTGGAAAAAGACAATACTCAACCTGATCAAATCCGATTAAAACACGCTGTTTCAGGCCAATATTTAGGGTCATTTTATGATTCATTGTATTCCTCTGCTGTCATTACAGATAAATCCCATGCCTTGTGGAAACTTGAAAAGATCAATACTACATTTTACCGGATAATTCATGTGGCCACGGGTAGCGCGCTCAATACTGAGCTTGGGCACCTGGCTTGCAATAAAACTTTGCGTGGATGGTTTTCCGGACATTGGAGGTTTGATAAAGAAATATTACCCCATAAAGTGGTAGGCGCTTCTTTTAAAAACAGATGGACAAATAAATTTCTGGTGGATAGTAATGCCAATGTAGTCGTGTCCAAAATCGATTCCGGATCGTGGGTCATTGAACCTATGCCCGGAGTCACTAATTCCATTAGGATTCGCTCATTGGGTGTAGGGAAATATTTATTTGAAGAAAATGGCATGCTTAAAATAGGGACTATTGATCCTTCATTGCCAGCTGCTCAATGGCAAATCGAAAAAGTGCTGAACAGAGACTACTACCGAATTATTTCAAAATCTTATCTCTATCTCAATAATGAGCCAAATAAACTAAATCTGATAGCCACACAGCCTGGATGGTGGCAAACACAATGGCAGGTGACTTTTTGGAAATTTTAGAAAGGGGTATAAAAAAAGGTTCTGCCTCGCGACAGAACCCTTCCTAATCATACCAAAACGAGGAATAAAAATATCTTACTGACTGTTTTAGTTCTGTTCAGGTCTTAAGCTTCGTACCACTTTGCCAGCTTGCCACATTTCTGAATCGCGCAATGTTGCTAATTCTACTTCAAGTTTAGCACGATAGTCCGATTGGCTATTACTATCTATAGAACGTTGAGCTTCATCACCTCGCGCCACTGATGCATATAATTCTTTAAAAACAGGTAGGGTAGCGTCGCGGAATTTATCTTTCCAGTCCAGGGCTCCGCGTTGAGCAGTGGTACTACAATTAGCATACATCCAATCCATACCATTCTCTG
>JANOWJ010000065.1:0-14573 GCA_031417835.1 Saprospiraceae bacterium | reverse complement strand
GACGATATGATAAACGGAAGGGATTAACGACAAATTAATAAATAGCATGAAAAGAGTGATGTATTATTTGACGATTGCTGCGTGCCTATTGGTCATAGGATGCTATCAGGGATCACCTACTAAACAAGAGGTGGCTAATATACCGGATGCCGGCCCTCCTAAATGCCCGCATGCTGATGTGGAGGCTTATAATCTCAGCCTGGGTAGTTACAAATCAAAAAAGGAAATCAAGTATTTTGTAAAAAATAAACCTGAGTATATGGACAGCTCTAAGGCTGAAAGTATAATCGATCAGGCATGGATGGCTTGGAGTGAACATATTGAAAAACCCATCCTAAGGGTGTGGTCTGAGTATGAATCTGATATCGTAATAAAATTTGATAAGATGGATGGCCGTGGTGGTACTCTAGGCCAAGCGGAATATCCAGCGGTGGATCATAGTATTGATAAAAGTAAAAAGTATGTCAAATTTGACGCGTATGATGTGGTGGGTTCCAAGGAGGGGACAGCTGTCTTTGATTTTTTTACGATAGCAGTGCACGAGTTCGGGCATTCGCTCGGCCTGAGGCACTGCGATGATGATGAGGCGCTCATGTACTGGCAGTACAATGGCGCTAAAACGAATTTAAGATTTGATGATATCGCCGGCATACGTGAGCGATACAATGCTGTGGATTTCTCCTGGAAAGACAGGCGATATAAGTATGTGACAAAGCAGAATGGAAAAGCTGCAAGTAAGGATTTTAGATGGAATGAATTTTATACGAAATGTAGCTACTCGAGTGGACACTATGTAGATAGCGCTCTGATCGTAGGTATACAATCTATTCGGTCTCACTATCGCATACCCATCAAGATCATAAGCTCATACCGCACGCTGGAGTGTAATAATGTAGCCGGTGGGGCTAGCCGGTCTCAGCATTTAAAAAACAATGCCTTGGACTGGAAATTTACCGGGAGGTGGGCTAATACGATGCATCAACGATACCAGGACGATATCCGGAACAAGGGGATGGTATTCCAAACTCTATTCAGGGACGGTGTCAGGGGCTTCGGTACGTATGCTACGAGCAATCATATCGATACTCGACAAAATCCGAATATGTTGACCTGGGCTGGCCAGTTTTATAATGTATGGGGTAAGAGCAATGATATGGCTTTTCTGGCTCCGGATTATTTTGGGGTGGAGGATTGTGAGTGATTTCGCGCGAAGCGCAACAAGGGGATGGCGCGCAAAGTCGCAAAGTCGCAAAGGAAAAGGCAAATAACAAAAATCTATAAAGAAGTCTTTTTCATATGGGGTTTTGGTTTGAGGGTCCTGGACTGTGTTTGGTCTGGGGCCCTTTTTTGTTTGTACTTTTGGTATAATGCATTTTGAAAACCTTATCATTGATAATGAATATATCATTCCGGATAAACTGCTTGTGATCACGATTAACTTAAAAGGGAATCGCCTGGTTGATGGTGATTTCATGGATGAATGTCCGATCAAAGTAGGGGATACGTTGATGCATTTCGGAGAGAAATACATGGTATCGGGAGTAGAAGTTTCCGGAAGAATGTCAGATGGAAAATTAAGAAGCTGGGTTGCTTTGAATATTGTGATTACTGGGTAGCTACAACTTTTAACCAAGTTTGTTGCCAACTTTTGACCCAATTTGTTGTAGCCTTTTTGTTGAAGTTTTGATGGAATAGATTGGACAAAACTTGCCCAAAAAGAACCGATGTATGCGAAGCACGGAACCACCGCTATCGCAAACCTAATGTCATTGTGTAGTGGATTTTCTCATAGTTTCGTCAACTCCATCTCTATTAATATTTGTTTTAGTTTAACAAATACCTGGTCCGCTATTGTCGCCTGGAATATATTTCGGTGGTCATTTTTGTAGTTGTCAATAAGAACTTTTATAGCATGTGGCAATGTTCCTGAATTGAGTTTTGAAATGTAAGAAGTTAGAAGGTCTAAGAAGTTATCTTTTATTGGAATTTCATCTACTTTATCAAATTCATACCTATTCCAGTTTCCAATTAGTTCTCCAATTTTAAATACCAAAAGTTCGTCATCAAATAAAGAATGTTCTACACTTTTTATAAATCCACCAACTCTTTCTGCATTTTCATTGGAGATTTTCCAATAAAAATCCCCTTCTGTATTTTGTCCAGTTACATGAGGCATTAAATAGTTTAAGAAATGGTCGATTATTGATTTTATTTTTGTCTGTTCTTCATTTGAACAAGTAACAATACAGGCACTTTCAACTATTGAACAAATAATTTCCATTTTTCTTGGGTCTTCTTGTGCCATAAAACCAAACTCTCCATAAAGAACGTCAGAATAGTGTTTTAAATTAAGTCCATGATAACTCAATTCCAGTAAGCTGAAAAGTCTTTTGGGTTTTTTACTTTGGAAAGTGTCAAGACTAAGATGTGGAAAATGTTTTTTAAATATTTTTGCATTTGTTACTAACTCCTGCACTAAGTCATTCCAGAAAAAAATACCCACAGGAAATTTTTTGTTGTCATTTCTGTCTTTTGAGATTAACCTAACCTTTTTTTGCAAGGCTGAGTCTGTTGGCAAAGTTGTCGCAATAAAAAAAATATCAATTTCTGGTCTAAATTTCTCTGCGTTTTTAATCTCTTTTTTGATGGTTTCAATAGTCAATTCTGTATCATATTTTTTGCACTGAACACCTGCTTTTTGAGATAAATAGTCGTCACCATAAATATCTACTCCTGCTTGTGCTTGCCCCAGTCTTCCGTGTCTTTGTAGATTTGGACTATCCCATTTAATTCTTAAAGCGTCCAAAGTTATTTCTTCAAATTCATCCCAAGATTTTGGTGTCGGAAAATTAATGTTTGAAAGTGTTGGCATATGTTTATTATTGTTGTTGAATTGTTGGGGCTGTGAGGGGTCTTTCCATTACACATAACTTTCGTATTGGAGCAGGATGTAAAAAAGAGTCTTAACAATTAATGAGATATCAAAATACAAAAAGCGTTACTAACGGTATATTAATATCAGTCTTTGATCTCGATGAATGAAACTTGCTTATCGGAAATCAATCGAGCCCAATTGTAGATAAATTCCTTTCCTTCTTTGAGGGCCATGGATTCGATGCCCTGGGCTTTGGCTTTGACGATGACTTCAGATCTGGCTATTCTCATCCCGGCCTGGATATCTTCGATGGCTTCGGTATAGGCGTTGTCAGAAAAGTAGAGGCCAAAATGTTTGAATCCGTAGATCCTAGCACTATCGAGCATGAAATTTACTTCTGAAAGCCGGATCACCGGCAGGGTGAATTTATAGTTCACACTGTCTATGTCCAGTTTTAATTCATCCATGTCCATGTAGGCATCAATGGTGGCCGGCACGATGACCAGGCTTTTGAGTTTGTCCTTTTTCTCGATGGGGATTATTTGTTCGAAATAAAACCTAGTGAGGTGTAATTGCCTCATCATTTTGATGTGATCTAGGCTTACGGTATAGGGTGTCTGTGTCTTTGGAGCTGACCTGCAGGCAGATCGTCCAAATAAAAAAGCTGCTATTACAGCAGCTCCGAGAAGGTACCAATAGATCTTTTTCATGGTACGAATTTAGAAAAAAGCGTACCATTTTCCGACATCAAAGTTTCACGTGGAACATATAATGTATTGGTTATCATTTAGATGTGTCGTGGTATGGGTGGAGCTGGGGAGATTCGAACTCCCGTCCAGACAAAGCGTTCATCAGCTTTCTACATGTTTATTCTTTTTTTTGAATCTTAGTGATAGGGTAGGAAAAAAGACAATCCCATATTATCACCCAGTGTCCGATTAATTTCATCACTTCAACGGTTACGTTTTGAAGCGACTAACCTGAGCACTCCAAAGAGTGGGTTTGAATGCGGCAGATCCTGTATCAGGTGTCAGATCAGCGGCATAAAGCCGGTCTAATTCAATGAATTAGGCAGCGATAGCATAAGTGTTGCCACTTAAAGGTTGAAAGTTATTTTTTACGGAGTAACCTCTCATGCTCCGACATGCTTACTGACCAACAGACCTTCCTGTCGATTCCAGTCAGCCCCAATATTTTCAATGAACTATTCTTGTAAACTCCATTTCATACCAATAAGTTCATTTATCGCCAATTTGCAAATATTTAAGAATCAAAAGTAATGAAGATACTTTTTCTCAAACGGCCTCAGTTTAGCCAGACTTCTACTAAAAAATTATTATTAATGGCAGGGGTCTGCAAGGTACGAAGCGTGGGCTCAGCAAGTGACAATTTGAATTATTGTTCAAAATAGTACCCACTAAAAAATGCTAAGAGCCTTTAATTTATAACTTCATGAACAGAATTAAAATTATAATTTTACAAGAACAAGATGGCGCTTACACATACAAAGCTTGAAGTAATGAACTTTCTGGGTAAGCAAATGGATAGTATCATTGAAACTTACTTAACATCGGCAGACACTAACTGGCAGCCTTCTGACCTTTTACCGATGAGCAATAGCGACAATTTTTTAAATGATCTTAACGAACTGCAATTAGAATGTAAAGAGTTGCCATATGATTACCTGGCAGTGCTAGTGGGCAATATCATTACCGAAGAAGCATTACCTACCTATGAAACCTGGCTGATGGATATTGAAGGCATTGGGAAAAATAATACCAACGGCTGGAGTAAATGGATACGCATGTGGACTGCCGAAGAGAATCGTCATGGTGATCTACTGAATAAATTCGTATATCTCTCCGGTCGTATCAATATGAGAGAGATGGAGGTGAGTACACAATACCTGATAGCCGACGGCTTGGATGTAGGTGCCGCGTCAGATCCTTATCGCAATTTTGTGTATACTTCATTCCAGGAACTGGCAACCAATATTTCTCACCGGCGTACTGCCACCATGGCTAGAAAATTAGGTAGTACAAAACTATCGAAGATATGCGGCACCATTGCAGCAGATGAAGCCAGGCATGCCGATGCATATACAAGTTTTATTGGCAAAATATTTGAGATCGATCCCAGTGAAATGATGATCGCATTTGAAGATATGATGCGTAAAAAAATAGTGATGCCAGCCCATTTCCTTCGGCAGCAGGGCGAAAGGATAGGCACTGCTTTTTCCCATTTTAGTGATGCTGCACAACGTTTAGGCATCTACACCTCTATTGACTATACCAACATTCTAGAAAGCCTTATCAAAGAATGGAAGATCACAGACATTAGCGGCATCAGCGATACAGCTGAAAGGGCACGGGATTACCTAATGGCCCTCCCAGTCCGATTCAGAAGAATTGCTGAACGCACCAGTATCAAAGCGCCGCTGGAATATGAATTCAAGTGGATTACTCGGTAAAAATTAGCAGGAAGGTTTTATTTAGATTCTTTCACCAGTTTTCTTAAGATCACCCATTGTTTCATGGCATCCCTTGCATCTGTTGCAGGATAGCCCATTAATTTGGCACCTGCCGGAAAATTATTGATCACACCAGACATACCACCGACCTGCACGCCATTACCCAAGGTAACATGATCGGAAATGCATGCTCCACCACCGATGACCACACCATCCCCTAATGTGACTGAGCCAGCCAATCCACTGGCTCCTGCCATGATACAGCAGCGCCCCATTTTACTATTATGACCGATCTGTATCAAGTTATCAATTTTACAACCATCACCTACTATTGTCGAGCTAAATTTTCCACGATCCACGCAACTATTAGCGCCTATCTCTACGCCATTACCAATGATTACGTTGCCAATATGAGGGATCTTTAGCAATCCTTTACCATCGGGTGAAGGCCTGAAACCGAAACCATCGGCTCCAATAGATACATTGGGATGCAAAATGCAATAACTTCCTACCTCACATCTTTCTCGGATTACCGTTCCCGACCAAATGATGGTATTTATACCGATGCTGGTGAAATCCAGGATAGTAACATTTGGATAGATGACGGTATTATTTCCGATACTAACTTCTTTACCAATATAACAGCCGGCACCAATTTTACAGCCCGTTCCAATTTTTGCAGATGCATGGATCACTGCGGTTGCATGAATGTCTGTTTCAAAAACCGGTGCTTCGTCTACAAACATTTCTAATAATTCGGCCATAGAAATATCGGCATTCTTTACTTTTATCAATGCTCTGTTATCGCCGGGTTCCAGTTCAATATCTTCATTAATAATAGCTGCACAGGCTTTGGAAGTTTCCCAAAGTTTTACATATTTTTTATTACCTATAAAGGTGATCTGGTCGCCTTTTGCAGATTCCAATTGCTCAGGACCGGTAATGATTTGCGTGGTATCACCCACAACCACTCCTTTTATAACTGCATTAATTTCCGATAAAGTATAACGTTTCATCTTTATTATTTTATAACTGCTTGATAAGAAAAATTTGTTAAAGGATTAATTGTTGAGAGCATTCCAATGGGTGGGTTAAAAAGAAGTGGATCCTATAGCCTTTAATGTTCCGACATGCTTTCAGACCAACAGCCCTTCTTGGCTATTCCTGGCCACCCTAAAATTTTATATGAACTATCCCTGTAAGCACCCAATAGGACAAATAAGTTCATTTATCGCCATTCTACTTTAGCTGTGGCGTCAAATAAGTTTAACTTTTAGCCTTATCACTTTTTAAATATCGATCAAACCATTGTGTGTATCGCTCAAAACGATCTTTGACGAATGAAGGCAAACTAATACCGTGAAACTGCCCTGGATAAATAATCAACTCTGTCGGAGTGCCTATTGATCGAAGTGCCTGATACATTTGTTCACTACCCACTGCGGGGACATTAAAATCTTTTTCTCCGGCCATAAATAGGGTAGGAGTCTTGATGCGGTCAGCATGTAGGAAAGGGTAAGATAGTTTGAGATACTTTTGATAATTATTGTCTTTCCACGGTTGGCCTAGTTCATTGTCCAGTTGCAATATATATTGATCTACACCGTATAAGGAGAGCTGTAATGCGCTACCGGCCCCGCTGACCGCAGCTTTGAATCGAGTGTCCTTTGCTATCGTATAATCTGTCAAAATGCCTCCATAGCTCCATCCTCCAATACCCATGCGCGTGCTATCAATGATGCCTTTTTGAATCAAGTGGTTGGCAGCACCCTGTATATCCAGTACTTCTTTGTTACCCCAGTCGGCATAGATGGATTTGCTAAAATCGATCCCTCGACCCTGACTACCGCGATAGTTAACAGCCACTACTGCATAGCCACTAGCAGCTAGCATTTGACGGGTGAGATCAAAGCTAAACTCATCTTGAGCTACCGGACCTCCGTGTATAAAAAATATAACAGGTAGTTTTTCTTTTTTTAGATCGGGAGGAAGATATAAAAGATTGGATACCGATGTGCCATCAATACTTTTAGATATCACTTTTTCTACCGTAGCCAATGATAAATTAGCCATAAAGTCTTCCTGCACTTTAGTCAATCGTCTAAGCTGACCTTGCTCCAAGACATAATATTCGGATGGTAGCTGAGGATGGCTCATCGCTACGACACTAGCCCCATTAGGATGACTTTCTAGCGAACTAAACGACTGATGACCACCTATGATTTTAGTCAACTTACCGGTTTTAACCTCCAACTCGGCTACATACCGTTCACAATCATCTGTCACTAGGACACTTAATTTAGTACCTTCCTTATTCCATCTAGGATTGCTGACTGGTCGATCCAATGTTTTGGTCAATAATGTCGTCTCACCACCCATTACGGAAACTATCCCTAAAATTGGTTGATCATACATGCTAAAATCAGCATCGGATGTACTTCTTAAATACGCTATGGACTTGCTATCAGGGCTCCATTGAGGGGTATGATCGCTGCCGGTCCAAGTTGTCAATTGACTCGCTAATGCACCGGATTTAGATTCTATGACAAAAAGATCAGTGTTTCGATTTCTATCTGGATCTGCAGAGTGATTACTTACGAATACAATGGACTTGCCATCGGGGCTCCACTGCATACCACTTTCATTATGGTCGCCTCGGGTCAGGGTATCCGTTTTTTTGCTTTGAATATCGAATAGATATAAATGAGTTTTTCGCTTGTCATTTAGATAACCTACTACATCTTGTTTAATTTGGTATCGATTCAAAACATACGGTTTGGCTCCTTTTTTTAAGGTGGTGTCCTCTTGATCTTTCATACTAATCAATAACCTTTTGCTATCAGGACTCCATGCATAATCTACCAAATCTCCTTTAGTATCTGTCATTTTTTTGGCATCTCCTCCCATTCTATTCAGAAGGTAGACTTGATTGTTGCCCCCATTACGGCTGGCAGTGAAAGAAATAAATTTTCCATCAGGACTCCATCGAGGATTGTTTTCGTTTTCAGGACTGTTGGTCAATTGGATAGACTGCTCGCCGTCCCAACTGATCATCCAGATATCTGTATTGCGTTTATCTTTTGCAGAATCTGTCGTCGTCAGGGTATAAAGGAGCCACGAGCCATCTGGGGATATTTGTGCATCACTTAGACTTTTTACTTGATAGATATCTGCTGGTCTCAGGGTGCGAGACCGCTCTTGACCCATGACGGTAACGGTAGCTATCAATAAGCTGATGAGCGTCAAACCATTTACATTCATAATAAGATCGAATAGAGTAGGTTAATGAACTGTTCTTTTGCCAACCTTATGACCATATGTGGCGAAATATAAGATCATAAGGTAACAGGGTATTAAAATCACAAAGGCATTTTGAAGACCAATGGATTCACCTAATGAGGCCCAAATTCTAGGAAGAACCGCACCTCCAGCAATACCAATTATTAATAAAGCCGATCCGGTCTTAGTGAATTTCCCCAGACCTTCGATGGCCAACGGCCACATGGCGGGCCAAACCAATGCATTGGCCAGACCTAATAAGGCAATGAATAAAACCGAAGTATAGCCGGAAGTGATCATCGCAAGAATGGTAAAGATCAAACCTGTAATCGCTGAAGCTTTTAAGGCTGTAGACTGTGAAATGTATTTGGGAATAGTGATGATGCCGATGATGTATCCCACTAATAATCCAATCATGGTGTAGGTGGTAAAATATTTGGCTACATCAAGACTGATGCCTAGACTATTGCCATATATTTGAATAATATCTCCTGCGACCACTTCAGCACCCACGTATAAAAACAGGGTGATGAATCCCAACCAGAGGTACGGATAGGCGAAAATGCTGCTGCGATTGATAGAAGAAGTATCATTGTCGTCCTCGCCTTCTGCTCGGATCTCAGGTATACTTGATTTGTATATAAAAATAGATACTATAATAAGTACTATGGCAATCACTACATAAGGCATGACCACCTTGGATGCTAATAAATCTAACTCGGCAGATTTAGCCGCAAGATCCATAGCTGCCAATTTACTTTGAAGGCCGTCAGAATCTTTTAAAATAATTGCTCCCAAAATGATAGGAGCTAAAGCACCAGCTGTTTTATTACAAACACCCATGATGCTTATCCGTTTGGCTGCACTTTCTATTGGGCCAAGAATGGTAATATATGGGTTAGAAGCTGTCTGTAACAGCGCCATGCCGGTACCAATAACAAAAAGTCCAAACAAAAACATGTCATAGGATCTTGCCGAGGCAGCCGGTATAAAAAGGAAAGCGCCTGCAGCCATGATTAATAATCCTAGCACCATACCATTTTTAAATCCTGTACGCTTGAGCACCCAAGAAGAGGGAAAAGCCATGATGGCATATGAAATGTAAAAGGCAAAGGTGACGAGGACAGCTTGAGCAGTATTTAATTCGCAGGCTATTTTAAAATAAGGTATCAATGAGCTATTGGCCCAGGTTATAAAACCGAATATAAAGAACAATGTGCCTATAATAATAATAGGGCCATTATTTTTCTTTGGACTTAAATCAGATGTCGAAGACGATGGAGACTGCATGAATTGATTATTAAATATAAACCAAGATACGAATAGTCACCATTTTGATACAAGATTTTATATTTTTGACGATTAGATAAAAACTCAAACTTATTCGAAACATGAAACCATCATTAGTTATATTAGCTGCAGGTATGGGAAGCCGGTACGGCGGACTCAAACAGTTGGATCAATTTGGCCCTAATGGCGAGGCTATAATTGACTATTCCTTGTACGATGCGCTCAAAGCAGGCTTCGGTAAAATTATTTTTATCATCAGAGATAGTTTCAAAGCCGATATGATCAATGCATTTGCTCATAAGCTGGATGGTCGGGTAGAGTTCCATTTTGTCAACCAAGATATTTCAATGATCCCAACAGGTATAGCCGTCCATCCTGAACGCACTAAACCTTGGGGTACGGCTCATGCGGTATGGGTGGCAAGAGATTTTATACAGGAGCCTTTTGGTGTCATCAATGCTGATGATTTTTATGGGGCGGAAGCATATGTGACATTGGCTGATTTTCTAACTCCATTGAGCGCATTAGACACGACTTCATATAGTACGGTAGGTTATTATCTTAGAAATACGTTGTCAGAACATGGTACTGTCAATAGAGGGATCTGCAAAGTAGACGAATCAAACAATCTACAAGGAGTCAATGAACGCACCAAAATCAAACGATTTCCAGATGGCATCATTCGTTTTGACAGTGATTCAGAGCTGCCTCAACCACTAAAGGACGATGATTTTGCCTCAATGAATATGTGGGGCTGTGTGCCAAATTATTTTAATGTGATGGACCGTCACTTTAAAAACTTTTTACAGGAACAAGGTATGGATCCCAAATCCGAGTACTACATTCCTACTCTGGTAGATTATATGATAGAAAATGATCTGGCTACAGTCAAGGTATTGCCTTCTGAATCTACTTGGTTTGGAGTGACCTACCCTGAGGATAAACCATCTGTGATGCAAGCTTTGAAGCGCTTATTGGACGAAGGTAAATATCCGGCTAATCTTTGGTCATGATATCCTCCGAGGTGTTTCGTGCCTACGGCATGAATATGCCGAGTGATCTTCATCGATTTGGCTCTGGGTTGATCCATGAAACGTATATGTTCACTTCTGGTGACACCTCTTACTTGATTCAAAAGCTTAATCAATCGGTGTTTAAGGATCTTGCGGGCATCATGTATAATATAGAGCTCGTATCAAACTATTTAAATTTTAAATATCCAGACAAACCTTTTGTAGAATTTATTAAAGCACCCAATGGTCAAACACTGGTGTACATAGGCAAGGAGGCATGGCGGCTAATGCGCTATATATCCAACAGTAAAAGCTTTGATCATGTTCAAAATTTAAATCAGGCTTATGAAGCAGGGCGTATCATAGGAGAGTTTCATTCCACCTTTTCAAATTTTGAAGCCAATCAATTGAAAGAAACGTTTCCAGGATTTCATGATTTTCAAAGTAGATCCAATAAATTTTTATTGGTACAAGATTTTGATGAGTACGGCCGCGCTCAATCCTCTACAGTTGAAATTAATTTCCTGAATGAAATGTGTAACCGCATTTTGGAGATAGAAAGCCAATTGAGTCTGCCCATTCGGGTGACGCACAATGATACTAAACTTAATAATATTCTTTTTGACACATCGGGCCGCGCTATATGCATCGTAGATCTGGATACACTGATGCCAGGCAATTTGACTTTTGATACTGGAGATGCTTTGAGGACGATGTGCAATCCATCTGGTGAAGATGGCCTCCAGGCGCCAGTCAAATTTGACAAAGATATTTTTTTATCCTTTGCAAATGGGTTTATTCAAAGTAGTTATCAGACCTTGACGATACCGGAGTTAAAATCGCTTGCTTATTCCATGATTAGAATGGCAACAGAGCAAGCTGTGCGATTTTTGACGGATTATTTACAAGGCGATCGATATTACAGACAACCGTTTGAAGGATTTAACCTGACAGCAAGTAAAGTCCAGATAGACTTGATAAAACTTGCTTCGCAAGAATTGGATTGGATGAATGATCAAGTCGGCGATATGTTACTAAAAGTCGGGGTAGTCTAACTATGGATTCACTAATTTAATTTTATCTCCCCACGCTCCTCCGCCAGGTGTTTCAATTCGTATTGATTCCCCGGCATTGATTTGAAAGGTTTCATTCGACTTAATTTTAATAGCTTTTCCTCCTGCGATCTTATATTCTTTGCCCCGAGAGCCTGGGGCGCCATTCGAGACACCATAAGGAGAAACATTTCGATGTTGACCGATGATAGTCACTGTCATAGGTTCTAAAAATTTGATTTGCCGCGATATTCCATGGCCACCATTGAATTGGCCCTTACCACCCGAACCTGATCTTATTTTGAAATGTTCGAGCAAAACCGGATAGCGGAGCTCCAATTCTTCCGGGTCGGTGATCTTAGTATTGGTCATATGCTGATGCACGGCAGATCTGCCAGGATGACCTTGCGTAGCACCTGTACCTCCCCCAATCGTCTCATAATAACTATACCGATCATTGCCAAAAAGAAAATTATTCATGGTGCCTTGGCTGCATGCTGCTAACCCTAATGCTTTGATTAAGGTATCAGTGATGCGTTGACTTACTTCTGTATTGCCACCTACGACTGCAGGACATAATTTTGGATCATCCATAAATCTAGGATGAAGAAAACTCAGTGGCAATTTTATTACGACTTTTTGAGCCAACCCTTCGTTGAGATTGATATCTTTTTTACATAATATACGCAATACGTATAAAATTACACTCCAGACAATAGCCGGATTAGCATTGAGGTTGCCAGGATGTGGCAAGGAGGTGCCTTTAAAATCAAAGACGAGTTTTTTATGGATTATTTGAATCTTTATTTGAATTGATCTTCCATCATCCATCTGCTCTATTGCCGAAAATGTTTTCTGAGCACTTTGCTGGATAAATCGTTTTACTTCTTGGGCGCCCTGCTTAAAAATGTTCTTCATTTGTACATGCACATATTCGAGGCCGTAGAGCGCACTTAACTCTTGTAATCTTTTTGCCCCTACAGTCAACGAATATAAGGCCGCTTTCAGATCTAAAAGATTGGATCGCAGATCGCGCGTAGGGTAGCGAGCATTTCTTAAGAGATGTTCTATTTGTGGCCATTTTAGTTTCCCGTTTTGTTGGATGTAGGTAGGTAGAAAAACCACACCTTCTTCTTCAAGGCAATGAGCAAATGGGGGCATAGATCCGGGTGTCAGTCCTCCGATTTCTGCATGGTGCGCTCGATTTATGATATAGGCTATTAACTTATTTTTTGAATCGAAAACACCTTGTAAAAGTGTCAAGTCAGGTAGATGCGAGCCACCATATTTGGGATGATTACATAATATGATATCGCCTGGTAATAGGTGGTATTTTTTTAGGATCAACCTTGCACATACCCCCAGACTACCCAGATGGACCGGGATGTGGGGTGCATTGGCAATGAGACGCGCTTTTGCATCAAGTATGGCACAAGAAAAATCCAATCGTTCTTTTACATTTACAGAGAATGCACTATGCTGTAATTGCACCCCCATTTGCTCTGCAATAGCTTTGAAACGGTTATTGAATAATTCATGTTCGATGGCCAATGACCAGTTATGAGTAGCGACACGTTTAGACTTCTTTTGCAAGACTAAATCCTTATTGTTTTGTACAGTAGCAATCCAATTCTCAGCTAAAAATACAGTTGCTTGGTTATGGAAGATTGTTTTTGGTCCATCCAGGCGTTCGCCTGCGTTAAGGGTAGTCCAGGATAGGACAAGACCAGATTTAAATGTTTTGTCACTTTTGAGGAAAGCTCGTTTCTTGATGTGTGGTATTCTTCCTTTTTTTACCAATACGATTTGAAGCTTTTCAATCTCAATGGCTTTGGATAAACCTGAGCCAAATTGCCGCTTGTAAATTGTGGTAAATTTTTTTACAAGATTCAACCTCTCACTCCAATTTATTGTGATGATATGATTTTGACCTACATACTTTAAATGAATTATTCGTTCATTGACGAAATACTCGCTGTTGGTTTTTTCTTTGGCTAAGTCATCAAACCATTTTGGTATTTTCAATACATTTACATCCAGCGGAAGGTTGATTTGTTTGACACGGGTTTGCGCTATGTTCGCCTTTGACATCCCTGTGGCACTAAATATACCTGCCGTATATGGTATGAGAATCGTTTTCATATGTAATAAGTCAGCTATTGCACATGCATGCAGCCCACCTGCTCCTCCATATACTAAAAGATGGTAATGAGCCGGGTCGTGACCCTGGCCAATCGATATTTTACGGACGGCTTCAGCCATTTTCTCATTGGCTATTTGAGCTATGCCTTGCAGTATGGATGTTTGATTTTTGGAAATAGAGCGTAACCTTGCTTTAGTCAATAATTCATCAAACTTCAATTGAGATTTATTTCTATCTAAAGGTATACTGATCGCTTGGACCACTAACCGGCCCATTAAAAGATTGAGATCAGTAATCGTAAAAGGACCACCTCGTCCATAGCATGCTGGCCCTGGATCAGCTCCAGCACTTGAAGGCCCGACGGTGAATCGACCATCTTCAAAATCAATGATACTGCCTCCCCCTGCTGCTACAGTTTCGATATCGTACGCAGGGCTAGCAATTTCGATCC
>JANOWJ010000064.1:0-5207 GCA_031417835.1 Saprospiraceae bacterium | reverse complement strand
TGTTGTCTCGATTTATCTCCTCCTATAAGCAGGATAATAATTTTGCCATTTGTTTCTTTGAAATAAATTCTGTAACCTTTTGCATAGTTAATTTTCAATTCGCATATTCCATTTCCAACAATTTTGTACCATCCAAAGTGTTCCTCGTTTTATAATTTCTGAAGCCTGACCAATATTTTAGCTTTTGCTCTTAAGTCTTTCAGTTTCCTATACCACTTATCAAATTCTGTCGACTTTTCAATAAAGTACATTTGTCAGATTGTATTCATTCGGATACAAAATTGCATAAAACATTTGGATAGTGCAAATTCGGTTTTGAGCGTTTAGTTTAGGTAAAATGACGCACAACTAACATGGCTGTGCAGGTTGGAAAATAGAATTCCGTCTGCCCGGAACCGCTGAGGTTGAGTAAAGACTTCTTTTGTTGGCTCACATCAGTAAAAAGTATAGACACCTTTCATAGACTTCAAAAAACCTACTTCTGGCCACTGGTGCACCTAGCCTGTCCCGTCCGAAGCGAACGGGCTTGTCGCTGAACACGGTATAGCAAATAGCCCCATCTGCTCGGCAGTGGGGCTTTTTGAATTAATCTTTTGGCTCCGATTTTGAAGAGGGCTTTTTTCTATATGGCTAAATGTTAGCGGTTCGTTTCTTTTTCATCCTGATATTTTTCGCATTAGAGTTTCAATAGGTCCATTTCTAAATTTCTTACTCCAAAAATGACTAAATAAAATACTCACTACGAAAAATGTCACAGAATAAATAAAAATATAAACTGGTTCTGTTGGAATATCTTTTGTCAAAAGTCCTGTATATTTTTTGTTTGTCAGTTTAGAAAGAATAATCATTCCAAATGTCAAGTGAATTACATAATGTGATAAAGTCATTTGTCCTGTTTTTACTAACAAACCAATGAATTTGTTTGCTGGGAAATTGTCACCAATAAACATACAAATTGAAATAGCCATTAATGCAAATCCGGTCGTAATCATAATATAAGGGATATAGGCTGGAAAATAGTCACTCATAATGTAATCCCAATATTTCCATAATGGTTCACTATTCTTTACAATAAATCTCAGCCCTTCAAAAACTAAAAAAAGAATAAGGCCAATTATGAATGTATTTTTTATTGTTGCTTTGCTTTTCCAATTTTGTCTGCCAAGCCACATTCCTAACATAAAGTAACAGAGCCAAGGAAAAATTGAGTTCCAACCATTGTAAAGAGTATTTCTCAAAAATCCAATTGGTGTCCAAAAGTCAGCATATTTAAAAGTTGTGAAGTCCCAACTTGTTTTTATAGGGATTATGAAAAGTAATAAGTGAAAAATTATTAAAGCTGATAAAGCTGTCCACAAATAGAAACGTTGTGGAACAAAAAGCATAAATGCAGCAATATGCATATAGCCACCATAAAAATGCAAAATATCTGCTGGCCACCAATTGTAAAGCAAAAGCCCCATTCCAAATAGAAACCAAGAACGCTTTAAAATTATAGACTTTAATTTCTTCTTTTCTTCAATGGTGTATTCAAGCCTGTTTGTCATTAATGAAACACCCATTCCTGCAAGTATGATAAAAATAGAAGTTGAATTTCCTATAAAAAGATTTAGAAAATGTCCAAGTGGTCTTTTGTCTTGAAAGTCGCCAAAGCAAAAAACAAAATTCACTATAAACATTCCGAAAATTGCGTATGCTCTTGCTAAGTCAAATCCAATAATTCTATTATTCATTTAGTCTGTCTATTTGATGTTGTTCGGTGTCGCTCTGCAATGACCGCTAACGGTTTGCAAAAGTGCTGTTAGCTGCTGGGCTATTCATTTTCTATTTGTTGTCGTCCGTTAAATCTAATTCCATAAACAACAGAAAGTCCTTAAATTCTGCTGGGATTTCCATTTCTGAATAAGCTTCAATGTCACGAAAGCCAAAACTTCTATATAACGAGTGAGCTGCTTCCATAAACTTCGGACTGTCAAGTCGAACTTTTTTATAACCAAATTTTTTCGCTTCAACTAAAAGTCCTTCAAGTATTGCTTGTCCAGCTCCTATTCTTCTAAAAATTGGGTCAACAAACATTCGTTTTATTTCACCGATTTCCGGGTTGATGCTTTTTAAACTTCCAAGTCCACAAATTGTGCCTTGATAAGTTGCAAGGATTAGTTGTCCATTTGGTGGCTGAAACTTACCGATTTCTTGTATGTCTTGTTCAACTTGTTCAGCTGGATTATGTGGATGTACGCCATAAAGCTTTTGCATATTGTCATTTCCCCAAGTTAGATAGTCAAACCATAATTTTTTAACGGCTTTTATGTCGTCAGGAATTTCAACCGTTCTGGTTTTTACATTTTCAATTTTGTCCATTTTTTGAATATATTTTATTGTTTGGTTCTGTCACATAGCCTTGCAGCTAATGGTTTGCAGCTTGGCGAAGTGGCGGATTAAGAAACACTAACTTTCAATTTACCACTAAAGTTTATTTGAAAAACTGAACTTTATTTTAGCACTGAACCCGCCATTTTGCCAAACTGCTGTGTAAATTTCGCTCAAGCTGACCCCCATGTTCCGGCGAAGCTGACCCCCCTGATGCGATGGCCTTATTAGTTTACAGAACGTATTGATTGATTTGTGTTTCAAATTTAGTATTTTAGATTGTTTAGGACTATTTTTTCTTTCTAAGGGATTCCCCTTTTAATTCTATCCGATGAGCTTTAGCCGTCAGCCGGTCCATGATAGCATCGGCAATGGTGGGCTCATTAATAAACTCATACCACTTGGCGACGGGTAATTGGGAGGTAATGATTACTGATTTTTTAGCATATCGATCTTCCAGAATTTGTAATAGTGCCAGCTTGGAATGTTGATCTAGGGCTTGAAGACCAAAGTCATCGAAGATGATCAAAGGAGTCCTTTCAAAGTGGTTTATTTGTTTTAAATAGGAACCATCAAGTTTGGCAAGCAAAATTTTTTCTATAAATCGGTTCATATTAAAGTATACGGTCCTATGACCCATTAAGCAAGCCTGATATGCTAACGCACATGCAAGATAACTTTTGCCACTACCCGTCGGTCCAGTTATCAGGACAGGCTCTCCAGATTGGATATACTGCCCTTGAAGCAATGTATTAAGTTGTTGCTTTGTAATATTTCTTGTTGATGAGCATTCAATACTTTCGGGAATCGCATTTAATTTTAGTTTGGCCAATTTAAGGTAGTAAGCTGTGCGTTCATTGGTACGTGTAAGTAGTTCGGATTGAGCCAGGTGAGCAATTAATTCGTGGGAGTCCATTTGCTGATGGACTGGTATCTCAAGCTGGGCTTGATAACTTAAAGCCATTCCCTGTAGCTTGAGTTGTTGAAGTTGTTGTACGGTTTGATTTGTAAGCATTTTTAAAATTTGATTTAGATATGAATTAATAGATTATTGATATTGGAGTGGACCTCTAATGTTTTCATGATCAGGTAAGGGAGTGGCTGTTGTAAACAGATCTGTTTGTTGATCCAATCCTTTTTGAAGGATGTCACAGATAGTGCCGTAACGTATTCGGGTGCCTTGCAAAGCACGTTTACAAGCATTATTTATTCGAGATTGATCATATTTGTTTCTCAACATGATTAACCCATAACAGGATTTATAATTTTGCTCCGGATAAAAACTGGACGCCAGAATATGCTCTGCTGCTTGTAATACATGCGGTCCCATGTTGCTAGCTTGTTTTAATAAATCATCCTTGTTCCAGCCTCTCACTTGTAGAGCGTGTCGATGATTAGAAAGCATATGGTCCTGAATAGTATGATAGGCTTTAGATATATTGTTGCGTTGATGTAAGGCTATTCGCTCACCTTCACAATAGACTTCTATCATCTGCTGATCATATAATACTTTTACCTTTTTACCTGCATACGCATACGGCACACTGTAATAGCGGCATAAATGGTGGTTTATTCTATTGTATGCCTGATGATTCTCACTAAGCTGTATATGGTAATTACGTTGTACGGTGGCTAAGACTACCTTTTTTAGTTTAAATGATTCGACAGGCAATTCAGTCATGTAGGGCTCCTCCCGCTCCTGGTATAATTCTTTTCGACTATACGGAGATCCCTTATATTTTTTTGCATTAAGCATTTTTAGTTTTTCTAAGATGGCGGCATTCAATTCTTCTATACTAAAGCATGTATCGTGTCGCATCGGTGCATAGATATGATTGTAAGCTATCTGCACACATCGTTCTACCATGGCTTTATCTCTGGGCTTGTAAGGGCGTGCTGCACTGAAACAGGTACGATAATGATCTCCCAATTGATAACACAATTCCGTAAATACCGGCTCATATCGATTAGGTCGGCTTACCGCTGTCTTTAAATTGTCGCATAAAATCGTTTTGGGGCTTCCTCCAAAATACTTCAACTTAGCATTGATGCAGTCATTAAAGTCATAGGTATTTTGTGTAGGTCCGCCTTGCAAAACATCAAGCCACTACACGGCATTACGCCTACGAAAACCTGACACTTAATAACCTCTCCGGTAGTAGGATCTACATAGGAAAGCGGTTTACCAGCAAAGTCTATCATGGCCTCGGCTGCAGGGTCATGTTCCAGATGCAGAACTACTTCTTTATGTCTGGTATATTCACTAAAGTGGTAACAGTATTGACTATAATTATAACCACCAGGATTAGATTCTTTATATTCTATCCAAAGATTCTGACGGGCAACTCCTGTGTTTTTAGGGCTCTTTTCCAGCTCCTTAAAGTATTCGATCAGCTTCGCATACCGATTGTTTAAATAACTCGTTGTATCACCTTGTAATGCCTCTGGATTGACTTTTTTAATGGATCCGTCTGCATTATGATCCGTCTCAATATGCTCACTCCTGAGATACTTCTTGACTGTAGTCTTGGATATTCCGGCATCTCTGGCAATCCGCTTTATTGCATAGCCTTGTTGATGTAATCTGAGAATCTGCTTTAATTGTTCCATCTTTATTGATTTAGCTGCCATACCTCTTTTTGAAGGCAAATGACAGTATAAATCAATCATCAGTTCTTTAAACTATTAGGGGGTCATTATGTGCCGCAATGTCAGCATTCACAAACATCTTAGGGGGTCAGCATGTGCCGGAATGTCAGCCGACTTTGTCCACCTATAGCCCAACTTTTAGGCTTCCTTGGTGGGGTCAGATTCCCCGGAATACTGGGGTCAGATTC
>JANOWJ010000063.1:0-57233 GCA_031417835.1 Saprospiraceae bacterium | reverse complement strand
GATTTGGTAAAAGTAAATCTCATTACACTGTCTTTATATTCACCCTGTTCAAATTTTTGATAACCTCCTTCACTACCGATCCAATGTTGCTCCCATTTTTGACTGGCCGCATTATAAAAATTGATGGATTTACCTTGGTATGTACCATTTGAACTAGTCCAATTTTCCAGTATAGCACATTCACCTGCTATTTTTTCGATTTTACTGGTGCCGGCGAGATTTTGAGTGCCAGTGACATATGCATTCCAATGACCCACCCAAAAATCAAACCACCGAGCTTCGGGCTTTTTTACACAAGGATAGGTCGTATCATACAGTTGATCGTGGATTTTTAAGTACTCCTTAGTAGTCCTAAAGTTTTTAAAATCTGGAGCAGTTTCTACTTCAATGAGATTCGCGTAGCCTTGTTGAATGGCGTGGTGTAAATAGAAGTGAGCTGAGTCATAGTGTCGAGTGATCGAATATACTTTGGCCAAATGCACTTGTATAGAGCGTAAAAGATTGGTAGAAGGATAAGCTGCAAGGCTATGATGATAATATGGTATAGCCTCATGATATCGGCCACTCTGGTGTAATGCTACAGCTAGGCGATAATAGAGTAATGGATGGCTCTTGCCTAGTCGGATAGCCGCCTGATAGATCGGGATAGCGCCACCCCAATTACTATTAAAATAAAACGAATCAGCAGCAGCAGGTGTGACGCCCAGTGGTGCGGAGCTCTGACCTAGACCAAAAAAAGAAAAACTGATCCAAAAACACAAATAATAATAACGCATTGTTTCTATGATTTAATAATTTGGTTAAAAATAAAACAAGTGCTGAGCCGACAAGGTAATTCCGATCCGATTTTACTTTATTGGCTTGCCCGGGTTAACTTATTTTTTTCTGACCATGTAGAGGTAGAATATTGGCCACGCCTTCTGAAGGAGCAGATCGATATTCAGACGGGGTCATTCCAGTATGTTTTTTAAAGGTATTATTAAAGGTAACTTTATTGGCATAGCCTACTTTATATGCTATTTCAATGATGTTAAATTCTTTTTTTGAAGTGTTTTTAAGCAATTGTTTAGCCTCTTCGATCCGCAAAGAATGGATGTACTCAAAAAAATTGAGCTGGGCACGTTCATTTAAAGCCTGTGAGAGTTGATGGCGCGACACTTTTAATCGTGACGCTAATTTGTCCAGGTTGATTTCATCGTCGACATACAGCTTTTCTTCTTTCATGATGTGATTGAGCTGGTCGAGTATGATTTGGCCTTGATCTGTCTTTAAAGATGAGTTTTGGTATTTGGGTTTTGTGACTTGTTGTTCTGTCAAGTCAAATCCATTAAATACTTTTTCATGAAAATAACCATACAGGGATAATCCATATATGAAGCACATCATCGAAGCAGAAATCATGTAATCCCAACCGGCATCAAACCATGGCATACGCACCAAGGAATAATAACTTAATACTGCTACGATAAAAGCGCTAAACAAATACAACAATAATCGAAACCATCGTTTCACTTCCAACGTATTTTCAGCATCGCTGCGATATTCATAATAGCATACTACGGTATAGGTCATGAGCTGAATGATATTGAGCCAAGGCCATGGTAGTCCTACAGGTCTGGGTACGGTGCCGGAGATGTAATTTATTTTGGTCAACTCGGATTGAAGATATAGTGGAATATGACTTGCAATAAAACACAATGCTGGAATAAAATGGGGCCAATCCATTGACCATTGCATACCCTTGCTTCTGAAGATCTTTCTGAAGTAGAAAAACAACAGCGGTCCAAAAAAATAAGGAAACGGACCAGTAACATTCATGACATGTGGATAATGAATGAGGTAGCCTGTCCACCAGAGTACATACTCCATGATCATCATGCAAAACAGGAGCATGAGGATCAAAAGATACGTTTTCTGACTTCTTTTTTCTCGAGGACCTTTTAGGTATAATAAAAATGCTAAAACTAAACCTTGAATGGCTGCGAAAAGGAAGATCACCGTCCAGGTATCAAATGAAGGAGGGGTACGCATAAGGTGAAATTATAACTTTAAAGGCTACAGGAAGTAAAAACGGATCAGAATGAACATTTTAGTCCTGATTACC
The DNA here is from genome assembly GCA_031417835.1 of Saprospiraceae bacterium. Lineage (GTDB taxonomy): Bacteria > Bacteroidota > Bacteroidia > Chitinophagales > Saprospiraceae > JADJLQ01. Next base: position 55,129 of record JANOWJ010000063.1, on the reverse strand, counting down.
CTCCCAACAGGGTATTTCAAAATAGTCCTGCTTGAGAAAACAATCGTCATGAGGATCAGCGAATTGGAAATTTATTGGAATTTGTCTGGTCTTAGCTTAGTTTTGATACCAAATCAGAAAAAATGAAAAGACTAATCATCCTTACTTCCCTCTTATATTTTGCCGTATCCGGCTACGCTCAGGAAAAAGTACATGATAATATAAACACGATCATTCGAAAGCAAGGCCTTCAGCAAAGCAAGGTCATGGATCATGCCTTTTACCTGACGGATGTGTATGGACCAAGGTTGACAGGTTCAGATATGACAGATAAAGCAGTGGCCTGGGCTGTAGAAGAGCTTAAAAAAATGGGTTTGCAAAATGTACACACGGAGTCATGGGGCCCATTTGGAAGGGGTTGGGAATTAAATCATTTTGAAATCCATAATGTAGCGCCTACGTATTATCCTATCATCGGCTATCCAAAAGCATGGACTCGATCTACTCCAGGTCTGATCACCGGTGAAGTCATCTATGTGAACGCCAGTACAGATGAGGAGCTTGCTTTATACAAAGGTAAGTTGACCAATAAAATAGTCTTACTCGATACCATCCGAGAAGTCAAAGAGTGGTTTGAACCATCAGGAAATCGATACAAAGCAGAGCGACTGTTGGAGATGGCTAATGCTAGCAAACCAAATATGAATAGTGGCCGCGGTAATCTCCCAAGAAATTTTGCAACTGGAAATGTATTCGCAGGAAAAATATGGACCCTGATCAATGATGAGAAACCACTGGCTGTACTTGATCGAAGTTTTAAAGGTGATCTGGGTACTGTATTTGTCAGTGGTGCACGGGCGCGTCAAGGTCTGAGGGTGCAAGATAAAACGGCAGAAGTCATTCCACAAGTGACTATAGCTATAGAACAATACAATAGAATGATGCGTCAAATTCAGGCAGGCCTCACGGTCAAAGTAAGTATGGACTTGAAAACAACCTACACGAATCCAGAAGAAATGGAATACAATATCATAGCGGAGATACCTGGTACAGACATAAAAGATGAGGTAGTCATGTTTGGTGCCCACTTTGACTCATGGCATAGCGCTACCGGAGCCACCGATAACGCTGCTGGAAGTGCTGTGATGATCGAAGCTGCTAGGATATTATTGGCTACGATAAAGGAGTCTGGCATCGCACCCCGCCGGACCATGCGACTCGCATTATGGACGGGTGAAGAGCAAGGGCTGCTGGGCTCCAGAGCCTATGTAAATCAACATCTCGTCAAACGGGATAGTCAAAATAACATCATTGAATTCCGCAATGACCAAAGTAAAATTGCAGCCTATTACAATCTAGATAATGGTACCGGAAAGATCAGAGGTGTGTATCAGCAAGGCAATGAACAAGTTGGGTCTATTTTCAGGTCTTGGCTGGATGCATTCAAAGATTTGGATGCTACAACTCTTACATTGCAAAACACCGGCGGGACAGATCATCTTTCGTTTGATGCAGTAGGTGTACCTGGATTCCAATTTATTCAAGATGAGATTTCGTATTCTAGCAAAACCCATCACTCAAATATGGACACTTGGGACCATTTGCTCAAAGAAGATCTCAAACAAGCTGCTACGATCATAGCTTCATTTGTATATCACACTGCGCAACGAGATGAAAAATTGCCCCGCAAGCCTCAACCAGTGATCGAAACAAATTAATAGCGGATTCATTTTAGGACAAATACCAGGTTTGTAAATAAGATATAATCAGGCAAGCTTTGTATTTTTAGGTCTGATGCCACATACTCTTGAAAAGATTGCTTTGACGCTGATCGATGGCGTTGGGCCTATCACTTCCAGGCAGCTAGTCGCTTATGTTGGATCTGTGCAGGATGTATTTAAATGTAAGAAAAAGGATTTGTTATCTATCCCGGGCATCGGTGAAAAGACGGTCCATTCTATCCTTCATCATAAGGAAGCGTTTGTGCGGGCAGAGGAGGAGTTGAAGTTTATCCAAAAACATGACATCAAAGTTTTGTTTTATGCTGATAAGGAATATCCATTTCGACTCAAAGCATATGAAGATAGTCCGGTGGTCTTATACTACAAAGGAGCGGGAGATCTGGATCATCATCGGATTGTGGCTATCATCGGGACTCGATCGCCTACAGAAGGAGGTAAAGTCTTGTGTGAAAAACTTGTCGAAGAATTATCCAGCTATCAGGTGTTGGTCGTATCAGGCCTTGCATATGGTGTCGACATCACAGCTCATCGTACATGTGTAGAAGCAGGCATCCCTACCGTAGGAGTCATGGGCAATGGATTGGATAAAATATATCCTGTAGCACATGCCATTACGACGAAAAAGATGATTCAGTCAGGAGGATTGCTTACACAATTCATGACGGGAACTAAACCTGATCGCGAAAATTTTCCGATGCGGAATAAAGTAGTAGCAGGCATGTGCGATGCCATTGTAGTCATTGAATCGGGGCTAGAAGGGGGCTCCATGATCACTGCAGAATTTGGCAATATTTATAATAAAGATGTATTTGCATATCCGGGTCGACCTATGGATACAATGTCAGAAGGTTGCAACACGCTGATCAAACGCAATAAAGCCGGTCTAATCGAATCGGCTGCAGATCTGGCTCATGCGATGAACTGGGAAAAAACAAGTACGCAAACAGTGCAACGAGCCATGTTCGTCGAGTTGAACGATACAGAGCAGCAGGTAGTAACTTTATTAAAACAAAATGAGTATATCAGCATCGATCGCATGTATGTAGAGATGAAGATGACACCCAGTATGATAGCCGGAGTAATGCTAGAGCTTGAATTTAAGGGAGTGATTAAATCCTTGCCGGGTAAAAAATATATGTTGGTGGGTTAATATAAAATTCAAAACAATGAAAACGATTGTAACACTGGTGTTGAGCTGTTTGTTTTTTTGGAGTTCTGCACAAGATGTCGGCAAGAAGCCCAATATACTATTTATTTTTTCTGACGATCATGCCTTACAGGCTATAACTGCGTATGGTAGCCCTCACATCAAAACGCCAAATATAGATCGAATCGCCAAGGAGGGAGTTCTCTTTAAAAATGCGTTTTGCACCAATTCCATTTGTGCTCCGAGCAGGGCCGTCTTACTGACTGGCAAATACAATCATCTCAACGGACAACCTGATAATCGGACTACTACGGTCATGGACACCAAACAACCCAGTTTTCCAAAATACCTTCAAGAACAAGGTTATGCAACTTCTTGGATCGGCAAATGGCATATCAGTAATACTCCACAATATTTTGATTATTGGAAGATATTGCCTGGTCAAGGGAACTATTACAATCCGGATTTTATCAATATGGATCAGACGACCGAACGCATAGAAGGGTATGTCTCAGATATCATCACAGATGAGGCTCTAAGCTGGCTCGATCAAAATAAGGACAATTCAGATAAGCCATTCTGTATGGTGATAGGTCATAAAGCCGCACATCGAGAGTGGCAGCCGGATATACAAGATCTCCATGCATTTGATGGTCAGCCATTTCAGGTTCCAGCTACATTTTTTGATGACTATAAAGGTCGAAAAGCTGCTGCACATCAACTCATGGAAGTGAAAGATATGCGCTGGGCTATGGATCTTAAAGTCAATGCTGTTCAAACAGAAATATTGAAGCGGATGAACGCCGATCAACTAGTGGGATGGAACGCCTACTACGATAAAGAAAATTCAAAACTTGACACCCTAAGTATGAATCCCAAAGATATCGCCCTCTGGAAATATCAACGATATATGCACGACTACATGGGCTGCGTGCTGTCTTTAGATCGCAACATTGGTAGAGTCCTTAAGTACTTAGACGATCATGATTTGGCCAAAAACACGCTGGTAGTTTATTCCTCAGATCAGGGTTTTTATTTAGGAGAACACGGTTGGTTTGATAAAAGATTTATGTATGAGCCTTCGCTCCACATGCCATTAGTCATGCGATATCCGGGACACATAATACCTCAAACACAAATCAATGATATGATCGTCAATATAGATTATGCTCCGACTTTATTGGATTTTGCCGGTATCGCAACGCCCTCAGACATGCAGGGTCATTCCTTCAAATCGCTCTTGACCGGAGACAAAAAATCCAAGGCATGGAGGAAATCGATGTATTATCATTATACAGAATATCCGGATGCACATCGGGTACTGCCTCATTTTGGTATTCGAACAGATCGATATAAATTGATTTGTTTTTATGAGGAGCATACTACCAATTGGGAGTTGTTTGATTTTAAAAAGGATCCGGATGAAATGAAAAATTTAAATGATGCACCAAAGCAAAAGAACAGAATAGCTAAACTAAAAACTGAGTTACATGAACTGATGCGTCAATATAACGATACATCAGCTCTGATGGTGCTGCACCGTAAGTGAGTTTTTGATGATCGCCGACCAATTATACCAACCTTTGATGGCTAGGATGCCATATATCACAAATAAGATGGCAAAAAGATAACCACCTCTCATCATAAATACGGGCACAGAAACCCAATCAATGAGGATCCAAAAAAGCCAGTTTTCTATTTTTTGTTGAATCAATAAAATAGTAGCGGTTATAGAAAAAATAGTCAAAGTAGCATCAAGTATGGGAAAAGCAGCTTCCATGGTCGTCATATACCATCCTAGCAATGCCGACAGCACCAAACTGCAGAGAATGCTGAAACTGAGATCACGTATGCTCATTTTGGTCACAGGTATTGTAGTAATTTTTTTAGGATTAGACCAAGCATACCAGCCCCAAATCCCTAATACGACATAGATCATCTGAAGGATACTATCGCTTAAAAGTCTCATATCAAACCAACTGGCATAGGCCCAAAGTCCACTAGATATAATACCCCATGGCCAGCATCGCGACTGTTGTGCAGATGCATAATATATGTAAATCAGTCCCGTGATGAATGACAACCACTGTACCCAACCCAATGAAATGATTTGAGTGTAACAGGATTCTAAAAAGTTTTCCAAGGCTAAAAGTCGGATTGCCTTCGGCTTATTCTTTTACGAAGGATCTAAAGCGGGATTCCACCACAATGGGATCTGTATTAGCGATCACATTGATGGTGATTTCAGTCTCACCTAGTTTTTCTTTACTATGAAAAGTAGCTTTGATTTTGGATCGTTCGCCGGGTTTGATTGCTTTGATCGGATAGTCTAGATCTGTACATTCACATGCCGTGGCTATCTCTATTAATAAATCGCCATCACCGTCATTGATAAATCCAAACTCATGGACGACATCATCCCCTTTGGTAACCACTCCAAAATCATGAAAGGGATTATCCCATTTTAAAATAGGCACTCCTTTTTTCTTAGTGACCGGCATATTTTGAATCGCGGCAGATCCACCTCCGTCACCTTGTTTTACAGGTGTTTTAGGGGTTTTAAATACTTCCTTTTTAATGGTAATTGTTTGCGGACCTTCCAAAATTTTGAATTCTGTACGACGATTAAAACGGTGCTCATCATCTGGACAATTCACCCCATTTTTGCATCGATTCAAGATTTTAGCCTCCCCAAAACCTATTGCTTTGATCCTTGATGGATCTATGCCTTTGGCGGTAATCCAGTTTTTGGCTGAATTAGCTCGGCGCTGGGATAATCTTTTATTATACTCATCATTGCCTCTCGCATCTGTATGGCTGGAAAGCTCGATCACCATGGTAGGATATTCTTTGAGTAAGTCATACAATCCAGTAAGATCTTGTTCAGCATCTTTCAAGATAGCGGCATCATCATAATCGTAATAGATATTGTTGAGGCGTATAGGCTCATTGAGCGTGATCGTCTCTGTCGTAGGCTCAGGAGGTAATGGCCTCAAGATAATTTCCTTTTTCATGGTCGTCGATTCGAAAATACCTACCGTATTGACCTCAAAGGTGTCCGGATAAAATCCATCCCTGGATACTATAAACTGATATGCTTTATCGAGCTCTATGTCAAATTGAAAATTGTGGGTCAGATCATTTGTTTTTCGCTCTTTTTCAAAACTACTTTCTTCGACATACTCATTGATTTTGATCAAGCTTCCTTTGAGCGGTCTTTTAGGGGTCTGAAATACATCTACCAACATATCTACTAATATAGGCTGTAAGGAAAAGAAAAAGATATCGTCGCAGCAAGTTTTGCTCTTTAAACTCCTTGTACCCGGCCTATTGGATACGAGAAAACCTGTGGAACCATCAGCATTCATCGTAAAATGCATATCATCCACTGTGGTATTGTAATTACGGCCCATATTGACAGGAGCAGCAAAATCAGCACCAGTCCATTCAGAAGAGAATATATCAAATCCACCAAGGCCAGGTCGGCCATTGGTACTAAAATAAAATCTAGTCTTCGTGTAAAAGGGACTAATGTCATCTCCGGGAGAGTTAAATTTAGGACCCATATTCACCAAGTCGCCTAATGTCTCCCCATCAAAGGAAGCATAATAAATATCATAGCCACCGATCGTACCTGGCATATTGGATGATAAGAACAATACTTCCTTGTCAAACATTTTTCCGAATGATGGGTATTTGATCTGAAATTCTCCTGCAGGGATTTTGATTTCACGTGCTGGAGTCCAATTTCCATCACTTTTTTGTGAAAAAAACATTCTAGTTTCTGACACTTCATTGTGAGACAAAACAGATCTAGTAAACACCATAGTATTGCCATCAGGGCTGAGCGTCACGTGGCTACTATTGGCATTAGGACGATTGATTGCTTCCGGCAGTGCGGCAGGTTTGCCCCATTTGCCATCTTTACCTTTTGTACTAGTGTAGATTTTGGAATGATAGGCATTGTCTTTGCCATCCAATACGATAGGGGCTTTTTTCTGAAATGAAATGAAGTAAAGGGCACTATCCGGACCCATCGTAGCATTCGATTCTGTAAAAGTTGAATTGACTAAAGTCCCTACATTGACTACAGCTATACCTTTATTGGGAGTAAGCGTGCCTAGCTGATCGATACCATCGATTTCGATTTGTGCCAGTGTGATCAGGTTTTGATCTCGGCCGTCTGCTATATACTTACTAAATGCTTGTGTCGCTTCTCTAGTCTTGCCATTCATTTTCAAAACCTTACCCATATAATAATAAGCTTCTTCCGGAGGTTTTATGCCTTTTAAATTGGATGTCAATAGTCTCGTCAGTGCAGTTTCAGCCCGCGCGTAATCGCGTAATTCGTAATGTAGCATAGCTATTTTGTAAGCCATCTCGGGATCTCGTTTTTCTTTATAAGCCAACTCATATTGATCCAAGGCGTTGTAATAATCGCCCACTGCTATCCGCTCTTCAGCAGCTTGTATCCGCTTGGAGATAGGCACCTCGCGCAAGGGCTGAGCAAGAGAGGGGGCCCAGGATGCTGCTATCAAAGTAATAATCAAAATCCTATACATATAAATTGGATCTAATGTGAATGATCAATAAATGGCTATAAAGATAAAAGAAATATGGACAACTCTATAGAAGGTATCTGAGGTTTGAGAAGATTTTAACGCGACCATAGCTTTAAAATCATTGGTCGCCTATAAAATGTAAGTCGTATTTTTGAATTTTTGGGTATTGATATGATTCGATTTAAAATATTGCTGGAAAAATTTGAAAAAAAAGGCGAAAAAACCGGATGGACCTACATCCCGGTCAGCGCAGAAAGGGCACATAAATTAAACAACCAGAAAACTGCCTTTAGGGTCAAAGGATCAATAGATCAACATACAATAGCACAAACTTCTTTATTGCCAATGGGTAATGGTGATTTTATCCTACCTATCAATGGAGAAATGCGCCGAGCCATCAAAAAGAAACATGGTCAGGAAGTCATCGTTCATTTGGATTTTGATCCCGAAGAATTACAACCGGATGAGGACTTTTTAGTTTGCCTCCATGAATTGCCAAAAGCGTTGAAAAATTTTGAAGCGTTGAATAAAGGACATCAAAACTATTTTACCAATTGGATAAAATCAGCTAAAACACCAACTACCAAAGCCAACCGAATTGCTAAAGCGATGAGCGCACTGCAGCGATCTATGGGATTTGGCGAAATGCTCAGGGAGAAGTAGTCCTTTGTACTACTGCGGTGGGTGTGGAAATAAAATCCAATAGATCTTCCATGTAATCTATCTTGGGAATATCCATGGCAATGATCTTTTGATTGCGACCATGATGTGTAAATCCGACTACTTGCATCCCGGCGGCTAATGCAGCCTGTGCTCCAGGCACGCTATCTTCCACCACCAGACAATGAGCAGGCGGAGTCTTCATATACGTACTAGCTGCTAAATGAAGATCAGGATCTGGTTTCCATTTCTGGATATCATATGCACTAAAGATATGATCCAAATGAAAATATTGCATAAGGTGGCAAGTAGTGAGATTAGTGATTATGGTTTGTCGAGGACCATTGGAGGTGACTACTTTGGGAAGTTGCATCTGAGCGAGGACATTTTCAATGCCGGGTATCGCAGTAATTTCTGCGGCAAATATTTCTGCAATTTTTGTTTTATAAATTTCAACAAAATCTGCAGGCATGTTTTTACCATTTGTACTTTCTACATATGCCACACATGAAGCAAATCGAGATCCGGGAAAATGTTCCCAAGCCTCCTCTTCCGAAAGATGAAAACCAAATTTTCTGACTTCTTGGATAAAAACTCGGTTAGCTAACAATTCGGTATCTACCAAGACCCCGTCACAGTCAAATAGGACTAATTCTATATTGTTACTCATAAAGCGCGCTTAAGAATTCTTTGTTTTTTTATTCGACTGAATATGATTTATTATTTTCTGACCATGATCTCTAGTGTTTTCGATAAACCATTTATTCGTCTTTCTGCCGCCCAGCAATACACCTGCCAGATATAAGCCAGGTACGCTGGACTCCAGTGTGACCTCATCATAAATAGGTGTTTGAAATTCATCTGTCTGGAATGCGATTCCAGCCTCTTCCAAAAATCCATAATCCGGTTGGTATCCGGTCATAGCCAACACGAAATCGTTGGGCAATTCAATGACCTTGTTTTCTTGCTGGATCGTGATATATTGAGGATTGATCTTTATAACGGTAGCATTAAAGTAAGCCAAAATACTGCCCTCTTTGATTCTGTTTTCGATATTAGGTTTAATCCAATATTTGATAGTGTCTTTAAGCCCTGAATCCCGCACGATCATAGTGACTTTTGCCCCTTTTTGCCAACATTCCAGTGCTGCATCACATGCAGAATTGCCACCCCCGATCACAGCTAGCTGTTGTTGGAAGTAGGGATGGGGGTCATCATAATAATGTTTTACTTTGGACAGATTTTCACCCGGTATGTTTAAACTGACTTCTTTGCCATAAAATCCTGTGGCTAGAATGACATGATCAGCAGAGTAGGATTGTCGCTGAGTGGCTATTTCGAATTTACCATTTTTCTTAATTAAGGTGTGGACTTCTTCATAAAGGTGGATAGGTAATTGACGAGCATGTGCTACTCTGCGGTAGTATTCCAAAGCTTCAGATCGAGTTGGTTTATCCGTATGAGATATGAACGGTACATCGCCAATTTCCAACAATAATGATGTCGAAAAAAAAGTCATATTAAGCGGAAAATTAAAGAGTGCATTGACCAGAAGTCCTTTTTCAAGGATTAAAAATCGCAAATCCGCTTGTCGAGCCTCCAGCCCACATACCAGACCTATAGGTCCAGCACCAATAATAATGAGATCAAAATGCATTCAGAGGTACAAAAATAGGCTGAAATTTCGGGAATTACTGTTGAATAGCTGATCAGAGGTGTGTGTTAGAATTTGCTTCATGGCTAAAGCCAGGGAACGGAGTCACCACTATAACCCCAGCCTTAAGGCTGGGGTTATAAGTTCGGGACTTTGGCTTTAGCCTTGAGGGTTGTCTATATACTTTCCGAGAGGCAGAATTTGATTTATTGTTAAAGCCTAGGTAGAATACTTTCATAACCCCAGGAAATCTGATATCCTGGCTTTAGCTATGACACTTGGCTATGTGCTTTCTGGGTGGCAGAAAATTGGTTCCTTCTAATGCCAATTGAACAAAATACTTGTTAAACCCTAGCCATAAGGCTTTAGTAAAGGATCTCCAACGGGGTGTTTGACTGATTCCTCTACTATACACTTTATGTCAGTAGTTTGCAAACCATCAAAAATGGACACAGCCACTTAGCCTTTATCCATCCCGTTCAAAATTGCTGCCTTTATCCATGGATCAGGGCAAAGCTAACGGGCTAGATGACGATCCATACATATAGTACATACTTCTTATCTTTGACCCATGATCGACCTTTCAAAATTATTAGCCATTTCTGGTTTGCCAGGGTTGTACGATTTGGTAGCGAATAGACCAGATGGGGCTATTGTCAAATCCTTTGAAACCAACCAAACTAAATTTGTCCCATTGCGAAAACATCAGTTTTCGCTTTTAGAGACGATTAGCATCTATACGTTTACGGACTCTACGCCTATCGCTGAAATTTTTTTTACAATGAAAAAATCGGATCAACCAGTCCCTGAGGCAGATGCAGATCAAAAAAGTTGTAGTACCTATTTCCAAATGATATTGCCGGATTATGATCCTGATCGGGTATCGATCGGAGATATTAAAAAAGTCATTAAATGGTATACATTTCTGGCGAAACATGACCGACTTACAGAAAAAGAGCCAAATGCGGAGCCTACCAATTCGTGAGGATTTGCGGTAAATCATTTAAGGGATTCTTAAGTAAGCGCGATAAAATAACTTGTATTTTTACATTTGTTATTTAACCTACTTTAAGTATTCCACAATGAGAAAATTTTTGCTCTTGGGCATTTTCGGCTTGACATTTTTCGCTTTTCGACATCATGCCGACCCAAATCGATATTTTGAAATCACAAAAAATATTGAGCTTTTTACCAATATCTACAAGGAGCTCAATTATTATTATGTAGATGATATCGAACCCGGGCAATTAATGAAAGTCGGCGTAGATGCTATGTTGAATAGCCTTGACCCGTACACCAATTATTTCTCTGAAGCGCAGGTCGAAAACTATCGTTTTCTCACCGAAGGAAAATACCATGGCATCGGTGCAGGTATCAAGATCATAGACGGCCTACCCACGATCACAGAGCTTTTCGACGAGTCTCCTGCCTACAAAAGTGGTTTGATCTTAGGAGATCAGTTGATCACCATTGGGGGTAAATCCGTTAAAGGAAAGTCGAAAGAAGAGATCAATACCTTAATGCAAGGTGCTGCTGATAGTAATTTGGATTTGGTAGTAAAACGACCTGGGGACACTAAAGATTTTTCATTTTCGGTCGTCCGAGGTGAAGTCGATGTGCCCAATGTACCATTTAGTGGGATGGTCAGTGATAAAGTAGGTTATGTCAATCTCACTGTATTTACTGATCAGGCGGGTGCTCATGTGGCTGCTGCCTATACTAAACTCAAAAAGGAGAATCCAGCCATGAATGGCATCATACTGGACCTCCGGGACAATGGTGGTGGCTTGCTTAGAGAAGCAGTGAATGTATGCAATGTATTTATACCCAAAAATGAGCTGATCGTCACGACCAAAGGGAAGGTCAAAGAATGGGACCGAGCGTTTAAAACAATGCAGGGTGGGGTAGACGAAAAAATACCTTTAGTCCTGCTGGTAGACAAAGGCTCTGCCTCAGCTTCAGAGATTGTATCCGGAGTCATTCAAGATTTGGATAGGGGGGTGATCATAGGCCAGCGGACCTATGGAAAAGGATTGGTCCAAAATACTCGGGAGATTGGCTACAACAGTCAAGTGAAACTCACAACTGCAAAGTACTATATACCAAGTGGTCGGTGCATCCAAGGCGTAGAATATGAAAATGGAGAACCTAAAAACATTCCAGATTCGTTAAGGGCTGAATTTAAAACACGCTCAGGTAGAAAAGTATTGGACGGCGGTGGGGTCAAACCTGACATTTACATCGATATCGATCATACTGCGGAGATTATACAACAATTAGTGCAGAAGGATGTTTTGTTCAAATATGCTACCGCGTTTAAATTGAAGCACAAAGAAATTGCACCTTTGAGAGAATTTAAATTGACCGATTATGATGATTTTAAAAAATTTGTCGCAGGGTCTAGTTTCGAGTATAAATCTTCTGCTCAGGAGGCACTCCAGCAATTTAAAGAAAAACTACAATCAAAGCCAGTATGGGCTTCTGTAAGCAAGGAGGTCGATGAAATGACCAAAAAGATTAAAGAAGATCAGGCCAGCCTATTAGAAAAGCATAAGCTTGAAATCACTAAATACCTAGAGAAAGAAATTGTATCGAGATATTACCTTCAAAAAGGTAAAATTGAAAAATCTTTACAGATAGATCGTGAGATTCAGGAAGCAATCTCCGTGTTAGGCGATCCTGCTAGATATCAGTCTATGTTAAAATGAGATTCATGTTTCGATTTGTAACATAAAATGAATTTGACAACACCTCAGACCCCGATCATATTAACGATAGATACCAGTACACATCTTTGCTCTGTCGCCATCGCAAGAGGTACTCAGCTGCTGGCAGAGGAAATAGATGATCAGGGTGGTCGAAGGCATGCTAGTCTCTTACCGCTTCAAATCGAATCAGTCCTATTAAATGCTCATCTAAAGTTGAATGCAGTGAACGCAGTGTGCCATAGTCAAGGGCCAGGATCATATACAGGCCTCAGAGTTGGGCTTTCAACAGCCAAAGGCATCTGTATGGCTTTGGATATTCCATTGATCGGGGTATCGACCTTGCAGGGCCTAGCGTATGCTGTTCGGCATCCGGAGGTTGGAGATGTGATCGTAGCGATGATAGATGCCGGTAGAGACGAGGTCTATCAAGCTGTATTTGATCATCAGTATCGCATCTTATCGCCTTCGAGCCCTATGGTGATCAGCTCACAGTCTTTTGATCAATTGCTTCAACTAGGACAACGTGTGTATCTGGTCGGGGATGCAGTGCCTAAAGTAAAGAAGGTCTTAGACCAACGCCAAGGGTTTGAGTTCGACACAGATAAAGTGTTGGCTTCTTATTTTGTAATTCCGGCACTGAACAAATTTATAGACGGAAAATTTGAAAATCTTGCATATTCGACGCCGGAGTATTTAAAAGCTCCGACATATCGTAAATCAATTTAAGCAATTGATTATCAATATTATAGTTAATGACATATAGATAAGTTATATAAGTAATTTATTGCAGTTTAAATGTTGGTTCCTATTTTTCTGTTTACTCATTAAAGTTGGTATGGTTTTGGTTTAATACCAAGTATTATAAACAAAATTGCATCATTGAACCATAAACCTGGGAGAGTATGAAAAAACAAAAACAAGAGATTGTTACGCTGAAGAAAGGCCCCAAAGACATTCAGCTGGACTACACCGATCTGCGTCGGGCTGTACTTGTGTTACGTGCGGTAAATCACAAACTCCGTCAACGCATCATCGAAGTATTGGAGGAGAGTGATAACATGACAGTGACCGATATCTACATTAAGTTGAGATTGGAGCAGTCAGTAGCATCACAGCACTTGGCCATATTGCGTCGAGCAGGAGTGGTGATCACTGATCGTCAGGGGAAGTTTATCTATTATTCGTTGGACAAAGAAAGATTGAATCAGATTTCTAAATTGATCGAAGAATTAGTAGGTTAAATTAAAAAATTAAATACATTTATATAATGTATTAAAAGTCAATGATTTAACATCATTGACTTTTTTAATTTATACTAGTTTTTAGATCAATTTGCTTACAAAAAAAACAGAATGAGTTATAAATAGTATTTTTTATTAATATTTACTTGGACATATTAAATTAATTTTTAATATTTGTCATCGCTAGATATTTCATTGACCTACTAAAAAGTAAGTATGAAGAAGACTAAAGTAACATTTGACCAGGAACAATTAACGAATTCCTCAGATTTGATGAGGGCACTTGCCCACCCTTTAAGGCTGAAGATTTTGGAATTTATTGATCGCCATGAAGTGATCAATGTCAACAAAATCTACAACACTATGAAAATAGAGCAGAGTATTACCTCTCAGCACTTGAAGATTCTCAAAAATGTAGGAATCGTGGACAACAACAAAGAGGGTAAGTTTAAACATTATCAGATTGATTATGATAAGCTTACCAAAGTACTTGTTGCAATTAATAATTTTGTAGGAAAATAATAACCTTACAAAATTTACATGGGCTTCTCGGATCGCCCGGTTATTCGATAGAGTGACAAAAGATCTTTGCTCAACCAAAATTCCCCAGTATTGCTCCGATAAATTTTATTTAAGGAGTACCCCATCATCAGTTTTTTATTGGCACATCAATCAGGCTACGTAGACCAGTCTACAGGTATGGCACTAGCCTTGGTCTATTGAAAGTCAAAAGGTGTACGGCCCTATGGTAGGGCAGTTATGTGCTTGAACTTTCCTCTAGGGTTAAGCCAAATTGTGCATTTGAATTTTCTAAGTTATTAACCGAATGGCTTGTTCCTCAGGATTCGGATGGCGTAGGATTTGTGACAGTTGGTAGTTGTTCAGTGCTTTCATTGGATAAATCAGTGCTTTCATTGGATAAAGCATCCACTGGTTGCTTTTCAATCTCGTTGGATTTAGGCTCAGCTTGATTTTTGAAAAAGCTCCTAAAAAACACAATGAGGGAAATCACTCCCGTGGAGATTGCGGTATCGGCGACATTGAAGACCGGCCTAAAAAATTGAAAGGAGTCACCCCCAAAATAAGGAACCCAGTCGGGCCAACGAGTATCGATCATTGGGAAATAAAACATATCTACGACGCGACCAAATAGAAATGGTGCATAGCCTCTACCCGGAGCAAACTCTGCTAAACCGCCTTGATAGTAAGATTCTGTAAAAATCAAACCATAAATCGCCGAATCCAGGATATTGCCGATAGCACCGGCTAGGATCAGTGAAAAACAAATGAGCAGCCCAGTCCGTTCCTGAGAGCGAATGAGTTTAAACAAGATATATATCAAGAACCCAACAGCTAGGATCCTGAATAAGCTCAACATCAACTTGCCGACATTGCCTCCCAAGGAAATGCCAAAAGCCATGCCTTCATTTTCCACAAAATGGATTCTTGCCCATTCTAAGCCCAATAATTTAAATTCGGAACCATACTCCATATTGGTTTTTACCCAGATTTTTAGCCATTGGTCTAGTATGATGACTATGATTACAGTCAATATACACAATAAGCTGCGTCTGCGGATGGAATAGGAGTCCCTGATGAAGTCTGTCATATCGGGAGGCAAAGGTAAGTAGAAGAATGGAAAGGGGGAAGATGAAGAAAAGCTCGCTAAATGTAGGAGCAAGTGGTCAACATTATACTGGATAATAGACTTTTAGAGTCAGATATCACTAGCTATCAGACATACTACTTATATTGCACACATTGATCGATGGCTACTGAAAAAAGGAACGTATTACTGTTCATTCCTAAATATCTTCCTCAAGGATTCGATTTTATATCTTACCTGACCGTAGTGAAGACGGCTTCCTATGTTGATTTTGAATCATTTAAATTAGAAGAACTCAGGAAAAAAATGCCTTCATTGGATGATGACGCCATTCGTACCATCAAACAACTATCAAATCCCGCCATTTATAAATATGTCGATGATAAAGCCAGGGAATATAAAAAAATCCAGTCCGGCAAAGACATCGAAATACTGTTACAAAAAAATAAAAATCGATACCTCAATGAATCCTTTCTAGCTGGTTTGGCCCATTGGCAACAAGTACCCTGGTATCATCAGATCAAAGATCCAAGTACGAATAAAACAGTCAAATCTCCATGTCGTTTTGTCCACGAAAAGTTACAACTCAAGTTTAAGGTAGACTACGCAGAGGCCCTGGGCTTGGATCTGACTACCTATATTGTTATTAAAGGGGAGTCCTATTTTTTATCTGATTTTACTCGCACGCTTTTTTTAGTGGAACATAAACATCAATATTTTGTGTTACAGCCAGCTGATTATGCAGTGCTCGATTGGTTAGAGGAATTAAATATTAGTCAATACGCATTTCGGCCAAAAGATTTTTTATTCAGGGTAGTTCGCAAATTGGAGGAAAAAGGATATGTTTTGGATCGTAACCATTGTTTTGCAGTTCAAGAGATTAAAAGCAAACCTGAACCAATGGTTTTAGTCAATGAAATCGGCAATAAGTTTTTACAATTTGTACCCTGTTGGAACTATGAAGGCATCACCGTGGAAGGTCCTTGGGCTCCACAAATCGAGTTGCAACGCCAGGAAGAAATGTATCTGGTACATAGGGATAAAGAAGCTGAGCAAAGTCTGACTCAAAGTATTCAGGCCCGACATCCCAGTTTCAAACAACAGTATAATGGTAATTTTTTTATTCACTTTGATGAAGCGAAGAAGAGCAATTGGTTTTTTAATCTTTATCAGGACTGGCTGCAGCAAGGGGTACAGTTGCTCGGATTAGATTTATTGGACCATTTCAGATATTCTTCCAACAAAGCGGAAACAGATCTCCATTGGATCAAATCGGAAGGTGGGGTGACGACCTTTACGATGGAAGTGAAATTCGGTAAAGAAAAAATTAAAATCAAAGAACTTCAAAAAGTAGTGCAGGCTAATCAAAAGAGCCTATTGCTAATGGATAATACGATAGGCATACTGCCCGAAGAATGGTTGAGAGCATATGCATTGATACTCAAACATGCCAAGATCAAAGGTGCAACACTCGAAGTGTCTAATTGGCTGTTGCAAAGTAATCAACAAATATTTGGCAAAGAAGATAATGCACAAATCCTGCCCGAAGAATGGCAAGTGAAATGGCAACAATGGCAAAATGTAGCTGCGCAGATCTATCCAGTACCTACTACTATTCAAGCTACCTTACGACCCTACCAACAGAAAGGCTTCGAATGGATGGCTCTGCTGTCAGAGATCAAATCAGGAGCCTGTCTAGCCGATGATATGGGCTTGGGTAAAACATTGCAGACCATTAGTTTTTTAAGTTGGTTACATCAAGCGGATTCAGATCTTCGATTCATGATTGTTTGTCCTTCATCATTGATCTATAATTGGAAAAATGAATTTGAAAAATTTGCGCCTCATCTGGCCACCAGGATTTTTAAAGGCGGTGTACAAGATCTGGCTGCTTTTTTTACTTCAGGAGACCAAGTATTGATCGCCGGGTATGGGATCGTACGCTCTCAAATAGAGTTATTGGCCAACACGATATGGGGTGGGGTAGTTGTGGATGAAAGTCATAATATAAAAAATCCTGCAGCTCAGATTACTAAAGCTATTCATAGTCTTACTGCCCACCATCGTATAGCGTTGAGTGGTACGCCTGTGATGAATAACACGTTTGATCTCTATGCTCAATTGGAGTTTGTAGTGCCCGGTTTATTGGGTACGGCTGAATTTTTCAGAAAAGAATATGCTCATCCTATTGATAAAGATGGCGATAAAGAAAAAATAAAAATACTTTCTAAAATTACAGCACCGTTTATTTTGCGTCGCACCAAAAAGCAAGTGGCTACTGATCTGCCTGAAAAAACAGAATCAATCATCTGGTGTGAAATGGAAGATCGTCAGCGGGCGGCCTACGAGGAGATTAGATCATCTATTCGCAATAGTATATTTCTAAATATTAAAAATGAGGGCCTTGCAAAAAGTAAAATTGGTATCCTGGCAGGTATCACCAAACTCAAACAAGTGTGTTGCTCTCCTGTATTGCTCAATGAATATACCGGGCAACCGATACAATCCATTAAAATGAATGTATTGCTGGATGAGCTGCAAACACAACTTACAGATAGTAAAGCATTAGTGTTTTCACAATTCAAGGGTATGCTCCATCTGATCGCGCATGAGCTTAAGCATGCAGGCATACCTTATTACCACTTTGATGGTGACACTGCTATTGAAGATCGTCGAGATATGGTGAGTGCATTTCAACAAGAAGAAGATGATGCGAAGGTATTCCTGATTTCATTAAAAGCTGGTAACACCGGGCTCAACCTTACTGCCGCCGACTATGTCTTCCTGATGGACCCGTGGTGGAATAGTGCAGTGGAAAATCAAGCGATAGATCGTACCCATCGTATTGGTCAAACAAAACAAGTCTTTGCTTACAAAATGATTTGTAAAAATACGATTGAAGAACGGATCATTCAACTTCAGAAACGCAAAGGCGACATTTCGGAGGAGCTCGTGCATGCCGAAGATGGTTTTGTAAAAAATCTATCCGAGGAGGATGTGGAGTATTTATTTAGCTAAGGTGTTTTTGAATCACCCGATTGATCTAATGAATACGGAGTCAAATAATGAGGTATAGCAACAACAGCGGCAAGTTCGCATCATGGTGGACTGGTGGCTACTTCTTTTTAAACTTATCGCCCCGGGTTTTTGGTTTTTTATATTTTCTTGCGATCTCGAATTTGTAAGATCCACCTAGATTTGTTTTTTTATTTTTGGCTTTCTTTTCGTGAAAACCTGGTTTTAACTGATTTTTACTTTCATTGCGATATGGATTTTTATTATCCAATGATCTGGGCTTTTCCTCGAGTATCAAGTCTGTTGAGATCTCCACTTCATCAGGGAAAGGCATCTGTTGGATCTTATAGGCCATCAGTCGCTCGATAGCTTCTTTAGCAGGCACTTCTTTTTCAGTGTAGAACAAGATGGATTTACCTTGTTTGGAGGCTCGACCCGCTCGACCTATCCTGTGGATATAATTTTCAGGAAATACCGGGGCATCCAAACTAATCACATGACTGATGGTGTCAAGATCTAACCCTCTAGCCATGACATCAGTCGATATCAATATTCTATGCTTTCCCTGTTCAAAATATTGAATAGCCTCTATTCTTTTATTTTGAGATTTATCGGTATGGATGACACCTACATCTTTAGCAAAGTGTGGCTCCAATGATTTATACAATAATTCTGCATTGGTTTTGCCTGTTACAAATACTAATACTTTGCCATACTCTTTTTTATCACTCAGCAGATGTGCCAGAAGATTGGCTTTTGTATAAAAATTAGGCGCTGGGTAACAAAGTTGGTCAATGTTTTCTAGTCGTGCACCGGAGAGCGCTATTGAAATTTTAGCAGGAGCAATAAAAAAATTATCGATCAACGCCTCTACTTCTTCAGTCATGGTAGCAGAAAACATAATATTCTGCCGCTTTTCCGGCATGAGCTCAAAGATATTATTCAATTGAAATCGAAATCCTAAATCCAACATGACATCTACTTCATCGATGACCAGTTTTTTGATTTCATTGAGCTTGACGGCTTTGGTGATGGCCAGATCGTAGAGTCTGCCGGGTGTAGCGACTAAGATATCAGTGCCTAGTGAGACTGCTTGTTTTTGTGTGTTGATGTTTGTTCCCCCATAGACACCCAGTACTCTGACCTGCATGTATTTTGTATAGGTGGTGATCTGCTGCACTACTTGTAAAACCAACTCTCGCGTCGGCACTAATATTAAGATACGAGGATGAATCTGTTTTGAAAACTTGAGCTCTTTGAGTAAAGGCAACATATAAGCCAGCGTTTTGCCGGTACCGGTCTGCGCTATCCCCACTATATTTTTGCCGGAGAGAATGATCGGATAAGACTCAAGTTGAATAGCAGTTGGCTTTACAAATGCTAGATCATCTATGGCATGAAGTAAGGCTTTGGATAAATTTAAATCGGCGAAGGTGTGCATTGAATGAGACAATTAAAACTCGGAGATTAATTAAATTTGATCCATCAATCCACAAATTTTGAAAAACATTGATCGTATACAAAGGTAGTTTAAAATTAACATTCGAAAAATTTGGGGATCTCGAGGTGTGTAGATTGTCAATGGTGATCGTGAAACGAACATCCGAGTTACAGTGTAATATCTGTTCAATGGAATGGACGGTTATAAGTCGATCTTTAGTATTTAAATAAATCGTTCAATGTTTTGACACAGAGGTCATATGCCATGACAGGGATCTCGCCAATCTTTTTATGAAGCCTTAGCTTAGAAATAGACTTTATTTGGAATAGAATAATTTCGGATCGAGATTTCAACCCATTCATATTGTCAGGGGTCAGTATCGGGTGACCTTTATAATTCTTAATTTTTGTTGATAATGGAGCTACGATTACTACTGGCATATGATCATTCAATGCATTGCCACTCAATATGACCACAGGCCTTATACCTGTTTGTTCTGACCCTTTAGTCGGATTCAGATCAGCCATCCAGATTTCTCGTTGTTTCACTGATCCAGCTGATTGAGGTAATCTTTCATTCCTTCTTCAGCCATTTTCAATACATCGGTATCCTGGGCCGCTCTTTTGAAGGAGTTAATATATTCCGCTCTTTCAAGATGATCGAGGTAGAGTTTCAAGGCGGATTCTATCAACTTATTTTTTGGTAAAGCAAGGGATTTAGCCTTTTGAGCGAGTTGATCCAAAAGTTCATCTGGAAGTGTGCTGGTAAAGGTCGGCATAGATTTTTTACATTTAAAATACAAATATAAAATATAAATATGAAATGCAAATATAAATATAATTTTGTTACAAGCTTACAAAAAGACCGGAGTCAAAATCCTGATCCATGTGAAAGACACCTCTCTTCCCATACCGGCAGTTCGTTTATATTACAAAAATAACGACGCACTTAGTCGATGGGGTTTTATGACGATAAGGCGTTGGAGAGTAAGGGGAAATAATTTTATCAGTAAAACAGAATATTCAATATTGGCGCCAGCATGCGGTTATCAAGGGTATGCAGGAAAAAGAAATCGTATCTCTTGTCGTACCTTCCTTCTTGTTTCTAAACAGAATTTGTATCTTGATACGCTTAGATGAATGCACGAAATGAACCAAGTATAATAATAGTGGGAGCCGGCCCGGCAGGATGTGCCTGTGCATTGATGCTAGCTCAAAAACAAATTCCTGTAACCCTACTGGAAAAAGCGACATTTCCCAGGGATAAAATATGCGGTGATGCCCTGAGTCCGGATGTAATGAATCAACTTAAGCAAATCTCGGAAGAATTAGCAAAAACGTTTTTTACCTTAGAAGATAAATTTCCAATTTATGGTGGATGGATTATCACATCCGATGCTCAGTCCTTAAAAATACCATTGGTCCATAACCATAAGCAGTTGAATGCTTATATCTGTCCCCGAATGATATTTGATAATTTTCTATTCGAAGAAGTGTCAAAAAATGATCATATAACCGTCGTGCAAAATTGCCAAGTCAATGACATCGTTCGAAAGGAGCATAACATCATACTAAATACTTCGAAAGGCAGATATCAGGCTGATATGCTAATAGGTGCCGATGGTGCACAATCCGTAGTAGCGCGATATCTGCAAGCCCGCAAACTGGATAAAAAAAATTATTGCGCTGGGTTGAGAGTATACTATGAGCATGTAAGCGGTTTTTATGAGAAAAATTATGTAGAACTTTTTTTCTTTAATGATACTATGCCCGGGTACCTTTGGATTTTCCCCATGAACGATGGTAAAGCCAACGTAGGTATCGGCATGCTATCATCACACATATCGCAGAAAAAAATAAATCTTAAAGTTGTGTTGCAAAAATTAATTGAAACCCATCCGCAGCTAAAAGATCGATTTAAAAATGCCAAAGCTTTAGAAAGCATTAAGGGATTTGGTCTGCCATTAGGATCAAAAAAAAGAAGGCTCTCCGGCGATCGTTATGTCTTGACCGGCGATGCTGCATCCCTGATCGATCCGTTCAGTGGTGAAGGCATAGGCAATGCCATACGCAGTGGACGAGTAGCGGCTGATCACGTACAAGCTTGTATAGCCGCGGGTGACTACTCAGCTGATTTCAACAAACAGTATGATGACGAAATCTATCGGCGCATGTGGTCAGAGCTCAATATCAGTAGGAGGATACAACGATTATTACGCTATCCAGTCATACTAGAATATTGCATAAAAAAAATAAATAGGAATAAAAAATTACGCCAATTTTTTATGGACACTATGGAAGATAAGGATCAGCTAAAAAAATTATTAAGGCCCGGGTTTTATTGGGAATTGTTGACTAAGGGATAAATATAAATTTTTTACAAGTTTTCCAAAAAGACCAGATTCAAAATCCTGATCCATGGGATGGACACATCCCTTACCTTACCAGTCAAGACATTTATATTACAAAATGGGAATGCGGTGAGTCGATGTGGTTTTAAGACGATAAGGTGTTGGAGGGAAAGGGGAAATTATTATGTTTGTGAAATATAATGTTTGTCAGATATAATTATTTGCTAAGTTGTAATATCCAGGATGTATCTTGAATGACCGAGGCACATAGTGATATCACAGGATTTCGTTTTTGAAGGCACAAACGCATACTTATCCAAATTTTGGAATCTCGAGTTGCTTGCAGATCTGTTGACATAAGACTTTATCCAAATGAGAGTTCTTGGAACAGAAGTTTTCTTTTTTGTTTTAGAATTTTGGTAAATATCATGATTGCTTCCGTGTCGATTTAAAAAACAATCATTCGAACTGAGATGTTGGAGAAACTCTATCCTCTTTACTGACATTATACAAAAACTAATTCTTCTTCTAAGACTTGGTTTTCAAAATTTTCTGACCGCATGTCTTCGAGGTACAAATTGAGCGCGTCCAAAATATTCTCTTTTGTTTCTTCAATAGACACCCCTTGAGTCAATACCGCCGGAATCTCTTTAATGGTACCGATAAAATATTCTTCGCCTTTATAAACAACCATTGTAAGTTTCATGTCGATATTTCCTACAATATTAATGGATTATGAATTACTTATAAGCATTTATTCTTTTTACTCCTAAAAAACAGCTTCATGATTAGTCTATTAATTAGACTTTATTGATCTAAAAAAACGACAATTTGTATCAATGTACCTCAACTGCCACAATGACGGTCATTGATAAAAAGGGAAGGGGGACTCAAAGTCACCCCTCGCTCATTATCTTTCGCCCCATTTCTACATTGCAAACATTCTCCTTTTCTTGTCCCGTATATTCTCTGGCAGAGGAATATTTCCATTCAATATCTTCTTTTACGAACCCGGCCGCTACCGGATTATTGTGAATATATGCCATACAAATATGCCCATAATCTGTATCTGCCGTGAATCGATGATCAAGGTTGCCATTTGCCTTAGTTATTGTAATAAATTCATCAATCCACCCATCTTTTGATTTGCAATCACTTCTAAACAAACTGCCAGACCATCCTTTTTCTTTATTCAGTGCTCTGGTATATGCTCTTTGTAATATTCCAATAGATTCATTTAAAGTAATAAATGCATCTTCGTTGGTCTTTGGCGAAATAGATGACCCCGGAGCTAAAGCAGCATCACCATATTTGGATTTTCTTCTTTGCAACTCAATAGATTCTATATGATTTCTAAGTAATTTTCGTTCGATTACATTTCTATAAACATATATTTGCCAATGAAAATGCGTTGGCATCAGACAGTAAGATATAATGTCTGCAAAAGGTAGGATGTATGCTTTCATTTTCCATAGAAAGTATCTATAGTTTTCATCAGAGTAGAAAATGGTCTGACGATTATTCCCCTGATTATAAACGTGAAAGAGTTGGTTAGGATAGAAATTCATTCCCGAATTTAGTAAAAAGGTGACTTCGAGTTCGATTGAAGGGTTGACTTCGTCGCTATTGAAGGGTTGACTTCGTCGCTATTGAAGGGTTGACTTCGAAGTCAACCCTTCAATCGAATAGCGCCGAAGTCAGCCCTTCAACCGAACGCTAGTCTATATATTAGACTATATTTGACGAAAAAACCGACATTTGTGTTCATGTATCTCAACTGCCATACCTACTACAGTCTACGCCACGGGACCCTAGCCCCCACCGAGCTCGTCACCGAGGCTGCTGCCCTGGGTCATAAGGTCCTCGTACTGACGGATATCAATAATACTTCAGCGAGTTTTGAGTTTCTGCAGGCTTGTGCCAAAGCGGGCCTCAAGGGGCTACTCGGTATAGAGTACCGCGATGTGGAGCACAGGTATCTATATACCGGTATCGCGCGCAATGCAGAAGGCTGGCGCGAGCTATGTGGTCTGCTGACGGAGAGCTCACTCAAGGGCGAGCCACTACAGGCAATAGCCCCACTGATGCATCATAGTTACATCATATATCGATCATTGGTCAAGCCGCTTGCCGACTTTGCACCATATGAATACTACGGTGTGACCCCTGCGGAGGTGGGTGGTCTGTTTTCATCCGCACTCCGACAGCATCCTGATCGATTGATTGCTTTTGCGTCAGTAGTCCATCGTCATCGCGAAGGCTATCGGGTGCATAAGCTGATGCGGTGTATCGATCTCAATATCGTACACTCCAGGCTCGCGCCATCTGATATCGCCGCAGATAGTGAGTACCTGATGTCTGCCGATGATTTGCGCCACGGGTATGACCGATATCCTGAGCTCATCCGTCGCAGTGAAGAACTCCTGGATCAGTGCGAAATCAACCTAGAAAGCGGCACCGGCATCAATCGCCGCACCTTCACTGGTAGCCCGGGGGGTGATTACGAGCTACTGACCAAACTCGCGCGCGAAGGCTCTCGCCGGCGCTATACTCCCAGTCATCGGCAAGCGATAGACCGTACCGAAAAGGAGCTGCAAGTAATCTTCAAGCTGGGCTTTGCAGCTTACTTCCTCATCACCTGGGATGTCGTGCGCTACGCCCGGAGCGCGGGCTATCATCATGTAGGACGGGGGAGTGGAGCCAACAGCATCGTGGCGTATAATCTGGGTATCACCGATGTAGATCCCCTCGAGCTGGACCTCTACTTCGAGCGATTCATCAATCCGCATCGGTCATCACCCCCGGACTTTGACATCGATTTTTCCTGGAGTGAGCGCGATGATGTGACGGATTATATTTTTAAACGATACGGCCAGGAGTATACCGCTTTACTAGCTACCTATAATACCTTCAAAGGCCGATCCATCATCCGCGAACTCGGCAAAGTATTTGGTCTGCCCAAAAACGATATCGATATCATCGTAGATGAGCCACTCGCCTCTGAAAAACATCATCACTGGGCAAAACATATATTTCGATTCGGTAAACTCATTGAAAACTTCCCTAATTATCTATCGATCCATGCAGGAGGTATCCTCATCAGCGAAAAGCCCCTCAACTATCACACCGCTTTACAGATGATGCCCAAAGGATTTCCCATCACACACTTTGATATGTATGGTGCTGAAGATCTGGGCTTTCATAAATATGATGTGCTCAGTCAGCGCGGCCTGGGACATATCAAAGATGCTGTCGATATCGTCAAGCGCAATAAACGGCAGTCGCTCGATGTACACGATGTGGTCAAGATCAAAGAAGATCCCAATGTCAGAGCTCAGCTGAGATCGGGTCACTGTATCGGATGTTTTTACATCGAGTCGCCGGCTATGCGGGGGCTGCTGCATAAGCTGCGATGTGATGATTATGTACACCTCGTCGCCGCGAGCTCCATCATCCGACCCGGAGTAGCTCAGAGTGGCATGATGCGGGAATACATCGAGCGCTTTCATCGCCCGGAGAAGATCCAATACCTGCACCCCGTATTCGAAAAAAATCTCAAAGAGACCTACGGAGTCATGGTCTATCAGGAAGATGTGATGAAGATCGTGCATCATTTTGCAGGGCTTGATCTGGATGAAAGTGATGTACTGCGGCGCATCATGACGGGCAAAAAAAAATCAAGCGATACCTTCCGACGATTGCAAGAAAAATATTTTATCAATTGTAAAGCGCGGGGCTATAGCGATGCATTGACACAAGAAGTTTGGCGACAGATCGAAAGCTTTAGCGGCTATTCGTTTTGTAAGGCACACTCGGCGAGTTTTGCAGTGGAATCTTTTCAGAGTCTGTTTTTGAAGACTTATTATCCGCGAGAGTTTATGGTGGCCGTGATCAATAATTTTGGAGGATTTTACAATACCGAACTCTATGTACACGAAGCCCGCATGTGTGGAGCCATCATCCATGCACCCTGTGTCAATCGCAGCACCTACCTGACGACGATCTATGGTGATGATGTATTCATAGGCCTGGTGCATATCCAGAGCATGGAACAAAATGTCGCAGTCCGGTTGGTCGAAGAGCGACTGGCGCATGGCACATACCGCAGCCTTGAAGACTTCGTACAGCGGCTAGACATCAGCAAAGAGCAACTCGAGATCCTGATCCGCATCAATGCTTTTCGATTCACCCGCATGAATAAATACGAACTGATGTGGGAAAAAAATATGGTGCACAATCCCCAGGTGAAGTATGCGCAGAATGGAAATTTTTTCCCCGACGCATCAGAACAGTTTGCCTTGCCGGCATTGGAAGAAGGTCGTCATGAGCAGGCGTTTGATGAGATCGAATTGCTGGGATTTGCGTTGTGCTCCCCATTTGATTTATTGGATACGCCCTATCTCGAAGAACATCCCAGCGGCATCACGGCTACGGATATGCCCAATCACTATCGCAAGACGGTGACCATGTATGGCTATTATGTGACTCGCAAGTGGGTGAGTACCAAAAACAATAAACTCATGAGTTTCGGTACCTGGGTAGATCGGGAGGGGCGGTTTTTTGACACGACACATTTTCCACCGTCATTGGAGGCCTATCCATTTAAGGGCAAAGGAGTGTATAAGATAAAGGGGAAGATCGTGGATGATTTTGGTTTTAAAAGTATGGAGGCTATCATGATGGAGAGGTTGCCTTATAGGAAGGATGAGCGGTACTGACGATTTGACAATTGACAATTGACGATTGACGAATGGATCGAATGACAAATGACGAATGGGGCGAATGACGATTGACAATTGACAATTGAGGAATGGATCGAATGACGAATGGGGCGAAGGACAAGCGGTATTGAACATTTGTTGAGCCAGTTTACTTTACGGAAAGTATTTATAAATTTCCTTTCGGTGTAAAAATCGAAGTAATATAATTTCTCCATCCTCTAACTTCAAACCAAGGCGATAGTCACCAACACGAATTCGATAGTAACTGCCTTTTGTATGCATCTTTTTAAGATCAGATATTTCGCGGAATGAAGGACATA
Organism: Saprospiraceae bacterium; assembly: GCA_031417835.1. Taxonomy (GTDB): domain Bacteria; phylum Bacteroidota; class Bacteroidia; order Chitinophagales; family Saprospiraceae; genus JADJLQ01. The sequence goes on along the minus strand of JANOWJ010000063.1, from coordinate 27,983 downwards.
ATTCCAGATCCTTTAACAAGTAAATACTTGTAAAGCAAGTTTGTGGTCCAAATTTTTTTTGATGTCCTTATCAAAAGATTTTCTGGATGTTACCTTCATTTTTTTGAAATGACTTTTCTCAAATGTGTTTTCACTTTACTCATATTATCTGCTGGAGACTTTTCAGCTTCCTTGAGTAAGGTTATAAAAACTATGTCTTCCATATTTTCTGCTGAAAGGGTAGTTGCATCCTTCCGCATTTTCTTTAAAAGATCAATGAAGAAGGAAGTTTCACTTTTTGATTTTGAAGGGATTAGAATATATTCCATCATGTTGTCCAAAGATACTAAAAGGAAGAAAGACCAGTACAGAAAAATGGTATAGGCTAGATCCAATTGCTGGGATTAGCGTTGTGCTGTATTGTGCCCTGCTCGACCAATCCATTCAACTGCGAGCAAAACTCATATGACGAGTGAATTTACCTCGCTCAATTATTAAATGTTTGAAAGAGTAAATAACACTATATTTGTGTACACAATATCAGTGTATGACTAAAAATATAACACTAACAGCAGACGAGGAAATCATCCGAAAAGCTAGAGAAAAAGCTTTTAAAGAAAAGACTACACTAAATAACGAATTTAGGAGATGGTTAGAAACCTATGTCGGCGAAAAACAAACGGCAAAGAAATACCAAAATATTATGAAAAAACTAGAATATGCTAAGCTGAAACGCAAGCCTTCAAGAGAAGAAATGAATGAAAGATAGATACTTCCTGGATACAAACATCGTATTGTATACCTTCGACCACAAAGATCTGCGTAAAAAGAAAATTGCATCAGATCTTATTCAAAACGGTCTGATCTATTCAATCAGCAGAGTCAGTTTTCAGGTTATACAAGAGTTTATGAATGTGACCACTAGATCTGGGATACTGGAGTTAAAACCCGAAGATGTCATCCAATATACTTCAGAAATACTAATACCTCAATGTGACATGCGACCCACATTTGAGTTATTATTTGAGGCTCTTCATATTCAACGTATTTTTAAGTATTCCTTCTATGACTCCCTTATCATCAGTGCTGCTATAGAGCAACAGTGCCGCATCCTTTATTCTGAAGACTTGCATCATCATCACAAGCTCAAAGGGTTAGAAATCGTCAATCCATTTGTTTGAAGAGACTTTTTTCCAGGTTTTCTAAAACATGGTGATCCCCTACCTTGGTGGAAAGAATCTATAAATTTCTTTTTTGTGTAATACCCGGGATAAAAGCAAGACATCTTCTTTAAAATAAAATCCAATTCTATAGTCACCTACTTTCAATCTATAGAATCCTTTGTTGCTCACCATAGACTTTACCTGAGGCATTGAAGACACCATCCATTGATTTTGGGCTGCTGATAATACATCATATACATGTACCATCCCGGACTTAATAGAAGAAGGTAACCGCTTAAAATCTTTTTCGAAAGATTTATCTGCTATGATCTCCATGCTTCAAAAAGCACTTTAGTTTCTTTCTTGGATAAAGAACCTTCCGATTGGCCGATTTTCATGGCATGGGTCAGGCTTATTTCTTCGAGATAGTCACTCCAGATAATATCCAATAAGGCTTGCATTTCATCCAGGTCAAATGTGTTCCGCTTTTTCTTATTCGAAAAGGTGGTTGCACTCAGGTTTATTCGTTTAGCTAAAAACTCCATCTTATAGCCTGATTCATCTAGAAGCCGGGGAAAATTATCCTTAAAAATTTTAAAATCCTGGACAATAGTGATCAAAATATTGCATTTTTATTCACAAATATATTAAAATTTATGGACATAAAGTAATTAGTTATTCGCTCATGAACAACTACTGAATTGTAGATACCTTAGTCACATTGCAACTCAAAAATTGACTTATGCTTAATCTCTCGACCGTACTCCAGGAAAGTGCCCGCCGCTATCCATCGAAAACCGCCATCGTATTTGGTGATCAAGCTATGACTTATGCCCAACTCAACGCCGTAGCCAATCAAGTAGCCAACGCATTGCACAGCATCGGCATTCAATCGGGTGATAAGGTAGCCCTCAGTTGCCCCAATCTTCCTTATTTTCCGATCCTCTACTACGGCATTCTAAAAGCCGGAGCAGTAGTAGTGCCCTTGAATGTATTGCTTAAAAAGGAGGAGCTTGTGTACCATTTGAAGGACAGCGATGCCAAAGCCTATTTTTGTTTTACGGGTACAGAAGTCATGCCTATAGGCCAAATGGGTCATGCTGCGTTCGAGGAGGCACCCCTGTGTGAACGCTTTTTTATGATCATGCCCAAAATGGATATGGCCGCATCGATCGTAGGGTGCAAGACTTTAGGCGAATTGTTGCACGGGCAATCCCAATCATATGATACCATGCAGACCTCTGCCGAAGATACCGCCCTGATCATATATACCTCGGGTACTACCGGCCATGCAAAAGGTGCTGAACTCACGCATAATAATTTGATGCACAATGCCCTCCTCTCCGTAGACATCCTGACATTGAGCAAAGAGGATAGGTTATTAATTGTCCTCCCCTTATTTCACATCTTTGGCATGACCGTGTTGATGAATGCCGGTCTATATTGCGGCGCCACATTGGTATTGATGCCCAGATTTGACGCTGAGGCTACTTATGATCATTTACAAAGGCATCAGATCACGGTATTTGCCGGAGTACCTACCATGTATTGGTCATTGTTGCAAAATCAACAAGACCAGTTTGATTATGCACTCATCGCGCAGCACTTAAGGATCTGTGCTTCGGGTGGGGCTTCGCTGCCGGTCAAGGTGATGGAAGATTTTGAAAGCAGATTTAATGTAAAAATCTATGAAGGGTATGGCATGTCGGAGGGCTCGCCTGTCGTGTGTTTTAATATGTTTGAATTTGGTCGTAAGGCTGGATCGGTGGGTAAGCCGGTCTGGGGGGTAGATGTACGATTGATAGATGAACAAGGTCAGGAAGTGCCGGTGGGTGAAAAAGGTGAATTAATCTATCGGGGTCATAATGTCATGAAAGGGTACTATAAAAAACCAGAAGCGAATAAAGCAGCACTGCGGAATGGCTGGATGCACTCCGGGGATATTGCGATCAAAGATGAAGATGGATTCTATTTTGTTGTAGACCGGACTAAAGATATGATCATCCGAGGCGGATTTAAAGTATATCCTCGCGAAGTGGAAGAGGTGATGGTAAGACATCCTGCGATCTCTGCGGTGGCCGTCGTCGGTATACCAGATGATCGATTGGGCGAGGAGGTCATGGCTTGCGTGGTTTTAAAAGCACAGTGCGAGGTCAATGCTGCTGACTTGATCGAATGGACTCAACTACAAATAGCGGAGTATAAATACCCAAGAAAAATAAAGTTCCTAAGCGCGCTACCGTTAAGCGCCACCGGTAAGGTGCTAAAAAAGGATATACCTCGTATGGCGGATTGATGCCGTATTTCGAATCTACCCACTACTTTTACAATCATTTTATATTTGTATTTATGAAAAAAAATTGCCTGGTACTTATTATCCTCTTGCAGGTCATCTGGAGTCAAGCTCAACAATCTATTTTAATAAAAAATGGCAGAATACTAGATGGCTCTGGCAATCCATGGTACCATAGTGAGGTGTACATCGCTAACGGGATCATCCAGAAAATCGGTCGGGATCTTGCAGTCACTGCCGAAAAAACGATAGACGCAAAGGGCCAAATTATAGCTCCGGGATTTATCGATGTACATGGCCATATAGAAGGGGGTATCCAAAGTAAACCGACTGCGGACAATTATTTATTTGACGGAGTCACCACGGTAGTCACTGGCAATTGTGGCAATTCGGCAGAAAATCTGAATTCATTTTTTGCAGGATTAATCCAATCAGGCGTATCTATCAATATCGCATCCCTGGTCGGTCATAATACGGTCCGCAATCAAGTGATGAAAATGGCTAACCGAATGCCAACACTCGACGAGCAACTACAAATGGAAAAACTTGTCCATGCCGGTATGCAAGCAGGTGCCGTAGGATTATCTACCGGATTGATCTATGTGCCAGGCACCTATGCCAAAACTGAGGAGTTGATCGGACTAGCTAGACAAAGCGCGGCGTCCGGTGGACTCTACGCATCGCATATCCGGGATGAAGGTGACTCCATAGCTGTAGCGATAGACGAAGCCATACGCATCGGTAGAGAAGCCCAACTGCCTGTAGAGATCTCCCATTTTAAAATCTCCGGCAAAAACAATTGGGGCGGTTCCATCAAAACGCTGTGGCAGATTGAGGCAGCACGGCGAGCAGGCATCGATGTCACTATAGATCAATATCCTTATACAGCAGGCAGTACCAATCTACATTCGCGGATTCCCTCCTGGGCGCTGGCTGGCGGAAATGACAGCCTCAGAGTGCGCATAAATAATCCAGCCGTCAAACAGCGCATGATAGCTGATATGGCGGCGGAATTGAATAAAAATGTTTTTCAAGATTATAGTTACGCGGTAGTAGCGTATTGCAGTCATGATACCTCACTCAACGGCCTGAATATCCATGAAATCAATCTCAAATGGAATAGACCTCATACGATAGAAAGTGAAATAAACACGATCCTTGACATCACAGATAAGGGTGGAGCACAAATGGTATTTCACCAGATGACGGAAGAGGATGTACGCAACATTATGCGATCTCCTTACAATATGATCGGGGCAGATGCCGGAGTACCTATATATGGTAGAGGAGTCCCACATCCCCGAGCATACGGCACTAATGCACGGGTGCTAGGCAAATATGTACGCGAAGAAAAAATCATCTCCCTAGAGGAGGCCATCCGGCGCATGACCTCGCTGCCGGCACAAAAATTTGGATTCAAAGACCGGGGTCTACTTCGGGAAGGTTTTAAAGCAGATATCGTCATCTTCGATCCGGAAAAAGTCATCGATAAAGCGACTTATAAACTACCTCATGCTTATTCGGAAGGATTTTCAGAGGTGATCGTCAATGGCAAAGTTACGATTCAAAACCAACAGCATGTGGGCATTAAAGCGGGTGTGGTGTTATATGGAGCTGGTAAGGTGAAGACATAATAGGATAATAAGTTTATGGAGGATAATTTTTGGATTTTTGGGTAAAATGGCGGAATATCGATTATCGTTTATGGCCATTTCATGTCTCGATGCATTCTAAGCTTAAAATGAAAGTAATGGAGTAAATTATTGTTTTTATTCTTTGCATAATTTACATTGGGGGAGTCAGCATGCTCAAAATTGGCGCATTGTGCAATCATACTTAAATACTGTATAATAGGTTAATCCTTAATAGAATATTTCAAGTTTTATCATATTGAAGGATTTTTAGAAGTTATGTATATTTACACGTTAGCGGCTATTAGTAGTTCTAAACCATTTAAGAGCAACCATTATTGTTTATAGTTTATTCAGGCAGACCAATGCGCCGCAACAAATTTCCAAAGCGGGGGTCTGAACTCAGGGTGTCGAAAGCAGATTCGGTTTTGATCCAATTTAAATCGGCCTCGTGATCATTAAAAGATCTTTCGAGTTGCTCGAAAGCACGGTCCCTGTCGCCGAGTCGGGCATAATTGATGGCAATGTTGTACGCCGAACCGCGACCTTCGTTATTCTCCTTCTCACTAAATTGGAGCCGCTTTTGCCAATAACCCCGAGCCCCGCCTGTCTTTAAACCTTGTGTGAGAGCAACTGCTTTGAGTTGCGCAGTTTCGGGGGTCTCTTTTTCAAGCAGAACATCAGCCTTCCGGTATTCGGCAATAGCCTCCGAGTACATCCCTTTTTCGTCATAAGCCCAGGCGAGAAGGAGGTGTGTAAGCGGATGGTTCGGCTCCATCTGGAGAACTTTTTTAAACTGTGCAATGGCCTCGTCAAAACGACGGGCAGAGCGAAACCGCCCGCCAATGCTGAAGTTGATGCTTATTGAAAATGGGTCAAGCTCGTGGGCTTTATTTATCTCAGCTAGGGCTTCCTCGTGCCGTCCCAACGCGCCTAAAAGCCGTGCTAGAAATTGATGCGCTGACGCAAAGTTTGGATTCAACTTAATAGCTCGCCTGTACTCAATTTCGGCGTCGGCAAACTGCCAGTCGTCTTCTTTCACCGTACCTAAAACGGCGTGAACTTCCGCCAGTGAATCGTCCATCTCTTGCGCCCGAAGCACTGCTGAACGCCTTTTCAAGTCCACCTCTTTTAACTCCTGCTTTGTTAAATTTCGATGGTAACTGGGAAGAACAACGTAAGCAGAAGCCAGTCCCGCATAAGCCTTGGCGTAGGTGGGGTCTTTGTCAATAGCCTGTTGGAAAAGCACCATGCTCTTGCGAATGTCTTCCGCTGTCCGTTTGTTCCAATGGTAAAGCCCTTGCAGATAAAGCCGATACGCATCAGGGTTGGCGGTGTAAGTTTTCGTCACGCGTTGCTTATCCGCCCCGGGCAGTCCCGGACGAAGTTTGTTGGCCACATACCCTGCAATTTCGCTTTGCAGCGAGGCAAGCTCCATCTGTTTCCATTCATATCGATCACCCCAAATCTGATTGCCTGTCCGTGTGTCAACTAAATCCAGGCTGAGCGATAACTGGTCGCCATGCTTCATCATCCGTCCATTCAGAACAGCCTGTACGCTCAATTCTTTGCCAACGACTTGTGGGGTAACTTCTTTGCCCTTGTATCGAAAAACGGAACTACGCGCCTTGACCGAGAGTTGCGGAAGTTGCGAAAGGCTGTTGATGAGGGATTCGGTTAATCCGTCCGATAAATATTCGACTTCCGGAATACCGCTTTTGTTAAGGAATGGCAGCACGGCAACCGACTCGATGGGCGCTGGTTTCCGACCAGCAAAAAACCAATAGCCCGTGACAGTTATCGCCATAAAAAGAACGATGAGACACGTGATTATAATTTGTTTCTTCTGTTTACCGTTTTTAGAAGGGGTGAGAAAAGATTTTTTGCCGTGCACCTCTTCGCCGGTTTCATTTAGCCGCTTCAGCAATGCGGTTGACGCGTCCGTCACTATTTCATAAATGCGTAGCGGCTCTTTTACGTTCTTTAGAGTTTCTGCACGCACAAATTTTGTGTTGATTTCTCTTTTGTTCGATACATTACTGTGAACTGATTCAGAAATCCAGATACCGCCTATAGGAGCCAATGCCTGTATGCGTGAAGCTATGTTGACGGCATCACCAAAAACATCATTTTCTTCAAAAACAACTTCTCCTTGATGAATTCCAATTCTCAATAAAAAGTCTTTGGAAACATTACATGCTTCCTGAATTTTTATGGCAGCATTTACAGCATCAGACACTGTCGTGAAACAAGCAAGCACCCCGTCACCTAATTCTTTTATCCACCTGCCTCCATATTGCTCAATCAGTGGCCTTTGCAGTTGGCGGTTTTTATTAAGTATTTCAAATGCCTTTTGTTCATCCTCACCCATTAATGCAGTATAGCCGACTATGTCGGTAAACATGATTGCGGCGAGATGGCGGGTTTGTGACATATTAGGTTGTTTAAGATACAAGTTAATTTATTTAGGCTTGCTGTAATTACCCTTTTATTTTAAAGCAATTCAAAGTATACCGTTTCAAACAGAAGATTGAAGCAAAACTTAAGTGTGCTTGAAGTTGTAGCAAGCAAAAACGAATAAGGAAACAGCCGCTAACAGGGGTATTGCTGCAAGTGGGGCTGGACATTGTAACTTCGGCTGTTTGCATCACTGTACTTTACTTCCGACCTTGGTCATACCCGGCTCCTATAGAAAAAATTGATAAAAACACTATTTTAACCATCGACAGCAAAAGTGGCAAAATATTGAAATCCTGGGGTTCAGATCTATTTCTTATGCCTCATGGATTGGAAGTTGATAAAGAGAATAATATTTGGGTCACGGATTGTGGGCTTCAACAAGTTCTCAAATTTAGTCCGGAAGGAAATCTTTTAATGGTATTAGGCGAGGCAAACGTTTTAGGTAATGATTCATTACATTTTGCACTTCCCACAGGCATATCCAGCTGACGGAACACGGAGGGTGTGTGACAAAATGCAGATTTAGGCGGCAAGTTTTATCAAGTTTTCTATCAATTTCCACTCACCACTCTGCTCGTAGCATCTAAGATTTATAATGGATTGGGCACCGGAAATTGACCATTTTTGACCAGACAACTTGAGTCTTTGCTGTATGATATTTCGATGTGCTGATTCTATGGGTCCGGATCCTATCAACAGACCCTTTTCTCTAAAGGTTTTATACATCATTCTATCTTCATTTTCCAAATAGTAGTTGATCGCGTTATTTTTTACTTCTTTCACTTCCTTTTTAATTGAACGTACGTTGCGGATATTTTGAATGACTTCTAGTACTTGGTTGTCAAATAATAACTCCTTTTGAAGATCTAGATAATGATAGCCCAAGAGTTTATAGATTCTGGCTATCCCATAATTACAGTATTGGAGTGCGTAAAAGTATCAAGAAGTAGGTATTACTACCACTCCAAACAAACGGGAGTGCCAAGAGGAATAAAGGTCAGCACGCGTACCCGCAAAGCAGGTGGAGAATGGGTGGATAACGAAGAAGTGGTAAAGGACATCGAAGAAATCCTAGGTCAAGAATTTGTCGATTATGGATACATTAAAGTGACTTATTGGTTGCGAAAAGTAAAAGGATACATTATAAATAAGAAGAAAGTATACCGACTCATGCATGAAAGAGGATTATTAAATACACCATCCCGATCACGACAAAAGATTAAAAAAGAATGGGTAAAAGAACTTGTGCCACAACCAAGCAGGCCCTTAGAATATTTGGAAATGGATATAAAATATATATATGTTCATGGGATGGGAAGAAGCGCGTTTTTGTTGAGTGTAATTGATGTAGATAGCAGATGGATATTAGGACAAAAACTCAGTTGGAAAATGAAGCAGGAGGATGTGATTGAGATTTTTGACAAAATCTTTGAGACCTACGATCTACCAAAAAAAATGTATATCAGAAATGATAATGGATCACAGTTTGCTGCACAGTTTGTCCAAGAGTACTTTTTTAAAAAGGAAATATTACAAGAGTTTACCAAGCCAGCGACTCCAGAGCAAAATGCCCACATAGAATCCTTTCACAGCATACTGGAAAAGGTAATTTGTAGACGCTACCAGTTTAGCACGATTAAGGAAGCCAGAGAAACCTTAAATCGGTTTCTTGAATTTTACAATTTGGAGAGAATCCATTCAGGGTATTGGATATCAATCACCTCAAGAATATCTTAAATCAAAGAATATAGAAATGAATGATCTAATTGAAAGTAAACTTCTGATAGCATGAAAATACAAAAGCATTCAACAGTTATAAACAACTCCCAAATGGATTGTGGAAAAATTGTCAAGGGTAGCCACTGGGCAGCCTTTGAGCGGCAGCTGGCTATTCACTTGCCCTTGACCATTTTGGAACAATCTATTACCTTTGTTTATGACTGTTGAATGGTGATTTTTGCAGAGTAAATTTTGTACAGTTTATAGGGGGTTAGACCACTTTTTCAAACTACGGGTTTCCATGAATGTCCTGATTTTAAAAATGAGGTAAATAGCTAGAAATCTTGCTCATATATTGCAAAGAGTTAAAAAAAGAAGGATATAGGTAAATGTGCTGCCGGTAATCCTTTTACTTGAACAAGATTCAATTTAGGGTTAACCAATGGATAATAAGTTGCCTTAAAAGATCATAAATAAGGCCTGTTTAAACCTCGACGGAAGCTTCCCCACAACGATCCAATTTTGGGGACCAAAGCCTTCACTTGTTGTCTGATTACTCAATCGGTGAAAAATAATGAATTTATCAACCTGAAAACACCCTCTGTGACCTCCTCAGAGTTCCCCCCGGAGCATTATTTTCAGTTTTTGGCCTATGCCTCCACTTTAGGTCAGGATCGTTCTGAGACGGTATTTTGAGGCTCTCATTTTCCTCTCTCTGCAAGTGCCCTTCTTCCACTCAAACGCATGGATACCAACGTATCTTTATTTCCATCCCTTCAGAACCCTAATGCATCCCCAACCGTGCTTCTCAGGTCTATTATTTTACTCTCTTTTAGAAGTTTTGACTTGAGAAGGTACTTTCCTTTACCTAAAATTGAATCAAGATGTTCTATAATACAATCTTTCACTGAAAGTTCATCAGATTCCGCACAAAGAATCGAATCGTGCTTAGGTAAAACCGAATATCCCCTTTGATGTAGATCTGAAAGAATTATATTAATGAAAATAGTACTTTCTATCTCCTGTAACTTTACCGACAGGTAGTCATTGCCGGACTCATGAGCTGATTTATTGCCTTTACTCTTAGAATAAGTGTATTTCTTAAGTTCGGGAAAACTGCCGAACGACATATGTGCCTCAAAATAGTCAACTAACTCTGTTTTTATCTTCCTTAGCAATTTCCCCAGGTCTGGAAAAACCCTTTGAAACTTGGCTTTACTAGCAGTAATAAAGTGGTTTCCAGAGTACAACGATTCTATAAAACACACTTTGGCTTCTTTTCTGTACTCCTCTGTGCATTCACCATATAACTGAATCGCAAAGTACTCATACAGTTTACCTAATTGGGCTTTCTCAATAAAGACTTCAATATCCAACATTTGATCCAATTCTAAATCAGAAAAAGGAGAAGAGGAAAACAATAAGGGAGGGAGATTATTATTGATTACTTTTTCCAGAAGCCCATCTTCCAGAATGGGCTTTCTCTTATTTAATATCTCATTAATTAGATATGCTAATAAAACTGGTTGACTACACCTTAAATCAATTTCACATAAAGTTTCATTATTAATTGAAATCAGTTTTAATAATTCTGATGGTATGTTAGTTAGATTGTGGTATATTCTTCCATTAGTTTCTGACCTACATACATAAAAAACCTTATATTCAATGACTTTCAATGCACTTTGATAACTCATAGCCATATTAATCTTTTCAAAGGAAATATAAAATGCTTTAATCTGATCATGAATAATTTCATGGTACAATTCCTTCATGTACTCATATTGAATTCCTGTATCTGTAATAAAAAACTTCTTCTTTAAATGTTCTTCACTGAGAGATTGGGTCCTTGATTCTATATGTTCTGTTGAAGGAGTTACCTTTAAATGCATTAAATTGTCATTAGCTGCTTTGCACATAACTTCATCTTGGATTTTGGAGTTTATGAATCTATGAGTATGTTCTAAAACCTTCACATTGCAGTTTAAGTTATCCAGAGATAATCGGTAATATTTACATACTTTTCCGGCGATGCTAAATTCTCTTCCGCCGGCAAGCATTCTTACTTCTAATATTCCCATTTCCTCTAACTTTCTCCAAAGAACATAGAATTCATTGCCTCCTACAATTGCTCGCTTCAATTGACTATCATATGGGAAATATTGTAACATCGGCGCAAAACACCTCTGATGTTTATATATAATCTCCTTGACAATATGCAAACCTTTCTTGTAATGAATTCCATCTCCGAACTCTTTTTCGAGAGAAACAAGAATGCTTATAGGTACAGGAACCTCAACTGTAAAACCAATATTCTTTTTCATTGCAAATCATTTTTTGAATGGAATGAATGGTTCTTGCCGTTATTGTATTTACGTAGATTATTAATTTGGGCGTCAATTTCTAATATGTCATACCGGGGAGATCCTTTATAATCTATCTTATTTAATTTACCTATACGAGCCCATAGATCAACAGTACTAAGTCCAATACCAAGATAATCACTAACCTGTTCTCTTCTTAAATACCGCGATTTCTCTGGCCGAGAATTAGTAGTAAGTAAACAAGACTCCTTCTCACTTAGGAATTCTTTCATTGCTGCCTTAATCTCTTTCTTTATAAAGTCGGCAAACTGATCTGTGTTATAAAACATTTTATTCTTTTTATAATGGAAATAAATACTAATCTGCCCTTTGGCTTTTAATATAACACAGACTTTTCATGAAATGAATAAAAATGCTCGCCTAAATATAAGCTAAGTAGGATAAAATTTAAATCATTGAATATCAGATATTTAAAAAGTGAAAAAAGCTAAAAAAAGTTGAACTTTCGGGAACTGGCTTTTTTATTTGCAGAAGAATTACTTTGTAAAAAACATATGTTTAGCCATTAATACAGCATTCTCCTCATTATCAAACTTAATGTATTTCAGGAAAACCTCTGGTCTTTTATGTCCAGTTATACGCATTATACTTAACATCGGAACACCAGCCTTATAAGCATTTGTAGCGAATGATCTTCGCGCGGTATGAGAAGAAACCATTTCATGTTTTTTATATGAAACTTCATACATCTTTCCTCCTCGATGTTCCCTTTTAATAATTGTTTCATCTATACCAACTAATTCACATAGCTCTTTTAAATAATCATTCATCTTTTGATTGGAAATTGGTTCCGGTAGAATATTATTGTACTTATTAAGGATGGGTTTGACCAGTGGATGAAGAGGAATAATAAGGCGATCTTTCGTCTTTTCGATGGTCGTGTCGAACACCATTACACCATCAAGTGATCTCAAGTTCTGCGGTTTTAGTATAGAAAAGTCAGAGTACCTTAGCCCAGTATAAGCTCCGACTATAAACAGATCCCTTACTTTATCAAGCCTTTCTTTATTTGTTAAATCTAGGCTAATCAATTTTTGAAGTTCCTTTTCTGTAAGATAAATGTTATCAGCGTCAGTTTTAGAAACGCTAATCTTTCGACTCTTATAGTCTAAATTCTTATTGTACCCCCTATCCGTAGCATCATTCAGCATGGTGCGTATGGTTGTCAGAATCTTGTTAATGTGATTGTCGGAAAAGTCTTTATCATACAAATACTGGATGAAAGACAGGAATAAGTCAACTGTTAGGTCCTCAAACTTGATAACTTTACCTTTTGCAAATTGTATGAAATGCATTTTAGCAGTGTTGTAAACCTGTACAGATCCATGAGTATATTGGGGAGATTTAGTTCGTTCTTCTATAAATTTGTCTATAAATGAACAAAAATCTTTCACTGCCGATGCTACAGATTTACCATGATAGTGGTGGTCCATTTCACTTTTGAATGAAACAGCCGTCAGAACCTTATTTTCTAACTTGTATCTTCTGGCGATTCCCATAGCCAGGGATTCTATCTTGTCTAATTCGAAATTAATGAATGAATGATCCATAAAGTCTTGGGTAGATTTTGCCCGAAGAGCCTTATCATTCCAAAACCTTGAAGGTATCTTTAACCCTGTAGAATAGACTAATCGTTCCTTAAAAGGACGGAATATAAGTGAGATAAGAGTTTCCTTTTCTGATTTGTTCTTTAGATTGAACCTTGGTTTTTTCATAGTAGGGTTAATAGTTGTCGTACTAGTTGTCGTAATTGTTAGCCTAAATTACGGGATATCGGTCTATTATTACTATAAAACTCGCGATTATTCTTAGTTTAGTCCACTTAATGACTAATATGTACTAAAGGTTATGGTTCCTGTCTCTCCGCACATATAGCCCGACTATTAGTTGGGCTTTTTTTATGGACGATCTGCTGGCAGGTCAGCTCCAAAGACTCAGCCGCCCTATACCGTAAACCTCGATCACATCAAAATGATGAGGCAATTACACCTCACTAGGTTTTATTTCGAACAATAATCCCCATCGAGAAAAAGGAAACTCAAAAGCCGAGTCATAGTGCTGGCCACCATCGGTGCCTACATGTATATGGATGAATTAATGTGCTTACCCTTCTTCGCTTTCTTTCGGTAAGATGTCAAATAAAAAAAGTGCAGTAAACTATGTTTTACTGCACTTACAAATATAAATTTGAAGAGTATTTAATTTCTTCCATTTCCGCCGCTTTCACAATTGTTGCTGCAATAGCCACCTAAGTAAATTGTGTCAGCAGTTTTAGCTTTAGGCAGGATTTAACACTTTTGGTTGTTCAGTTTTCCAATTGTTTTCAAAATATTCTGAATCCTCAGCATTGCGTGGATGCACACCTAATACTACCTTACCTTCTTTTATACCAGACTCATATAGCTTTGCTCTTTCTTCTGGTATACCAGCACCTATTAATCCGCCAATTACACCACCGGTAATGCCGCCTGCGCCTGCACCTGCTAATCCTGCTACAATAGGTCCTGCAATCACCAGGCCAATACCTGGTATTAACAAGCTGGTACCAATAGCAGCCACCACGCCGGCAATTGCTCCAATAGTACCACCAATAGCAGAACCCGTACCTGCACCTTCAGCAGCTTTGTTTCCCAATTCGGTGTCATCCCCATCTTCAGAATAATGGGCTTTACGTGTTTTATCTGACATAATCACATTAATGTCATCTTTTGTGTACCCTCTTTCATGTAACATGTTATAGGCATGTTCCGTGCTCTCACGGTCAGCAAACATTCCTGTAGCCATAGGGTATCCTGTGTTCTTTTTTTCCATTTTGTTTAATGTTTAAGTGTTTAATTAATTATGTAAAGTTGAGCGGAGTATTTATTATATGTGTTACATGATTATTGAAAAAAGTTACATAATACATATTATCCCAAGACGAGCCATTTTGTTAAATATTAACTGGGAAGCTAAAAAGCCTATCAGACACCTTCTACTACTTCAATAAACTTGGGTTGAAAAAATCCAAATAAAATTATTTGTTCCGGCGACACACGCTTGGCTATTCAACAGTTACATATAACGTTTTGCGGGTTTAAGAAGTTGGCGATTTCGGAGCACAAAACTGTCAACCTGCACGAAAGTTTGATTGGAAAACTGAACTTGATTTAACCACTGAACCGCCAATTTCTTAAACCCGCTGTTACCGGTTCGTGCTTCTTCGTCTGCGTCAAGTTCCAGTCGGTTTGTTACTTGCGTTGTCCTGTCTAAATGCTTGTCTGTCGTGGGTTGTTGTGCGGTTGCAAAAAAATTAAAACACCGAAGAGTGGGAGAAAAAAAAATTGAATTTCTTCTTGGGTGGGAGAAAAAATACTCTCTTAAAAAAAATTGCTTGAAGCGTTGGCTTGTGCGTTTTTTTAAGAGTGTATTTTTTGTGTGAGGGCTTTTCATCGGATTACTTTTTTGTCTTTGATAAATGTTTTTAAAGCAACTGCAACTGCATTTGCCAAAGGAACTGGAACACCGTTTCCAATCATCTTAAACTTTTTTGACAAAGGTGATTTTATCGGCAAAACATATTCGTCTGGCACACCTTGAATTCTTAATGCTTCACGCACTGACAAACGCCTGTTCCTGTATGGGTGCAAGTGAACTTCATTATTTCCATAACAAGCTGTCGGACTGTATTTGAAACGGTGAAGTCGTTTGAATGATGGTCTGTTTGTTTCACCCTCGTCAATATCTTGCAAGAATTTCTCTGTTACATACAAATTAAAAAACTCGTTTGCGTTGTCTGTTGAATTCATTTTATGGGTTGGAACTAAACAACTCTCAACACATAATTCAAGAGGCAAATCTTTTGGCTTTGTCAAAGTTTTTCCAAACTCAACTTGCTTTGCCCAAGTATATTTTGTCGCTGCGTTCTGATAAGTTTTGTTTACCGGGAACGGAAACCATTTTCCAAATGGACTTTGCGAAACAATTTTATCGTCAAGTTTTGTTTTCTTAATTCCAACAAAGAAAATTCGTTCTCTGAATTGTGGAACTCCAAACTCTAAAGCATTTAACTTTTCATGGTCAACGAAATATTCTTTCTCAACTCGTTTCAAAAGTGTTTGCAAAAATTCTTTCGTTTCCTTTCTCTTTGTCAAGCCGGTTACATTTTCCATTACGAAAAATGTTGGTTTCAATTCTAAAATTTTATCAAAGTAAAGTGTAGTCAGTTTTCCTCTGTCACCTTCAAAACCTTTCAAACTTCCATTCATACTAAAATCCTGACAAGGTGGTCCACCAATCATTCCAAAATTTTCCGGCTTTCCCTCTGGAAATGCTTCTGCCAAAATTTCTTTTGAAGAAACTTCTGTAATGGATTTTGTATTGAAGATTTCTGCTTTGATTCCATTTCCTTGTGATTCCCTCCATGAAGTAATTCCGGCTGCATGAAGTTTAGCAAAGTCCTTATCAATTTCATTTGTCCAAACAATTTCAAAACCTGCTTGCTCAAAGCCCATGTCCATAAAGCCCCCACCTGAATAGAAAGAGAGGATAGGAATTTTATGTTCGTGATTGCTACTCATATATTTTTGTCGTCTTGGTTGCAGAATAAACAAACTCGGTTGCTTCCTTTCTCAAATTGAAAAGATTGATTTGCTTATTCCGGTTACTATTAAAATATTCAAACTTGTCAGTTGCAAAACCTGTAACTGAAATTTTGTTGTTTCCTTTTTCTACAAACACTGAAACATTTCCGTTCTGATACTTGACAACATCTTTCACCAAACCACACACATCATTGAAATAATTTTCTGTTGTGAGAAATTGCAAATAGAATTTACAAGCCGGTCTGTAAAGACAAAACTTGCAATTGGTTTCATTTGGATTTGCTACGAATATCTTTGTGTCAATGCTCTTGTTTGTTTCAGTCAATAATTTTTTTGCTTCCTCAAAAACTGACTTGCATTCTTCCTCTGTAAACTCCACATTGAACTTCTGTTTTGCTAAATCAACCAAACTCAATTGTGTTGGAAATTTTCCGTTGCAAGCAAAATACAGATAAGCGTAAAGTTTTAATTGCTCTTGATATTCGTTCTTCACTTCCAAATAAGATTCTCCGTTATCATCAAAAACATCTTCTGTAATTGCTCCGGTTTTGAAATCAATAATTTCTGCCTCGTCTGCTTCTTCAATTATTAAATCCGTTCTTCCACCAACTAATTTGTCTTTTGATTCAAGCCACTTTTCAGAAATAAAATTTATTCCTGTCTGTTCTCTTGGTGATGCTGTTGCACTTCTCAAATGTTTCTTCAACTGAATTTTCTTCATTCCGAAATCCCTCACATTCATTTGAAGTGGAACAAAAAAACCATAACCCAATTCTTTTAATTTATTTTCCATCAAAAGAATTTCGCTGTCAAATCTTGAATTGAATTCTGTTTCATTTTTTATTTCTCCTCTTGAAATCAACTCCAACATTTTATGCAACACTGTTCCCAAATAGGCATTAGGCGAAACCGGAAGCAAAGGTTTTTTTTCAAATGCTTCCGCTAACAAAGATTTGTAAGCACAATTTTTCATTGAATGAAATTGGCTTGGAGAAACTCTGTTGATTTTCTTAAACGCTCTGTTGCCAATTACATTCATCCGTTTCTTACTAATTTTTCATAACACCAACCAGGTCTGCGATGCAAATTGAAAGTGTCAACTATGCTCAACTTTCCGCCTCTGCTTCTTGTGTATTCATCTAATTCATTTTTTATTTCTGCAATCCAATTTGCTTCTCTCATGTTTTTCATATCCCAAAACGGGTGAACAATCATGATTACATTTTTATCTCTTGCATGCCATTTAATTATTGGCAATCCTTGAACTACATCAACTGTTCTCATTCCAAAACTTTCTGCAAAACCATTTCTTAAACTTGTTGCGAATTCAAGCCAACCGTTTAATTCAACATGTTGATTAAAGATTCCATCTGCTCCACATTTGTAAGTTGCATCATTCAAAATTCTCATCATTGATAGTCCTAAACGCCAATCAAGCAAGCTGTGATAATTCATGTTGCGGAAAACTTTCAAACATTCATAGCAAGCATCTTTGCAATTTCCCTGATGATGTGTTGAATGAATTTTTCCCAAATAAGATTGAGCATCTGTTGGGTTCATTGCCTCTGCTAACAAGTCGGAAAATTTGTTGTAAAGAAATCTTACGAAACCTGAACCATTTGGCAATTCATCAGTAAGAATAATTTCTGACACATACCTTTTGATTAAAGAGTTCTCAACCAATTCTCTTTTTACAATGTCAGCAATTTCAATTTCGGTTGGGTCAACATCAAGTTTGTCTGCTAAAATTCTTTGCAATAAAAATGCTGCTGAATAATAACCGGAACGAACTCCGTTTGCTTGTGCTTTCACATAGGGTTCTTCAAAGTCCATTGAGAACATATTCAAGTTAAGGTCTAATGGAACACTCACGGGTGCAATTCGGAATATCTCTGTTTTCTTATTGCTTGCTAATGCAATTCTTTCTTGTGCTCCTTCAGGATAAATTCTATATGAGTAACCGTTTTCGCTGAATGGATTTGCTTGGTTGTTGTCAATTACATTTTGTGCAATCCATTGTTGTGTAAATCTGAATGGCTGTGAGAAAGGAAAATTGTTTTGTGTGTTCGCCAAACTTCCAACAAAGAAATTATCTGAATTTGTATTCACTCTCCAAGTAACATCCTTATCAGTAATCAACAACTCTGCATTGTTTACAATCACTGGAACATTTGGATTGTTTGGGTCTTCAACATTCTCTGCAAAAATTGGTGGTCGTGAAAGAAGAAATTCTGAATCGTCTTTCATATCACTACCCATTGAAAGATTTGTTCTGTATGCTCTCGGTGCTTTCAACATTTCCGGTCTTTGGTATTTGTCCAAATTTGTTTCACCACAATTCGGACAAGCATCAAAATGATTTGCTGCTTCAAGTGTTGCCTTTTCAGTTTCAGAATACGTTTTGAATAAACCACATGAACGGCAACGCACAAACCAACGGTTCATTGAGAATGGAAGATTGTTGTTTGCTCTTGCATTGGTAACTGTTTCAATTCCTCTAATTCGTGTATTGATAATATCACTGGTGAAACCAATTACAGAATGAATTGCCTTGTCTTTTGTTTTCTGTGAACCCGGTGCAAACTCATAGATTGCCATTGATTGCGGTCTGTCAACTGAAAGCGGTTCTAAGTTTCTGTCAATGCCGTGATATAAATTTTTCACTGTAGTTGGCATTCCAAACATTGGTAGAATTCCGCCTTCGGCTAATTTTTCTGAAACATCAGTCGTTGCAATTTCTTCATTGCTAATTACGCTTTGTGATTTCTCAATTAAACCGTTGTTGCTTGTTGTATCGCAAACCCAATTCACAAATTCATTTCGTTGCGGTCTCAACTCCGGTGTAATCAATGCTTCAACAGTCGCTTCAACTTGCGGTCTGTTTGTGTTTATCCAATTTGCAATTTGTGGTTTGTATGTAAGCCAATTATCAATTGCACCAAACTCACCGTGAACGCTTGGCTTTTCTTCATCATTATTCACATTCGTTGGAATGGTTGTAAATGCTTTTCGGAAAATCTCCTTTGCTAAAAGGCGTTTGAAAATTCTTTCCTGTCCCATTGTCAAGAATGGAGTAGGTGGTGAATCGCCTGTTATCTTATGAGGATTTGAAAAATAAAATTCGTCATGACTTCTACCTCTGCAAAAAGTTAGAATGATTGAATATGCTTGTCCTCTCCGTCCAGCCCGTCCAACTCTTTGTTGGTAGTTGAATCTTTGCGGTGGCATATTTCCCAGCATCACCGCTTGCAATGCTCCAATGTCAACACCAACTTCCAAAGTTGTTGTTACACTTAACAAGTCAATTGCTTTTACTTGTTTATTTCCTTCATCCGGCAAAATGATATTTCTAAAATGCCTTTGTCTTTCAAACTGATTATCGGTTTGTCCTGTGAGTTCTTCGCAATGCAAACGGATTGGAGTTCGCTGTTGTTTGATTGCATTGTATGACAAATAATTTTTCTCCCAAATGTCATTGCAAATTTTATCCGGCTGTGTATTCAGTTGTGTAAGTGAGTAGGTGCAAATGCCTCCGCTTAAATGCAAGTGTGGTCTGCTCCCTCGTGTGCTTGTCCATACGCTGTCAATTGCGGTTGCAACTTTGATAAATAGTTCTTCAATAATTACTCCTCTCACTCCATGCACAAGTCCGCTTGTTGTTAGCGTATTGAAAACTGCTGTGCCTAATTCAAGTTCTGTTTTTGATAATCTGTTTGCAACTGCTCTGATATATCTTTTTGCCTGACTTGGGAATCTGCTGTAATCATCAAAGTTAAAAGGGTCTGCATCATCATTTTTGTTGTGCTTGAATTTGTCGCCTAAAATTCTGACTGTTGAATTTAGCGTTTGCAAAAATTCTTCTCTTGTAATTGTCAATGCTGTTGCTGCATCTGTAATGCTTTGCAAGTCGGGATTGATTGTTACAAAACCTAATGCAGAAGATTCAAACGAATAAAAGAGAGAACCAAAAAACATTGTAGCAAGGTTGCTAAATGCTCCTTCTTTCAAATCGTTTATGAAAGTTTGGTCTGCTCCGGCTGTCCATTGAAAGTTGGTAAAATCAATCAAGTCATACCACGGAACAAAATCGTTGTTCAATAATCTTGTTTGAATTGTAATGTCATTACCACCGGGGTTTATTCCCAAACTTATTAAGTGGCGAATTAGCGGTGCCAGATTTACAGAGTTTGTAATGTCAACCAATTCTCTTACGCTGAAAATTTTCTGCCGGATTTTTTCAAGTTGACTGTTTGCATTGTTTCTCTGCTCAACAATCAAAGGATTTGCTCCAGGCAAATTTGAAAATGTAATCAGCCCTTCAATGTCTAAAAGTTCTGCGTTGTTTTCTATTCTGTATCTGTCAATTTTCGCTGTATCGTTTGTTTCAATTGCGTTTAAGATGTTGTGCTTCGCCAAAACTTTTTTGTGCAATTCATCAACTAAAATTTCTCTCAATAAATCTGTGAAGTGATTTCTTTCTATTCCGTTTGCAACTTGTGCTGCATCTTCTCTGCTATCGGAAAAGACAACCAACTTTCTTTGTGCTTCACTGTCGGGCAATTGATACATCAATTCCTTTGCAAACATTTGTGTCGTCTTGGCGAAACCCGTTCTGAAACCTCTTATTGAAGTTGTCTTTGATTTTCTTGAAGCGTTGTTTCGTCTTTGGTTGTTGATGCCGCAACACGGACAAACATTTGGTAATGCTCTGTGTGTTTCAACTGTGCTTATTTCTCCGCTTGCATTTGGTAAAGCAATGTCGGTGCTTGAACTGTTCGGAACAATCGTAAAATAATATCCTCTAATCCATCTTGCAGAATCACGGGTTGCTTTGTCATGTGAAAAATCTATGTCGCCTGAAATACAATTCAGTGATGCTTCAATCCAATTTGATTCGTAATCCGTTTGAGAAAATCCGTTCACTGCTGTTTGTCTCCAAAAATTTCCAGAGATGCCGGGTTCTGCATCGTGTGGAGTGAACTGCTGATTTCCGCAAGCCCAAAAAACTGCATACTCTTGAAAACTTCTTTTCTCAACAAGTTTTGCCGGTGTCTTTTCCGGTATGCCTTCAATGTTTGGACTGATTGGAAGTAATTCAAAAGAACTGTTGCCGGATTCATTTGTCGTTACCAATCTGCTTCCACCAAACAAAGTTGTTCCGCAATTATCACAATAGAGTAATTCTAAAACTCTGTTGCCGGCTTCTGAATTTATTCTTGTTGTTGAATAAAGTTTTCCGGCTGTTCTTTCTATGTCGTTGTATTCTGCATTACCAATGTCATCCGCTTTCACCGATGCCCACATTCCTTCAATGTTTCTAAAGAAGTAATGAAATCTGAATCGTGGCAACTTTCTATTTTCAGGAATGTCAATGTTTGCAAATTGTGGTTCATCAAATATTGCTCTTGCGATTAGCAAACCTCTCAAAGCATTTTGCAAATCGTCTTGCGATGCTGTTGTTTCAAAAATTGTTTCTGAAAAATAATTTCCAATTCCATCATCACCATTTGCATGAATTGAACAAACTGCTTTGTAGTTTGTCTTTCCGTTTTTTGTTACTGCACAAGGGGAATACAATCGTTCTTTCAATTTCAAAATTGGATTGGAAATAACTCTCAACAATTTTTCAATTCCGTTTCCTGTTTCTGAAATTCCAAATGCTGTTGCAATTGTGTTTGCTGAATTTTCACAAGCGGAAATAAAATTTGCTTTTGTGATTTCACTTTTGGCAATGTCGTATGCTTCCGCAATTTCTTTGAATGGATTTACCGGAAGTTTTCTTTCAGAAGATGAAAGTGTTTCAACTTCGGTGTTGTGTCCTTCAATAATTTTGAATGGCTTAACAGAATTGTCAACGCCAAAAAAATCTTCCAAAAATTTTACGCTGTCTGTGTCGCCTGCTTCAAGTGATGCACTTGATGCAAGTATGCGTAACTGCTCATGATGTGGGTGCAAGCCCAAACGGTCAAGCACAAGTTTGAGTAGGTATGCTATCTCTGTGCCTTGTGTGCCTCTGTATAGGTGTAACTCGTCAATGACTAAATGAAAAACTCTTTTCTTTTTTTCTGCTTCTCTTTGTTCAGTTGGCAAGTCTTCACAAGCCAACCAATTTTTTGTTTGTTCAAAAATTCCTGAATCAACTGTTCGCATCAGCATTATGCTCAACATGGAATAGTTGGTAATCATAATGTCCGGTGGTGCTAATTGCATATCAAATCTGCAACGCATTTCAGAACCGTCAAGCCGTTGAAAAAAAGATTTCAAATCTTTTGCCTCGCTGCCTGTGATAGTATTTTGCTGAATGTATTCTGCAACTTTAGTTGCATCAACTTCAACTTGCTTCAATCTCTCTTTAAGTTGATTTACTTTTTTGGTGTTGACTGCAACTGTTCCATCATCATTTACTTTTCTAAGTTCTCCGGCAATCGGTGAACTGCCGTTGTATCTTCCAAAGAAAATTGAATTTCCGTTTGTGTTTGCCGTCAACCAATTTCTTGTGTCGTCTGAATCAAGTGCTTTTCTCAATCGGCTCATTTGGTCTTCCACCAAAGCATTCATCGGGTAAAGAATCAATGCTCTTACTCCGGCTGGTCGTTTCTCATGTTGCCTTTGTCTTGCTCCATTGCTTAAAATGAAATTAGTTGGATTGACAATTTGAGTTGGTGTTAACCCTCTTTCTGCTGCTGACTTCCACCATGTATTTACACTTGCCGGTTTTGCATTTGGTGTTTCCCAATTTGCAAGTTCTTTTGAAAGCTGTGCAAACAATGGAAGTAAAAATGATTCTGTTTTTCCTGAACCTGTTCCTGATGTGATGATGCAATTGTTTCCTCTCAAAGTTTCCTTCAACATTTCTGCTTGGTGTGAATGCAATTTTGCAAAAGTTGGAAACAAACCTGTTGCTACAAGTTCTTTAAATGTATTTGCTTCTGCTACACTCAAAGCATTTCCCAAATCTTCAAGCGTTAAATCTTGAACTCGTTTGTTGCTTGAGACATAATCCGGCAAAGGTTCAATCCACGGTTTGCGGTAAAGAACTTTATCGTAATTGAGTAAAGCGTAGCGTTCTTTCTCAATGCCTTCAAACCTTGTCCCGAATGCTGTTTCAACATAGCGGATAAAGTTTTCTTTTATTATTTCAAATGAACCTATCGGGTCTTTCATGTGCTGAATTAAAAATTAAAGTCAATAGTTTTCTGTTTAAGTTTATCAAATAAGTTCTGAATGAAAACACTTGGAATGTTCTCGTAAACTCTGAATGCCTTGTTTTCAATTTCAGAATAAACCGGAGCTAATCCACTAAGCAACATAATTGATTCTGCTAATAATCTCGGTAATGGTAATTCAAGAGGGACTGCAACTTTCTCTTTGTTCCGGTCATACAAAATATCATGTTTCTTTTGATGTTTCAGAGCAACATATTTCCCCCAATTTTTATCAATGTCATAACACTTTTGATTTGCCCAAAGTCGGTGGTGAAACTCCCAAGGTCTCAACCGATATTCCAACATTGTAAAACTCTTTTCAAAGTTTTCTGAAAATGATTTGTCAAGTTGTAAAGTGTCAGGATTGAAAATATACCTTGCCCAATCTTCGTAAGTCAGCGTTGTTTCTTTTGTGGCAAACAAATCTTTTTCATACTCGTCAATGTCGCTGCAAAAATGTTGTAAGCCAACTTGCACCAAATCATTTGAACTGAATTTGATTTTCAATTCGTTTGCGAATGCAATTAAATTTCTTTCTCCGAATACTTCCTTAGCTGTTCCGAATGATTTTATTGTAATCGCATCAGGTAAAAGCAAATCTTCGTTTGATTGAAATTGTTTTGTGATTTCAACTTGCAAATTATGTTTGGGTGCTGTTGCAATTATTGCATTCACAAGTGTTTCATCTCTGCCACCAATCAACAAAACTTTTCTTCCCTTGCTTGCCGGAATGAAAATCAATTGTGGTGGGTTCACCACAATTGATTTTGTTTCATACTCGTAATCCAAATATCCTAAGTAGTCAAAGAAATTTAGCGATGCCTTTTTGACTTTTGAATAATTGAAGTTGTTGCTGTGTGGTTTGTTTCCAAAATATTTTGAATGGAGAAATTCAAATGCTGCATAAAAATCTTTCGCTGTTGTTGTTCCTTTCAAAGTGAGGAATGAAAGAAAAATATTTCCCTCGCTGTGTGTGTATGTTGGCTGTGTGTTGCCCGTGTTTGAATCCGCATTGATTCCTCTGAATAGTTGCTGATATGGAATTTGTTTCATTAGGTTAAGCCCAACTGTATTGCTTCCGAATGAATATTGAGTAAGAACTTGGTCGGAAGTTCTGCCAAATGAATTTCTCTTCGGAAGTTTTGTTCCGTCAAGCAACAAAGCAGAACCATTTGCAGAAACAACTTTGTAAGTTGTTTCATTCCCTGCAAATTTTTCTTCGTCTGTTCTAATGTTGAAATCAGAAAATAACGAAAGTTCTTCTGGCAGCAACCAACGGTTGCTGTTGGAAATTTTTTTCTTTAGAAAAAATTTCTCCTCGTTGTTTTTGTATTGGAGATAAATCTTTTCTGCTCCATCTGAATTTAGAATTTCAACTTCCGGTATGAAATCATTTGTGAAAGTTCTGAAATCAAATTCCAAAGCAGAAGTTAGTTGAACAAATTTTTCTTTGATGATTGTTAAAACCGGAATTTCATCAATACCCTCTCTCGGATTGAGAAACCTGAAAAGCGATATGCCGTCAGGCATATTCTCTAAATCAGTTTCATCTTCAAACTTGGTGCATTGGTTTTTTCCCCAACTTAAAATTTTCTCACGCAAAGAATTTTTGCAAAGCAAATACATCCAATTTGCTTTTGTGAGTGTGTCTGTTTCAATCCAATAGTCCGTGCTGAATTGAAGTGAACCTGCACTGATAAAAAGGCGAACATCTTTGTCGGGAAATTTTGCAACCCATTTATTGAAATCGTCTTTGAGTTGAAAGTATTCTTTGAAAGGTAAATTCAAAGTTTTTGAGTAGCCCAATTTCTCCTCTCTTATTTCAATTCCATTGAAAGATAAATCTTCTGCAAACTCATTTGCAGATTTCATCCGGTAGGAAAATTCAATTCTTCCTTCGTTGCTGAATAACTGCAACTGCAAAAAGATTCTTGAAGAAATGTCATTGCGTTTTGTTCTTACTGTTGCTCCGGTTTCATCAACTGAATGAGATTCACCTGTCCAATTTTTGTATGCCTTTTTTGTTGTGTCAATTATTGATTGTCCTAAATCATGTGTTTCATATTTTCGGATAATATCAATTACACTATTTGGCAGCAACAAAATTGATGAACCGTATTGCAGTAAATATTTTTTGAACTCTGCCGGTTGGTATGTTGAATCGGGAATCATTCCGGCATGAAGAAATAATTCAGGCAGTCGCTTAATTGCTCTCGGTGGAAATACGCATTGCGAAAGAGGTTTGCCTACATGAACCCAATTTTCATTTCCAAACTTTTTTAGTTCAAAAATTCCAAGGTCGCAATTGTTTGTTATCACTGTCCATTCTTCAAGCTCACTAAACAATGGAGAAATGGTTTGAAAGTTTGCCCACTTTATTTCTCTTTCAGTAAATGAATTAAGCAAACCATACTTGTTGAAGAATGCGTTTACTTTTCCGTAATAGGCAGATGAAATAAAATTCTCCTCATAAGTTTCAGTCAGAGGTATAACATAAAGAATCAAGTAAGCGATGAATGGCGGTGTGTCTGTCTTGTTCCATTTTGAAAATAGTTCAAGTGGTTTGGCAATAGGAGAGTAAGGAAAACTGAAATCGTTTTCCTCTTGTTGGTCATACTTAATTGCATGAATGAAGTCAGCCCAAATGTTTTCATCAGTTGTGCCGTTAAAATTTGCTCTTGAATACTTAATTAAATCTTCTCTTGTCAAATAGAACAGAATGTCCTTACCTGCGTTGTCAGGTTTGAAAAATAGCTTGGCGATATGTTCGTTCCATTCTGAATAAGTCATTGTTCAATTCATTTGGAATTTCCGGTTTTGATTTTTTTCATTAACACAAAATCAAAATCAAGATACCATCCGAATTTCACGATGTAATCAATGCTGATTGCAAATTTTCCATTCTCTATTTTTGAAATTGTTGTTCTGCTGACTTCCATTATCTCCGCCAAATCATCTTGGCTGTATTCATTCTCCTCTCTGAATACACGAATACTGTCCCCAATCTTTTGTCTGTAATCTTGGAAGTATTCCGGTTTTGGTTTGGATTTAATTTTCGTCATAGAAATTTAGTTTACAAACAAAGTTCCTTTGTGTTGTTTGCCTTTCTCGTCTTGCACCGTAACCCAAACATTTGTTTCTACGCCTTTAACTCCTTTGGTGAGGTCAAGCATAATTTCCTGTTCACTTACCTCAATTACTTTCCCTGAAACTTGTGAGTAATCTGCCTTGTTGATTATTACTGTATGTCCAATAAGGTCTGATGTTTCAACCTTGACAACTTCTAAGTCCTCTAACCTTACTGTGCTGATTGGTGGAAATGAAAGTCCAGTGTTTAATGCTTTGATGTCAACTCTTGCTGAATCATCGTCTCCTTTAATTTCCAAAACAACATAAAGTTGATTTGGGTCTTCGTCCTCGTTGGGAGTGTGGAATTTGGCAATTTGCCCGACTTTATTTGGTATCATAATTTTTGTGCAGTTTATATCGCGTTGCCCCCGCTTTTAGTGTTGCAAAGATAGAAGGAAGTTTTGTTTATGGTGCAATATATTGAACATCCTTTCAGTAAATATTTTACTACAAAGCGGAATAAAGCGGTGGAGAAAACACTCTTTCATTTTTTTTGGGTTGGGTTTGTGTGGCAGCAAAAAAATGAAAGTGTGTTTTGTGCGGTTGCATAGAAATTCAATTTTTTTTTGTGCGGTGGCGGTGTTTTAATTTTTTTATAGCGTTGGCTTGAGTGTCGGCTCGTTAGTCCGAACTGTCCCGAAGTCAAATTAGTTGTATGTCGTTGTCTAAATGTCAAAATTTGTTGCTCGTTTGTTTAATTTTTATCTGTCAGTTTAATAGTTGCACTGTCGCCAGAGCATGACCGATAACGTTCGTATTGGCGCAAGTGGTGAAAAAGAGTATTGACAATCAATAAGATATCAATATTCCTAGTTTTAAAAAGTCATCTCCTCCCAACTTATGAGCCACTTCATCTGGACCTCACCTGAGCAAATAGGAACTGAAGATATTATCTTTACTATGCACTAAATGAAATCTTACTCGTTCATATAAGATACAATGGTACAAAAAATGGTACGGTTTTTATACATCCGGACATACCTACAGGTACCTGAAAGTGCTTAAGTAATTTAAATTATTCTAATAGCAACGACATTTAAGCGTAATTGACTGGCTTATAAATGATTTCAAATGTATTAACTGATATCCCTGTCTCTTCACACTTATAGCCCTACTATTTTGTGCTTTTTTTAGAAACCGATTTCATGCATGCCAACCTCCAAATCCCATCTAGACCAAAATATTCTGGCATATCACTTTGACCTGAAGAGCCCAAAGGTCAAGCTACCGAGTAAAATAGAATGGCTATTGCCTTATACAATGCCTGAAACGCAGCGAGTGATGCAGCTATTTTATTCAAAGTATTACCCTGACGATCAACCTCGTACACTTATATTTGGTATCAATCCGGGTCGCTTAGGTGGCGGACTGACTGGTATTCCATTCACGGATCCTAAAATATTGTCGGAAACTTGCCACTTTGAAAATTCTTTTCCT
>JANOWJ010000062.1:0-32483 GCA_031417835.1 Saprospiraceae bacterium | reverse complement strand
ACCACCCACGAATGGTACCGACCAGCTTGAAACGGACTGTTTAATCCCTCAAAGATGGATTCAGCAGGATCCGTGATTGTCACTGGTGTGTGGACTCCATGATATACCTGGTCCAAATTGATGAGATCACCTCCAAATGCTACCCCGATAGCCTGCAATCCGAGACATACTCCAAAAATCGACTTCGTAGCGGCATAAGTCCTGATCACATCGAGTATAATGCCACTTCCCTGTGGTACACCGGGGCCAGGTGAAATAAAAATACAATCATAATCTTTGACAAATTCTACAGATACTTCATCATTGCGCACTACTTTGATTGTTTTCCCGGTGAGTTCACGAAGGTATTGTACCAAATTGTAGGTAAACGAATCGTAATTATCTATCATTAATATTTTCATCGTATTGGGGTTAAATGGTCTCGGCCTTGAGCATAGCTGTCCGTAAGGCGCCTAGTTTGTTATGTACTTCTTGCAATTCACTTTCTTCTACTGAAGATGCTACGATACCTGCACCTGCTTGAAAGTGAAGTATGTGATCTTTACTCAGGAAAGATCGGATCGTAATCGCATGAACCAAAGAACCATCAAATCCTGCAAAACCGATAGAACCTCCATAAAAATTACGGGGCTCGGCTTCATTCGTTTTGATCAATTCTATAGCTTTGTATTTTGGGGCTCCAGATAGCGTGCCTGCAGGAAATGTATCACCAAAAACTTTGAACATGTTATAGCCATGACTGAGTGTACCTTCTACATTAGACACTAAATGGATGACATGACTGAAATATTGTATCTCTTTTAAGATTTTTACTTCCACCTTATCAGAATGGATGCCAAGATCATTGCGCGCTAAATCTACTAACATGATATGCTCTGCATTTTCTTTTGGATCTGCCGCAAGATCTTTGGCTCGTTGACGATCTTGTTCGTCATTGCCAGTCCGTTTGTAGGTACCTGCAATAGGATTGACCGTAG
Organism: Saprospiraceae bacterium; assembly: GCA_031417835.1. Taxonomy (GTDB): domain Bacteria; phylum Bacteroidota; class Bacteroidia; order Chitinophagales; family Saprospiraceae; genus JADJLQ01. The sequence continues at coordinate 31,506 of JANOWJ010000062.1, read as the reverse complement.
CAATGCCTTTGTGGATGACCAGCTGAGACTCAGGCGACGATCCAAAAATCCTATAGTTGCCCATGTCAAAATAAAAAAGATATGGAGATGGGTTTATCGATCGAAGCGCACGATACACATTGAAGTCATCGCCGGTAAATCCTTGCCTGAATCTTCGGGCAAATACGACTTGGAATACATCTCCGATCTTGCAATGATATTTTCCTCTGGTCACCAGATCGCGATACTCTTGATCGGTCAGTGAACTGCTTTCGGGGCCTGCTTTATGAAAAGAATGGGCTTGTACTTGCCCACTACTGATCAAGGCTTCGAGTTTATGCAAATTGTTTTTATCCGACTGAAGGCTATTTTCCAAAAGATATAATTCTTCTTTGAAATGATCGATAGCCAGTACATATTGATACAAAATGAATCGTGCCTCCGGCATATCCACCACTTCCTTACTCGTGTCAAACTGAAGTGTATCAAAATATTGAACAGCTTCAAAATTGAAGTGTCCGAAGATCCCGTTAGTCAATTTATAGGCTCCATCCGCTTGTAATTCGAATTGATCCATAAAAGCCTGTAAATAGCTTGATGCTTCATGGGGCTTAGTCACTGTATAGGTGATGGGGTCGTGACCGGGATATTGCAGGGTGACCTTGCCTTGGTGTATGGTCACTGAAGCTAATTTGCCCAGCCCTATATATGAATGACAGTTTTCTATGCTTCTGAAATCCGAACTTTCTAACATCATCGACTCATCATAGTGATCTCTGAGTTTTAGATAGAGGTTTACCGGCGTGACGGTATCAGCAAGTTGCTTTTTACATTGGGCATATATCTTTATTTTTTCCATAAGATTCATTAACTAAAAACGGCTTGTCGGGTGAACCGACAAGCCGTTTTTTGATTTTATTTTAATTACAATAACTAGCTAGTTCAGACCACCTGCTGAGGAAGAGACTGCCACCACCAATTATTGCTATTTATCTTCATATTTGTTACTAAAGCTGGGCAAATATAATGCCGATTTTGGTAATCAGAAATTTTATCAACAAAAAATTCATTTTAAAATGAATTGGTATTTCTCCTTATCTCCAGATATTGGACTTTGTTACATAATCATTCTACTGACCATTTCCTTCATCAATTGGCCCTCCGGCGTGCCTTTGTCGTTCACACCTTTTGATTTGAGGTCATACTCGCGCAATAAGATCAAGATATTTTCCAATTGTGATATGGTATATTGACTTAAGGCGTCTTTATATTCTTTGAGAAAAAAACTGCTTTTGAGTTGAAGCGCATTTAACAGGTCTTTGTCATTCTTATGGTCTCCGGTCTTGGCCACATATAATTTTACAAAAAAACTATAAAGTGAAGCCATGATCAAGACCATTGGATTGGATTTTGGGTTAGATTCAAAATAATTGACGATCTGAAAGATCTTTTTGTAATCCCTGATGCCTAGAGCCTTTTGCAATTCAAACACATTGTATTCTTTATGGATACCTATGATCGGTTCGAGCTCCTGCGCAGTCACTGCCTGACCCGGTATCGTTGCTAATTTTATTTTTTCTAAATTTTGTATGATACTTCCTAAATCAGAGCCGAGGTACTCTGCCATGAGATGCGCCGTTTCGGTCAATAATTTAAGGTCATGTTGTTGTGCGGCCTTGATGATCCATGCCGGCAATTGATTATCGTATAATTTTTTTGATTCAAAGACGACTCCATTTTGTTTTATGGCTTTAGCTGCCCTTGTCCGCTGATCAAGTTTTTTATATTTGTAGCAAAGTACTAAAACCGTAGAAGGGACAGGGTGTTCAAAATAGGACTCTAGATCAATAAAGGATCGCATATCCTGAGCTTCGCGCAAGACGACTACCCGTCTATCGCTCATCATAGGGTATTGACTGGCTTCATCAACTAGTGTTTTAAAATCTGTCTCCTTACCATAAAAAATCCGTTGATTAAATACCTGCTCGGTTTCAGATAAAAGATGATCTTGAATATAACCGGATATTTGATCAATAAAATATGGCTCTTCGCCATGCAATAAGTAGATCGGTGATACCTGACCTTTTTTAATAGCCTGAATGATCTCGTCTGATTCCATTGAATGTGGCGACAAAGGTAAAGAGAATTGATCCTTTCTGGATTATGATGCAGTCGGATCAGCCATATAATTTCATGGACAAAGTGCCACAAATCGGGAAAAACTGTAGAAACTACAATTAATCAATAGAACAGGCATAATTGATCTATTTTTGCACCTAGATTATATGTCAAAACCACTTATTCTTATCACCAATGATGACGGCCTGTTTGCACCTGGTATAAAAGCATTGGCATCGATCGCATCTTCCTATGGTGAGATCGTCATAGTAGCTCCCGACAGCCCGCAGTCAGGCCAAGGACATGCTGTCACCTTGGAAAAACCGCTGCGAATCAATCCGGTGACCACATTTGGGGCTGTAGAAGCATACGAATGTTCTGGTACTCCAGTTGATTGTGTAAAACTGGCTAAACATCTGGTCCTGAAGGATCGTAAGCCAGATTTATGTTTATCTGGCATAAATCATGGGGCAAACTCTTCCATCAACATTATATACTCGGGCACAATGTCTGCGGCGATGGAAGCCTCGATCGAAGGCATCGACTCTATTGGATTTTCACTCTTAGATTTTTCTTTTGATGCCGATTTTGAAGCTGCAGAACCTTATATCCGATCCATTATAGAAAAGACATTGGCTCATGGCTTGACTCATACCAGCCTTCTTAATGTCAACATACCTAAACTCAAACGACCTGAAATTAAAGGGATTAAGGTCTGTCGTCAAGCTGAAGGTCGATGGGTAGAAGAATTTTTGGAAGGCACAGATCCCAGAGGTCAAAAGTACTATTGGCTGAGTGGCAAATTCGTCACCGAAGATGATATCGAAGGCACCGACGAGTGGGCTTTAAAAAACGGGTACATTTCTATCGTGCCTTCAGGACACAACCTTACACGATATCAAGCTATAGAACCTTTAAAGTTTTTTGAGGATTGAAAAATTTATTGCTGAAAATATTCCATGTTGACCGATGGTTGAATGGATTGATTGCAGGACTCTTTGTGCCTATCGTAATATTGGCTGCCTTAATCATACTTTTTGAAAGTATTGGTTTGATATCGACCACCTCTAAGGAGCAGACTCTCACCATTTTACGCCCACGCACATTAGCTTTACTAGCACTCTGCCTGAATATACCGATCATGCAAGGATTTGCAAAACTGCGGTGGAATCAAAGTATGCGAGGTATGGTCATCGCTACCTTTCTCTGTGTAGTGATATGGCTTATAAAATATGGTAAAGAAATCTTTTAAATGAGATATTACCTTATCGCCGGTGAAGCTTCAGGAGATCTACATGGGTCCAATCTGGTCCGACGATTGAATGAATTGGATCCTGATGCACAAATAAAAGCATGGGGTGGCGATCTCATGGCAGGAGCAGGAGCAGATATCATAAAACATTATAGAGAACTTGCCTTTATGGGCTTTGTAGAAGTGATCCAAAATCTCAAGACCATTTTTAAAAATTTGGCATTTTGCAAACAAGAAATCCTTTCCTTCCGGCCGGATGCCTTGATCCTGATCGATTATCCGGGGTTTAATCTTCGCATCGCCCGTTGGGCAAAAAAGAATGGATTTACTGTTTTCTATTACATTTCTCCACAACTATGGGCCTGGAAACCTGGTCGTGCCAAAGTTATAAAATCATCAGTAGATCAATTGTATACGATCTTACCTTTTGAAAAACGCTTTTATGAGCCCTACCAAGTCTATCCCGAATATGTAGGACATCCACTGCTCGAGACCGTCCATTCATTTAGAGCCAACACCGCGACTGAAGCGCAATTAAAAGGTAAAAAAGTTCTAGCCCTCTTACCTGGCAGTCGAAGACAAGAAATTATCAGAATTTTGCCGATACTCCTTCAGGCGGCGACTGCATTTCCCGATTTTACTCCAGTCATTGCCGCAGCACCTGCGCTTCCGATCACCCTTTATCAAGAGGTCATTGCAAAGTCAAATCTTGCCTCACCTATTATCATTCAAAATCAGACCTACACTGTATTATCAATGGCTTCATTGGCATGGGTCAGCTCAGGGACTGCCACCTTGGAGACCGCTCTATTTGGGGTGCCTCAGGTCGTCTGCTATACAGGCAATTTGCTCTCCTATCACATTGCTAAACGATTAGTGACTATACCCTATATATCTTTAGTCAATTTGATTTTAAATAAACCGTTGATTCCGGAACTCATTCAACATCATTTTACTAAAGAGACCCTTATTCAAAGTACCAAATCGTTGGATTTTGACCATATACAATCCGAGTATAAACATTTGAATGAATTATTGCTGCCGGATAATGCATCCTACCTCGTTGCCTCATCTATCTATGCCAAGATCAAATCAACATCATGAAATATCTCTTTATTGTAAGTATACTCCTTTTATTTATACTCTCTTGTGCCCCTACGACCACTATCTTTATCGTACGACATGCGGAAAAAGTAGACAGCAGTCGAGATCCTGATCTGACCGAAGAAGGCCTATCCCGTGCAGCCCGATTGGCAGAATTACTAAAAAAAGAGCAGATCCAACATATCTATAGTACTAATTACAAACGAACTACAAAGACCGCTACACCGCTAAGTAAATTGATGAATGTTCCGATCTCGCTTTATGCTCCGGATACTTTACATACATTTGCCCGGGCCATAAAAAAATTAAACTCAAACGCTCTCATCGTAGGTCACACTAATTCCACGATCAATTTATTAAATGAATTAGGTCTCAGTCATACGATCAAAATCATCGAAGACTCTGATTATTCCAATTTATTTAAGGTCAGCCGAAAAGGTAAAACCGCTGTATTGAAATTGGAGGAATTAAAATATTAGCAGCTAAGCTTATTTGAAATCAACCAATTGGATATCAAAGACCAAAACCGTGTTACCAGGTATAGGTCCACTTCCTCTGGTACCATAAGCCAATGAACTGGGTATTAATAATTTGATATCGCCGCCTTTTTTGATCAGCGGGATTCCGATCTGCCATCCTGCTATCAAATTGCCTAATGCAAATGTAGCTGGAGCGCTAGTGGTACCATCAAACTGAGAGCCATCGGTCAAAAATCCTTTATAATGAACAGTCACGGTATTGCTGAGTGTAGGGTTTGCGCCTGTACCTTCTTTATTGATCGTATAATACAGCCCGGAATTATGTTTTATCATGGTGAGATTTTTCTGCTGGATATAATCCTGGATGATATCATCATCTTTAGCCAATTGATCTTTTTGACATCCGAGGAATGCAATGGAAGCAATGGCTAGGGCCGTCAAGAAAAAATGTTTCATTATTGATTTGATTATGAATTGATTCTGTTATTAATTATAAATTTTCAACTTTAATTACTTTTTTAAACGATCAAAATGGGCTTGAGGCCCATTTTTTCAGCTTCGAGGATCATAAACTTTCTAGCCTGCTCATAGTTATTCTCAATTTTCCCATCTAAAATCGCCTCGCGAATCGCGGTTTTGATGACGCCTACTTTTAACGATGGGGTCAAGCCAAATGTTGACATGATCTCTTCTCCATCTATAGGTGGCTGCCAGTGGCGGAGCTGATCTTTTGATTCGATCTCGATCATCTTAGCTCTCACGATCTGGTAATTTTCTAAGATGTGTTTTACTTTTTCTGCTTTTTTGCTGGTGATGTCCGCCTCACATAAGATCATCAGATCATCCACTTCGTCTCCAGCTTCGTACAGCACCCTTCGGATAGCACTGTCTGTGATTTCTTCTTTAGTCAAGCTGATAGGTCGCAGATGAAGTCGGACCAGGTTTTGCACATACTTCATCCTGTGATCGACAGGCAATCTGAGCCGCTTAAAAATCCTGGGTAGCATGCTAGCTCCCAATAGATCATGACCATGAAAAGTCCAGCCTTGTTTATCATGAAATCGTTTAGTGGCCGGCTTACCGATGTCGTGAAACAGCGCCGCCCAGCGCAACCAAATATTATCGGATTTGAGACACACATTATCCACGACCATTAACGTATGGATAAAATTATCTTTATGACCCTTGCCATCGATATATTCTACTCCTTCCAGTGCAGTGAGTTCAGGTAAAAAATATTTTAATAGATTGGCCTGATGTAATAATTTGAATCCTACAGAGGGTCTGTGACAGGCCAATATTTTTTCCAACTCTGTGCAGATTCGTTCCATTGATATAATGTCAATGCGATAGGCACTTTGTTTTATGCCCTGCATAGTCGCTTCGTCAATTTGATAATCCAATTGGTTGGCAAATCGAATGCCTCGCAGCATCCGCAATGGATCGTCCGAAAAGGTTCGTTCTGGCTCCAGGGGCGTCTTGATTATCTTTTGCTCAAGATGTTTCATGCCGTCAAACAGATCTATCAATTGTCCAAAATCATCTTCATTCAGACTCACAGCCATAGCATTGATCGTGAAGTCACGACGGCGAAGATCATCCTCTAAAGTCCCATTTTCTACCATCGGTTTTCTTGAATCTTCCCGATATGACTCTTTGCGAGCACCTACAAACTCTAGATTGATATCGCCATGAATGATCTGTGCGGTGCCGAATCGTTGAAAAATACTTGTTCTGGGTATCGGATACAATCTGCCAGCTACCTCTTGGGCCAGTTTGATCCCATCACCCACGGCTACTATATCGATGTCAGCACTTGGTCTTCCCAGCAATTTATCCCGAACATAACCTCCAACTACATAACACGTGATACCCAGTGCTTCTGCCGATGTGCGTACGACTTCAAAGACCTTTTTTTCGTATGGAGTGAGATTAAAAATCACGATGTGCCGATTAGCGTTAAGTTAACCAAAAGCGGGTTCTGGCTGATATCTGAATGCAGCTATTTCTTCCAATATGGCCAGTATGCCTGCAGGCTCTGGCTCTAAGACAAATCGCTCTCGAAACGGCTTCATACCATCCAAACCCCTGAAATAACTTTTATAGTGACGCCGCATTTCAAGTACACCCAACTTAGGCCCTTTCCAACGTACTGAAAAAGCTAAATGAGCTTTGACTACTCTTATTCTCTCCTGCAAATCTGGTGGGGATAACATTTCACCCGTTGCCAAATAATGTTTGATCTCTCTGAAAATCCAAGGATAGCCTATACTCGCGCGCCCGATCATGATACCGTCGGGTCCATATCGCTCTTTATACTCTTTAGCCTTTTGTGGTGTATCGATATCCCCATTGCCAAATACCGGAATATGAATGCTCGGATCATTTTTAATCTTTGCTATATGTGTCCAATCTGCATCGCCCTTATACATCTGAGCTCGAGTCCGAGCATGTATGCTGATAGCTTTGATCCCTACATCCTGCAATCTTTGAACAACTTCATGGATTCGGATGCTTTGATGATCCCAACCAAGTCGAGTCTTGACCGTCACTGGCAGATGAGTATTGTCTACGACAGCTTTTGTGAGTTTGACCATTTTAGGGATGTCTCTGAGTATTCCTGCACCTGCATCTTTACAGACTACCGCATTGACCGGGCAACCATAGTTGATGTCCAAGATTTCGGGATTGGCTTCCTCGACATAGGATATGGCCTTCATCATACTATCCATCTCACCTCCAAATATCTGAATGCCTATAGGTCGTTCTTCTGGATAGATATCGAGTTTTTGAATACTTTTAGTCGCATCGCGGATCAGCCCTTCTACAGAAATAAACTCGGTGTACAACAAGTCACACCCCTCTGCTTTGCATAATGCACGAAAAGGTGGATCACTGACATCCTCCATCGGCGCCAGTAGTATAGGAAAATCCCCAAGTTCAATATTAGCTATTTTGACCATTTGAGGCTGCAAAGATACATGGAATAGCCAAAAAGCAAGAGCTAGTCACCTTGCTAATAAGCTAGGCTCCAATTCCATGCGATATTTAAGATATTTTCATGTAATTTGGCATTAAAATCCTAGTCAAGCTATGGTTACCGCGGTAGTACTCTGTTTCATCTTAGGCTATTTATGTATAGTGTTTGAACATCCTTTAAAATTGGATAAAGCCATTCCCGCATTATTGATGGGCATATTGTGCTGGACTATGATCGCTTTAGGCAAGTCGCCGCTGATCGACAGTGCTGGATCACCTGGGCATCTTCTGGATGCGGTTATATTACACCACCTAGGCAAAATAGCAGAAATCCTAATTTTCCTCATTGGAGCCATGACTATCGTAGAACTAGTGGATCTGCATAAAGGTTTTCAAGTTATCACCAATAAAATCCAAACCCAGGATAAGTCCAAGTTATTATGGATCATTTCGTGGTTAGCTTTCTTTTTATCCGCCGTATTAGATAATCTGACGACCACCATCGTCTTTGTTACCTTATTGCGACGACTCATACCACATCGCGAAGACCGCATATGGTACGTGAGTTTTGTAGTCATCGCGGCTAATGCGGGTGGTGCATGGACCCCAATCGGTGATGTGACCACTACCATGTTATGGATAGCAGGCAAAGTGAGTACGTATTATTTGATGATCAATCTGGCTATCCCCTCCATCATATGCTTGGGCTTACCCTTGTTGATTGCTACTTTTTTACCGGCATTCAAGGGCAAGATTAGCTCAACTTCCAAAACCACTGAAAAAAGTAAGGACTTGTTATTAAGCAGTCATATCCTGCTTTTTGCAGGAGTAGGTGCCCTCTTATTTGTACCGGTATTTAAGACCATCACTCATCTTCCACCCTGGATGGGTATGATGTTGGGGCTTAGTGTTGTTTGGCTTATATCTGAATACATCATACCTGAAAAAGAGCTGAAAGCTGAAGACAAACACCACTATTCTGTACGCTACGCTTTATCAAGGATTGAGTTTTCCAGTATTTTGTTTTTCCTCGGCATTTTACTTGCTATCAATGCGTTAGAATCTCTCGGGATTTTGAATATGCTATCCGCCTCTTTGGATCGCTTATTTCCTAATAGGGATATCGTAGCCACCATCATAGGAGTCATGTCAGCTGTGATCGATAATGTACCGCTCGTAGCAGCATCTATTGGGATGTATGATTTACCGATGGATGCAAAAATGTGGCATTTTATTGCATTCAGTGCCGGGACAGGAGGGAGTATGTTGATCATAGGCTCTGCAGCCGGTGTAGCTGCCATGGGTATGGAAAAAATAAATTTTATATGGTATTTAAAAAATATCGCATGGTTGGCAGCCATTGGTTTTTTGACAGGGTGCTTCGCCGTGTATATTATGCATCAGGTACTCGGTGGTTGAATGAATTCATTCGAGTGATCCCTTTAGTAGGGAATATAATACGGCCAACAACTTATCTTGCGTCCTGATTTAATCAAACGCTTATGAAAAACTTTCCTCGAATAGTATTGGCCATCAGTATATGTTATTCAATAGCATGTAAGCCGACGGCCAAAATCCAGGTCTTACAACCCGCCGATCTCATCATCCCGGAACATATCCAAAAAATAGTACTCATCGACCGCAGCAAACCTGCGGGTGGATTTTGGACTAATGTAGAAAGTGTGCTCACCGGTGAGGAATATCAACAAGACAAAGAAGGTCGCCGAAGAGCCATCGATGCGCTGAGTGCCGCCCTGACACGTACCCCTAGGTTTCAAACAATTTATTCAGGAGTCGAGCTAGAAGGTACGCGTAGTGGCAGGGCATATGCTCCCCCATTATCTTGGGCAGAAGTAGAGCGATTATGCAAACAGTATCAGGGTGATGCGCTGGTAGCTATCGAAATGTTTGACTCGGATATTCAGTCTTCTACCACAACAAGGTCGATCAAAGAAAAAAATAAAGATGGCGTCGAGATCACCAAAATCGTATATGACGGCAAACGAAATGGCCGGGTCAATCTGGGCTGGAGATTTTATGATCCTAAAAATCGGGTCATGCTTGATGAATTTAAAGATTCGGATTATGAGGATGTCACTAGCAGTGGAACAAGTACGGCTAATCAAGCAACTTTAAATCTTAAAAAAACGTATGAAATCGTACGCAGCATAGCAGAAAAATTGGGCGCGAAGTATGGAAAACGCATAGCCCCAACCTGGATTACGCTGGCCCGCACCTATCACAAATCTATAAAAGGAAACAATAAAGATCGATTTGAGCAAGCAGCTCGATATGCCGATGCCGGAGAGTGGCCAAGGGCAGCATCTATCTGGGAAAAAATAGCAGGCATAAATTCAGATGCCGATGCTGCTGGTAAAGCCACTTATAATCTCGCGGTAGCGGCTGAAGTCAATGGTCAGCTCAATATGGCGCTGCAATTTGCCAAAGACGCCTACACCCAATTTAATGATAAAAAAGCAAAATACTATATCCAGATATTGGAAAAACGTATCGAAGATCAAGAGACCCTGCGGCGCCAGATGCATGACTCCAAAAAGACTTAGTTCAACTGTTATTAGGATAAATTAACTCTAAAATCAAAGCCTAAATATTAAATCCGCCTTCCGAAAAAGGTGGCTTTGGAGCGAAATTTCATATTTTTTTGAAATTACGCTATCTTGTTATTTCTAAAATGAATGAAGATGAAAACCAAGATTGTACTAACTGCCTGCTATAGCCTGATATTCTGTAGTTTGGTATGGAGCCAAACGATCCGAGGCAAGGTGGTAGATGAAGAGTCTGGCGAAACGTTGATTGGTGCTAGTGTGCTCGTAAAAGGTACTACCAATGGTACCGTCACAGATTACGATGGAACATTCGAGATCAAAGTCAATTCTCTCCCGGCTACCTTGACCATATCTTATCTTGGCTTCGTGGCTAGGGATGTTGAAGTGATAGATGCAAAGATTGTTTTAAATATAAAATTAGAGACTGAAGCCATGACCATAGCTGCAGTAGAAGTCACCGGGCAACGCATTTCGGACAAACAAAAAGCTTCGCCCCTGACCGTAGAATCATTAGATCTGCTAGGGATCAAACAAACTGCGAGTGATAATTTTTACGATGGTCTGGGCGCGCTCAAAGGAGTAGACCTTACATCTGCTTCACTCGGATTTAAAGTAATCAATACTAGAGGCTTTAATAGCACGAGTCCTGTGCGATCTTTACAAATCATAGATGGTGTCGACAATCAAGCTCCGGGATTGAATTTTTCCTTAGGTAATTTTTTAGGTTCTTCTGAACTCGATGTCTTAAAAGTAGATTTGGTGCAAGGAGCCAGCAGTTCATTTTATGGACCCAATGCATTTAATGGAGTCATCAGCATGGAAACAAAAAACCCCTTTTTTCAGAAAGGATTAAGTTTTTATGCAAAATATGGCGAGCGTAATCTTTTCGAAACAGCCTTCCGTTGGGCACAGACCACCAAGAATAAAGATGGGTTTGAAAATTTTGGATATAAAGTAAATTTCTCCTACCTCCGAGCCGATGATTGGGTAGCAGATAATTATGAACCTGTCACCGGCACAGTCTCATCGGCTACCAATCCTGGAGGATTTGATGCTATCAATATCTATGGCGATGAGTATCAGACGGGTAATGACCTCACCTCTTCCCCACCCTGGTTATTCCCGGGAGTCGGTGTATGGCACCGATCAGGGTACAAAGAAATCGACCTGGTAGATTATAAAACCAGAAATATAAAAGCCAATACTGCTTTTCATTTTCGGACCAAACCGCGATTAAAAGAGGAATCTCCGGAGGTCATTCTGGCTGGTAATCTGGGCAATGGTACAACAGTATATCAAGGTGACAATCGATTTTCACTGCGGGACATTTTATTTTTTCAAGGCCGGGTCGAACTTAAAAAAGCAAACAAATACTTTATCCGGGCCTACATGACTCAAGATGACGCCGGGAATTCATATGATCCATACTTTGCGGCTTTAAAGTTGCAATCTAATGCCAAGTCCAATCGGGACTGGTCATCAGATTACCTCAATAATTGGCAAAAAAATCTTGAACCAAAAATTTATGAGCAAGGTTATCCAAAACTAGTACCTGTGATCAATCCGGATGGTACGGTTTCATTTAGTTTTGATCGCGCGGGTGCTAACAAATGGATCAATGAACATCAGGCCTTATTGACCGATCTCCACAGTCAGGCCAAAATATTTGCAGATAAAGGGAATACGCTGGTGCAAAGTCAAAATAGATTTGAGCCCGGGACAGATCGATTCAATCAAGAGTTTGAAAAAATCCGAAACAATTACAGTACAGACGGAGGCACCCGATTTTACGATCGGTCATCCCTTTATCATGCACAAGGGGAATATAAATTCAAACCATCTTTTTTAAATTCATGGACCGTGGGAGGCAACATACGATTGTACACACCGCGGAGTAAAGGGACTATATTTTATGATACGGCGGGCATCAAGATCAGCAACTTTGAATACGGATTTTATTCCGGTATCGAAAAGAAATCGAACGACGATCGATGGACTTTTTCAGGCACAGCACGTGTGGACAAAAATGAAAATTTTGATTTCTTGTTTAGCCCGGCTGCATCGATCGTGTTTAAACCAAAACCTGGAAATTTTTTACGCCTTTCATTTGCCAGTGCTATACGCAATCCCACTTTGACGGATCAATATCTTTTCCTCAATGTAGGTAGGGCCATATTGGCCGGCAATATCAATGGAGTTAAAGACCTGATCACCATAGAGTCGCTCCTTGACTATGTAAATACACTAGATCTCAGAAAATTAAAATATTTTGATATAGATCCTATCCGGCCTGAAAAAGTAAAAACTTTTGAAGTTGGCTACAGAACCACACTATTCAATAGTTTATACGCAGATATGGGTTACTATTTTAGTATTTATAATGATTTTCTGGGTTATAATATAGGAGCTACTGGTACTTTCGATGCAGTCACGGGTTTCCCACGGGCTATTCAAGCATACCGATATGCCGCTAACTCAACCAATCAGGTGACTACTCAAGGGGCTAACATCGGGCTTAGCTATTTCTTCAATCAATACTATCAACTTCAAGGCAATTATTCCTGGAACAAATTAAACAAAGAATTTGCTGATGATCCGATTATCCCTGCATTTAATACTCCTGAACACAAATTTAATATAGGGGTCAGTGGCAGAGATATTCCGTTACGCATGGGTGGCATGAGAGTCAATAATTTTGGATTCAATCTCACCTACAAATGGATCCATTCGTTTGTTTTTGAAGGTTCCCCTCAATTTACCGGCTTTATCCCTACGTATGACCTCTTGGATGGTCAGATCAATTGGAAGCTCAGGCCTTTGCACACGACTGTCAAAATCGGAGCCTCCAATCTGTTGAACAATAAACAATTCCAAGTCTACGGTGGTCCCAAAATAGGACGCCTGGCTTATATCACCTTATTGTACGACATGAAAAAAAATTAACTTTTGAAAAGCAAATTTTGTATAATTTAACGGCTTGATTTAATAAAAAACCGATATGAAAAAATTACTCCTTAGTTTTTCCTTACTGTTGGCTTTGAGCATTACGACGCTTTTGGGTCAAAAAGTGAGATACATACACCAGGTATTTGACTCCTTCAATGTGACAAATACGTTTTATGGCGAAAATATAACAGTGCTGGCAAGCCCAAGATTCATTAAGGTCCCTTTGCCAGTCAGCATATTTACGCCCAAAGGCGATACAGTTAAAAACCGGCCCTTGGTCATTTATATCCACACGGGCAATTTTTTACCTTTCCCGGTGAATGGCGGTACAAATGGTCGGACTTCGGCTCCTGGTGCTGCTTTAGCTGGTCTTGCCCAGTTGGGCATGGGATTCCCCATCGACTCTGCACTCATTGAGATCTGTACCAGATTAACTAAAATGGGTTATGTGGTAGCCGCGATTGATTATCGATCTGGATGGAATCCAGTAGCAACTACCCAGACTGAGCGCGTTAATACGCTGATCAATGCCGCCTATCGGGGTGTACAAGACCTCAGGACTGCAATTCGATTTTTTAAATTAACAGCTAAGGCCGCTGGCAATCCCTATGGAGTGGATACTTCTAAGATCGTAGCTTGGGGTCAGGGTACTGGTGGCTATATCAGTATGGCCGCGGCCACCATGGATAATTATTTGGATATTGTTTTAAAATCCAGCAATAAATTTATCGGTGCTGACATTAACGGTGATGGTATGCCTGATCCATATATCATTCAATCCATACATGGCGACATCTATGGTACAGCTTATGGAAGACACCCTGCCTCTGGCGATACATTGAGTATACCTAATCATATTGGATTTAATTCTGATTTTCAATTATGTGTAAATATGGGTGGAGCTTTAGCGGATACCCAGTGGATTGATGCTTCAGATATCCCGATGATCGGCTATCATGAACCTAGAGATCCATTTGCACCTTATAAAGAAGGTATTGTAAATGTACCTCGTGGAACTGACGCTCCCCTACCTGTTGTTTTGGTCCAAGGCTCTTATCTCGCTGTACAAAAAACAGACAAGCTGGGTTTGAATAAAAAAATGCGCGATCTCAAACTAAACGATATCTATACCCAAAACGCCAATAAAAAGAATGATGGAATAGAAGGTCTATATCCTATCAATGGCAATCCCGCTGCACCATTTGACTCTGATCCTTGGAACTGGTGGGATACTGCAGTCATCTCCAAGATTGCTCCTACTAACAATATTAATGGCCTTGCGACCAATCCTGATATGTCAGCTGCTAAAGCCAGACGCTATATCGATACGATCATTGCGTATTTTGCGCCTCGGGCTTTTGCAGTATTAAACCTCGGAACTTTTGTAGCTACACCTGATCTCATCAAAGATACTCAGGTAGGGCTCAAGATGATGCCCAATCCTATGGTCGATCAGACGGTGCTGCAAACGAATCCTGCGCATCCGATCAAGTCAGTCACAATTTTTGATATCAATGGTCGTGCGATACGCCAGGTCAGTAGATTAAATACCAACAACTATACTATCCAACGAAATGGACTTACTCAGGGAGTGTATTTTGTACAAATTGGTTTTGAAAAAGGAGTGGTAGCTAAATCGTTGATTGTACAATAAGTTCGAGTAACAACTCGCAGCTGACCTAAATGTAAAAGCCCGAAAAGAGAGATCTTTTCGGGCTTTTTTGTTCGGAGAATAATACGCTAATCGAATTTTTGTTAAAGCTTTATACTTCTTTCATCGCTCCTAAGAACATTTTCATGTCATCCATGGTGCCGATGCTCACTCTGCACCACTGCATTTCATTGAATGCCCAGGATCGCAAGCCAATGCCTCTTTCCTGCATAGTCTGCACAAAAGCACCACCTTCCTTCTTGATCTGAAATATGATAAAATTAGTATACGACGGCAGTGGAGTGTAACCCATTTGTTGTAAGACAGACACGGTCATCTCCCGAGCTTCATTATTCTTTTTGATACACGATTGTTTGAAGGCTTCGTCGTCGATGGTCTTTATGGCTGCGTGCATGCTTGGAGCATTCATACTGAATTCCCATGTACGATATTTTTCCAGTTCCTTGACGAATGGGGCTTGAGCGAGCACATAGGCCAGTCGTAATCCTGCAAATCCATGCACTTTAGACATGGTCCTGCCGATCATTACATTTTTACCTGTTCGTACTTTATCGATCATGGTATGATTGATTGCATCAGGGATATAATCATTATAGGCTTCATCGACAAAGACCAGCGTCTTACTGCTGACCCGATCACAGAATGCCGCTAGTTCTTTTGGGTCGACAATAGTACTACATGGATTGCCGGGATTGCAGATATAGACGAGTTTAGTTTTAGCTGTGACAGCCTTTTCCATCGCTGGTAGGTCATGTTGATACCTGGCATTGAGGGGGACCTGTATCCATTTGCCGCCTACTTTGCCTGCTAGTGCAGGCATGAGATCAAAAGTCGGATGTGCTGATACCATATCACCTTGCTGCAGCCCGGTGACTGAACCCAATAAGTTGAGCACTTCCGAAAGACCGGCGCAGAGGAATACCTGATCTGCTTTGACCCCTTCATATGAGGCGATTTTATTTTTGAACTCGATGGCTACGTGGCGTGAATAAAGATTGGCATCTTTGAAGCCTTCGATGACCGCCATCTTGGCTCTATCCGAGGGTCCATAAGGATTTTCATTGGAGGTAAGCCTGGCTTTCATCGTAGGTGGCACATCCAGCATCCATCGTCCGGTCATAGGGTGGATCTGATTGGCATAAAGCTGTTCATCAGCTCGTAAGGTGTGAGCATAACCTGCCGCCGCCATCATGCCGAGGCTGGTTTTAAACCATTGTCTTCTGGAGTAAGGATTAGATTTCATGACTTTACGTATTATGATTGATAAGATTTTGAGCAACGAAATTTACGAAGTTTTGAATGAATTGGGCAAAAGAAATGGGACAGGGCCACGTATTGCGGTGCTGATATACCAATCAAAATTTAAATATAAAATCATCTTTTAAAAGTCAAGGCTTCATGGATTTTTTCGTAAGTTTCAGAAAAAATTTAGCTCATGAAATATATTATGATATCCATGTTGTGTTTGAGTACAACACTTGTGATGGCGCAATCCAAAGTCAAATTGTTTGATGGCACCTCGCTACAAGGTTGGCATACCTTTAAAAAAACCACTACCGCAGGCTGGATGGTCAAAGATGGCGGCATCCTGACTACAGATGGCAAGGGGGGGGATCTCGTGACAGATAAAGAGTATGGAGATTTTGTATTGGAATTCGATTTTATGGTAAGCCCCAAAGGCAATAGCGGGGTGATCTACAAAGTTGTAGAAATCGATGACGCGGCACACTTTGCAACGTATGCTTCCGCACCCGAATTTCAAATTATCGATGATGTCAATTACCCTGCAAAATTGAATAGAGTACAGTTGACCGGAGCTAATTATGACATGCATGAACCACAATCGCTGCCTTCAAAACCTGCAGGCGAGTGGAATCACGGTAAAATCCAAATCAAAAAAAATGTAATCACCCATTGGGTCAATGGCAAAAAGGTTGTCAAATATACCTATGGCGACAGTGCCTGGTCTGCTACTGTAGCTAAAAGCAAATTTGCAAAATGGCCATATGCCAATGCCCACCATAAAGGTAAAATAGCCTTGCAAGGACATAATGATGTGGTGTCTTTTAAAAATATTACGATTAAGGAATAACGAATAGAGAATGACGAATAAAGAAATTCGAATGACGAATGATTCGAATAATTCGAATAATTAATGACTATGCAAAAAATAGCAATGTTAGGCTCGGGTTTCATAGGCAGATTTTATGCCGAAGCGATCCACGGCCAGCGCAGCAGAGATCAGGTGATCGCCATCTACGCCCGAAGAGAAGAAAGTGCTAAAAAATTTGCTGCCGATTACGGCTGTAGCATATGGTCTGTGAATATGGAGGACATCATCGCCCACCCTGAAGTCACGATGGTGTGTATAGCGCTGCCTAATAATGTACATGAGACGGCAGTATTATTATGTGCGAAGCATAAAAAAAATGTAATCTGTACTAAACCTTTGGGAAGAAATGGTGAAGAGGCGTATCGCATGCTACAAGCTGTAGAGCAGTCCGGTATCTTCTCCGGGTATCTGGAAGACCTTTGTTATACTCCAAAGTTTTTGAAAGCTGTATCCATGACCAGGTCCGGATCTTTGGGTAGGATCCTGTGGGCAAAGTCTCGCGAGACACATCCCGGGCCTCACAGTGATTGGTTTTGGGATAAAGAGCAAGCCGGTGGAGGCTGCATGCTGGATCTGGGC
Source organism: Saprospiraceae bacterium (assembly GCA_031417835.1). Lineage (GTDB taxonomy): Bacteria > Bacteroidota > Bacteroidia > Chitinophagales > Saprospiraceae > JADJLQ01. The sequence goes on along the minus strand of JANOWJ010000062.1, from coordinate 13,718 downwards.
TGCCATTGTGTAGAAATAGCTAGAAACTATATTGGTAAAGATATTAAACCTGTGCGTGCATTTTGCTGGGCCGCCACGCAAGCCAAACCTATCGATGCTGAAGATCATGCTATCGCCTTGATCGAATATGAAAATGGAGCTATTGGTCAGTTTGAAACCAGCTGGTCATTTAGAGGTGGCATGGATCTGCGTGATGAAGTCATGGGGACTGAAGGTACGATATGGATTAATAGTTTTTTACGCACCGGCTTTGAGGCATTTACTTCAGGTAAAGGCGCTGATTATGTAGCTGAAAAATCGGAGTCCAATGCAGGTTGGCTTTTTCCAGTGGGCGACGAAGTCAATGAACTAGGCTATAATCATATGTTTACCGATATGTTTACATCTGCAGAGCAACATAAAATGCCAGCGGAGACCTTTTACGACGGGTACATTGTAAACGCGATCCTAGATGCTTGTTATGCATCAGCATCCAGTGGCAAATGGGAAGAGATCCCCTTAAAAGAATGGCGTGGCCAGACCGGACTCAAAAAAATATCCGGCTATACGGAGTATGATGAAGATCATTATTTTATAAAAGAAGAAGTGACCCATGATGGCCGGCATAAAATCATCCTAAAACAAAAAGCTGACGGAAAGATCATTGAGCGTGATTTGAAATAAAAATCATTTATTTTCACCATTTAGCAATAATATTCTGATATACAATTCTGAAAACCATTATATCAGAATTAAAATTTTTTTTTAAAGAGTATATCCAATCTGCTATCCAAAAACTTAATTCGCTGCCTGGGTAAAATGTTAAAATTATTGGAGTATATTCGATACCATAATTTGTAAAGAAAATTTTTAACCTTAAACCTTAAATGTTATGGAAACAATTGTTCCTTATTTACTCAATGCGGTGTTTGGCGCCGGCGGCGGCTGGCTCGCCAGCTTGCTCAAAAAAAATGGCTTGGGCTTGATCGGCAATCTGCTGTCCGGCGCGGTCGGTGGCAATATTTTGCCCCTCATTACTTCAGCTTTAGGCTTATTTGGCACCGGAGCTGCTGATGGCGCTTCTGGCGGCCTGGACATTGCATCTATCCTCACTGCTTTAGTAGGCGGTGGTGCAGGCTCATTAATTGGTGGTTTGTTTAAAAAAACTGCTTAATTAGAGCCATAAAATTCCACAGAACTAAAAACCGCTTTCATCTGGTGATGATTGCGGTTTTTTTTTGCTTGAAGATGGGGATCAGTGTTACAAGTTTTCGTTGAAAGGATAGTCCTATATAATCAAAGTATTCTTTTTTTTAATAAAACCTTGATCCCGCCTTAACACTACTTAACCCTTGGCTTTCGTGATTATATCAAATCAATTATCATGAAAAAAATAGTACTTACTTGGGGTATTTTGTTGAGTTGCCTGTCACTTATAGCTCAACCCGGTCTTGAATTATCTATCGGACCTTCATTCTCAAATGTCACGATCAAAGGCTTGTCCGAATCTGTTCGACCTGACCGAACTCTCCATGGAGGACTGCAAATACAAGCACTGTGGCATCAACCTATATCAGCAGGACCATTTAGTTTTTCCACAGGTCTCGCATTTAAAGAAAAAGGATTTCATGTGAGTGAACACCTCAGTATGGATGTACTTAATGTGCCTATGCGTGTAGGCGTAGAGGCCATCACCACTTTTAGATATGTCGAGGTGCCTTTTAACATAAAATATACTGCATCAACAGGCCCTATCGCTGCATACGTATTTGCGGGTCCTACAGCTGGCTATGCAGTCAATGGCGATATTCGCACTCGAGCTAATTTTTTAATCGATATTAACCTAACTAAGACTAAACTTAATCTAAACCAAAATATTTACAATCGGTTTGAAATCGGAGCAAATGCAGGTGTCGGGGCAGAATTCAACATTGGTCAAGGTGCCCTCATCGCTCAATTCAATTATGCTCAAGGATTTAATCGGGTAGTTGACAACACCGTTGTGGATTTGCGTATGAAAAACTACGGATTTGGGATGAATCTTGGCTATAAAATGATGTTTTAACCGACCGTTTAGACCCCTAAAAATGGGTGTGGAATTCTAAAATCAAGGATTTCCGCACCTTTTTTTTGTTAATAAAAACGCCTACGGTAGAATAGCTGCTGGAATACTAAATGATTCCTTATTTTTGCGGCACACATTTTAAATACATATCATGTCAGAAATAAAGAATGAATCCCCTAAACTCATGTGGACTTACACCCTGATATCACTGGCAGTGATATTGGTCTTTTTGGCGGTCAAGCCAGAATGGTTTTGGGTGGCTTTACCTTTTTTTTGTACGTATCTGGTGAAAGCTGTAGGGGTTATTTAAGCCTTACTTTCCTGATAAGTATCGATTTCAAGTCCTCTTTTCAAGTCTTTTCTAATAACCACCACAGCGGTTTTCGTCTTTTTTCAATCTTATAGTGATCCCCGATATACTTTTGAATATATTCAAATGCTTCATCCAGGGAATCCGTTATTTTGATCAAATAAATATCTTCAGGCGATATTGTTTTTTCCTCTGACATATAGTGCACGAACTCAAACAATTTATTCCAATAAGCCTTGCCGATCAGGACGACGGGAAAATCATGGACAATATTGGTTTGCATCAATGTAAGCGTCTCAAACAATTCATCCAGAGTACCAAATCCTCCTGGCAATACGATGAAAGCGTAGGAGTATTTTAGCAACAACGTTTTTCGTACAAAAAAATAATCTATAGTCACCGACTCATGCAAGTATGGATTTTCAGACTGTTCGAAAGGCAGGACAATATTGATGCCTATCGATTTCCCGCCATTTTCAAATGCCCCTTTATTAGCAGCTTCCATAAGCCCGGGTCCGCCACCTGTGACTGTAGTGAAACCCAGCTCCGCTACTCGTTTTCCAATCTCCTCTCCTAATTTATAATATGGATGATCCGGCTTAGGCCTAGCACTGCCAAACACGGTGATAGCAGGGCCAATAAAATGCAACACTCTAAAGCCTTTAATAAACTGCAACCAGACTTTAAATGCGAATATAAACTCATAAAACCTGGGCTTGGGTCCCTCTAGAAATACAAATTCCTCAGCAGGAATGATTCGATTTTTGGACTGCAAAATATAGTCGGATTAGGAAAGAAAAAACTGGCGTTTGGTTTTATGATTTTTTGGGCACAGGGTTGAGCGTAGGGTAGGTAATGCCTAATTGTTCGAGATAGGTATTGTATTTAGATTCATCATAATAAAATGGCTTTAGTAAGGGTCTAAAATTATCCTGCGTCTCTTTATTCAGATAGATGGCCGGCTTATCGTCTGTACCTACCATCGGCGTGTATTTGATTTCCATACCTTGTTCACTTCTAAAATATTCCCAGGCCTCTTTAGTGATCTCCGGTTTGGTCAAGAGATCGATCAAAGTCATTGCTTCTACTTTGGCTCCGGCGATCACACCTTTGTGAGCTACTGGGGTAGCCATTGCCACTGCGTTGGACCAATGGTGCCCTTGCAAACCTGGTATATTTGATGGATAACCTAACGTGATCGTTGGTAATTTCCAGGAGATATCACCGATATCATCAGACCCACCGCTTACAGGATTGCCTCGAGGAGCTTCTAAGGTATCTAATTTAGTAGTTAGGCCGTCCTTCACTCCTGACGCTACCTCGATCTGCAGCCCTTTGGCCATACTTTGATCTTGCTCCGACCAGGTGGGCAGTCCTACCTTGCGTATATTCTGATATGCTGCCTCTGCCATAGGTTTACTAAAATGTCGAGGCCATGCCGAACCCAATACTTTGCGAGTGACTTTGGTGCCAGTCATCATTGCAGCACCATCCGCTATCCGATTTGCTTTATCGTAGAGATTTATAATCTGAGGATAGGTAATATGGCGGAAATAATACCATATAGAGGCCTTAGATGGGACTACATTTGGTTGATCGCCACCGTTTTTGATGACGGAGTGTGATCGTTGCAATGGATCCAAATGTTCCCGCTGATATTGCCATCCTATATTCATAAGCTCTACAGCATCTGCCGCACTCCGTCCACGCCATGGAGCAAATCCGGCATGAGCTGCCTCCCCTTCAAATTCGTATTCCACCGAGATGAGTCCGGTACCTTGTGCTTGACCATAGGATACGCTGAGATTGCTATTGACATGTGTGAAAATGCATAAATCCACCGAATCAAAATATCCATCACGCGTATAATAGGCCTTAGTGGCTACTAACTCTTCTGCGACTCCAGGCCATAAGATCAATGTCCCACTCATTTTTTCTCGTTGCATGATTTCTTTGACAGCGATCGCACTCAAGATATTAAGGGGCATACCACTGTTGTGCCCTTCACCATGCCCTGGGGCTCCAGGTACGATAGGGTCATGATACGCGACGCCGGGTTTTTGAGATGCTTTTGGGATACAATCTAGATCAGAGCCTATAGCGATCACCGGCTTGCCACTACCCCACTTTGCCCACCATGCCGTCGGCACTCCTGAAATACCTTTGGTCACTTGAAATCCATTTTTCTCCAGAATACCACACAAGTAATTAGAGGTCTCGGATTCTTGAAAGCCTAACTCAGCAAAGCTGAAAACTTTATCGACCATGACCTGTGCCATTTTTTGTTGGCCATTTATTTTGGTCAGGAGTTCTGACTTAAATGCGTCAATCTGCTTTGCTGTATATACTTTTTGAGACCATACAGTCGTGGCAAATCCCAGAACTAGCGCTAAAACAAATATGTTTTTCATAAAACAAAAACCAATTTTTAAAGTCGTGTAATAATCAAAATTTCAACAGAAAGCTTTAGCCTTAAATTTAGATATTTTAGTTTACTTGTACAGTTGATTTTGTATTTCATTGATTTTCAACAGTAAACAAAAGGAATAAAGCTGGCAATCTTTAAAACGGCTCATAAGAGATATTTAAGTCAGTCACAAAAATAAAAAATGTGTAAAAGATATACTTACAACTATTGCTTACATTCGCCCTAGAAGTACCTTATGCAGATCATCGACGCTCATCAACATTTTTGGACCTATACGCCTAATGAATACCAATGGATCGATGAAGAAATGAAAATGTTGCGCAATGATTTTTTGCCAGCGGATCTAGAAGAACTTTACCAGATCAATAACATATCTGGCTGTGTGAGTGTCCAGGCTTCATCTACTGAAAAAGAGACTTTGGAATTGATCAACCATGCCCGGCAGCATCTATACATCAAAGGCGTAGTGGGCTGGGTGGATTTATGCGCAGACAAAGCCCAAGAGCGGTTGGAATATTTTAAATCATTCCCACCATTTAAAGGAGTTCGGCATGTTATTTCTTCGGAACATGATGAATTTATGCAACAACCTGATTTTCTAAGTGGCATAGCCCGCTTGGCAGATTTGGATCTTACGTATGACTTATTGATTTATCCGAAACATTTGTTTTCGGCCTATCATCTATGTAAAAAGTTTCCCAATCAAAAATTTATAATCGATCATCTCGCCAAGCCCTATATCCGCCTCAAACATTTTGACCATTGGCGAGATTTGATGCAAAACTTTAAAGATTTGCCCAATGTATTCTGTAAAATCTCTGGTATGGTGACCGAAGCGGATTGGAAAAAATGGCGCTACCCCGACTTCATCCCGGTATTGGATACCATCACCGATGTCTTTGGACCAGAGCGTATGGTGTTTGGCTCGGATTGGCCGGTATGTCTGCTAGCAGGTAGTTATAAAAATGTGTTGGACATTGTCAAAACATATACTGAAAGTTGGTCGGAAGCAGAAAAAGAAAATTTATTTAGTAAAAATGCGGTCCGTTTTTATAACTTAGATCTATAATGGATTTAGGAATAAAAGACAATGTATATCTGATCACCGGAGGTGCTAAAGGTATCGGCAGGGCTATAGCACTCACCATGGTCGCTGAAGGGGCTATACCAGTCATCATAGATAAAGATGACGCTGCCGGAGCTTTGCTGGCCAATGAAATCAAAGCAGCCGGAGGCACATCGATTTTTATTAAAACTGATCTGACCTTATTTGATCAATGCCATGATGCAGTTCATTTTGCTGCTGATCGATTTGGACGAGTAGATGGACTCCTTAATAATGCAGGTATAAACGATAATGTAGGCCTGGAAAACGGCAATCCAGAAGCTTTTGAAGCCAGCCTTCAAAAAAATCTGATGCACTATTATAATATGGCTCATGTCTGTCTACCCTATTTGAAAAAAAGCAAAGGCACTATACTCAATACAAGCTCTAAGACAGCGATTACCGGTCAAGGGGGTACATCAGGCTATGTGTGTGCCAAAGCGGGTATCTTGGGGCTGACGCGAGATTGGGCAGCCGAGTTACTGCCCTACAGCATTCGGGTCAATGCATTGGTACCTGCAGAAGTATGGACACCGCTCTATGAGTGGTGGGTAAGTACCTTCCCCGATCCATTAGCCAAAAAAGAAATCATAGCCTCCAAGATCCCTTTTGAAAGACGATTCACCCAGCCTCAAGAGATAGCCGATATGGCCGTATTTTTATTATCTCCCAGGGCATCTCACATCACCGCTCAATACGTTTTCGTAGATGGAGGTTATACGCACTTGGACAGAATGTTGACATGATGTGGTTGACTTCCTTTTCGTTCCCAATTTTTTTGATCAAAAATTCAAATTTGTAAATAAAATAGTATGCGATATTGTTTTGCACTTGATCTCAAAGATGATGAACAACTGATAGCAGAATATGAAAAATACCATGAAGCCGTATGGCCTGACATATTACAGAGTCTCAGAGATTCTGGTATCGTCGATATGGAGATCTATAGAGTATTAAACAGGCTTTTCCTGATCATTGAAGGTGATGCTACTTTCAGTTTTGAGCGAAAAATGGAAATGGATCGCAACAATCCACGGGTAGCAGAGTGGGAAAAACTAATGTGGGATTATCAACAAGGATTACCAGGACTGCCACCGGGCGGTAAGTGGATGGAGGCCAAATTAGTCTTTAAATTATAAGGTATGTTTAGTCTAAAAGGAAAAAATATAATCATCACCGGAGCAGGTAGTGGTATCGGGCTGGCAATAGCGAATACCCTAGCTGCGCAAGGTGCCAGGGTCCTGATTTTTGATCGTGACGAGGCTTCAGCAGAGCAGGCAAAAGAAATGGTAAACAGTCTGGGTTTTGATGCGGAAGCTTTTGTCGTCGATGTGACTGACCTCAATAAGATTGAAACCACGATAGCTTTTATCGAGGACTTATATCCAATAGACATCCTGATCAACAATGCGGGCATAGGACACATCGGCACTGCTCAAAATACCAGTCCCGAAGATCTTGACAAGGTGTATACCATCAATGTGAAAGGCTACTATCACATGATCCATTGCGTACTACCCTATATGATGGGGCGAAACCAAGGCATTATACTCAATATAGCCTCTGTGGCAGGCACAGTCGGCATCGCAGAGCGATTCGCCTATTCGATATCCAAAGGTGCAGTGCTCGCCATGACCCGATCTGTAGCAAAAGATTATGTACATCATGGCATACGATGCAATAGTATAAGCCCTGGTCGGGTGCATACTCCGTTTGTGGACGGATACTTGGCAAAAAACTACCCTGGTCGGGAAAATGAAATATTTGAAAAATTAGCAAAGACTCAACCTATCGGCCGTATGGGGGAGCCGACTGAGATAGCAAGTCTCGCACTGTATCTATGCTCTGATGAGGCATCCTTTGTCACAGGCACAGATTTTCCTATTGATGGTGGATTTATTAAATTGAACACGTAACTAGCCTTAACAATTTAAAAAATCTAATTGCTGAACCTTCCTTTCTAACTCCTAAATCTTAATTATAATTACATGAAACTCATTCGTTTTGGACCCACTGACCTCGAAAAACCAGGATTGATCTTAAATGATGGCCGCTACATAGATGTCAGCGATGTCATTCCAGATTATGATGAATCATTTTTTGCATCCGGCCAAGTATCAGAACTGCATACTTATGTCGCTGATCACGATTCCTATATAGAGGTAGATCCTACGACAAGATTGGGTGCGCCATTAGCTCGGCCATCCAAAATCATATGCGTAGGGCTCAATTATGCATTGCATGCCAAGGAAACCGGAGCGGAAGTGCCAAAGGAGCCGGTATTGTTTTTTAAATCGACCACCTCTATCTGCGGACCTTATGATGATGTGTTGATTCCTCCGGGTTCAGTGAAGACGGATTATGAAGTAGAGTTGGCATTCATCATAGGTCAGAAAGCTTCCTATGTGCCTTTAGATAAAGCTGAAGATTATATTTTTGGCTATTGCCTTCACAATGATTACAGCGAGCGGGCATACCAGTTGGAGCGTGGTGGTCAATGGGTGAAAGGCAAAAGTTGTGATCATTTTGCACCACTCGGTCCATTTATCTTGACTAAAGATGAGATGCCCGACCCTCAAAATCTTCGGCTCTGGACTTTGCTCAACGGTGAAACTGTGCAAGACTCATCGACCTCGGATATGGTTTTTGGAGTGAGGTACCTGGTGCATTATATCAGCCAATTTATGACGCTCCTACCAGGTGATGTGATCAGTACCGGAACACCATTTGGAGTTGGTCTAGGCAGAAACCCGCAACGATTTGTGCATCAAGGAGATACGATCGAGATAGGTGTTGATCATTTAGGCACTTCTAAGCAAAAAGCAAAGAATGTTGTATTATTGCATTGAAATTGTGCATTTTAGGTCTCCCCAAAAGCCACGATTAAGTCACGCATGGAAATACTTTTTCTATTCTTTTTAATTTTATTGAATGGCTTGTTCTCCATGGCAGAGATTGCCTTAGTATCCTCGCGTAAAAGCAGACTTGAATCTGCCGCCAAAAGAGGTGAGGTCAATGCTAAAATTGCTTTAGAAACTGCCCTTTCTCCAAATCGGTTTTTATCTACGGTACAAATTGGGATCACACTGATAGGTATCTTAATGGGTATCTATAGTGGGGAAAATATTACGAATAAGCTTCAGGCTCGGTTAGAGGTTTATCCGGCTTTATTCCCGTATGCGCATTATATCGCTGTAGCCATCGTGGTTGTTTTGATTACTTTTTTCTCCTTGGTTTTCGGAGAGCTTATACCTAAACGAATAGGCCTGATCTATCCTGAGCGCATCTCAAAGTTCTTGGCCAGGCCCATGAAGACACTTTCTACGATTGTATCACCATTTGTATGGTTATTGACGCACACCGGGGATTTGTTTATCAAGTTTTTTAAATTAAAATCAGCACCTGACAGCAAAGTCACGGAGGAAGAAATCAAACAAATCATACAGGAAGGCACGGATGGAGGTGAAGTACAGGCGATCGAACAAGATATTGTCGAACGGGTGTTTCATTTAGGCGACCGTAAAATATCCTCCTTGATGACGCATCGCAACGAAATCGTTTTTCTGGACACTAACGATACTGCTGATGCCGTGCGCAAACAAGTGAGTGATGAACTGCACTCCGTCTACCCCGTCATGGATGGAGATAAAGACAGCGTCAAAGGCGTAGTATTCCTTAAAGATTTATTTACCCATATTGATGATGATCATTTTCAATTGGTTGATTATCTCAAAGAGCCTAAGTACCTCATTGAAAACACGAGCGCATACAAGGCATTGCAACAGTTTAAGGACACCAAAATTCATTTTGGTATAGTCACGGATGAATATGGCCAGGTGCAAGGTATGGTCACTATGAATGACTTATTGGAAGCCTTGGTCGGCGGTGCAGATGATTTTTATGAAAATGAATTTTCATTTGAGGAACGTGAAGATGGATCATGGCTTATCGATGGACACTATCCTTTTGCAGACTTTTTGCATTATTTTGGTTTAGATGATCTTGCTCCCGATTTCGAATTTAATACATTGGGAGGATTGATCTTGCATGAACTCAGACATATACCCAAAGCTGGGGAACGAATTCATTGGAAAGAATTTGTGCTAGAAGTCATTGATATGGATGGTGCTAAAATTGATAAATTATTAGTCATGAAGCGATAGTATTCGTCAAAACTTTAAGGTTCAGCGATTGATTCAGTACGGGGTGGATCATTCTCATTAACTATTTCTTTTTTCTTTTTTCAAAACCGATTGTTGTTTTGATTCGTAGGTATGATTAATTCGTATCTAAAATTGATTTTATGAAAAATAAAAATAGTTTCTATTTATTGCTAGTTGTTTTTGTGTCTTGTATTCTTTATTCCTCTTGTTCAAAAAATGAACAAACCATAGAAAAAAATCAAGGCGTTGACCCTACCGATCAAGTCTTGCTAGAGTCTAGAAGCTCTAGATTCTCAAATGATTTTTATGCTCTGACGGATGTCAATAGCATAGTATTGTACTCTGGAGATCAGCCTATAAAAGCGTTTAGCACTCAGACCATCTCTGGCTTACAAACTGGAGAACGTATCCTGGCCATTGATTTTAGACCAGCTACAGGCCAATTGTATGGGGTGAGCAATCAAAGCAGGCTCTTTACGATCAATATTAAAACGGGCGTCGCATCAGCCGTCACAATAGAGCCATTTACTCCCGCGATTATCGGAGATGAAGTTGGCTTAGATTTTAACCCTACAGTGGATCGTATACGATTAGTGACCTCAAAAGGTCAAAATTTGCGCCTGAATCCGGAAAGCGGTAAAGTAGCCGCCATTGATGTCAACATCAATCCAGCTACCGCCACCCTTTCTTCCGCTGCATATACCAATTCTATGGCGGGTGCCTCCACCACATCGTTGTATGATATAGACGGAACATCCAAAAAATTATTTTTACAAACGCCGCCTAATGATGGGACATTGAAAGAAGTCGGTTCATTAGGAGTTACCTTTTCAGGCGAAAGTGGATTTGATATCTCTCCAGATAATTCCAGAGCTATAGCTGCATTATTTGGAAGTGCGAGTGCATCAGAGAGTGATCATCAATACCGCTTTTATATGATAAATCTGACTACGGGCGCAGCACAATTTATAGGCAATGCCGCAAAAAAAATATTGGGTATCGCTATACCTACCGCGCCGGTCGCTTATGCCGTAGATGATCTGAACCGACTTATGATTTTTAATCCTTTTAATAAATCTACGATCGTGACTAAGAGCATCGTCGGTCTACAACCAAATGAAAAACTACTAGGCTTGGATATGAGGCCAGCAACCGCTCAATTATATGCCCTCGGTAGCTCTAGCAGACTCTACACTATAAATATGGCTACAGGAGCAGCGACTGCTGTAGGTACGGAGCCGTTCACGACCTTACTTCAAGGTACTTCTTTTGGCTTTGATTTTAATCCGACAGTCGATCGGATCCGTGTAGTGAGTAATTCGGGCCAGAACTTGAGATTGCATCCGGTGACCGGAGCAATAGCTGCAGTCGATCCTTCGCTCAATCCCGGCGCGCCATCTGTAGATGCAGTAGCCTATATCAATAACACCTCTGGCGCTACGACTACCATATTATATGACATCGATTATAAACAAGATCGTTTATATCGACAAGATCCCGCCAATGCTGGCACACTGATTAATGTCGGCTATATGGGTATCAATGCGGATGCTTCAAATGGCTTTGATATCGGAGGTCAAAGCAACAAAGGCTATGGATTATTCGATTACTATGGATCAAACTATGTATTCGAAATAAACCTTAATGTAGGTAAAGCAGATTTGCTGCGAGCTATTCCAAACAAAGTGAATGGTTTTGCTATAGGCCTAGGATTTTAAAAAAAACAAGTTTTCTCTCTTTAAAAGTAGTTATCCAACTTGGATAACTACTTTTTTTATTTCAGCCTGTTAAGAAATTCTTAGGTAAGATTCGAGAAAATATATCATGTACGTGAAGCTTTTAAATACTGAAAAATAATATCTGCTTTCATGATAGAAGCATGAATCAAACAGAAATATAAATTATTTAATATATATTTCAAACGCTCTATTGACTACCTTGTCCATTCTAAATTCATGAAGTTTTTTTCACTATCTTGATCTATTCAATGATTGACCTGGATTATTTTAAACTACTTTTCCGGACCTTGAAATATAAACATATCCAAGACCGGGCCGAAATAAAATACCTACTTCGTCATATTTTACCGGGTCAGACGGTGCTTGACATAGGGTCGCACAAAGCCGGTTATCTTTATTTTATGATACAAGGGGTCACACCTACCGGAAAAGTAGTTGCATTTGAACCACAATCTTTTTTATATGATTACCTCATCCGATTAAAGCGAAAATTAAAATGGAAAAATGTCACAGTTGAGTCGATAGCTCTCAGTGATAAAAATGAAAAGGCAACCTTGTTTTTACCTCGTACAGTTGGTGATCCAGTAAGTTCGCCCGGGGCTACTTTGGCAGCTACTGAAAATAATGTGAATTTTAAATCCAAAGCTCAAGTTATTACAGAAACCCTTGACTCGTATTGCAGTAGATATCAGTTGGCACCTTCTTTTTTAAAAATAGATGTCGAGGGCCACGAACTTAAAGTCATACAAGGTGGTATTGAAGTACTTAAAAAATACCAACCAAAAATCATAGTGGAGCTTGAATCCAGGCATGTAGGTCAGGCTATGGTATTGGAGACTATTCGTTTTCTCCAGGATCTGGGTTATCGAACATATTTTATCCATGCGGCTACGGTGAAACCATTCGAGCTATTTAATTTTGATTATCACCAGAACGTAGCGGATAAAAAGAACTATTCCAATAATTTTATTTTCGAAATCAACGCCAATTGATTTACATTAATAAAATCGCATTCGTAGTCCGCGCAGCGTAAGCGTTCGGACTTATCATATTAATTCTAAGGATTGACATTGATCCCTGTAGCCTATCTTTGTCATCTATGCTTCATACCCTTACAGGTGCAAGATCAATCGTCATCCTGGTATGGTTAACCATGACATGCTCTATCAAAGGCCAGAGTATACCCAGTCGCGAATGGGCTACTTATGTGGGCGGGCGAGGCAATGATAATTTTAGAGATATGGCGCTAGATGCTCAAGGCAATGTCTATGCCATAGGCTCTACCGGCTCTACCAATAACGTGGCGACCCCGGGATCACATCAAGTAGTATTGGGCGGATTACTCGATGTGTTGATAGTTAAATTCAATAGCAAAGGAGACAGGATATGGGGTGCTTACCTTGGGGGACCTGATTTTGACTTTGGGCAAAACATAGCCTTGGATAGTAAGGGCAATGTGTTTATATGTGGAGGTACCCGGTCTACTACCAATTTTACCACGCCCGGTGTATTCCAATCCAATTTTGCGGGTGGCTCTCATGATGCTTTTCTTGCAAAATTTACAAATGATGGCACTCTATTATGGAGCACCTATATCGGTGGCAGTGTAGGAGAAGATGCTTCTAATGGTTTATGCATTGACAATCAGGATCAGGTGTATATCACTGGGTGGACAGAGTCACCCGACAATATCTCCACCGTGGGGACGCATCAAGAAAATGCTGGCGGTCGGTCAGATGCTTACATCATGAAGTTTGATAATAATGGTTCACGATTATGGGGTACTTATTTGGGAGATCAAGGATTTGACCTAGGGCTTCAAATAGCGCTCGACAAAGCACAAAATGTTTTCATTTCCGGATGGACGAGTTCTACTGATAATTTTACAACAATTGGAGCTCCTCAACCAACCTATTCAGGAGGCACAGC
>JANOWJ010000061.1:0-30625 GCA_031417835.1 Saprospiraceae bacterium | reverse complement strand
CGGACTGATCTATTTTGGTCTTGAACTTTACTGCAGCTTTTACATCAATACGAGCCGTGTCCGTAGAAGTGCCCCCCATATCAAAAGTGATAATTTTTTTGAGGCCATACGATGCTGATAAATATTCTGCAGCTTTGATCCCTCCTGCAGGACCACTTAATAGACTATCCTTAGGATGGAATTGATCTATCGGAATGGCCTGACATATGGATGATATAAGATAGAGATCGTCTGTTTTGGCTTGCAATTGGATATCAGAAATGAAGCGATGCAGGATAGGGCTTAGATAAGCGTTGCATACTGCAGTTTCGCTCCGTGGTAAGAAATGGATCGTCGGTAATAGTTCGGAAGAACAAGATATAAATCGAAACCCGAGTTGATTTAATGCATCTTTAATTTGAACTTCATGTACCGGATTTTTATAAGAATGGAGCAAAGAAATCGCTATTGGAATTTCCTTATTCTTTGGCAACGCCGTTATAATCTTTGATAATTCCTTTTTATCTAATGGATTTAGGATTTCACCGGCTGCATTTATTCGAGCTTTGGTTTCTATCGTTCGTTGATAGAGCAGTATCGGTTCGGGTATATTTAATTGAAATAAATGAGGTCTTTGTTGACTCTTGATATATAAAAGATCACGAAATCCTTCATTTGTAATCCATACACAAGGCGTGCCTTTTAGCTCTAGCAAGGCATTGGTGGCTTTAGTGGTTCCTATACGCAATTCGATGCCTTTTAACGGTTGATACATTGGGATGCCCGTCAATAAATGTGCAGCAAACACCGGGGCTTCGGCGTCACCACTGATTTCGATATCAGCGCCTACACTATATTTTTGAGGAGATTCCAAGTAGAGTATTCCTTCGTTAGTAGAATAAGTTTCTATCCTATTGCGAAGGCCGTTGACCGAAATGCACCTACATCCTTTCAATACCAAGGGGTAAGGTAAACTCCATGCCTCTTTTATCCTTATAATTTTGGGAGCTAGAATTTCAATTATCGAGGCTCTCAATCTGCCATTGCTTAATAATTTAATGCTTCTAAATAGTTGTCCAGATTCGTAACAAGCATCGCAAAAGGTGCCGCCGATGTCTACGCTTATTATTTGTGATTTGTTAGGTTTCATTGGTTTAAGAGTAAATATAAATTTAATATAGCATTCATAATAAGTAAAATATTAACATGATACAGGTACTGCCTCCGACGAACCTACCATTGGATCGTATGCCAGATCATACATATTATTTATAAGCATATATTGTGCTCATATTTCTGAATAGTATGGTAAAGCAAAACATTATATGCTATTGGGCTGTATCTTGGTTTTGGCCAGTATTCTTCGGTTTTATAAAATAGGACACAAAGCCATGTGGGTTGACGAGTGTTTTACCGTGTTGTCGACCATGGGCGAGATTCCTTATCGCCCGCATGCTATATCATATGATAGTTTATTTACAAATGCCTCATACCAAAAATCGATTCAACATATTGATTTTAATTATACTATGGGTTGGAATAATGGTAATAATTTTATTCATTATCTCATAGTCTGGCCTGTATTCAAATTGTTTGGATATTCCACTTTCACACTTCGCGCACCTTCTGCTGTAGCCAATCTGTTGTTAATTGTCGTTGTTTTTTTCTTTGTGATCGATTTTTTTAAGAATATTCAACTCGCATTATTAGCCTCTTTGCTTTGTGCTATTGAACCATTTTTTATTTATTTCAGTCAGGAAGGAAGGGCTTATAATTTTGCTATTTTATTTAGTTTTTTATCCTCGATTTATTTTCTGAGACTATGGCAAGGCAACTATGATTTGAAGCAAGGCTTGGCTTATATCCTTTTTTCCCTTTTGGCTGTCCTTTCCCATCTTTTTTTTGTGAGTATATTTATTGGACAGTTCTTTTATGTTCTTCTTTTTGGCCGCAAGGAGAAGCTTAAAATGGCATATTGGTTTGGTTCCCTTTTTCTCATCTTATCATTCATTGTCTTTTGGGTATTTGAAATTACAGGGGGTGACAAAATTGCGACCAGCGCGATGGCTGCGTCCATAGAAACCTATAAATTTAGCTATGAAGGGTATATATCCAAAAGTATTGCCTTGTTTTTTAGAGCGTTTAGCCATGTGCTATCTTTAAAGGATGATTGTTTTTATTTTACTTGCCTCTCCGTAAGCTTATGTTTTTATATTTGGATTAAAGAAGTAGTTCGTCCTTCAAATGAATTAAAACCAATACTTATATTTTGTTTGCTGCAAGCTATTTTACCAATACTTTTTATATCCACTACAAGCTTAGACAATTTTAATTTGTTTACATTGATCTTAAGATATGCCTCATCTGCATTTCCTTTTATAGTCTTGTTATTTGCTTTTGCCATCTTGTCATATAAAAAGTCTTACGCTCATACATTTATACTGAGTATATTTTTAATCAATATAGTGATCTCAGTCATATCTATTCCTAAAATTTATTTTGTCAGAAGCAAAGAGTATTATCCTGATATTGCAAAGAAAATTGATGAAAGTTATTCAGATCCAGACACGGTCATCTATCCTGCGTTGATGGATGCTCAGATGGTCAATGTATATATGAGTCAACAGAAATTAGTTCTGCAAAAGGTAGATACCATGTTGCATAAAAATTCAATCGTATTACAAAGGGCGAAAGGAAACGAGGAAATTGCACTTTTTGATTTTAGAGGTGGAACATTGAGATACTAGTAGGATGACGAGATTATAGTGTAAATTGTATGATATCGAAATGGTTAATAATTTACTGATTGCTCAATAAACTATTTCCTCTTCGCTGATACAAAGATCGATGCCGATTTATACGGAACTTTAGTCGTCAATCCATTAAAAATATACTTCAGTAAATATGATTTTAGTTTGCCCTGAGGCAATACATCCATAGGAGCCATAATGTATTCCATGCTCATGACTTCAAAGCCATGAGATTCCAACAATTTTTTAACGCGACCTTTCGTATAGATGCGTGCATGAGCATACCGCTCATGAATGGCGCGAGGCAACCAAGAGAAAAAAGGTACCCTATTCCACGGGAGGAGGGGAAGTTTTGCGCCATGGGTCTCGAAGATCCACCATTTATTAGGTACTGAGATAGCTGCTAATCCACCGGGTTTTAATAGCTGATATAGTGCTTTGACTTGCGATTCGTCTTTCAAATGTTCGATGACTTCAAAACAAATTAATCGATCGTATGTTTTATTTAGCGTAGTGGTCCCCAGATCAAGATACTCGACTTTGCAATTCTTGAGGCCAGCTTCTAGTATTGACTTTTGTGTATCCTGAATGTTTTGATCTTCGATATCCACCCCCAATGCTTGTTGAAAATTTGGAGCCAGGGTGGTCAAGGTCGTACCATTTCCGCAGCCTACTTCAATCATCGTGAGCTGAGGATTTACAAAGTGTTCAAACTGATTGATTAATTCGATTCGTCGCCGCACTATCAGATCTTCCGCATCGGCTGGTCGACCCAGGTAGTGGGCGTCTTTAAAAAGTTGGTCGGGGACTCGGGAGGTGTAAGACATGGATATCGGGATATTGATATTATTTTAGTTCAAAAATATAAAATGTATTGGTTACCCCAAGTCTCATTTGAATTGAACGCGAGTGATCTGTTGTTTAGAATATCTAGCCACTAGGTCTCAAATTACTGTGCTTTTAAAATTTTATTTTAAATTTCGCGAGATTACCTAAAACGATATGATTGATGTCGGTGGAAATATTGAGTTTGATGATTAGGGTAAAATAAATCAGAGCGAATAGACTCATTCGCACCATAGTATCAATATAAAAATTAGGAGCAACAGGTAATGTTTTGATCGCTATAATCGTTAAAACTCCTATGATGGCTGTGTATACGTTTTTGACTGAAAAAGGTTGTAATTTGAACTTAGACCATATGAAGAAATAACGTACTAAATTATAGAGAGTAAGAGAGATCAATCCGCCATAAGCAGCTCCCATAATCCCCATTTTTTTTATCAAAAAGTAATTTAATGGCAGAGCAAGTGCAGAGAAAAACACATTGCTGTAGAATTCCACCATTCGATATTTGCTCAGTGCTATGATATAGGCATTGAGGCCGGTACCCAAATCAATAAGTTTGGCCAAACTCAAAACCAAAATTAGTTCGTTAACTATGGCATATTGAGGGGGAAGAAATTTGGCCAAGTTGTTTAAGTTGACCCAGATCACTCCAAAAATGAAAATTCCGGCGATGAGCAAATTCAAGGCACTTTGAGAATAAATTTTTTGAATATTGTTTTTGTCTCCAGTCCGCCAACTTTCTGCTAGTACCGGTGCTGCTATAGCCGTCATACTGCGTTGTGGCACTTCCATCGTGCCGATAATATAGGTAGCAATTGTAAAAATGGCAGCGTCTCCAAGCCCTTTCATACCTGTCAGAAATAGTGTATCAGCCGTTCTGGATAAAAAATATAATACCCCAGTACCGAATGCAGGTACCAAAAATTTCACAAGGATGTATTTTAGTCTTAAAGTAAATGGACTAATAATAAAATGGATGCGCCAATTTGTAGTCTTTAACAAATGAACCACAATAACCAGACACGGTATTGCATACATCGTACTAAAAAGCGTCATAAATATCTTATAATCAATCAAATGTATGATGTATAGGAGGATCAGAAGTGTTGTAATTATGCGCAGAGCAGTTTCCTTCATAAATGTCGTCAGCACTGATTTTTGATAACCCCAAGCAAAAGCCTCCAACCAAACGTAGAAAAGGTAGAAAAAGATAGCAGGATAAATCAAGTAGAAGTACTCTTTAAAGAGCGGAGACCGGGCCCCTAGTTTTTGGATTATAAAATCACTGAAAAAGTAGCCAAGGACAAGAAATATAATATAACCTAAAAGACAAATTGCTCCTGTCAAAAAGGGTAAATCACTTGGTCTGTTTTTTAAGCTTGCTTGATAATATGGGAAAAACTTGATGATGACCGTCACAGCTCCCATGCTACAAAATGAAGCCATTAAAATCTGGACATCCAAGATCACTCTGGTAAGGCCTACCTCTTCTTTGCTAAAAAAATGCGGGAATAGCATTAACATATTTAGAGCCCCAATGAGGAATCCTATATATATCAAAATAGCAGATTGAATACTTTGTCGTCTTACTACCCCCATATTTAATCGATGTGAATCTGATTTGGTCGCTTTAAAGGTGTAAAGATAGATCAGTTTGTTAATCTCAAGTCTTAATCCCTTTGAGTCTAGATCAAACACACTTTTTATAAATCCATGTATATCTTCAGCCCACCAACGTAATGCACAAACCGATTTGTCAATAGCCAAATACGATATCGGTAAAACATATGCTATTTATACTTTATATTTGGCCTTAATTCAATTATATTGGTGCTATATATTGTTGATAATGAGATTGTTAACTCAATGCCTTGCGTTTTGAATGATAGCCTTATGTGTGGCAAGATGCACTGTCTATAATGAAATTACACTTGGCCGTAATTATTACGCATGTTAAAACTAACAACTGTTTAAGGCTTAAGCAATGAACTTCGACGAAAACAATCAATATTCTGTATTGTCCAAATTGTACAAATGGCATTGGTTTTCAATGTTAAAATTTGAAATTTTAAGTCTAATTGGGAGAGAAATTTTTAGCAACAAACAAAAAGATCCAAAAAAATCAACGCTCTTGCATCTTGGGTCCGGACACAATATCTATCCTGATTTCATCAATGCAGATTTTTATGATTATAAATCTTTAAAACTTTTAAGGAAAACTCCAATCGATCGGGAGTTAGATCTTCGTTATGTTCTAAAGGTGCCAAATGACTTTTGGGAAGGAGTATTTACTGAACATACTTTAGAACATTTGACGCATAGCCAGGTGTTGTTTTTATTTAAAGAGTTGTATCGCACAATGAAAACAGGGGCTGTACTAAGAATTTGTGTCCCAGGTTTGGATCAAACATTGGAGGCCTTCGAGGCTTCAGCCTCCCCAAAATCAGAATTTCGAATGAATTACCCATATACCAATAGAGCGGAAGCTGTTTGGAGTTTGACTCAAAACTGGCTTCATCTGTCAGAATGGGACTATGATCTAATGGCTCATTTTTTAAAGTAGGCTGGTTTCAAAAGTGTAACCAAATCGACCTATGGGGCGGGCCAAGACAGTCGACTTTTAAAAGATCTTTTTGAGCGTAGATTAGAGTCTCTCTATGTGGAAGCTCAGAAGGGATGAAATGAATTTATGTCGGTGGGCAACGATTTTGTATTCCTAATGTATTGTATATTCATGACAGTATAAAATTATTAATCAGCTGTATTCAAAAATTAATTTTAGATCTAAATGAAGTCTTTAAAATCAGAAAAAATAGTTGACATTATCTCGTCTCGAATTAAATCCAGACTTAAAAATTTGTTTTTTAAGAAAAAAAGATTTAGGATGTATGAAGAACTATTTAGGGGCAAAAAATTGCTCATTCATGATGTTGCATCTTTTGAGTTAGGAAAGAATGAGCTTTTTGTGAATGAGATGTATATATTTGAAAACAAGAGCTCAGATCCTTATATCATAGATTGTGGTGCTAACATGGGGATGAGTATAATTTATTTCAAAAATTTGTATCCAAACTCAACCATTTTAGCCTTTGAAGCCGATAAAAAAATATTTGAAGTCTTGAAAACAAACGTTGAATCATATGGTTTTACCGGAGTGACTTTGGAGAATAAAGCCGTTTGGAATTCAAGTGAGCTTTTAAATTTTGTCACGGATGGGGGAGCTGGTGGAAGATTAGGCTTTGAAGATAAAATTTCAAGCCAAGTTGTTCATGGAGTACGTTTAAAGGAATATTTAAACGCTAAAAAAGTAGATTTTCTTAAAATAGATATTGAAGGGGCTGAATATGAGGTATTATTAGATTGTAAGAACGATCTGAAAAATGTTGATCGTCTTTTTATTGAGTATCATAGTATGTCGGGTAAACCACAGAATTTGCATCAATTATTGAATATTGTCAGCCAGGCAGGATTTAGGTACCATATAAAAGAAGCTTTCACTTCTAAATACCCATTTGTAAAAATTGAAGAAAATTTTGGCATGGACCTCCAATTGAATATTTTTTGTTACCGTTGATTAATCTTATTTTCTAAACCCCATTTATGAAATTTAAATTTTTGAAAACTATAAGATACAATTATAGGTTGTATGGGTCATGGGTCTGGGATTTATTCAAAAGTAGATTAATACATCTTATTAGAAAGCCTTTTTTTTTATTCCGCAATCATTTATTATATTTCAAATGTAAAAAGGGATTTGATTTCGGAGGTCCGAGCCCTATTTTAGATGGTGAAATTCCTATCTATCCTTTAATCGAGGATTGTCAAGGAAGTAATTTTAACAAACAATTCGTACGGAAAGGCCTAATCCATGTTTTTATTATTGATTTATTAAAAAAAATTGTCAAGCATTTTAATCTCAAAATGGTGGATTGTTCATTTGCACCACCTTATCATCAGATCGTGTTAGCCGTAAAATAATCTTATCGTGCTCCAGGACTTAAAACAGGATATTGCAGTTGTATTTCTTGCCTATGTACCATATGGCACTAAATTATTTGAACGATTTATTGATTCTTATATAAAATATTCGAGCGGAGTAGACCATGACTTAGTCATTTTATTTAATGGATGCAAGTCTACGGATGAGCTTACCAACTACTTCAATCTTTTAGAACTTAAACGTGTAAAATATCACTTTTTAGTTTCAACGGAACAATATGATATTGGATCCTATTTTTACGCGGGTAAAAAATTAGATTACACCTATCTCCTTTTTATGAATACATATTCCGAGATATTAGCGCCTAATTGGCTTTCATGTTTGTATAACAATATTAAAGATGAGCAAATCGGCGTGGTCGGGTGTACCGGATCTTGGGGCAACTACGCTCAAGATTGGTCTGTTTTTTCTAGAAAATCTTGGAATGCATTAACCTATTGGACATTTTTCCTGTGCAATTTTAACTCGTATTTATCCCCACACTTGAGAACTAACGCATTTATGTTGCGAAGGGATATTTTATTAGGACTAAAGTATTTTAGCCTTAAGCCATTCTTGTTGGATTATGTAAAGTATAGAAGGAAGGAATCCAAGCTGAAGACCTTGCATTTTGAGCATGGTAAAAGAAGCATGACCGACCAAATATTGGCTATGGGGCTTGAAGTATTAATAGTGGACAAAAGTGGCAAGAGTTATGCTTTGGAAAATTGGAATAATTCATTTACCTTTTGGAATGGTGAGCAGGAAAATTTGTTGATAAGCGATAATCAAACTAACTTGTATGAGAATGGTGATCAAATAGTTAAAGCAAATATGAGACGACGAGCTTGGAACATAGAAGCTGGTTAAAATGGATAATATTTTAAAAGAAATTTTTCATTAATGAGTAATTCAAAAGTTAGAATATTAGCACTTTATTTACCTCAATTTCATCCAATACCTGAAAATGATGTTTGGTGGGGAAAAGGTTTTACTGAATGGACCAATGTGGGGAAAGCCAAACCGTTATTTAAGGGTCATTATCAACCCAGAGTACCCGCGGATCTTGGCTACTATGATTTGCGATTGCCGGAGAGTCGCATAGCCCAAGCGGAATTGGCTAAAGAACATGGCATAGAAGGATTCTGTTACTGGCATTATTGGTTTGGGAATGGCAAACAATTATTAGAAAGACCCTTTAATGAGGTATTAAAATCTGGTCAACCCAATTTTCCATTTTGTTTGGCATGGGCTAACCATAGTTGGGAAGACAAACTTTTCAATAAGGAGGGATCCAAACTTTTATTAATCAAACAAGAGTATCCTGGGGAAGCGGATCATTTGATGCATTTTAATGCAGTTCTGCCGGCTTTTAAAGACATGAGATATATTAGAGTCGACAATAAGCCTTTATTTCTAATCCATGATCCAATGGGAGTGCCGGACCTGGCCCTCTTTATCGCAAACTGGCAAAAATGGGCAAAAGCAAATGGTTTGCTTGGCATCCACTTTGTGGCACATGCTTTTAAAGTTTCCCAATTTGAATATTTGAAGAATAAAGGCTTCGATGCAGTTAATTTATTGCGATTATTTGATTTTGTTAAAAGGGAATATTCTTGGATCGAACGATTATATAACAAAACAAGTCGTATAATCTTTGGACGAGGCCTTTTTACTGATTATACGATAGCATCCAAATATTTTCACGGGCTTGAGGATGCGGAAGAAACAGTTTACCCTACGATAATCCCAAATTGGGATCATTCACCGAGGTCTGGACGACGACTAAATAATCTATACAATTCCACACCCGAAGCATTTCAGAGGCATGCAGAACAAGTCATTCAATATGTGTCACAAAAATCTGATCAACATAAGATCATATTTCTAAAATCATGGAATGAGTGGGCTGAGGGAAATTATATGGAGCCCGATCTTAAATTTGGAAGAAAATATCTGGAAGCACTTAAGAGGGCTATTCATAAAAATGACTCTGTGTAAAATCATTTAAACAATTTTCTAAATCTATAACTAAACCTTTCTACTAAATTGCCTTTGTAGGCAAGGTAATTTTCAAATGTATACCGATCAGCTTCCTGATCCACTTTTGGGGTAATTATTTTAAAATCAGGGATATGTAGTGGATGAGATTCAATTATAAATTTATCGATGGATTTTAGAGTATGTGTTCCCGATCCTATACCAATGTTTTTCACCAAATTTACCTCTGGATTTATACACATTCCATTTTTAGACCATGCGGTGAAAAGCCATTGATAGTCCCAGGTTGTCAATTTATGTGGTTGATCATAACAAGCTTTAAATTTTTTTAGCCAAAATTTTTTTTCAGCCAAAGTGGCAAAGCTAAATCTGTTTTGTTCAGTTTTCATCCATTCTGGAAAGCTGGCCATGAGCACATCATAATTTTTCCAGGCTCGCCGCCAAGTAGCCCAACCCCAGATGTGCGTATACTTAGAAACATAGTGTGAATTAGTTGTTCTTCTTATTCCATCTTGAAAGTTATTGCCTGATATATGCCACATATTCAGATCATCTCGATACATGCTAAGCATCTGTTCACAAAAATTGAAAAAACTTGGCGCTGGGAGGCAGTCGTCTTCTAATATGATTCCTTCTTCTACCTGATCAAAAAACCAGTTGATAGCTCCACTCACAGCTAGCTTGCACCCTAGATTTTCAGCTCTATATAACTGTTGTACCTCACAAGGCCAATCTACCTGGGCGACAATTTGTTTTACTTGATGGCATAGTTCTTTTTCACCTGGGACCATGGATCGTGGACCGTCGGCAGCAATATAAAGATGATGTGGTTTAAGGGCTCTTATTTTTTCAAATACGCTGCCTGTGGTCTCCGGTCTATTGAATACTAAAAGAAGGACAGGTGTCTGAAACATATTCCAGCAAATATATTAAAAAATGTAATATATTTGTAGGGTATAATCTATATGGTTAGTCAGAACAATTTGGGAATGGAAGTATTGAGTCCAATCACCGGAAGCCGGAGGGTGAAAAAAATCAGATCCATACCTACTCCTTTTTTGATTGGGCTATATAAATCTAAATATTCAGTAGATGTGGCCCCTTATTTTGATTCACTCCAGGAGATTGAGCTCTACCAATGTCTAGACACTGGTTATCAATTTTATTTTCCATTAAATTTATCCGGTGATGACAGTTTTTATCAACTTTTAAGTAAATCTCCCCATTATTATATCGAATGGAAATGGGAGCATGGCGCCACTTTGCAGTTTTTATCTTCTAAGGATAAGATACTTGAAATTGGATGTGGTAAAGGTGGTTTTGTAAGAAAATTGCATCAGTCTGGATATGATGTCACTGGTATAGAATTGAATTCAGAGCAAGCTCAACTTTTAAGCGCTGACGGATTAAAGGTATATGCAGAGATGCTGGAGGAGCATCGACATAAAGGAATCCGTTATGATGTCATTGTTTCGTTTCAAGTCTTAGAACATATAGCTTTTGCTGGAAATTTTATAAAAGATAGCCTTGATTTATTAGCACCTGGTGGCTATTTTATTTTTTGTGTACCCAATAATGATTCATTTATACAAGATGACCCTAGTCTTACTTTGAATATGCCCCCTCACCATATGGGTTTGTGGACCGAGGAAGCGGCAAGGAATTTGATCAATTATTTTCCATTGACACTTCAAAATATTTTTTTCGAGCCACTCCAAAGATATCATTATATCTATTATTTAAAAACCAGATCCTTGCGGTGGTTTGGAGATTCATGGTATAGAAAATTAGGTTTAGCAGCTATCATCCCTTTTGGCTTGATGGCCTTACCTTTTATACGCCCAAAGGGTCAATCAATGTTAGCCGTTTTTAAAAAAAATTAATGCTTATTTAAATGGATACGCATCCTTCCATCTCCTGGTTTTTTAAGCCCAATATATTTTATGAATTTTATTTAATTAGGATAAAATTATATCAAGCTTTTACCCGATTTATACCTGAGTTAAGTGGGGTTGTTATGGATTTTGGATGTGGTGCAAAACCCTATCGCTCTTTATTTAATTGTGACAGCTATATTGGTGTAGACTATTTAAGTGAAGGACATCCTCATATCAATGAACAAATCGATGTCTTTTACGATGGCAAGAAATTGCCATTCCCAAATGACTATTTCGATAGTGTGTTCTCCAGTGAAGTTTTTGAGCATGTATTTAACCTTCCAGACATGCTGTTTGAAATTCATCGGGTCATGAAGCCTGGCGGTCAAATGTTATTTTCGTGCCCTTTTTGTTGGAACTTGCATGAAGAACCCAATGATTTTGCACGTTATACTCCATATGCATTGAAGTCTATGTTGGAAGCTGCTGGGTTTAGTATCGTAAAACAAGAACGCACAGGTAATTTTATATTATGCATTGCTCAATTAGTTAATCTTTACTTTTATACTCACATTGCTTCTAAATTAAAAAATCGTTATGTTAGGCGTTCGTTTTTAGTTCTAATCAGTGTACCCATTAATCTTTTTGGATTGTTCTTTTCGTTTCTTCTTCCTACTGGAAAGGATTTATACTTTAATAATGTCATTCTAGCCAGAAAAGTGTAATGAGATTAAGTACAATAGTATGAAAGTAGTTCATTTATGTACTTCCGACCATGGTGGTGCTGGACAAGCTGCCATTCGATTGCATCTTCAGTTGAAGCAAGCTGGGTTAGAATCATACTGTTTTACTAAATTTAATTCTGGTACTCAGATAGATGATCATATTTCATTAATGCGTACTAAATCATTTTCTCATTATGTGGATTACACTTTAGAGCATTATATTTTAAAAAATAAATTTCCTCCAAATTCTGGTTATTCTGAAGATACAGTATTATTTACTTCCCCTCATGCCTTGCATCATGTAGAGAAAAACCGATTGATCAATGATGCAGATATTATTCATTTGCATTGGACTTCGCATTTTATTGATTATCTACATTTTTTTAAAGCGGTCAAGAAACCTATCGTATGGACTTTGCATGATATGAACCCGTTTACAGGTGGCTGCCATTATAGTGGAGATTGTATAAGGTTTCAATCAACTTGCGCTGAGTGCCCACAAATTCAAAACACCACTCAACCCGACCTTGCCTCAAAATATTTAGAATATAAAGGTAAAGCCTTACATGAACAAACCAATATATCGATTGTCACCCCATCCCATTGGTTGAATCAATTGTCATCCAGTAGTAAATTGTTTCACAATTATGAACACCACCATATTCGAAACGGATTCAATACTTCTACTTTTAAAGTAATGGATCAATCATTGAATAAAGTTAAGTTTGGAATCCCTCAAGACAAAGTCAATATCTTATTTGCAGCCCATTCTTTAAAACTTAAAATGAAAGGTTTTGATCTTTTAATCCAAGCCTTGAGATCGTTTCCTAAGGAATTATTTCATCTTACGATATTAGGGAAAAACATTGAGAAGGAAGAGTTAAAGGAATTTCACCATCTGTCATTAGGCCACATCACAAATGAACTCACGATGGCCGAGCTATACAACGCGGCAGATGTTTTTGTCACTCCATCCCTGCGAGATAATTTACCCAACACTATTGCTGAGGCTCTTTTATGTGGCACACCGGTCATTGGGTTTAAGGTGGGGGGTATTTCTGAGATGATACAAAATGGTGTTAACGGCTTTTTTGCTGAAGACACCACAGTGCCTGCTTTAGCACATACGATTCGACGATTTCTGAGCAAACCTGACCAATTCGATAGAAGATTCATACATGATCAAGCAAGTGAATTGTATAATATCGAACGATGTGCCAATGACTATATAAAGTTGTATGATCAGATGTTGTCGAAAAATTCGATCCCTATCGAATTTATTTGATTAATTTAATTCTCCGGACTAGGAATTTAAAATGGCTTATAATCGTGTTCCAGGTGCCAAAATATTTTTCTAAAATGATCCACCGCTCCTTCAAAGCCAGGCTGCGTTTTTTAGAGGATAATCCTCCAGTTTGAAAATCACATATGATAATACTAAGATATTGAATGGATTTGGCTTGTCTAATTGTCCGAATCGCCCAGTCGATATCCGCAGCTATTTTATAATCAATATTATATGTTGCAGTAATGGTTGGTTTTGCAAAAATGGCTTGATGGCAGACCACCATTCCGTTTTTAAAATCTTGCCAATTCAATGATTTAGGAGTCACTTTATGCAAAGGACTTTTATATGATCCATCCTCATATACGATGATAGCATCTCCGTAGAGTAGGTCGGCGCCACCAGCGGATTGCATAGCATGCGCTACCACGGAGGTGTTATGAAAGATGTCACCAGCGTTTAAAAATAACACATAGTCGCCATGTACTTGTTTCAAGCCTTTATTCATAGCGTCATATAATCCTGCATCCGGCTCTGAAATCCAATAGTTGATAATATCAAGATTGGATTGAATCAATGTCTTGGTGTTGTCCTTTGATCCTCCGTCTATGATAATAGATTGAATGTATTTATAGCCTTGGCTGCGAATACTATTCAGCGTTTTTGCAAGATTGTCCTGATCATTAAAACAAACTGTGATGATGCTTAAAGTCAGTGTAGTCGCCTCAGACATACCAGCTCCTATTTTTTAGTCTTTGGTTTGATAATTGGCGAGGGTGAGTTTTTAGGAGACTTTGCGGCAGCGAGTTGCAAAGGTTCAACGAAAGGTTGTTTGGACCAATGTCTGAATTGAACTACTATCCAGCCCAAAATAAGAAGGGCCAGGATAGTTCCAAAAATATAAGTGATGTAATTATTGGTGACTACTGAAACTGGATTGAACTTAAACTCTATGATATGTTCTCCGGCAGGTATGGGCAATGCTCTAAGTAAATAATTTACTCTGATGTGCTCCACAGCTTTACCATCTATTGTAGCCTGCCATCCTTTATTTGGTCCATACCAAACTTCAGAAAAAACTGCTAATTGATCATTTATCGAATTCGATTTGTAGGTTAAGATGTCAGGTTGATAAGAACTCAATGCAATAGTTCCATTTTTTGAAAAAGTATTAGAAATTTTGACATTACTAAACTCACTTTGAAGTACAACTGCTTCTTCCGCAGGATTTATTTGGGCTACAGCTTGAATCTCTTCATCGGGCGTCGACACCACTCGAGTGCTGGATATAAACCAAGCATTTCCCAAGGCATTTGGATTGTTTTCTAAGGCGCCATCCTGATTGATGACATATTTAGTATTCATCATATTGAGGGCATTGGAATTACCCTTTGAAAAATAATAATCTATCATATCTTGATAGCGTCTCAATTTAGCTGGATGATAGCCTCCAATGGTTTTATGGAAGTAAGAGGGCATGGCATTATTAAAAGGATCTGCACTCACATCAAAAACTCTGTAGTGAAGATCAGTATCTTTAAGAATCTCGACATCCACTGCTCGAGGTGGGATCGAAGTTAGATTAGTTTTTTTGGTTTCAAAATCACCTGCATCCAAATAACGTTTAGCGACTGTCCATAAATCGATAAAAGTTAACATACCGATACCAATCAATAAGTGATTTAATTTTACTTTTTTGATGGCAAAATAATAGAGCAGGGCAGCACTTGCCATTAAAAAGCAGAGGGACCTGAAAAAGTCTGACCTTAAATAGGATGCTCTGGTATCCAAAAGAGATTGATATAATGTAGGATTGGCTTTCCATGCTTTATCAGCGGCTACAGAAGTCATATCAAAAACGGATGGCCCAAGCAAAAGAATCAAAAGTAATAAACCTCCAAGAGACATGACCGACCTATAAAATAATTTTTTAATACTTTCTTTGTCCCAAGACTGATGTATAAATGTATACAACGAAAACATTGCAAAAATAGGGACGACGGAAGAAAGTACATTGAGGATCGAGTTAGGAGTTCTGAACTTATTGTAATAGGGGAGGTGATCAAACAATAATCTATTGATAGATGAAAAATTGTGCCCCATGGATTGTATAATCAAAAAAATCGCGCTGAATAGTGCAAACCACTTAATAGGTCCCTTCACAATAAACAGTCCTATCAAAAACAAAAGCACCATCGTGATGCCGAGATAATCTGGGCCACTCGTAAACGGAAGTGCTCCCCAATACAGCGGCAATCTAAAATCTTGCCCTACAGCCATACCATTGCGCCTAAAATCGGCAGCAATTTTAGAGCTGGTGGAGTATTCTTCTTGGCTGGACCCACCAACCGCTCCCGGAGCAAGTATGGACAATAGATCTGAGGTGCCATTGCTCCAATTTGTAGCATAGTCCCAGCCTAGACCTTTTTCACCACTAGAAGTGCCTTTATTATTGGCTTGCGATGATTGCATATTTAAGATCGAACCACCACGCATCGTATCCTTAGCATAACTATTTAACCCAATCAATAAAGAAAAATTGGCTAAAACAGCGATCAATACTCCCCCAAATAATACCAGCCCTGATGTGATAAGCCCCTTTACATTCTTTTTTTTAATCATTTGATAGCACTCCGCTGCGACATAAAACATTAAGATCATGCCTAGATAGTAAGTCATCTGAATATGATTATTCCGAATACAACCTGCAAGTCCAAATGCAAAACACAATCCACCACTTTTCCAGGATTTATTAAAGATGAGATAGACACCCGCAACAATCATAGGTATGAACCCAAGAGTAGCGATCTTAGTTAAATGACCAGCACTCAATAATCCGATATGATTAGATGCAAAACTTATTCCTATTGCACCGATGAGAGCCAGCCAAGGGCCAATACCGAAAAAACAAAGCCCTACGAATGAGGCTAACGAAAGAATTAAATAGTAACCCATCGAGCCATCCATCCATAATCTAAATACATTGAGTGAGTACTCAAATATGCTGAAATGTCCGGTCACATTATAAATTTGAAAAGTCGGCATCCCTCCAAACATGGCATTTGTCCAATATGCCGGATCACCTGTTTTTTCAAAGTGTGATTTAGCCTCTTGTGACATAGCCATCACATTCATCATATCAGATTGTTGAAGAACCTTGCCACGCAGTGATTCTGAAAAAAACATTAAGTTGATCAGAATTAGAATTGCCGCTGCAAACAAATATGGTAAGATTCTTGGCAAAATATTTTTCATTGGATAATTTGCACGCAAGATAATATAATCTTTACAATATATGTATGATTATTATATATGTATATTGATGGAATATCCAGCCATCAAATTTCAATTTGGATATATTGCGAACTTAAAAAGTCATAGTTATAATCCTATGATTATAACTATGACTCTAAGACATATTACTCGCATTAAAATCAAGGTCTACATTTTCACAAACTTCTTTATAGTTTTTTCTTCATCAGTATATACATTGATGAAATAACTACCAGGCTGCAATGTCGAAACATTAATGGCTTGACCTTGGCTCACAGTTGATTGTATCAATACCCGACCTGAAACATCTACAATGGTATAGAGAATTGGTTCAATGATTGATTTGGAAAAAGTCAAATTCACCAATTCTTTCGCTGGATTTGGGTACAGTCCAATGCTTAACTTTTCAGCTTTGATACTAGAAAGATCCTCGGAGGCAGCTGTTGAAGTTGAGCCGGAGGCAAGGCAACCAAATACTTTTACTTCAGCAAAATGAATGGGGCTTGATGTAGAGCCATTGTTCACCCAGATTCTTAAGTATCTTCCAAGCCCAAAAAGACCTGTGATATTCAGGACTTGGCCATCTCCCAAGCCTGTTGCGTTATTGTATTCATAAATTTGTCCTGATGTAGGTATGGTTGACCCAGTCAGAGGGGTGTTTGAAACAAAAATTTTAAAGTTCTTTGTTCTTCCTGCACAGGCACCGCAGCCGGATCTATGTGTAATCTCTACTCTGGATACGTTACTGACATTTGCAGCACCAAAATCTACTTGCCACCAAGGCTGTAGTTCATTGGCAGTATGGTTAAAGGTTGATACACTCCCATCAGTTGAATAGAACGCCGGATAAGGATTAGAACTACTAAAATTGCTCGATTGACTGGCGGCTTTTCCTTGACTGATATTCGTGGTGGTTGTACACCCCGCAACACATGCAGGACAATTGGTTGCGGTTCCTCCACAATCAACTCCTTGTTCATTCCCGTTTCTAACTCCATCGCTACAAGAGATTGTACCTGTCAAATTAATGGCGGATGAAGCTCCACTTTGTGCATTACAATTGTCGACAGCCCTTGCTGTAATAGCATAGGTACTTGCGCTTGCCGGGTTTACTGTAAGACTGTATGGGGCATCAGTGTCCGTGCCAATCAGCGTGCCGCTATTATAAAAATCAACTTTGGATATAGTATTGTTGCCTTGAGGATCAGTAGGAGTAGCATTAACCGTGAAACTACCATTTTGTGGATAATTAGAGGATGTAGTGGATATGCTCACACTTGGGTTCTGATTATTCAAGCAGGGATCAACTGTGGAGACACATCCATAAACTTTGACTTCAGCAAAATGTATAGGATTAGCTGTAGAGCCATTATTCACCCAAATTCTTATATATCTTCCAATTCCAAGAAGGCTAGTTATATTTAAGACTTGGCCATCTCCTAATCCCGTTGAATTATTGTATTCATAAATTTGTCCAGAAGTAGGTATAGTCGACCCGGTCAATGGGGTATTAGAAACAAAAATTTTAAAATTCTTTGTTCTGCCTGCACAAGCAGTGCAACCAGATCTGTGTGTTATTTCAACTCTAGTTACTGTTCCCGTATTTCCGGAACCTAAGTCAACTTGCCACCAAGGTTGCAATTCATTCTGTGTATGGTTAAAGGTTGATGCATTCCCATCATTCGCAGCCGAAGCTGGATATGTATTTGAACCATCAAAATTCGTAGATTGGCTAGCAGTTTTGCCTTGACTTATCATGGTGGTAGTAGCACAGCCTACAGGACATGTCGGACATGAGCTGCCGCCACAATCCACTCCTGCTTCATTACCATTTCTAATGCCGTCACTACATGTTACAGTACCATTCATACTAAGTGCAGAGGAAGCACTGCTCACTCCATCACAATTATCAGTGGCTCTGGCTGTAATTGAATATGAGCCTGCACTTGCCGGATTGACCGTAAAAGAAAAAGGTGAAGAGTTATCAGACCCAATTAATGTTCCAGCATTATAAAAATCTACTTTGGATACGGTACTATTTCCCTGTGGATCAGTAGCTGTGGCATTTATGGCGAAACTACCACCTTGTGGATAACTAGAAGATGCAGCGGAAATGGAGACACTAGGGTTTTGATTATTTAAGCAAGGGTTTACGGTAGAGATACATCCAAAGACCTTCACTTCTGCAAAATGTATAGGATTAGCCGTGGATCCGTTATTCACCCAGATTCTCACATATCGTCCAATGCCCGCAAGCCCGGTGATATTTAGGACCTGACCATTACCTAGGCCCGAAGCATTATTATATTCATAAACTTGTCCTGAGGTGGGCATTGTTGTACCAGTCAATGGGGTATTAGATACAAAAATTTTAAAATTCTTAGTTCTGCCGGCGCAAGGATCACAACCACTTCTATGGGTGATTTCGATACCTGACACTGATCCAGTATTTCCAGACCCAAGGTCCACTTGCCACCATGGTTGTAATTCCATATTGGTATGGTTGAAATTTGAAGTATTACCATCATTGGAAGCGGATGCTGGGTAAGAATTAACTCCATCAAAATTAGTCGATTGAATTGCAGCCCTTCCTTGACTTATATTAAATGTACCTGGACAATTGGTACCACAAGGAGCACATCCCCCTCCGCAATCTACTCCGGTCTCCGTGCCATTCTGCACTCCATCCGAACAAGTAGGAGTGACTGTGGTAGTGCCACAACTTGAAGACAAACACGTGGAAGAATTGTAATAACCCTTTATCCGCGCAGCAGGTTGTGCGCCAAAACCATTGGCTAAAGTAGTTCCGACAGTATTATGGCAATATGACATTATCGTACCTTGTCCAGTTCCGGTGGCTGGACCAGCTGGGCAGCCAGATTGCGAATTACAATTATCTAATGGTATACCCCCTGCCCACTCTGTACAATCGAAGGTATGCGGGGATCCCATATTATGACCTAGCTCGTGTGTGATGGTTCCGATCGTACTAGAGTATGTAGGTAAAGTGGTTTCTGTACCACCATTGTAAGAGACTTTACTGACACCATATTTATAACTTTGACAATAGGCAGGGCCTGGTACAGATAAATATGCTATACCTACTGTGCCGCTTGGGTTACTACTTGAGCCTATGATTAAATGGGCTAAATTGCCAGTTCGTTGGGCGCTAGTTAAATACCCACCGGTATTGGCATTTCTTCGATTAAGAAATTGATCTAGAGCAGTACCTGCATCTGTCGAGTATGGATCAGCAGTAGTCCATACATATACTGAACTTAAATTGAGATCCATGCCTAAAGAACCCTCGGGCCCTGGTGTGTTTAAATATATATTTTTGATATGAGCAAAGACTGTCGTGATCCAATTGGTAGCCGATGTCACACTATTTCCCTTGCCTGTATAAACGCTGTTGGTTAACTCAAAATCGATTGCGACGCATTTTGCCATTCTTTGTTCCAACTCTGACTGTACCTGGTTGTACACATTTTCACCTTTTACTTTTTGGGCGTCACTTGTGAGACATTGGAAGGTGCTGGGATTCACCTCATCCCAATGACTATAGAGAATATAATCAGATGAAAGAGATTGGTGTTGACCAAGATTGATGTCACCATACGATTGGGATGATATGACGCCTGATAATTCATTTTCGAATACATTTATAGTCACCAAACTCTGTGGATCCCCCTTTATTTTACCGGTATAATGTCGTGATTTCGGAATGGATACCGACTTGCCACCAGACTCGGAGGTATATACACCATAGCTCTGGGTGTAAATGCTAAATTCATTCAATTCTATTTCCAGTTGGGCATTTTTAAATGGCAATACAAGATCCAATTTGGCACCAATAGTAGATTTTACTTTTTCAAAAGCCTCAGTGTTTAACTTCAATAGCGTATAGTCCTTTATTTGACTCTTTAAAGGACTATTTCTAAAGTCGGCCTTCACCTCTGTGAATAAGCTCGAAGTAGTGTCGGCACTGCTTCTGAACGATGTTTGATAATAATTCTGATTAGTATATAGACTTAAGATATTAAATATTATATAAATCAAAATATATGATACTAAATGCATATGTATTAGGTTATTTAGACAAATTTAAAAAAAGATACTCTATTTCCCATTGTTTTTCTATTTAAAACTTGAGCTCATGTTTTAATGACAATTTAACGTGTGATTTACAATATATTTTACATCAGGTAATAAATTAACATAAATCACTGATTTAACTAAAAACTTACTTTTTTCTATTTTAATAATAAATCCTGATTCATAGCTTATCGACATTATGCCAAATTATTCAACCGATTTTATTAGATTTTTTAAAATATTTATCGGATAAAATGCAAATACGATACCTCTTTGCCAACTGTGACAAAGTCCTACACTCCGGAGGTCTTTTCTTATCTTTGTCCTTATATAATATGATCACAACTGACCTCCTCATCATAGGTGCAGGACCTTGCGGCCTTTTTACAGTATTTGAAGCGGGACTACTCAAACTACATTGCCATATCTTGGATGTCTTACCACAGCCTGGTGGACAATTGACAGAGATCTACCCTAAAAAACCAATTTATGACATCCCCGGATATCCTGAGATTATGGCAGGTGACCTCATCCAAAATCTGATGAAACAGATAGCTCCATTTCATCCTGGCTTTACATTAGGTGAGCGCGCTGAGACCATCATCGAAGACGATGGAAAATACCTGGTCACGACCAATAAAGGCACTCATATTAAGGCTCCTGTAATCGTAATTGCTGGTGGTCTTGGATGTTTTGAACCAAGAAAACCACCCCTGCCAAACCTTGAAAAGTACGAGGATCATGGTGTAGATTATTTTGTGAAAAGACCCATGAATTATGCCGGGAAAGATGTTGTCATAGCTGGAGGTGGAGATTCGGCTTTGGACTGGTCCATTTATTTAGCTAAACATACTAAGACATTGACCTTGATACATCGGCGCCATGATTTTCGAGGAGCGCCGGATTCCATAGCCAAAGTGCAAGAATTACAGGCTCAAGGTTTGATCAGGATCATCACGGAAGCTCAAGTAATTGCCTTAGAAGGTGATGATAGATTGACCTCAGTGACCATCAAACATGACAAGGAAGGCAATATCTCGATCCCTACAGATTATTTTATACCATTATTTGGACTTACGCCTAAATTAGGGCCAATTGGTCATTGGGGGTTGAATTTGGATCATCAGGCTATTTCAGTCAGGACATTAGATTATAGTACCAATATGCCAGGCATCTATGCAGTCGGGGATATCAATACCTATCCGGGAAAATTAAAGTTGATTCTGTGTGGATTTCATGAGGCTACTCTGATGTGTCAGGCAGCTTTTCATTATATCTATCCGGATAAAAAATTATCTTTTAAGTATACGACAGTCACCGGTATCCATGAGTTAATGTAGTCGACAGGTATTATTTTACTTTTTTACCAGTAAGCTTAAAACTTCCTTCACTACCCGCACTCATTTCACCTAAAAGGTTTTGACCTTCAAATGTAGCTGTGATAGCAATCTTTATATCTGAATAATAAAAGTGACCAGTTATTTTATTTTGATCAGACTTTAGATCTGATAAAGGGCTAGTTGTTCCATTACCAGTCAGAGTCCCGATCAAAATACCATTTTCGTTTTTCAAATTTAACTTACCAGGTACATCACCGAGTGGGGTCCCGAAGGCAGTATAATCCCATTCGCCAAGTATAGCATTTGATATTGAATTAGCAGTTGGCTGTGTAGTGGTCATCGTCGATGATGTCTTTTCTGGAACAGCTGTTGCAGGGGTGGTGTTACTTAATACGGCTGATGATTTTGGGGTACACGACGCTAATAAAAGGCCAAAACCACCAAAGTAAAAAAGCTTGAAATAAATTGTTTTCATAAATAAAAGGTTAAGATTACTTATTCTGAATATTCTGCAGGAATTCTTGATCGCTTTTACCAAGATTATCCATTAATACCTTTGCATCATCCGCAAAATCATTGGTAGGGTAACGTTTAATAAATTCTTGATAATAAAAACGGGCACTTTCTAGGTCATGCAATTCATTGTCAAACGTGAATGCTTTTAAAAACAAAGCTTGTGCTGCAAGTTTGCTAGTAGGGTACTTTTCAATGACCCAATCATACAAGGAGATAGCTTTGGTATATGTTTTTAAAGACCTGGCTGTTTCAGCCGCTTTATTTAAAAGATCAGGACTTTCTGGATCATTGGGATTAATGAGTACATAAGCTTCTGTAGCATCGACATATTGTGTAGCCGCACTTTCATTAAATTGGTGTAATGAGTCATCATACATCTTAGCAGCGAGGCCTTGTATCCATTGGCGTAACGGAATGGGCTTGGTGCCCAATACTTTTTCTACTTCGCCGGCTTTAGCATGCGTTGGATATTTTTCGAGGAAACCTGAATATAAGGTATTCGCAGCATTGTCGTTTCGGATCACATTTTTCATAAGATCGGCTAACTGAAGAATCCGATCAGGGTTTTTCGGTGAGTCTAAGTCTTCTTTGATCAAAGTGTTCAAAAAAGTGACTGACTCAAAAAAGCGATTGTTGGTTGAGCTTAGTTTTTCTGCTTTCTCCAAAACTTCTATTTTTTGGCCCTTATCTCCGGTAGCTCCTGTTACAAAAGCGATATATTCATCCAATAAGGCCTGTAAGGCTTTAGGATCTTTATTCTTCTCATATTCTTGCTCCAGCTTGACCATATTTTGCATGGCTACAGGTACTTCTTTTTCTTTACAAGATAGAGCCCATATACAACTTAAAAAAAATAGATATTTATTCATGTACGATTTAATAAAGGGATAAAATTACAATGATCAATCTATAATTAGAGGAATTTTAGAAATCATTAATTGTTTGGCTAACAAAGTATTGTGATCCGGACTGGATTCGAACCAGTGACCTACTGCTTAGAAGGCAGTTGCTCTATCCAGCTGAGCTACCGGACCTAATTATTTAAAATGCGGTGCAAATTTAAGTTTTTCCTTGATAAACTCTTTTCCAACTCCGGACTTTAGGTATTTCTCTCTCTGTCTTGCTTCCATTCTATTATTCAATTCTTCAAAGAAAACCAAATCCCAAGGACGGTAAGGCTTAGTAGATTGGGTTATACCTTTATTATGTTCAATTAGTCTTTTTTCAACGTTCTCTGACATTCCAACATACAATCTATTGGCAACCTTGCTCTTAATAACATAAACATACACCATGATCAAGAAATGTGATTTGGTTGCTCCCTGCCTGCCGGCAGGCAGGTATCCAGCTGAGCTACCGGACCTAATTATCGTTTTTGCGGTGCAAATTTAGGATAAATTTGCAACAAATCGTTAGATTTCGCAATATCGACTTCGGGAACTTTCAATTTCTAATCTTTGAAATTCAAATAGATATATTCAAAAATCAGACAGACAACTTTTGTTCCAGATTTTTCGTTAGCCGAATTAGTTTTTCAGATAGATGAAAATCTGAACAGGTAAATTATTTGGTCATGACAACCGCAATCTAACATATGTTCAGAAATTCAAGCCAATTCTCATTTCTTCTTCGAGTTTACAGGATCTGTGGGCTGTTTATAGTAATGGTGACTTGG
Source organism: Saprospiraceae bacterium (assembly GCA_031417835.1). Taxonomy (GTDB): domain Bacteria; phylum Bacteroidota; class Bacteroidia; order Chitinophagales; family Saprospiraceae; genus JADJLQ01. Next base: position 6,281 of record JANOWJ010000061.1, on the reverse strand, counting down.
CTTTTAATTCCATCTTGTGTACATGACCCAATACTAGGTGATCAGGTAGATAATGAAATGCCAGGACCAAAGGATACTCTTGGATTTACAGGATGTGATACCAATATTATCTATTTCAATCGGGATATTCTCCCAATTTTTACAAAAAACTGCGCCATATCCGGCTGTCATGATAAAAGAACGGCCAAGGAGGGGTATGATTTTTCTGACTATAACAACATTACCAAAAGAGGGTTGACCCCAGGCCGTCCAGAAAATAGTAAAATATACGAAGTCATTACGACCAGTAAGAAAAAAGATGTTATGCCCCCGTCACCTTACAAACAATTGTCTGCCAAGGATATACAATTGATCTTTCAATGGATAACATCAGGACTTAAGAATGATACGTGCTTGATAAAAAATAGTTGTGATACCAGTTCAATTACTTTTAGTAAGACTGTTTTGCCCATTTTCGATGGTTATTGCGTTGGTTGTCATGGCACAATCACCAGTTATGCCGGATTAAGATTAAATAATTATGCCAACGTACAAGATGCCCTCAATTCTGCTAGACTATTGGGTGCAATCAATTGGGGGCCTGGATTTATAAGAATGCCCTTAGATCAAGCCCAATTATTAGGTTGTGATATTAAAAAGATCGAAATTTGGGTGAAAAATGGCGCAAAGAATGATTAACCACTAAAATTTATGAAAAAATTAAGAAGTGGAGTCTTAGATTTTCTGTCAATAAACAGGATGGTGAGGCTTGCATTAGGGGTTTTATTTTTGTTCAATGCATGTTATTATGACAATGAGGAAACGTTGTATCCCGGAGGTTGTATTACGACTGGTATCACGTATTTAAGTTATGTTAGACCATTTATAGATGCCAATTGTACCTGCCATATCAAAGGGAGTACAGACGGAAATATCAATATGGCTGGTTACAGCGAACTGAAGAAATTGGTAGATGATGGCCGGTTTATAAAAGTAATTAAACATGAGAGTGGGGTAGTCCCTATGCCACCATCCGTACCAAAACGAAGTAGTTGTGATATAGAAAAATTAGAATCTTGGGTCAAAGCGGGTGCGCTAAATAACTAAAAAGAGGAAGAATGAATGTATCAAAGAAATATCTTTTCATGGGAGCCTTGGTGTTGGGGGGGTTATGTGCCCTCATCGCCTATAAAATGTATCATAAACCTCATAAAAATATAGTCAAAGCCGAGGCTGTAGCTATTATGACGGCTTCAGAAATGCTTGCTTCATATAAAAATGATGAGGTAGCAGCTAATGGTAAATACTTAGATAAAATCCTTGCAATAAGCGGAACTATTGCATCTATTAAAGTACAGGACAATCAAATATCTCTACAATTGGACACAGGAGACCCGATGAGTGAAATCATTTGTAATCTGGATCCGTTTACTAAACATAAGCGGACTGATTTTAAAGTCGGAGAACAGGTAAAATTAAAAGGTGTCTGTTCTGGGTATCTAAGTGATGTGGTCATGGATCGATGCGTCGAACAACCCAGATAGGTTAACTTATATTTTTAATAAAATTACAATTCGATTAACATGAAGAAAATTAAAATAGTATTATATCTTTTATCCTTTACAATGGTAAATATGGTGACAGCTCAAAAGTACTTTACTAAAGGTGCAATGGTGAGTTTTTATTCGAGTTCTCCTTTGGAAAAAATAGAAGGTGTCACCAAGAGTGCTAATTGTGTGGTGGACCAAGCTACCGGTGCTGTAGAAATGGCAGTTTTGATCAAATCCCTAATTTTTGCTAAAGCATTGATGCAGGAGCACTTTAATGAAAACTACATGGAGTCCAACACATATCCTAAAGCCACCTTTAAGGGAGTCATTACCAATATAGCTGATGTAAAATTAAATTCCATCGGGTCATATACTGCCATGCTAAAGGGGAATATCACCATACACGGAGTGACTAAACCCCTCGAGACATCCGCAACCATTAAATCTGATGGAATAAAGATTGGAGTCACCACTGAATTTAATCTTACAGTAGCTGATTATAATATAAGTATCCCTTCTGTGGTAAAAGATAATATTGCTAAAGTGGTCAAGGTAACCATCAAAGCGGACTTGGAAGAGTTAAAAAAAGCACAATAAGTTTATATTTGTACCATAAAAATCCATCCATCATGACTTTAAAAATCAACTTATCAATACTTGCCTTGATAACATTTATCAACTTTTCAAGTTTTGCACAGGAGGATTTGTTGTCCTTGCTAGGAGAAGATGAGGCTGCCAAAGCAAATGAACCAGTCACTGCCACATTTAAGACGACCCGTATCATCAATCTACCGTCTGTAGAAAATACTGCGCCCGGCGTATTAGATTTTAAAATTGGTCACCGATTTGGATTTATAAATAGTGGTGTGAAAGAATTTTTTGGCTTAGATCAGGCTACAATGAGATTGGGTTTTGAGTATGGCTTGACTAAAGGCCTCATGGTCGGCATAGGTCGAAGTACCTTTGAAAAAACGCTGGATGGTTATTTTAAATGGAAACTCATCAAACAATCCACCGGAAGCCATTCTTTTCCGTTTACTATTAGCATTTTCGGTGGCACAGCACTTAAAACACTTAATACTGATCCTGATCGGAAAAATTTATTTGTAAACAACCTCACTTATACTGGTCAAGTATTGATAGGCACGAAGATTACAGAAGGCCTTTCTTTTCAAATCTCACCCACCTATTTGCATCGCAATCTCACGCTCAATAGGAATGAAAAAAATGATGTCTTGGCCGTAGGTGCCGGTGGTAGAGTTAAACTGACGAAAAGAACTTCATTAAATGCAGAATATGTATATGTATTGCCCGACCAAATATCTACTGATTTTAAACCTTCTTTATCGATAGGCTTTGATATAGAGACTGGTGGTCATGTATTTCAACTCCATGCTTCCAACTCTACCTCGATGATTGAGAAGGGCTACATTGCAGAGACTGTTGGCGATTGGGGTCAAGGTGATATCCATTTTGGATTTAATATTTCCAGAGTTTTTACCATTAGAAAGCAGAAGATAAAATAATCGAGCTCCTCTATAATTTGCTAAAAAAATAGCCTTACTTTTTTTTATCTTCTTAACAGATTATGCTTAATTATAAATTCAAGACTAGTGGTCAAGTTTCCAGTTGCTAAATTTATATATAGTTATTCAAATTGCTATTGGCTTCCGCTGACATAGCTTAAACTACTGCTCCTTAGATTAGAGCAAGCTAAATATTTCCTGTAAAATTTTATTAACGTTTTATATATTATGCTAATCAATATATAATGAAATCATTAATGTATAAATAGTAAAGTGATTTTAATCTTACGCCACCGCTTATAATATTAATTATCAATATATTATGCATAATAAAATATTGCATATGTAGTTATTATATAATTTATTTCGTTGGACAAAAATCGAAATTGCCCTGATACATGGAGCGCAATTAGGCTTTTATGCTGCTTTTAATTTTATTGTAAAAGATTTTCCATTAGTTGACAATTCGGAATCCTTTACAGAATGAAGGTTATTTCTCCTACTAAAATTTATAAGACTTAGAAAATTTGAGTGCCCATATAATTGGTTATCTGAAGGTTAAGATGATTAAATATGTGGTTTTTCAATATATTATGAATTTTTAAATATATTTATATTTAATATATGTAAAGTCAATTTTATTTGCAATCTACATTATATTAATCATTTACATATAATATTAAAATTTAATATTAATAATATCACATCTATAAACCATTCTAATCCGGTGACTTACATATAAATGTATAATATTTTTAATAATATTGGCTTTAATTTAACGAGATATCAATTTGGATTGCCCTGTCCTAGTTGGTTGTAAAATTGAGCATATATGAAACGATTTTTTATTGCTTATTTGATATTTTTCGGATTGGTCGCTAGTTTAGTTTTCAATAAAAAAGACATTTCAAAAAGTTATCCCAGCCAAACCAAAGCAACATTTACGACCCAAGAAAAAAGTTCGCCATTTTTTTCCGTCACTTGTGATACTAGAGTCGCGGGGGTTTATACATATTGTAGTCCAGATACGGTAGGATATTACGTTGGTTTCACAGTAATTGATCCAACTGGTACAATAAGGCAGGTGAAAGAATTGAGTGGTAAGATACCTACCAATAAAGGGAAGCGAGTCAATAGTTTACCAAATAATGAGCCTGCCAATACAAATCAGGTTCCTTTAAATATTTCAGGTATAGGTGCTGATACAATTGAGCATTGGATATTTGGACCTTACCCTAGTGATACCAGTTTCAATATTGTATTGGTAGATACGACAGGAAGTATGTGTGATACAGTCAAAGTTGCTCAAGGTGTGTTTGATTGTGCAGATGGAAATATCAATTCTGATCCGGGGGCATGCTCAGGTGGGTCGAGCGGAGTACCGTTATATTTTTACGATTTTTCAGCCACCAATTTTATAACAACAAGTAGCAGTTCAAATAACGCATTCCTATTAATGAGTAGAACCAGAGGGGATGTTTGTTGTGATCTTGGCGTTGGAGGTAGTCCAAATTGTTTTGAGTTTATAATTAAACTTGCACCGGAAGATATTGGACTTAAAGTCACAGCAGTGGGTTCAGGTGCGCCTGGAGGAAGTTTATATGGTAGCCCACTTACCGGATTTACTTGTACAGGTACAGCAGCAACCACTTGGGATGAAATAGTTTCGAATGGCAGTAACACACAAAGCGTTTGTTTTGGCGGAACAGAACGGACTTGGGTTGTATTAACTTGTAAAAATGGAAATAATGTAACTTCTGCTTCACTATCTGTGGTGAAAAAACCGCAGATATTAGATACTATTACTATCCAACCGTGTAATATTTCATTAGCAGTCTCAAATACTAATGATCCAAAATGGAGTAGTTATGATGATCCTACTTTAGCAAATATTCCTTCATTTGCTGGGGTCGATTCTTCGACTATAAATTTTTTATTTAATGAAGGATTTTATGGCCCTATCACTAATTGTATGGGGAGGAAATTTCATTACATCGTAAATACTCGACCTGCCGATACAACTTGTATAGGCAATATTATTTTAAAAGATACATCAGAAATAACGGTATACCCTTCATTTGATGTAATGATTACACAAACATGTCTTCAGGATAGTATTCTGCTCTTCGCTGATACCTTCTCTGCAGCCATTGGTTGCCCTTATTCTTTTTTATGGTCAAATGGTAGTACTTCAAATCCTATTAAAGTACCATCCGTCAATGGAGCAATCTATAGTGTAATAGTCTGGCGTAGTGATTTACCCAACTCAGTTAATTCCTGTTCATTAGTTACAGATACCGTGACTTTAGCAGCATCAGGGGTGATTTTTTGTGATAATCCAAATCTTGTAAATGATACTTTCAATTGTCGTGCAGACATCCCAATTGCAAATCCGGCATACATCGTATTGGATGGTTGTTTTGGAGATACCTTAATTTATGTACGTGATATTAATCTGGGTGGAAAGGGTTGTATCGGAGATTCACTCCGCATTCGTCGGCTATATATCGTGGATTATGACGGAGATACTGTTTTAACCTCCAATGATAGGGATACTTGTATTCAGACATTTGTGATTGTTGACAATATCGCACCCAATCCTGCTACTATCCCTCCCAATGTGACTTTGCAATGCAATGGAGATACTAGTGTTACATCTTTAGGTATAGCTGTAGCTGGTCTTGATAATTGTATTGGCTTGGTGAGAATTACCTATAGAGATTCAATGATCAACAATGCCTGTGCCATTCAGGATACCATTTTTAGGCTCTGGAAATCGGCAGATACTTGTGGTAATTTTAGAGTGCAATCCCAACGGATATTTTTTAGGGATACAATTATACCAGTTTTAGTAGGTGTACCTTCAGATTCAACGGTGAATTGTGCAGAGAATGTAGCTGCCCCACCAGTTGTTACCGCTACAGATAATTGTAATGGTGCACGAGTGACTTTCCTGAGACAAGTGATGGATAGCACTTGTCTGAACAAAAAGAAAGTACTCTATATCTGGACGGCGATCGATAGTTGTATGAATATGGCCAGAGACACACAGATCATTACGGTCAATGATATCATCAATCCAATGTTAGTAGGAGTACCTGCAGATGCAACTGTAAACTGTGCAGAGAACGTAGCAGCCCCAGCATCTGTCACAGCTACAGATAATTGTACGAGTGGAGCCCGCGTAACCTTTCTACGACAAGTGATGGATAGCACCTGCCTGAAC
>JANOWJ010000060.1:0-16115 GCA_031417835.1 Saprospiraceae bacterium | reverse complement strand
ATCATAGGATGTTTTTGGACCGATGAAAATACCCTGTCTTCAACTACTTGTTTAGCTGAGTTACCAGGTTCAATTAAAGAGCGTCAATTAATTTCCAATTATTTTACTATGGGAAAATATATATCGGGGCTGGATTTCACTAAAGCGAATTTAATTAATATGATTGAAAATAAATCATGGGATATATTTCATTTAAGTTCGCATGTTTCAAGCAATACACAACTGAGGGACGATATTAAGATATACTTAAGAAGTAAAGATGAAGAAATCGATTCAATGTTCGCATTTGAACTAATAAGCCCAAAAGTAAATATTAAAAATGCCGTTTTAGTTAGCTGCGAGACGGGTATCGGTAAATCATTGCCAACTCAAAGCGCATTTACTCTTGCAAACTATTTTTTAAAATCTGGAGCAAAATACGTTGTTTCGAGTACCAGAAAACTATCTGATAAGCAATCTGCTAGATTTTGTGAAAAATTTTATATGTATTTAGATATCAATAATAAGTCGTTTGCAGAAGCCTATAGAAATGCCAAACTGGAATTATTTATTGAACAAAAAGGTAGTATAGAAAATGACTTTCAAAGCGCAATAAGACTATTTTTTTAATTCTGCAATCAACTGTTTTCCATAATAAAATTTAATATAATCATCAGATTTATATCTACTGCCTTTCGAATAAATGGGCTTTTCAAATCCTATTTGAACACTATCATAAAATTGTTCCATAGGCAAACCATTGTTTATATGCTTTGCAAAATATTTATTTAACGTGTCTGCCAATTTTCTATTCGCCTGGCTATTAAAATTATTAGTCGAAACATAAACATTGACATCTTTTACATTAAATTCGTGTAAAAAACATTTTTCGAAAATATAATTACTTACTTGATTATTTACTAAATCATCAAAAAATATAGAATTCTCAAGAAGATTCCCGCAACCATATTTTCCATACATTGCTTTATTTGAAATGTGAAACTCCATTTTCGTTAAATTTTGAAATTCATTTTGTTCGTGCTGATGCTTTAAAGGGAAATAATATTTACCATAAATGGTGTCAATTTTATTATTTGGCCAAACATAAAGAATACTTACGCTATCATCAACATATGTTCTGTATTTAAAAAACCATGGCCCCTTAAATGGCCGCTGATTATACCCTACTTTAAAGCCATCAATGTAAATTGAATCATTTTTATGTTTTATGAAAAAATCTATTAGGCTTTCATTCATTTTCTTTAAAGTATCCGTTGAAATATCGAAATGAATCTTTACCCACGATTTCGTTAAACTTTCCTACCTTTGAATGTAATTCATTTCCATCAAAAACCATATTTGAATAAAAGCTATTTTTACTAAATTTCTTATTCTCTAAATCTATTGATCTACTTAAATCATTACCGCAACCATACTCGCCGTGTAATTCAGGATATTTTCTTGATACAATTATAGACGGGTTATTACATTGTTCATATGTAAGAAAGATAAGTATAAGAGCTATACTATAGAGCATGCTTTTTTCAATTTTACTAAGGTTTTGTTTCATTTTATTTAAGGTTTTTTAATTTAAGTTTAATACTTCTATACTTTGAATTTGAATATAATAAACTATCCGTTTTTTTAAATTCAGATTCATTTCCTTGAATTTTAAAAATTACAGAAGTATAAATCAATGATAGACTATCAGATTTGTCTATCCAATTCTTCTTTAGAATAGGTAATGCATTTTTAAAATCTTTCAAATAATACAAATTATACCCTTGTAAAAGCTCGTTATCAATTTGTTTATCAGTTGATCCTCTTTCCACATCATGCAGCACATACTCATCAAAGTGATCCAGCAAATACTGATTAACATATTTAGGTTTATTATTTTCTTTAAAATAATAGGTGCCGATCACCATCACCGCAACACCAGCCGCTACCGCCCACCAATACCGCCTCAACCCCACTACCCTAGGGCTATCTTTTTTGATCTCACCTGATCCCCCCAACTTTCGCTCCTCGCCCTGCAATTTTTTCAATTCATCCCGCAAGGTGGTATAGCGGATACCCTGCACCATCAATGGATCCGGGGGGGAGTCCTGGATGGTCGATTCGGGTCTTTTAGTGGTGGTCAACAATTCATCTGTTCCATTTGATTCGGAGGTTGATGTCGGGTTTTGAGAAAGGTCACCCGGGAGGGAAGGATTATTTTCGGAAATTTTTTGGTTGGCTTCGAGGGATTGCAGTTTTGATTTGAGTTGGTCCAGATGGTTGAGGCGGATACCCTGGATCTCTGATTGTAGGGCGGTAAAAGTAGATTTGTAATCTGGGTCGGTTACTATTAGTTCTTTGACCTCGGCCATGCGGGTGGGGTCTAGCTCCTGGCGGAGGTAGGATTCCAGTTGGGTACGTATTTGGTCGGGTTCGATCATTATATTTATTATACGGTCGATTCGCTATCGCTCATCATTCATTAAAACATTAGAGTATATTAAACACATAGAACACATAAGGTATTGTAAGGCTTCACATAGTTTATAAACCACATAGGTAACATAGCTATTGTAAGGTATCACATAGATAATATTTGAATTACTTATCGCCTTTTTTAATGTTTGCATTTTACTTTATTTGTTTATTTAATTTCTATGTGATGCCTTACATACTCTACTGAGTTCTATGTGTTTATATAATCCTATGTGTTTCATCCCTCCGGTAAAAGCCGATACAATTCATTGACATATGTTTTTTGTCCTTCTTTGAATATATTCGTACAATTAAAATTTAGAATTATTCCCTTTGGAGAATCTGTAAATTTCATATACGAAAGCAATTTTGCTTCGGTGACAGGTGGCACGGCCTCTATTGCTTTTAATTCGACCATCAGGCATTCTTCTATAAATAAATCACTCCTTAAATCTGCCTCCAGCTCCAGTTCTTTAAATTTAATAAGGATTGGATGTTCCGAGATGAAATGTATTCCCCGCTGTTTCAATTCGTATTTCATACATTTATGATATACACTTTCTAATAGTCCCGGACCTAGTTCTTTATGCACTTCGATCGCTGCTCCTATCGTTTCATAGGTCAGGTGGTCGAGGTATTTTTTGGTCAGGCATTCTCTCATTTCATTAAACACAATTTAAACACATAGGTAACATAGCTATTGTAAGTTATCACATAGATAATATTTGAATTACTTCCGTCTTTTATAATGTTTGCATTTTACTTTACTTTACTTTATTTCCTATGTGATGCCTTATACACCCTTATGTGTCCTATGTGTTTAATCCCTCAGGTAAGGTATCACATAGATATTATTTGATTTATTTCTCACCTTTTTAAATGTTTGCATTTTACTGTATTTTAATTTAATTTCTATGTGATGCCTTATACACCCTTATGTGTCCTATGTGTTTAATCCAGAATCTATGTTTTTCTCATTAGCACATATCGCCTGCAATCGCTTCATACATTTATACTTCTGATTTTTAGCGGTGTCCTCATTTTTATACTGTAGCCGCTCACAGATCTCGCGCATACTGCTTTTGAGATAATAGAACATTTGCAAAAGAGTACGGCAGGGCTCACCGAGAGCATTCATACCGGAGTCGATAGCTCGTAAGGAGCGGGCATAATCTGCTTCGTCTATATCCGGAGCATCTTCGTGCAGGTAGTTGATGACCAAGTCGTCGGAGGTGCTGTTTAGTTTTTTGCGGTAGCGCAGCCACTCGTGGGCTTTATTGCGTCCTATTGCAAACAGGTATGTCTTTACATTGCTGTTGAGATCCTGGAGTTTGCCTGTAACTACATTATCATACAGGATGACGACCGCTGTCTGGAAAAACTCGATGGCATCTTCTTCTGTGCACGAGAACTCGCCTTTGATCCATTGCACAAAAGGTTGGCGATACTCGCGGTAGATCGTTGTGATATATGCATCATCGCCGGAGCGGATGAGCTCGATGGGATTGGCTGCCAATGTAGGACTTGTAGATTGGGGCATGATGGGTTGGATATTGCCAGCCTTTAAAGATCATGAGCACATCAAGCAGAACATCCGACCCTAGGCACTTAAAATCTGTAATAGCTGCAATTAGACGATGAATGTAAGGAGAATCGTCCAGATTTTAAAATTATTTTTATGCGGTTTTTTACGTTACGTGCAAAACTTGAAAGCAAGAACTTTAAACTGGGTTTAGGCTCGCTGATTTGATGTTTGAATGAGTCTAGCAAATGAGCCGTTTCAATACTTCATCAAATGATTCCCTTTACTGTCATGTCTCTATAACTTACCTGAACTTTTCTCTAAGGTTCAATTACAATTCATTTGCTTCTTCCAGAGCAATCCTTTCTATTTCCTTTGAAATTCTGAAATCAGTCTGACATATTTTCGAAAGCAACGGTTTAATAGAAGGGATTATACCGTTCAGTTTGGCTTTAATAATAACACCAATGGTTCCGGTTATTTTAAGCTTGAGATGCTTTGCTACATTACGCCCCCGCAAATCATCCAATATTAGTATTGACTCCGGTATCTCGATTGCCAATGTGATGGCACTCGCTTCCCCTTTATCCAATTGGAATTCAAGAATATCCTGAAATCGTTTGTTTTCTGCTTACTTAATTTCAACCCACTCAGGTAATAATTCGCCATATTCAGTTGCAACCTCAATTGTGGTAATAACATTACCATAAGATTTCGCCAAAAGATCAAGTTCTCCGATTTTGGTTAAAATGATAAAGCAGCTGGTATCAGAAATTATCGTTTTAGGCATTTTTTACATCCCCAGCTAGTTCCAATGCAGGGTAATTAAAAATAGATACATTATACTTACCCAAAAGCTCTGCAAAGGTTCTTTTCGAAAGCCCAACAAGTTCTGCTGCTTGCCCTAATGAAAGTTTTCCCTGTTCATAGAGCTTAGTGGCCACCAACATGGCCACCTCCCTATCATCCAAATCAAGCGAATCTGGAACGTTCAACTTCAAAGTTCTCATAATCCAAAGGTAAGAAACTTTTGATCAAGGCGGTAGCTAGTGCATGCGGCGTCCTTTTTGGGTAAAACCACCAAATAGTTTCAATTAAGCGAGTCAGCATTATTAATTTCTAAAGTTTCTACAGATCCTCTTTATATTTATTCTTCTTTGAACTATAACCAGCCTCGCGCATTGTGATACCATACACCACCTTTACTAGGACTCCAACTATAGCGACCATCGAGTTTGGCTCGCCGGCTCATAATGCCTTGTCTTCACGCATGCTCGATGAACTGATAGAGCATATCAAATCCTTGCAGGACGACCCTACTTTAAAAGCCATTGTAATCCAAAGTCAAGGCGATCGCACATTTTGTGCTGGTGCAGACCTCACTGAGTTATTGGCCATCGATAGTGAAGAGGGTGGTAAAAGCTTTTTTAATCAATTTGCTCAATTGATATTGGCCATTCGCCATTGTCCATATCTGATATTATGTAGCGTCCAAGGCAAAGCCATCGGTGGTGCTCTTGGTATGATCGCTGCTTCGGATTATGTGATTGCGACAGCTACCACACAGATCAGGCTCAGTGAGTTAATCAATGGTATAGGGCCTTTTGTGGTAGGACCGGCGATTGAACGAAAAATGGGCATAGCAGCGTTTAATCATATGACATTGAGTCCGGCAGCATGGCATACCGCGGCTTATGCTCTTCAATGGGGATTGTTTAATGAAGTATCGACGGATATCACCTCTATGCACCGCGCTGTACAAGATAAAATCAATGAATGGTCATCCTATAGCAGTCCCGCCATGCGGGAGATCAAACAAATGATGTGGGCATCTACCCCTAGATGGGACGATCTATTACTAGAAAGGGCTAGTATCAGCGGAAGGTTAGTGATGACCAAAGAGGCGCGGGAGGCATTGAGTCGGTGGAAGGGATAATTCTGCAATGTTTGGAGTGTCTTTAGTGTAACAAATTCAAAAGTTTTGTTCCTTGTTATTTGCATTGTATTTTGCACAACATACTTGCTCTGCTATTGATTGATTTAAAAACTTCTAAGCTCATTACATCCAAGAGTGTATTTGTGTTGTTTTATATTACGGTGTTGGTGGTCGTCGCACCGGCTCAGATCGCGACCAATCTTGCTATAGATCATAAAGATGCACCGAATGCATCTCTTTTCGATGCTATGGCAGATGCATTCACTGAAAAAGAAATGCATGATTCAGCATTGATTTATCTTCAAAAATCAAAGGAAGACCTTGAAAAGTCGGGAGTTAAAATAAGGATAGCTGACAATCTTCACCGATTGGCATTGAACAGCAATAAAAGATCTGAATTTGACAAAGCCATGCAATATGATTTCCAGTCATTGGCTATCCGGGAGGATTTAAAAGACGATATCGGTATTGCCAAAAGTTATACCAACCTTGCGATGGATTTTTATTACAATAATGACTTTACATCCGGAGCATCCTACGGTGAAAAAGCCGTAAAGTATAGCCGATCAGTACCGGATAGCGCGTTATTGGCACAGGCCTTACATGGCACTGCTTCCAATTATTTGTGGTTAGAGGAATTTCCTAAAGCTTTAAACTTAATCAGTGAAGCTGTGGAAATAAAACAAAAATTATTTCCAGATCAGTACACAACACTGAGCTCGATGAATGCCAAAGGAAATGTTTTGAAATTAATGGGTAACTATCGGGACGCATTGTCTACCTATCGCCATGCATTGAGCATTGGAGAAAAAATAAATGCTAAAAGAGGCACCTCCACCTTTCTTGCAAATATCGGACATACTTTGATCCTATTAAAAGATTATAAAAATGCTTTACCCTATACGCTCAAAGCTATCGACATCATGCATGAGATCAGCTTTATCACCAATCTACCTGAAAACTATCAACATGCCAGTACCAGCTATGAGCAATTAGGAGATTTCCGAATGGCATTGGAATATCAAAAAAAATATCAAGTGATGCAGGATAGCTTGTTCTCGTTGGATCGGAATAAGACGATGGAAGAGTTGCAGACAAAATACGAGACCAGTAAAAAGGAATCCCTCCTCGCCTTAAAAGATCAAGAGATCCATCAACAACGCAAAGTACAGTGGCTCATCGCAGGTATCGCTGCATTGCTTGCAGGACTGTTGTTTGCTGCTTATCGCAGTTATATGATCCGAAGTCGAACGAACAGACAACTGGCGGAAGTCAATCAAAAGTTAGGTGTAAAAAATACGCAAAACGAATTATTGCTCAAAGAAATCCACCATCGGGTAAAAAACAATCTCGAAATTGTATCGGGCTTATTAGAATTACAGGCAGCTCAAATCGACCATCCTACAGCACAGGCCGTGATGCAATCCAGTCAAAATCGGGTGCAGTCTATGGGGATTATCCACCAGAAACTCTATCAAAAAGACAACCTCGCGGCTATTGAAATGAAAGATTACTTTATCAACCTGACTGAAAGTATATTGGATACCTTTAATGCAACAGATCGTGTTACTATGACTTGCCGTATGGACCCCATCGAATTGGATGTGGATACGGCTGTGCCGATTGGCCTTATAGCTAACGAGTTATTGACCAACGCTTTGAAGTATGCATTCGATGCTGACGCCCCTGGACAGATCACCATTGGGTTGGAGCCTACTGGTGTGAGTCATCAACTATTATTTTATGTAGCCGATAATGGCCGCGGCATGGCTCCACATGAAAAACCAAAAGGTACAGGGTTTGGTACTGACTTGGTACATTTATTGGTAAAACAGTTGGAAGGCCAATTGAGTTACGACTATCATCAAGGGACAAAAATTTTACTCTATTTTAATATAAAAAGCAAAAGTTGAAAAACGCCACTCCCAAAATATTGATTGTAGAGGATGAGATGATCATAGGTGCAAAAATCTCCATGCAACTCACCAATCTGGGGTATGAGGTGATCGGACTATTGGCCAAAGGAGAAGAAGCATTGGTCCATATTAAGAGCAATACACCTGATATTATCTTGTTGGATATCCAACTCAAAGGAGAGCTGGATGGCATCGAGACTGCTCAAATCATGCAACAAGAATATGACATCCCCATCATCTATCTCACGGCTAATGCTGACGAAGTCAATTTTAATAGAGCCAAATCAACCCGACCTTATGCATTTATATCCAAACCATTCAAGCGTCTCGACCTACAACGGGCGATGGAGCTCACCGTAGCCCGGATGGAACATGACCAAAAAGAAATCAATGAGTATGTGGAAATTCCACAACATCAATCTGAAAATCATGAATGGTTAGCCACCTTGGAATCCACCGTACGCCATCATATTGGAGGCTTAAATCTTACGGTAGATTATCTGGCAGATCTGATCCATATCAGTCGTGCTCAATTATTCCGTCGGGTCCAGGCACTCACCGGATTGACCCCACTGCAATACATCCAGGATATCCGATATAATCATGCCCGCCTATTGCTCGAACAAAGACGCTACAATAGTGTAAAAGCGGTAGCCGCAGCAATCGGAGTCCAAAAAGTGCAATATTTTTCAGAACAATTTAAAGAACGCTTTGGCAAGTCTCCATCTGAATACTTGGGTTAAGATTGAGCTTAAGTACCAAGCGTATAATTTGTAACAACACAACCCCAATTTCTACCTATAATACGAATGAGGTGTATAGCTGTGACTTTTAAGGTGTAGCCTGTACAATTGTTGTGTTGAAATGAGACAATTAATGTAGTGAATCACCTCATATTTGGATTTTATAAGCTTCAAAAACCAAGTTTTAGTCTACTTTTAGCCCAACATAATATAAAGCCTACCCTTGCAGCTTAATATTAGATTACCAAATATACCCCGGATGAAAAGAAGTACGATCTACCATGCTATAGCGCAGCATATTTTTTCATGGACTAGCCGATCGATGGCTAACCTTAGACTACAAAGCCTTTTTTATGTGCTGTTGAGCTTTTTAGCCACTATTTCTTGCAATGGCCCTCAAAATCAGCCGACGATAGAACTTCAGGAGTCGACACCATCATCTTTTGCCCCGCCACAGGTCACCCTGATGGCCAATCTTTCAGACAGCCTTCAACCCAAAACCACCTTACTAAAAAATGTACCTGCACCTTTAGTCGTACCTATTCCTACGAAATCAGGAGGCACGTATCCTTCTAAAAATTCATTAAACGAAATCATACAGATAAAACTGCAAGCACCCATTAAAAAATCTCTGGAAGATGTAAATGGTATTGCTCCAAAAGATTCTACAGGAAGACCCATTTTGGGTCTTGGTGGTAAATCAGATTTTACCACATTTACTACAGACAATGGCCTGGCTTTGGATGGCATTTCTTGTTCATTTTCAGACCGATTAGGTAATCTTTGGTTTGGAACACTTGGAGCAGGGGCAAGCAAATATGATGGCAAATCATTTACCACATTTTCACTGGCACAGGGCATGTCCAATGTACAGATTTCGGATATCATTCAAGATAGAACAGGAAATATCTGGTTTGCGACCAGGCTAGGAGTAAGTAAATATGATGGCTATTCATTCACTACTATTACTACGGCACAAGGGTTGATCCATAACGTAGTGAATAAAATTTTAGAAGATAAAAATGGAAACATCTGGATGACGACTGGTGTCGGAATCACCAAATACGATCCAATAAAGTCATCTAGTACAAATTATACCACCACTAATGGGCTTTCTCATAATGTTACCAGAGGTATTGTAGAAGATGAGGATGGTAAAATATGGATAACCACCAGAACCGGACTTTGTAGATACGATCCAGCGGCCTTGCCTAAAGATGATGGTAAAATCTTCACCAGCTATACTACAACTCAGGGTTTGATAGATAATAATGTCGGAGCGATGTTGAAGGACAAAGCAGGATATATATGGATAGCCTCGAGCGTAGGAGTGAGTAAGATAGAACCCAAAATATATACGGGTGAAAAAAATTCAACTACTGGTAAAATCGAAGGTATTACCAATTACAATGATCCCCTTTGGGTAGCTGATATCAGTACGCTCGTAGAAGATCAGACGGGTAAAATCTGGATTGGAAAATTCAGTGAGGGTATTAGTGTATTTGATCCAGTCAAAAATAATTTTACAAATATTACCACGACACAAGGGCTTGCAAGCAATGAAGTAAATACGATCACAGAAGACAAAAATGGCAATATCTGGATAGGAACCAGCAGTGGTGGAGTAAGTAAATATAATGGGGCATCTATAACTAATTTTATCTCACCTGCTGACTTAGGATTGAGTTCCGTATTCAGTATTACAGAAGATAAGGTGGGCAATCTATGGCTGGGTACAATAGTCAAAGGAATAAATAAATATGACGGACAATCCTTTACCAACTATGGATCAGCACAAGGCTTGGGGCTAAGTGGGGATAATGTGCAAAACATTCTTAATGATAAGCAGGGCAATCTATGGCTGGGTACCAATGGAAGTGGATTAGTTGGATTAATTGAGAATTCATTCACTTTGTATACAACGGAACAGGGATTAGTACACAACGGTATTAATAGTATTTTTGAAGATAAAGACGGTATACTTTGGATTAGTTCATTTAACGGACTCAGCGCATTCAATCCATCAGGAAACAGTGCAGGCTTCACTAATTATACTTCGGCGCAAGGTCTTGCCCACAATGCGGTCAGTAGTGTCAAACAAGATAAATATGGAAATCTTTGGATCAGCACTTATAGAGAGGGTATCAGTGTATTCGATCCCAAAAATAAGATGTTTATCAACTTTAATCTTGCTCAGGGTCTTTGTGGGAAAATTATAAATCATATCACATTAGATAAAAATGGAAATATATGGATATCCTCAAATGGAGCGGGGCTGAGTAGAGTAGCAGCTCAGGAGGTTGAAAAATTAAACGCGAGCTTTTCTACCAAAACACCTTACCCATTAAAATTCGAAAACCTCACTATTGCCAATGGGCTTCCCGATGATGTAGTCTATGATATAGCAACTGATCGTCAGGGAAATATATTTATAGGTACCAATCTGGGGATTACTGTAATTCCTGATAGTTTGATTTCAAAGCCCTTCGATCAGGTCAGAGATAAAATGGAATATTACAATACGCCCCATGGTTATCCGATAAAAGATCTTAATACCCGGGCATTGTACGGTGATCACAATGGCATCATCTGGGCAGGTACAGGTAGCGAAAAGACAGGATTGGTCCGATTTGATTATGCATCGATACACAAGACAAATAGATCACCTGATTTGGTAATTCAAAACCTTAAAATTAATGGCGAGAATATTGGCTGGTCTACACTCCAATCAAAAGGTATACTACAAAATAGTACGGACAGTGCCAGAGCACGACTAGATGAGTCTTTGTCATTTGGTCAGATGTTTGCACCTGCAGAACGATCTGCTCAGTTTAAAAAATTCGGAACCATTCATTTTGATAGCATCAATAAGTTCTATTCTATCCCTCATAACCTGACTTTACCCAATGCACACAATAACATAACCATCGAATTTAATGCCATCGAAACGGATAAGCCCCAATTAGTCAATTATCAATATATCCTCGAGGGCTATGATAGAGAATGGAGCCCTGTGCAGAAGAATACAAGCGCTACTTTTGGTAATATCTCCGGCGGCACGTACACGTTCAAAGTAAAAGCTCAGGGAGCCAATAGAGTATGGAGCGAACCAGTGACTTATACATTCTCTGTAATGCCGCCATGGTATGCATCCTGGTGGGCTTATTTATCCTACATTTTGATAGCCTGCGTAAGCGTTTATTCTTTCGTAAGATGGAGATTAAAACAGTTGAAATCAAAACATGACGAACTCGAAAAAATAATCGAAAACAGAACCCATGAGTTAAAACAGCGAGCCGATGAACTGGCTGTGATCAACAGTGTACAGGAAGGCCTAGTACGGGAAATGGATATGAATGGAATCTATAAGCTCGTAGGAGACCGACTGTGTATGATATTCCCAGATTCACAGACCTTGGTCATTCGCACCTTTGACCAAGAAACCGGACTAGAATATTTCCATTATGTGGTGGAAAATGGTGAACACCTAACCATCACTCCACGGCCCTTTATCTGGGAAAGTAAACAATTAATACGGACTAAAAAACCATTGGATATTGAAAGTAACTATGAAGAAATAGCGATACAAAATGGCGAGACAGCCGTCACAGAAGGTCAACCCGTAAAATCTGCGGTGTTCGTTCCTATGTTAGTCGGTGAGCACGTGAAAGGTTCTATCAGCTTGCAAAATGTAGATCATGAACATGCATTCAATGAATCCGACATCAGGTTGTTACTTTCACTTTCCAACAGTATGAGTGTGGCTTTGGAAAATGCAAGGCTGTTTGATGAAACAAATCGATTACTGGGGGAATCCAAACAAAGAGCTGCAGAATTAGCCACTGTAAACAGCATTAGTAAAGCGCTTGCTGCACAGTTGGATCCGGATGATTTGATTCAAATGGTAGGAGATCAATTGAGGGATTTATTTAAAGCCAATATTGTATATCTCGCCCTCTTAAATCAAAAAACGAATGTTATTGACTTTCCGTATCAATTTGGAGAGGATATGCCACAACGGAAACTTGGCGAAGGACTTACATCTAAAGTTATCATGTCCGGCGAACCACTCTTGATCAATAAAGATCTGGATGAAACTACAACCCGGATGGGTATTCAGCGTATAGGCCTTGATTCAGCATCTTACCTCGGAGTGCCTATACCGGTTGGTGATAAAAACATTGGTGTACTGAGTGTACAAAGTACTGAACATGAAAATCGATTTAACGATAATGATCTTCGGCTTCTTTCCACTATTGCATCATCGGTGGGAGTAGCCCTGACTAATGCTACACTGTTTGAAGAGGTACAACAAGCAAAATCCGAAGCAGAAGCAGCAAGCAAACAGGCAGAAAAAGCTAATGAAGCAAAGAGTGCGTTCTTATCTACCGTAAGCCATGAATTGAGGACCCCACTGACCTCTGTACTTGGTTTTGCTAAAATTATTAAGAAAAGATTAGAAGAAAAAATATTTCCACTTACAGATACAACAGATCCAAAGACAGAAAAAGCGATGCAGCAAGTATCAGATAATCTGAATGTAGTCGTCTCAGAGGGTCAACGGCTCACGAGCCTGATCAATGATGTCCTTGACTTAGCTAAGATAGAAGCCGGCAAAATGCAATGGAATGAAGAACAAGTTTCTTTGGAAGAAGTTGCAGAACGGGCTATAGCTGCTACTACATCCTTATTTGATCAAAAATCTTTGATCCTTATAAAAGATATCGATAAAAATCTGCCGACGATCATCGGGGATAAGGATAAACTGATCCAGGTGATTGTCAATTTGATTTCTAATTCGGTAAAGTTCACCCCTGAAGGAGCGGTGACTTGTAAAATAGTACATCAGGACGAAGAGGTGCGGGTAACCATCAGTGATACAGGTATTGGTATAGCACCCAAAGATCATGCCGCGGTATTCGAGCAATTCAAACAAGTCGGAGATACCCTCACCGATAAACCTAAGGGCACAGGATTGGGCCTTCCTATTTGTAAAGAAATAATAGAACATCATGGTGGTCGGATTTGGTTGGAGAGTGACCTGGGTCAAGGCAGCAAGTTCATTTTTGCCTTACCCATTCATAAAAACAATGCTGCCCGGCCTATTCATCTGGATGCCCTGTTAAAACAGTTAAATGATGAGGTATCGAGATCACAACAGTATGTCAAAGGGGTCGCTGCTAATATCCTTATCGTAGATGATGATGACTCTATCCGCTCTCTATTGCAGCAGGAGCTTGGAGATGCAGGTTATCTTATAGAAGAAGCTCGAAATGGCAAAGAAGCATTGACCAGAGTCCGCGAGCATCGACCAGACCTTATCATCCTCGATATCATGATGCCGGAGATGAATGGATTTGATGTAGCTGCTATATTAAAAAATGATCCGGCGACGATGGACATCCCGATCATCGTATTATCCATAGTAGAAGACAAAGCCAGAGGATTTCATATAGGCATTGATCGATATCTGAACAAACCGATAGATACTCATGCTTTATTTAATGAAATAGGAAGTTTATTGGATCAAGGCAAATCCAAAAAGAAAGTCATGATCGTAGATGAAGATGCGGCCACCGTAAGTACATTGACCGAAGTCCTTAAAGCAAAAGGTTACGTAGTCATAGAATCTGATGGTAAAGAATTACTGGAAAAAGCCCTGGCCAATTCTCCTGATATCATGATCATCAATTCATTATTGTCCAATAACAAAGAAAGTATCAAATCTTTACAATTTGAAAAAGGGATGGAGCATGTACTTTTTTTAGTATACGAATGATTCGAATGACGAATGAAGAATAAAATACAAATTAACCAATTAACAATATCCAATAACCGATGGAAAAAAAGATACTTATAGTAGATGACGAAGCACATATCCGCATATTGATAGAACAGACCCTGGAAGAATTGGAAGACGAAGGGGTGGAGTTTATCACGGCTGATAATGGCGAAACGGCTTTGGCACTTATTCATGCTGAAAAACCAAACCTTGTTTTTCTCGATGTCATGATGCCTAAAATGAATGGTATGGATGTCTGTCACCTGGTCAAACAAGAACCTGCGTTAAAAGATGTTTTTATCATACTGTTGACTGCTAAAGGTCAGGACTTTGATCGCCAAAAAGGTCAGGCTGTCGGGGCTGACATTTATATGACCAAACCCTTTGATCCAGAAATGATTCTATTGAAAGCAAGAGAAATTTTAAATATAAATGTTGCCTAAGGAACATGTTATTCAAAATTCGTTTATTCGAGTCATTCTGCATTCGAATAATTCGTCATTCGCACCATTCGTCATTCGATTTATTCGTCATTCGTATTATTAGTCTATAGTATGGCTCAACTTACTTTAAAATCAATATTAAATAAAAGAAGTGAAATCACAGGCATGCTGCAAGCACTGGTGAGTGAGACGAATATGGTTATATCCATAGTAGATCACGAAGGGCTTGTGGTATTTGGGCAAGCTGAGGTCAAAGGTCACTCGAGGCACTCGATATACCTGAATGAGGATATCGTAGGCCAAGTAATCGGACCCGAATCTGGGATCATGGTTGCCAATCTTTTATCGATGATGTTGAGAAAAGAATCAGAAAAAAAGAAACTGGGTACCGAAGTACTTAATTTATATCAGGAATTAAATGTGATCTATAATTTTTCAGAAAAATTAGCCCAGACGATTGATCCTGACATTATCGCTCACTTTACCTTGGAACAAGCCATGCATTCGATACCTTCAGAAAGTGGGGTGATTGTCTTATGGGATGAAGTAACCAAAACACTTTTGATTCCTGCAAAAACCGGAGATCCATTGTTTGATGAATTACAATTAAAAGAAAATACGGCACTACTGCTTCGGATCGGCATGGGTGGTCAATCAGAAATAATGAGTGATATCGACCAGTTAAAAAGCAGTGGTATCATCAAATCGGAAGTACAATCCATCATCTATGCGGCGATGAAAGTAAAGCATAGGATCATGGGGGCGATCATCCTGGGCGGAAAAACAGCGGATCAATATAGTGCAGCACATTTAAAATTATTAGTCACTCTGGCGTTGCAATCCTCCACGGCAATAGAAAGTGCCATGTTATTTGAAAAAAACATTCGCGAAGTGCGAGAACGGGAAGAAGATATGCTCAGGATCCATGAAGTCACTAAAAAATTTGTACCGCATGAGTTTATCCGGGCTTTGGGTAAAAATTCCCTATTGGATGTCCGACTGGGCGATCAGGTAGAAAAAATAGTCACCGTGCTGTTTATTGACATCAGAGAGTTCACGACCCTATCGGAAAAAATGACTCCTCAGGAGAACTTTCGATTCGTCTCCTCGTTTAATGAACGGCTAGGCCCTATTATTCGATCTCATCAGGGATTTATCAATCAATATTTGGGTGATTCCATCATGGCCTTGTTCCCAATTGATCCTGAAGATGCACTCAAGGCGGCTATCAAAATGCAACATGCCATCAGTGAATTAAATAAAGATCGCGCTTTACTAGGATTACTCGAGATCAAGGCTGGTATCGGTCTTCATACCGG
>JANOWJ010000059.1:0-44757 GCA_031417835.1 Saprospiraceae bacterium | reverse complement strand
TATTACTATTTTTCAATTCCTATTGCATGTTTACGGTTAAAATCCTAAATCCAATTTTAAAAGATGATACTTTTGAGATATTAAATAAAAATTCGAATGCCGAAATTGTGTTGCAACGATTCGCATCAAATGAGATATTTGATCCTTACAATGATGTAATCTTAAGGGCCGATGAGGAAAATGAAAATCGTTATAAAGTCTTAGACAGAGTGATTCAACAATACATACAAGGTCAATATGATAATGCTCTTCTTTGTTTGGATACAATGCAAGGGAGTGAACTAGAATTAGATGTTTTCTTTTTAAAGTCATTAATATATTTTAAGAGTCATAAATATTCCAGTTCTAGAATGATATTATTAGATCTTAAAAGAAAAAATATTCTTCAAGAAGAAATAATAAATTGGAATATTATAATGTGTTTAATTAATAGTAATCAAATTGGATCAGCTGAATTTCATGTATTACTAAATAAATTAGAAAGTACTCAAAATCCTGAATTCAAAAGTAAAGTCAATTCGTTAAATGTATTACTTAAGAGGTTTAATATTGCCAAATAATGTAAATGAAGCCCAAAAATATGGATGTCTAAAAGGAGTGTTGGCAAACACCTCCCTAAATGATTTCTTAGCATTCCAAAGGGCATAGTTTTTAGGTTGTCCTTCACTTAAATATTTATAAAATAATGTAATTAATTTCTCACTTGCCTTATCCTCAACTTTCCACATAGTACTTAATACAGATTTCGCACCTGCTAAGGTAAAAGCACTAGCAAGAGAAATAATCCCTTCGCCTGGCACCAAAGTTCCCGTACTAGATTCACAACTAGATAGAGTAACCAAATTTGCCTTTATCCTAAAATTATTTATAAAATCTAAAAACAATTTGTCAAAATTATTTGAATTTTTTATATTTGAATTTGCAAAAGCAATCCATGAATAAAGAGAATTATGAGTATTTGATTTGCTATGGGTACTAATGTGAATAATCGAATATTCTGATGCAAATTTGTTAAAATTATAAAGATTTGCTAGGCTCCCCTTTAAATAATTTCCTGGAAATAATTTACTAATATAATCTAGCTCTCTACCACTATAAGGTAGATTTGAGATAGTATCTTTCTGATTTAAAATATAATCATAATTTGTAATTTTTCCGACATACTTATTTGTGCTAAATGGCGCAAATGCTAAAACGGTATTTTTTCCGGTATATTTGTAGTCTGTCATACTATCATACCAAATTCTTGCAGAGTGAGCATAGCTTATAATGTATTTGTCCCCAAAATATTTGTAAGAAGTATAATCATTTATATTTGAAGGAATATCCAGAAGCAATGACTCAAATGGAATGAAATTTAAGTTATTATCTGCAACAATTATAATTTCTTTTTTAAGCAAATGTGTAAACGGCTTAACAAAAACATTAAAAATATAAGTGGAGGTATTTATAAACTCGTTGGTTTTTACAGTCGAATATAATTGTAACAATGATTTTGAAGGAGATACAACATTTAAAGACCTTAAGTAAGTCAGTGCAGTATCATCATAATGGCCTTGCACTCCAGTAACTTTTAATGATACTTCTGCAATTGTATCTTTATTTATTACAAATACGTGGACAATTTGATTATGAATTATATATTCTATAAAAGTTTGATCTTCGGTTAGAACTGCTTGAATTTTTGCAACATCTACAGGTGTATCATTAAATGTTTTTTTTAAACTATCTGCTGAATTTAATTTCTTAATATTGTGGTATTGTTTTTTAAAAAGGTTTAGTCTAATATTCTCATTTAATAATTTATTCGATAAAAGGTGTTTATCTATAGTTACGAATGTATCAATTTTCATTTTTGTCTCACTGATTTTATTCATTAAAACAATTAAATTTCTCTGAATATCTTGTTTGGAATGGCTTGAATCCATTTGCTTTAAAAATGAAATGGAATTAAATAAATTATTATGATGAATGTTTTCACTTATTATAAAATTATTTTTCCAATAATGTAATGAGTCAGTCGCTTCGTATAAATAATAATTTTTATTAATTTCACGACCCAGGAGATTTTTTAAATACAACGCTAATTCATTTGAGTTTTGATCTTGTATGTAGGTCTTATAAAGTTCAAGTGTCCTTTTAGCTTCATCAAAAATATAACCAGCTTGGTATAAAAAAGTGGAGTCTGCCGTCAAAACGTAATAATTCATATATACAATGGCTTTCAGAGCTAAAATATTTTTGATAAGATCTATAAATTTACTTTCATTTTTGCTTTTTGTATTATGTTCTATTATTCTTTGAAGTGCTATATCTAAATATTTTTGGCAGAAGTTTGGATTTGATCTTTCATGGTAAATAGATGCAAAATTATAATAGATTAACCCGAATGTAAAAGTGTCTATCTTGGGATTTATGTTAAATATAGTATATAATCGACGATAGCATTTAAAGGCTCTATTGTACTCTTTAAGTGCTTGATAGGATGCAGCTAGGTTACATTGAAGTGTGACAAAAGTAATGTCACTTCTTTCTGAGTTTTTGTTTAAACTTGAAGCTTTCAAAAAAAATTCTAACGCTTCAAAATATTTGATACTTTTAAAATAATATATTCCCAAATTATTATAACTTGTAATTAATTTATTGTTTTGGAAATCATTTACTGTTTTCTTAATTTCAAAAGACTTACTTAAATAAATAAATGCTTTGTTAGCTTCTCCAAGTTTTAAATAGCATAAACCAATGTTATTGAAACATTTAGCATAAAATTCTGAGTCTACATCCAATTTGTTTAAACATTTCAACATCCATTTTTCATATAAAGCAATAGATTTTTCATAGGAGTATTCATAGTAAAGATTTATCGCTGTATTAAAGTTTAATTTAAAAGAATCTACTTCTAAATCATTTAATAGTTTATCCTGTTCTTTAGAATTTAGTTCAAATGAATCTAAAATTGGTATGCATTCAGCACGTGTACCGAATAATTTAGCTATTTTAATAATACTATCGCCAAATAGATGCATGTAAATCATTTCTTCCAATAGATCTTGCTCAGAATAGTTAACAATTAATTCTGACTGGGTAATGGTATCGTCTTGTGATTGAAGGTTACTATTTAATAAGAATAGTATTATTGAAATTAGAATTGATTTAATTATACTACCTGTCACAATGCAAATTTTGTTTTGGCTTGTTGACACATTTATTGACATGAGATTTGTTGATTTAGATTTAGTCATATTAATACAGTCCCAATAAAAATAGATAAAAATTTGGTAAAGTCCAAATTTAAATTTTGTTTGGTCGACTCTTAATATAAGTAGGCAGTTTTTATTTTGATAATTTTCGATTATATAAATACTTTAACCTCCCCCAAACATTGTCCCCGTTTCTTCTTACGATTGCATTCTATAGGTTTCTTGATGCTTTATTCTGTAAGTATGTACCACTGACCACTAAGACTACTACTTACAATCCTGCTAAGGATGGCAAACCTAAACCTAAAGCTATATTCAAGTAGGTCAAAGATCAATTTAAAATAGATAAAAGAGTCACTGTTCGGTTCGAATTTAAATATAGTCCGGCCGAAGGCACCTCTAGTCCAAATACCCTTTTGACATATTATGATTACCTAACTCTAAATACCTGGGTTGGTACGTTTTCATTGAAATGGTAAATTTGGCGTTATACATGCCATATTTACTGATTTCTTACAATGATTTTTGACAGGAATACGTGTAATTCAATAAAACTTCAGCTGGAATACCAAATTTTTGATGTGACTTTTTAATCCTTTTTAAAGTCACCGATTTCTTTCCATTCAGGACCTCAGATAGTCGAAATTTTGTACTAAAAAGTTTTACCAAATCAGACTGAATAAGTCCTGCTTCTTTCATCTTGTATTTTATTGCGGCTGTTTCATCTTTTTCTTTATTTTTAATAATGAAGCTAGTGCATTTAATTTGGGAAAGGAAAAGATTTTGATTCATAGTCCTCAATGACTAATAAATAACACTTCCAATACATCCCCTTCTTTCGTTTTTTTTTGCCTCCCATACTTTATTGAGTTGATTCCATGCTTTTGGGTCTTCTTTTTATTTTTAATTGGTTTTACTAAATATCTTCTCATTTGGGCTGTTTTAATTTTCAATGGACTTGGGGTCAATCTTGTTGTAATCAGTGTGTGTACCTATAAATTTAATCCAATTCTTTTAGTACAGTCATCCCCCAGCCAGTCATTAGTGGGTGGTCATGTGAAGAAAAGCATACATAGTCGATTGTTTTAGATGTTGAAGGAATTATCCCTTTTAGAGTTAAATACACTATCTTTGGAAACATAAATCTTTAAAAAATGAAATCAACTTTTTTAACGCTATGCGCAACTTCTATATTGTTTTTTTCGTGCGCAAATGATAAATCATCTGATAGACCCGAGGCTACTGTCAGTCCGCAAGTTGAGCTTGCTCCTGCACCGCCTTTAGATCCTTCAGTTATTCAAGCCCCACCATTAGCCCCTCAAGCCCCCGGCATCACTACAGCGGGATTGAATCCTGCACATGGTCAACCTGGACATGATTGTGCTATTGCAGTGGGTGCACCACTAAACTCGGCGCCTTCCGCATCTGGGACAGCTCCTACATTGGGAGGACCACGAGTGCCTGTACCCCCTAGCCCTCCAGGCTTAGCTCCTTCCCTTAATACCCCAACATTAACCACTGCTCGCGGTATGAATCCTGCGCATGGTCAACCAGGACATGATTGCGCTATTGCTGTAGGTGCTCCACTGAAAAAATAAGAGCAGCTTTCGCTGGGATTATTAATATTAAGTGTCTGTAGTCAATAATATACTACCATTCATAAAACATATCGTACATCGTACATCACTACCTTGTACTTTGGTTCATCTTAGATGGTATCATTTTATTTCTATCATTTGATGCCCTCTCAGCTCTGGGAGTACAAAATCTATTCTTCCATTCATGTATACAAATGGAATTGATTTATTTTCTGGCACCGTCATTAGTCGTGTGGGCCTGGTGATCGATTTAATTGAAACTTTAGTATTGAATAATGGGATGATATCTTCTATCACATCAAAGTCTACGCCCCTTCGTTCCGGTACATAATATAATAGATGGATGATTTTTCGCTTTTGTAGTGTTTGGTCATTAAGGGTAGCGATCAAGGCGGAGGGAGCATCCGGTGTTTTTACTAATGGCTCCGGCAATAAAATATCTAGTGCGTTGAGGAATAAAGCTCTGCACCATTGAGGAGCATTCTTTGCGTATTGAGTGAAAATGGGATGCATAAAATATATTATTCCTTCCGATTGAGTGATGGCTGGATATCCGACTTTGCCGGAGGAAGGTGTATGTCGATGCGAATGAAAGTGCTCCCACGTTCTATTGAAATAGGGCATATTGGTCTGTGCTAATATCTGAGCATGATTTGTTTTTACTTGCATCCCTTTCAAGTACATCACCAGCTCTGTTTCGGGCAATCCCCTTCCTATGGCGCCGCCCTTCAAGTCTATAAAATCAGGACTGAAAGGAGCCTCTCCTACTAAGGAAATACCAAAGTGATCCAGTGCAAAATCCTTTTTGTCCGGTGTGAGGCCCGATTGAAAAGAGGCTATGATCTTGCCGCCTTGTGCTATATAGTTTTTTAATTTTTGTTGGAGCGGGTTGTCTAATACTATGACATCCGGAAGGATCAACACTTTATACGATTGGATCTCTGATAAAGAGTCTATGACATCAAATTGGTGTTTACCCTCTTGAAGCATCCGTATCGCTCCCATCATTTCATCCGGAGTTCTGCGGGCAATCATTTTATTGGGTTCGAATTCTTCGCCACTGTAGACTGCAATGTCGGTCAATGCTCGAGCGCCTGTACACCAAGATTCTTTATTGGCGACTTGGGAATACACTGATCCGATCAGATCATAGGTTGCCTTATCTAGTTTGCCTCTCGGAGCAAGTTGGTCGCCAATAGAGCATTTTGCATTTAATGCAAGCATCATATTACATTCAAACTCCAATGCGGCTTTATTTTTTAATGAATGAAAATCACCCCATGCCGTATGAAACTTGCCCGTCATGCCCATGATTTCTTTATTGAGGTTTCGTGCATATCGGGAAGTCAACGGGAAGTGTAGGTAGCCCCAACCACCTGAAGGAAGAGATTCCAATTCAAGGTGATCATAACTTGGTAATTCCGGGCGAATTTTAGGACCGACATGTCCGCCATTAAAAAACACCTTAGCGTTTTTATCCAATTGGGCTACATAGGATTTTATATCCGATTTAAATTCTTGTATGGCCAGGGTGTAAAAATTAAATCGTTCTTCAGCGATGTCTGCCTTGAGTCCCTTTTTTATCATGGCATTGATCGTAGCTCTATTCGCATTAGGATAGACATGATGAATATCAAAAAATAAACCATCTACCGGTACTTGCTCAAACAATTCTGTCAAATGGTTTTTTAAAAAATCTCGGTACGGAGTCAGTATACATAAGTGTTCATAAAACCCGGCCTCAAATGGACTCGGTGTGCCTATGGGTCGGCCTTGATCATCTCTCATCAACCATTCCGGATGGTGGACAGCGGAGTATTTATCCCATTGCACTGTAGTATATATCGGCACCCTGATATTTTCCTTGTGACATGCTTCGATTTGTTCTTTAAGCAAGTTGCGTTTAAGGTGAGGGTGATGGCGTTCAGGAAATTTAGGGGTGTCATAATATATATAGCCATGATGGCATCGACCAAAACAAGTGACCGAGTTCACGGATGCCTTTTTCAGTGTCGTAGCAAACTCTGTCGGGTCAAATTGAGTAACAAGATCTTCTATTAACTCGCTGCTATGGAAGTCCAGGTGGATCTGGCGAAATCTCATAGCATAATCATCGACTACATAAGCGTCTGGCAATCCATGCCGCATGGGATTTACTAAAAATATACCGGCTGCTGAAAGTGTGCCACTCTTGATAAAGGTCCTTCTATCGATCATCTTAATAAATTAGTTTTTGAAGCTATATTCGAAAGTAAGAAAATCAGCTGAATAGTCTGTTATTGGCTAGTGTATTTAATTTCGGTCTGCTTCACACCATTTGCTTTGCAACTGAAAAGAATATGTAGCGTTTGCGAATGAAATTAAATCTTTAATAAAAGTTCAGCACTACATTTTAGCTTGATTCGTTTTCCTTATTTTCTTTACCTTTACAGAATGATTTCTTTAATAGACCTCGAAAAATCTGTCGTCAATCTCACAAGGGAGGAATTAAATGTTTTTAGAGCTTGGTTTTGGGAGTTTGACAATCAGGTTTGGAATAATAAGTTGGAACAAGATATTCAAATGGGTAAACTTGATTTAATGGCAGAACAAGCTATACAAGATTATACAAATGGCCGGATGAGAATGGTATGAATCACTTTACCGTTCCTTCGTTCTGGAAGTGTTATGATCAACTAGAAGATGGTATAAAAAAACAAGCCGACAAATGTTTTGAATTATTAAAAATCAACCCTAATCATCTTGGCTTACATTTCAAAAAAATAGAGCGTTATTATTCTGTACGAATTGGTTTAAAATTCCGAGCATTAGGTGTGATCATACCAAGTGGAGTAATTTGGTTTTGGATTGGAGACCATAAGGATTATGATGTATTACTAAGTTCTTAAACCCAAATCCTCACTTCATCCCGCTACCTTCCCATACCAATCCCACATCTGCTTTCGCACTTTCAGATCCGGGATGACCCCCATGCCCCCACTCATGTTTTCTTTGAGATGCATTACATTAGATGTAGCTGGTATCACACAGGTAATGTCTTTTTGGGCTAAAATAAATTTTAAAAAGTAGGCTGCCCAAGAGTGAATGCCGTATTCATGAGCCCACGGAGGAAGCGACTTGCCTTTGATGGTCTCAAACAAAACTCCCGTCTCAAAAGGTTTATTGATCATGACGGCGACACCGTGAGCTGCGGCCAGAGGTATGAGATAATTTTCTGCTTCGGTATTGCGGATGGATAGATTGACTTGGATAAAATCAGGTTTGAGCGATTGGATCAGATCGGCCATCTCGCGATGGGCATGATTGAGATAATGTGTAAACCCGAGATATTTTATTTTTCCTTCTTCTTTAAGTGATCGCAGAGTGTGGATATGGGTCCGGATGTCCTGTAAATTGTGCCCGAGCAATACCCGGGGCCATGTAAAAAATAAGGTCTTGGAGTTTTCGATTTGATCACGACCCTCTTGCTCACCGGTGGTCCATACTTTGGTGGTCAAAAATAAATCCCGAGTGATATTCAAATCTCTTGTGATTTCGCCAATCGTTAGCTCGGACCGGCCGTACATCGGTGAGCTATCGATCACCCGGCCTCCGGCATTATAAAATGTGCGAATGACTTCCTTGATGGGTATCCGTTCTGCGGCAGTAGTGCCTACATTGAAGGTCAACCATGAGCCCAGGCCGATAGCCGGGATTTTTTCACCAGTTGCAGGTATAGTGCGATGCAGAATCTCGGGTGTCTGTATTATTCCAAAGGGTAATAATAACCTGCCGGTACAAAAAGCAGATTGTTTTATAAATTTTCTTCGCTCGTAGAGATCTTTATATGGCATTGGGGGCTATACATATTTAACGTAGCTAGGTCCAAAAATTGTTGCCGCTTTGTTAAAGTTAGTGTTTTTAACTATGTTTTGGTTAAGGAAATAGCTCGCAGTGGAGTGAAACATTGCGAAGGCACAAAGAATTCGAAAAATTCGTTTTTGCTCGCAAAGACGCAGCGAAGCGAAGGCGCAAAGAATTTCTTTAGTTGTTAATTCGAATTATGCTCGCAGCGGAGTGAAACGAAGCGAAGCGAAGAATTTCTGAATTTGTATTTTGCTCCATTCGTAATTCGAATTATGCTCGCATCATCAGTTTCTTTAAAAGAAGCTTTTAAAGCTTTGACTAACTGCCTTCAAAGGTCACCAAGTCATTGACACTCTCTTGTTTGCCAAAAAAAACTTCGTCTTTGTCCGAGTAATGTACAATACCTAAAAAATCTTTGTATTGGAGTATGTCTGTCATATGAGATGTTGGTTCGATTCAATACGAGCTTATGATGACATTAAAAGTCCTTTGGTTCCACACTACTGTGCCTAAATCGAACAATGACATTTTTTTCATAAGAAATATGATAAGCAATTCTGTACTTGTGAACTTCATATGCTCTGAAATCTCCACTATTTGTTTTGCGATATTTATCCACAGGATGGATTTCAGAAATGAGTTTAGCAGTAGAGTTTAAAATATCCTGTTTGAATATATCAGCGTTTTGATTGGAGTCAAAAGAAATATATTGAATGCTTTTTCAAATTGTTTGAGCGCTTGCTTAGACCACCGAACTTCTTTTACCATTTGGCCACTTGCAATTCGACTTCTTTTTGTGTCAAAAAGTTACCTGCCTCAACTTCCATCAGCGCATCATCTATTTCCTCGTTATACTGTTCAAGACTCTCCCGATCAGTTTCTTTTCGATTTAAAAAAGTCTTAAGCATTAATAAAATCGACTTTTTCTCTGAATCATTGAGTTGTAATATATAGTTTGTTAGTTCCTCATTTAATACATTATTCATGTTTTTCGATTTATACAAAGTTAAATGAAAAATATTTGAAATTCTTGTACGTTTTTTAATCTCTCTCTATTCGTCATTCGATTCATTCATCATTCGAGATGTGCTCGCGAAGATATTATGCGCGCAGCGGAGTGAAACGCAGCGAAGACCTACCTATCCCGGCAGGCTTGCGCATCGAAGCGAAGACTTGTTTTTTGTTTCTCGATTCATTCGAATCATTCGTCATTCGAACCATTTGTCATTTGGTATACTATCATCTTTGTTTTTTATGTATGTTTGATGAACTGAAGGGTTTCTCTCGTGGTTTGGAGAAATGAAAAAGTTGTTTATCGCCTATGGAAAAGGGTTGAAAAAAATAACTGGCGTTTCCGTTTGCAAGGACTCGCTTGACTTATGAGTCACCTTAGTAAGTGTAGTTATTACTGCAATGTTATGTACATTTAATCTATACATAACCTTCAAATCAATCCTTAAATCAACCTCATTAAATACTTTTGGCCATGAAATTAAAAAATGATTTTCGCCTCCGTACGGGTTACCTTTTGCTGTTTATGTTATTGAACAGCGTCTGGAGTCAAGCAACTCCTCCTGATATCAAAAATATAACCGGTACCATAAAAGATGAACTAAATGAACCGCTGATCGGTGTGTCAGTCCGGATCAAGGACACCGAACAAGGCACGGTCAGTGATATAAATGGTCAGTACCAATTAGAAGCCCCGGATGATGCGACGACGCTCGTGTTTTCATATGTAGGCTATCAAACGAAAGAAGTTACTATTGGAGGTGAAGGTATAGTTGATGTAGTCCTATCCGTATCCGCATCAGAGCTAGCACAAGTCGTCGTCATAGGTTATGGATCGATCAATAAGCGCGATGTCACCGGTTCCGTCAAATCGCTGCGCGCTGAGGAGTTTAATAAAGGTATCATCAATACCCCGGAACAACTGTTGCAGGGCAAGGTAGCCGGAGTCAATATCACCTCCGCGAGTGGGGATCCAAATGGGGTCATCTCTGTGACAGTCAGGGGTCCAGGAGGCATACGTACTGGCGTAGATCCACTCTATGTCATCGATGGACTACCCATCAATGGAACTGCCAATTTTCTCAATCCTTCTGACATTGAATCCATTGATGTGCTCAAAGATGCCTCTGCCACGGCTATATATGGGTCTCGTGGGGCCAATGGGGTCATTTTGATCACGACGAAAAAAGGCAGAGCCGGTCAATCTTATCTCGATTTTGAATCAAGTGTTGGGTTTTCGTCACTAGCCAGAGCATTGGATGTGCTTTCGCCTGCAGATTTTAGAAGACTGGTACCGACTCTGGGCGGCCAATTGGATGATCAGAAAGCCAATACCGACTGGCAAAAAGAGATCACCCGTACTGCCCGTACTCAGAATTATAACTTAACGATGGCCGGAGGTGCGGATAAACTGGCCTATTCCGCATCCTTGGGCACACAAAATCAGGAAGGTATCATTAAGGGCAACGATAATAAACGATACACCGGTCGACTCAATGTCAATCAAAAGTTTTTACAAGACCGCCTGAGTCTGGATTTTAATCTCGGCGTCACGTATAGTAAGATCACCCGACCACCTATATCCTCAATGATCGGTGATGCAATAGGTAACAATCCGACCTATCCCGCATACGATGCCAAGGGTTTGCCGGCTCAATATGTTGGTTTCAACAATCCATTGACTTCTCTGGCACTCGATAAAAGTATAATCAATGGCACTCGCATTATAGCTAATTTTTCGCCATCATTTAACATCCTCAAAGGGCTGGTCTACAAATTGAATATGGGAATAGATAAATCCAATTATGTCACCAACAACCAATCCCTGGCCAATGCGGTCCCCTTGAGAGAAGGTAGATTAGAAACGATATATAATGACGGCGATAATCAATTGATAGAAAATTATCTGACCTACGATATAAAACAAAATGTACACAATCTTAATCTTTTGGCGGGACACTCCTATCAGCGTTTTTTTGGTCAGGCTCGCTTTACCAGTATCAATAAATTTCCGATTTCCTCTATTGAGCCTATTTATAATCCTGGACTTGGTCAGGATCTCACGCTGGCAAATAACAAGCCCGGTGGTAGTGCCGGTATCAATGAACTTCAATCCTATTTTGGTCGGGTCAACTATCAATACAATGATAAATATTTGGTGACGGCTACCGTGCGAGCGGATGGTTCTTCTAAATTTGGTTCCAATAATAAGTACGGCATTTTCCCATCTTTTTCTGTGGGTTGGAGAGTCATGCAAGAGCCCTTTATGGAGTCATTGCCATTCAGCAATCTTAAACTAAGAGCCGGATGGGGTCGCACGGGTAATCAAGAGATACCTGCAAAAATCACATTAGCAGCTTTCACTTCACAAGTAGGCGCCAATGCCAGCTATCCTTTATTTGAAACCGGAGCTTACCCTCCGGGCACTACGTTTTCACGATTGGCCAATCCTGACATTCAGTGGGAGGTATCTTCGCAGATCAATGTAGGTATTGACTTTGGATTGTTTAATGATGCAATCACCGGTACAATCGATGTATTTGACAAAGTCTCCAGTGATATCTTGTTGGAAGTGATCCCAGCAGATCCTGTACAACCCGCAGGGACCTTTTGGACAAATGTAGCCGATATGGAGATCGCCAACAAAGGTCTGGAGTTGTCCTTAAATTATACTAAAAGCCTAAGCACCGGATTGCGGTACGGCATCGGTGGTAATACTAGTTTTATAAAAAATGAAGTTACCAATAGTCCGTATTCCGTCATTCAGTCCGGTAGTGCTTCGGGATCCGGATTGACTTCTGCTACAGTAAATGGTTATGTCAATAATCAACCCATTGGAACCTTTTTCCTTAAAGAGTTTATAGGTGTTGACGAAAAAGGTCTAAGTAAGTTTCGGGATGTCGATGGCGATGGTATCAGCTCTGACAAAGATCGGCTGGCGTTGGGTACTGCATTACCCACCACGATATATAGTTTATTCGGCAATGTGGGGTTCAAGGGCCTTGATCTTAATATTAATTTTAATGGAGTATCCGGCAATAAAATCTATGACAATACGGCCAATGCCAATTTCTATAAATTAAAACTATCTAAGGGTATCAATGTAACTCCGGTGGCTTTGGATGAACCTACCGAATCCATCAATAACGCTGCACCGATCTCTTCGCGATATCTCAAAGACGGCGCATACTTCCGATTGAATAATTTATCCCTGGGATATAATTTTAATCCTGCCTCACTCAAGATCAATCAATGGGTCTCCGGGATTAGACTTTCTGTCACGGGGCAAAATCTTTGGGTGAGTACCAAGTACGATGGTTATGATCCGGAAGTCAATAGAGACAGCAGTATCGCGGGTATCTCTTCCTATGGTATAGATTATCTCAGCTATCCTAAAGCAAAAACAGTATTAATGGGTTTAAAGGTTACCTTCTAAAAATATAAAGTCATGAAAAATTTATTATTAGTTTTATTTGTTTTCATCAGCTTTGTTTTTACAGAAAGCTGCACTCAGTTGGAAGAACAAATATTGGATGAAACATTATCTACCAAGCTTTCAGACCAGGATGCTGCAAATGGGATCCTTGCTCCTGCTTATGGTAAGTTTACAGACATTTTTACGCATACCAATTATTTTGCCCTTCAGGAAATCTCAACCGATGAGGCAATCCTGCCTTATCGTGGCGGGACGGACTGGGGTGACAATGGCATCTATTTGTCTTTGCATCAACATGTGACGACCAGCTCAGATCCAAATGTTAGAAATACCTGGGGGCACATTTTGCAAGGTGTATCAAGAGCCGTCACCGCCATCAATGTATTACCTACACTCAATTCTCCATCTGTCAAAACGTATTTAGCCGAAGCCCGGGGCTTACGAGCGTATTATAATATGTTGGCCTTAGATTTATTTGGGCTTGTTTTTTCAAAAGATGATCCCGGTGTTGCGTCTACAATACTCCGTGGTGCGGAAGCTGTCGAATATCTTAGATCGGAATTCGTCGCCATTGAAAATGATTTAGAGACAACCGTAGGCCCAGGCCGCTTGACCAAAGCTGCCGTATGGGGTTTGCTCGCCAGGCTGCATCTCAATGCTCCTGTATATCGGGACATCTACGGTGAAAGCTTTAGTTTCCAAGCTGCTGATATGGATAAGGTCATTGAATATTGTGATAAAATCATTGCATCCGGACAATACAAATTATCTACAGATTATTTTGACATCTTTGGCAATAATAATCATACCAATAAAGAATTGATTTTTGCTCATGATCAACGAGCTGATTTAAATGGTCACAATCGACTTGCTTATTTTTCTTTGTCCGGTGATCAGTTTCCCCTTCCTGCATTCCCCAATGCCAATGGTACCGACGGTCCTGGCATCACTTCAGATTTTTATCAAAGCTGGGTAAAAGCATATAGCGGTACAGATCCCGCTCTAGCTGATCCTCGATTTTATAAACAAAACATATCTATTTATACAAACCCCGGAGATTCATGTGTGGCCGCAGGTGACTTTAAAGTCGATCGCGGTATCCTGCGCGGTCAACAATTCGGTCTCCTGCGTGTGAGTGGAGCTTTTTTAAAATGTCCTGATGGAAAATTAAAAGTAGGGAAACTCTTCAGTGTGACTCGAAATAAACCGACACTAGCTGTGAATTTTACAGAGTTGATTGATTTCACCGTTGAAGGTAGTAATTACAGTTCCGGTTATCGAGTAGAAAAATATGAGTTTAGTTCTAAATCTGCCAGTGGTAGAAATTTTGGTGAAGCAGATATCGTCATTGTGCGCTTGGCTGATGTGCATTTGATGCGGGCTGAAGCCAGACTAAGAAAAAACGATGCAGCGGGTGCGTTGGCTGATGTCAATGCAGTAAGAGCGGCGCGTACTTTGACTAAACCTGCTCCACCTCTACCAGCTATTACTCTAGACCTTTTATTTAGAGAGCGGGGGTTTGAGTTTTACTGGGAAATGCAACGGCGGACTGACATGATCCGATTTAATAAGTATGAAGATACGTGGACTGAAAAAACCAATAAGGACAAAACAAAACGTATATTCCCTATACCACAGACAGCCATTGATGGAGCATCTAACTTACCAGGCTATTTGGTTCAAAACAAAGGCTATTAGTCGTTGGTTTTAATGCGGACTACTTATATCAGTTAAGATCATAACCGTGCCAGCCTTAAGAGCCGGCACGGTTTTTTTTATTCCTGTAGCTATGAAGATGATTTATTTGTTTCTTTTTCTATTGCCATTCTGGATCCCGAATGCAGGTGCACAATCTTCAACTAATGCATCCCCGAGCCAGTATGGCGTCACCTCGATCTTCGCTCACAATGATTATGATCAGGCTCTGCCTTTTTATGCTGCATACAATTATAGAGTGGGTTATATCGAAGTTGATATTTTTTTACAAGAGGATCGCCTTCTGGTTGCACATCATTTTATGGATCTAAACGTGTCCCGCAATCTAGAACAGATGTATTTGAATCCATTAGACTCTGTCGTGCGTGTGCATGAAGGCCGGATATATCCTGGATCAGATCAACGGTTAACCCTATCGATAGACCTTAAAACAAACGGGGTGGCCACTTTAAACAAACTTGTCAATCTCCTAGGTCGATACCCCGAACTCATCCGGTCGCCGTACTTTACGATCATCATCAGTGGCAGCGTACCCGATCCAGCCTTGTGGGATCATTACCCATCATATATACATTTTGATGGCCGACCCGGAATACCATACACCGAAAGTCAATGGTCCAGAATAGAATTGGTGAGTATCGGCTTTAGAAATTATTCCAATTGGAGTGGAGTAGGTAACATCACAGAGAGTGATGATCATAAAATCAAAGCGTTGATAAAAACGGTGCATGCTCATCATAAAAAATTGCGCTTTTGGGCAACTCCTGATCTGGAGAACATCTGGAATTATTTAATGATCCGGCAAGTGGATGTGATCGGCACCGATACCGTCAAGGCATTGTACGACTATCTCCACCGTTGAAGTCCTTGTACAAATCAATTTATTTATTCATCTTGCCTGGGTGTTAAAAAAATATTTTTCTTTTCCTACTTGGTGGTTTTTGATCATTGTCTTATTGGTTGAGATGGTTTTTAATGTGGTATTGAAGACCAATCTTTTTAATGAAAATGTGTTATTTAATTCTCTGGCAGAACAAATGACCATAGAGGAAATCAATCAAATCAGTACCTCCTTCCAGTCCAATTCTGTCCTCATCTTATTCATTAGCCTTTTTCAGCCGTTGATAGAGATCTTATTGATTGCTGTGGCGATCAATATCGGTACCTTATTGCTTCATTATCCTCTTGATTTCAAAGCTATACTCCGCGTCGTCACCAAATCCTTTCTGGTCTTTTCGCTGGCCCGGATCGTTTTTATAATCACTTTATCCTATATGAGTATCCGTCATATGGACGAACTCGATTTTATTCCTCAGTGGTCTCTGGCGGATCTGATCGGGACAAAATCTATTCCGGCGTGGGCGCTATATCCATTGCAATTGGCTAATGTCTTTCAGGTTTTATTCATTTTTCTATTGGCAGCAGGGCTCAATGTATTACTGCCTCGTGGTTGGTTTCGATGGTTACTGACTGTGATCGTTACGTATGGTATCGGGCTCTTGATCGTAGTCTTGTTAATAGGTTTTTTGACTGCTTTATAAAAATTTATCTGCGATCTTTGGTTTGTAACGATTTTTTTTCTATTTTTGGACAACATAATTTTATTACAATATGAAATCACTCTCGGTTGAAAAAATGGCTACCCTCGAAGGGGGCAATGCCTGCACGACTTCTCAAAATCTGCTTCGATTTGCTTCGAGGAGCGGTAGTTTTTCGATGTATCTGTACGCTATGTTGATGGTACAAATTAATTGTCGTGGTGGTGGAATTGATTCTACTAACCCTAAATAGGTTAAGTACTTCAAGGTTGTAATCACTAAAAAGCCTTTTTACTGGTTAGTAAAAAGTCAAATAAAATATACCTAAAAATCTCGGTGTACATTTTTTGTAAGCCGGGATTTTTTTTTGGGCATCAGCTCTTGACTATTGAAAAAACAAATCTATCATGTAAGACAGCAGGACTACTCTGATTGTGGAGCTGCTTGTTTATTGATGATCACCCGATATCATGGCGGTGACGCTACTTTGGCCCAAATAAGAGAGTGGAGCGGGACCTCTCAATCTGGCAGCACCATGCTCGGCATTCAACAAGCTGGTGTAAAATTAGGCCTGAAGGGATCGGGTTTTGAAGCAGAACTAGATCATTTAAAAGTTATCAATAAGCCGGTGATCCTTCATGTGATCAATGATCAAAACATGGCTCATTTTATCGTTTGTTTTGGTTATGATCGACAGGAGGATCTGTTTGAAATCGGTGACCCAGCAGCTATAGATATTAAACGAATGACCAGTCCGCAACTAATGTCGATATGGAAGTCTCAGGCCTTGTTGATGCTTAAACCTACTCCTTTATTTAAACCTGTCAAACCTAAACGAACTGGTTTAAATCAATTGCGTTGGGTATATGAGTTTGCCAAACCAGACATCAACCTCTTATTTATTTCACTGGCGATTGGGGTCTTTATATCGTTGCTGGGTTTGTCTGTGGCGGTTTTCACACAAAAATTGGTAGACCAAATCCTGCCGGATAAAAACCTACTCAAATTATCAGTAGGATCAGGATTGTTGTTGTTTTTATTGCTGCTTCGCGCTGGCTTGAGCTATATCCGTCAATTGTTTTTATCCAGGCAATCGCGAGACTTTAATACCCGGATCCTCGCTTCGTTTTATTCTACGTTGCTTCGTTTACCAAAGTCCTTTTTTGATTCCCGCAAAACCGGAGAGTTGATCTCCAGGATGAATGACACCACCCGAATCCAGCAAACAGTAGCCCATGTATGTACCAATATTGCAATCGAACTCGTCGTGCTCATTATGAGTTTGATCGGCCTCTTGTATTATCATATACCGTTAGGTTTGATTACTTTAATGTGGTTACCCATCTTTGCCTGGCTCGTATATCGATTCCAACGATCCTTGATCTGGCGTCAACGGGAGGTCATGGTCGCAGCCGCTGTCAATGAGGGTAATTTTATCGATACGATACAGGGGATCGGCACCATCAAAGGCACTCACAAAGAATCCTTGTTTATAGATCGGACTCATGATGTTTATAGTTTTTTACAAGATCGCAGGTTTCATTTGGGCTTGATTAGTAATCGATTTAATATCTGGACGCAGGTGGTGAGTGCTATGTTTATAGTAGGGCTTTTATTTTATGGTTCTCGGTTGGTCCTTCAGGATATACTCACCATCGGTATCTTGATGGCTGTGATCCAGCTGATCAGCATGGCGATGTTATCAGCATCTCAATTGGCGATGATCAATATCGAATTGCAAGAAGCCAAAGTAGCCTTGGATAGAATGCAGGAATTCACTCAACTGGATCCGGAGATTGATATCATAGCAGAGGCTCAGAAAATTCAAATTGATCGGTTCGAATCTTTAACCCTAAAGGATTTAAGCTTTAGATTTACTGGAAGGCCTTTGCTTTTAAAAGGAATAAATCTACATCTGATGCGGGGTGAGATCATCTTGATCCAGGGTGAAAGTGGGGGTGGCAAGAGCACGTTACTTCAGATTTTGCAACGATTTTACACACCGGAGCAAGGTGAAATTCTGGTCAATACATTGCCCATGGAGTCATTCGCGGTCTCGGCCTGGCGAAGAATCATAAGTGTAGTCCCGCAACAGGTAAAACTTTTTAATGGCTCTTTGTATGAAAATATACTACTGGGACCAATGGAAGAATCGAGTGTAGCCCATATAATTTCTTTTTTTAAGAAATACAGTTTTGATCAATATTTTAAAAAACTCCCTCAAGGCTATGACACCCAGTTGGGCGAAGCTGGTGTAAATATCTCCGGGGGTCAGCAGCAATTGGTGGGCTTGGCTCGGGCACTGTATCATCGACCACAACTTTTGTTGCTGGATGAGGCCACCTCGGCCATGGATCAAAGTATGGAGGATTGGGTAATGACCGTATTACAATCCCTGAAGTCAGAAATGGGGATAATAATCGTGAGTCATCGCGGTGGGTTATTTGAAATCACGGATAGAGTGTATCGATTGTAGCAACCCAAACCAGCGACTGAATCCGATAGCTATCGGATCGCCGCTAAGGGACCACAAAGAAAATGATCGAATCAAAAATATAAACAATATTTAATCATGATAAACATTAAAGACTTTAAGGTTAAATTCTAACCTATAAATTCTAAAAACAATACAATGAGCCCAAACCAGCGACTGAAGTCGCCGCTACAGAACCACAAAGAATATGATCGAATCAAAGATATAATCAATATTAAATCATGATAAATATTAAAGACTTTAAGGTTAAATTCAAACCTATAAATTCTAAAAAACAATACAATGAGCCCAAACCAGCGACTGAAGTCGCCGCTACGGAACCACAAAGAATATGGTCGAATCAAAAATATAAACAATATTTAATCATGATAAACATTAATGACCTTAAGGTTAAACTCAGACCTATAAAATCTAAAAAACAATACAAAGAGTATCTTGGTATCATAGACAAGCTGGTTGATTGCAGGGAAAACTCCAAGGAAGAAGAGTTGTTGGAATTAGTGGCCATACTTGTAGCTGATTTTGAATCCAAAATTTATCCAATTGAACCACCTGATCCAATAGACGCCATAAAAATAAAGATGCAGGAATCTGGCCTTAAAAAAAAGGACATGGCTATTTACTTTGGGAGCCCCAGCAGGGTTTCCGAGATTTTAAGTAGAAAAAGGCCGATGACCTTGACCATGATTAAAAAAATTTACAAAGGCCTTCATATTTCTTCGGAGACCTTATTATCCTCTTAACCCTGATATTGAAATGAATGAATTGCGTCCACTTGCTTTTTTCGCAATTCATTCATTTTCAATCATCAGATAGTTCATTAGAATTTCTAATGAGCTATTTCGGTTAAAAGTTTGCTACGGTTATTTAAGACTACCACCATACTTGTTTACCCTGCTCATACGTAAATGGTCGCTCCTCCGTGCTGTTGCAATCTTTACAATTCAACCAATATACTCCCTCGGTCGGTACCTGATCATACACTAAGCTGAATGCGGTGGCTTTTTTAATTCCTAATGATACCCAGCGATCTTTCCAATAAAATAATTCATAAGTCCGATCAGGAAGGATCGTGTTTTTATCGTTGGCTGGTAAATAGTTGATTCTGGATATTGTAATGGGTCGGCCAAAATCCATACCCACCCATCGGATAGAGTCGACTCGATGTTCTTGAATGATGCTATGACCGATCGTGCCATCAAAGGCCCATTCCGGGTGGCTGACATTGCCTATCGGGGTGCCATTGATCGGATTGGTTGTGTCCGTGCTATAAAAAGCAAGATCGCCTACACGGAATGTCTTATTGCTCATGCCTAGTAATCTAATGTATCGATATGGTTCTGTGGTTTTTAAGGTTTGAGCCTCCCACAATGTTTCATAGTCTGTAATATCACGAACGGTATAGTTTTTCACCACTGTGTTTTTATACGATTTTTTGGGTTCCGGTACGTTAAAAAGAAGGGTAGGCGATTTAAAATCAGCCGTGTTGGATCCTTCCACACGATTGTCGATGATGGATTCGGCCATGATATTTCTTGCTCTAAATTTTTTAACCGGATATTTTCTGAGCAATGTGACGGTTGTTTTGTTTTGGGTATTGATGTTATAGCTCTTTTGATCAGCAAACACTTTGATCATCACTGGAGGATGTGCCGGTATCGTTTTACCATTTCGCCAAAACACCGGAAGGTAAAGCACCTCTGGACCCATAGCCTCAAACCGTGCGCTGCCTTGCTGAATCCAAGCACCTGCGATGACCTCCCACAGCCCTTGTTTAAATATGGCAAGGTATATCGGTGAGTCTTCCGGTCCAGCCACTTTTATATCTATGGGTCCTGCCGGGACATATAGCGCAGTTACATCTTTTAACCTTGCGTTCTTGATAGTGATCGGAATGTCCTCCATACTTTTCGACTTGGCCTGCCCTGCAAAAATTGAATTATTTTGATCTGATACTTTTCGAAAGGCTTTAGCAATTTTCCCTTCGCCTTCGCGGATATCTGTATAGTCACCCGGTCTCGACTCTGCTCCCAAAAAAGGCAAAGAAACACTATCGTTTATGATCAATGCATTCCAGATATGCCCTTGAGTATGATTGCCCCATTGCGGTACAAAATCGATAGCCACTGGTATACCCATGGCACTGGCAGTATATGCACCCAGTCTGGCCATCTCACCACAATCTCCGTGATGGCCCACAAGGATCTGCTCCAGACTTAATGCGCCGGGATAGTCAGAGAAAATTTCTGTATACCGAAACCAGGCTTTTTGAGATTCAATCAAAGCACAACAGATGTCTTCCATGGTATGCTTTGTATGGGGATCACTCCATACGAACTTATATTGGTCGGATAATTTTGTTCGCCATAAATCGGTTTTTTCATTGAATATCCGATATGGCAAAATATAATCACAAAAAGTCTCAAAACTAATGCTGGATGCCCAAGGGGCCGTCACCCACGAATGAAAAGCGAGATCTATATGCGCTATTAAAAAATCTTTGGTTAAGTGCCTTAGGTCATTTTGAAAAATCAACTTAGCCTCAGCGGGCTTGCCGATACGCTGCTGAATCGAATCATACATTTGATTGAGTTCTACACCGCTCCCTGCCGTTGCAATGCGCTTAAAGAATGGATCAAATTGATCAATCCACTCGCCGACATAATGGCCTCCGGACTCCAAGTTTTCTATCAGGCGTGTAGCTGCTTTTAATTGCACACTGTCTTGTGGTTTTTTTCGGTAATGGTTCAACACCGATTCTAAGGATGGTCGATTAGGTCCTGCCCAAATTAGGTTTTGTTCTAATCGCGAGACCTGTGGTTGCTTTTCTTGACAAGAAGCCCACATGGAGATCATTCCAGTGCAAATCACCACATATTTTAAAGTGGACCACCCAATACGGAGTTTCATTGGGAGTTGTTTGATAAAAGGTTTACTTGGGTCTTGCAGTACATTTTGGTATATTTCCCCGCTAAGATCGCAAAGTACGCTAAGAATTAGTAAAACAATTTCCTTCGCATGTCTGGCGTTCTTCGCTCACCGATGAACACACATAATGAGTAGCGCAATTATCTACTTTATATGATCCGCTTTTCAAGTAAACCACATTTGTTTTATTAAGCATGTCGTATTTAGTATCTTGAGACTAGGATAAAAAAGAGATTGTTTTTATATTTCATGGTAAAAGATTTTGTTCGCAACCTTTTTAAAAAAAACTTTTCCGGAAACGGCAGTATAGGGCTCTATCTTTTGTTTTTTGTTTTATTGATCACAGAGTTGCTCTCTTATCGCTATTCAACTTATCCTGCCAATAGTTTTTTTAATCTAGATCAGATGTATTGGTGGGCCATG
Organism: Saprospiraceae bacterium; assembly: GCA_031417835.1. Taxonomy (GTDB): domain Bacteria; phylum Bacteroidota; class Bacteroidia; order Chitinophagales; family Saprospiraceae; genus JADJLQ01. The sequence continues at coordinate 22,567 of JANOWJ010000059.1, read as the reverse complement.
GGTTGTCTTGGGTGTCGTTGGGTTTTATACAAAGTTCATGCTGCTGGAGTTATGCGCGTGGTGTATTACTTGATAGGCGGGCTGGTAATGATCGTTGCGATAGGTGCTTTACTTAATTTTTTGTTTTTCCAATCCTCCTTCTTTTCCTGTGGCTGGTCAGATGTAGCTTACTTTAAAGGGCTTTTTTCACCATACGGATTAAAACTCAATGATTGGGCTACGATCAGCATATGCCTCCTGCCTTTTCCTTTGATCACTGCTGTATTTTTTAAAAAACAACCCGCGCTGTTTTGGTTGAGCATCTTGACATTTGTCTTTGCCGCCCTGGCCGTATTCATTAGTTTTTCGAGAGGGGCATATCTCGCACTATTTGTCTTTGTTTTGGCTTTTTTGATGCTTGTGTTTTCATTCAAGTTGTTGACTATAAAACGATTCTTGCTACCAGCGTTCGGGGGTTTAGCTCTTTTGTTGATGTTTGGTCTGATGATGTCTCGACCAATATTGACCACGTTATCCATGAACAAAACCGTATCCCAACAACGCAGTACTCAGGGTAGGTTAGAGTTATTTTCCTCCAGTATTTGTAAACTAACCGGTCACGCCTGGACGGGAGTAGGCGGTAATAATTTTGCATTGGGCTTTAATCCCTGTATGATTTATAAGGAAGATGCGGGCTATAGTCGTTATGCTAATAATCTTTTTTTACAGATCCTCATCGAAAAAGGTTGGCTTGGTTTTGGAGCCTATGCTTTGCTTTTTTTAAGTACCTTTTTCCTTTTGTTGCGGGATATCACAATCTTAAAAAGTGAAGGGGATCGTATAATTGCCGCACTGTTGTTATCCGGTCTGATCGCGTATTGTTTTAGAGAGTTGTTTTTTTCCAGCTTTTTTAATTGTATACCTGTACTAGCTATCGTTGGGTTTTATATCGTATGTAGTCAGTATCGTTTGTCCTGCATTCCCCCTTCGTATACGATACTCCGATTGCGGTTGGGCTTTATTTTTTGTTTTGTAGTATTAGGATGTTGGTTGATCAAAGAAAGACTACACTATAGAGATGCAGCAATAAAGATGAAGCTCGCAAGAGAAGCGTATGATGAACTTCAACCAGATCGCGCTTTTTTAAATCTTGAAGCTGCGATGGTGTGCCGTCCTGATATAGTACCTTATCTCTCCGCCGCCGGGTACTGGTCTGGTCAGCTAGAGACTCCATTACTATCTTTCTATTCGGACTCTATACATTTAGATCCGGCAAAGTCGCGGACCTCGATAGTATATTTTCAAAAAGCACTTATGCTCAACAAAGATGATGGCGGCATTCTTTTTAATCTTGCTTGTTTATTTGCCTTGGATTCTTCCTTCAATTTTTCAGAAGCACAAACCTATTTTGAACGAGCGCTACATATCGAACCGAATAATTCCGAATTTTTAATTGGCTATGGATTACTTGCAGAGCAGACGGGTCGTAACCAGTTGGCTTATGCTCAATACTATAAAGCGATGAGGGTGGATCCTGAGATTATAGATTCTCGTTTTTTTAAAGATTTAAAGCGTCGCGATCCTTTGGCAGATACACTCTTGGCTTACACAACAAATCAATTGGCTTACGTAGTTCGTAGCAGTACCATTTTGGCTGCGCGATTGGCTAGATTGCTTTTGGCCAAAGGAGATACCGCTCCAGCTAAAATACTCCTGGAGCAAGTCATTGAGCAGATGCCCGATCTCAATCGTCCTTATTATTATCTTGGACTGATAGCGCAAGCTCAGGGCTCTGATCATATAGCCTTGGACTATTTTAAAAAATCGTTGTTTCTCAATCCGGATGATTACCTTCCTTATCTAGCTATGGGGCATTATTTTTTTTCTCATTTCAAAGAAGACCCCAAGTACAAACAATCAATAAAGCTGTATTATCTGAAGGCGTTAGACCTTTTACGAAAAAAGCCCAGTCAATCGTTTGCTAAGTCTTCTTTGATATATAAACAACATAATGGTTTGACCGACGATATGATCTTAAACAAATTGGTTTCTTATATCCGAAGCGATATAGACGAACCGACTATTCGGCTCCGCATTCAATAGGTCTCAACCATCGGATTATTTTTGGTCTTTAGCCCAGTATGCTTTCATGGGCTCAAAATAACTATCGACCCAGCCTTGTTTGTACTTGACATCAGCCGCTGTCAAACTAGAGTGGATCAAGACTAGTTTGCATTGGCCCTTTCCAGATGATGCAAGGGTAATCTCTAGGCTTGAGTCCGGTTGTCCTTCTTTAAACTCCACCGTACGCCAGGATTGTTTGATATAAACATTTGGTTTTAATTCGAGGTTTTTGCCTGTGATATAACCATCCCAAGCTGAAAATTGTCCTCTTATGCGTTTTGTAATTTTAGCTTCAGCCCCTGTCATCGCTGCATGTCCTTTACTGGATAACCAGGTGTTGTACACGACTTCCGGTATAGCATTGATTATTGTGGTGAGTTTAAATTTCATTTTATTTTTTTGCAAATATCGGTGAGATGATGACAAAAGTAAAAAAACGGATTTGTTTTTCTTTTTAATTGCATCATTTCGAACGATTCAATTTAAACAACAGGTGTGATTGATTTTTAATAAAAAGAAGGTAGTCCTTTTTCCTGACGAACTTTGTCGCATCATGAAAGATATTGAGGTCAGAGCGGACATCATCCGATTAATTGATACATTCTACGAGAAAATTAAAGTCAACCCTTTACTGGGTCCCATTTTTATCGAAGTGGTCCATCTTAATTTTGAACAACATTTACCGATCTTGTATGATTTCTGGTGTACTGTATTATTGGGCGAGCAATCCTATCATCGGAATGCCATGGAAGCGCATCTTGCATTAGCCAAAAAAACACCAATGACCAAAGGCCATTTTGATGAATGGTTGCTAATCTTTACGGCCACGGTCGATGAATTGTATCAAGGTGTAAAAGCCGATGAAATAAAAAGCCGAGCTAAATCCATAGCGGGCTTGATGTTACATAAAATAAATAAAGATTAGGTGGACCGTAGGATTTGTTGAATAAATAGCGATTTTTTAGACCTTCTATTTTGTTCGTATATTATTGATAATCAAATAGTTATACCTTGGATTTGTTTCATTTTGAACGGCATTTTTTACATGCCCTTTAAGGCTAATCATCGTAAAACCAAATGAGTCAAATACTATTGTGCTTCAGCAGTGGGCAACATATAAACAAATAGGTCTACGCTATTTAAGCTAATTGCTTTGGCCTCATTAAACGAACTCATGATATAGTACCTAAACTAACTTACAAGTTCACCCAAAAAAAGCTATAAAATATTACAGGATAATATCTACCAGCTCTCCTACTTCCGGATTGATCATCGACTTTTTTTCAACTTTATAGAGTAGGTCAGTCAAAGACTTTGGTAGTTCTGGTAACGTACCGATGGCTTTCTCGATTGTAGAGGCAAATTTTGCCCAATGTGCGGTCGACACTATGATATTATTACCCGGATGATGTTTGTGTGCATCATAGGCTATCGCGGTATGTGGATCAATGATATAGCCATACCGATCATATACTTCTTTGATATTCTCGAGCGTGGTCTTATCATCAACGACATGGGATTTCACATCCGCTTTAAGATTGTTCCACGTGGAACGTTCGTCTGCTCCTTGGTATAAATCCAACATCCGGACGAAATTGCTCGGGTCTCCGACATCCATCGCATTGGCTAATGTTTCACGTGAAACACGCGGTTCGTATAGGCCTGTTTTTAAATATTCCGGAACGATATCATTCAAATTAGTCGCCGCTATAAATTGGGTAATAGGCAGACCCATCCTTTTGGCAAAAAGACCTGCTGTGAGGTTTCCAAAATTGCCAGAAGGCACGATCATGGTGAGATTGTGTTTGTCTCTGGCCTGTCTATATGCCTCGAAGTAATATACCATTTGCGGCAGCAGTCTGGCTATGTTGATGGAGTTGGCCGAACCAAATGTTTTTTTACTTCTGATGTCCTTGTCGGCGAAGACCTGCTTTACCATCCGCTGACAATCATCAAAAGTCCCGTCTACTTCTATTGCACAAACATTATCATCCCAGGTGGTCAATTGGCGTTGCTGAATAGGACTGACCTTGCCTTTAGGATACAATATAAATACCTTAAACCCAGCCAAGCCACTAAAAGCGCTGGCTACTGCCCCGCCCGTATCGCCCGATGTAGCTACCAGAATATTAATCTCTTTGGACTTAGGTCTATAAAACGCCATCGTCTGCGCCATAAATCGCGCCCCAAAGTCTTTAAATGCTAAGGTAGGTCCATGAAACAATTCCAAGAATTGTAGTCCATCCTCTAAAACATTCAGCGGTGCTGGAAAATTAAACGCATTGGACATGAGTTTCCAAACCTCGCCTTTCGTCGCATCTGTATATGGAAAGATAATATCCGTACCGATGTCATCTATAGTCTTTGAAGCAAGGTGATCAAAAAAAGGAGCACTCAAAACCGGGAAACTGGATGGCATAAATAAACCCCCGTCATGCGCAGGCCCTAAGAAAATAGCCTCTTCAAATGGGGTATTATCACCAGGATTGGTGTCGCTTGACCAACGAGACTTCGTACTATAAAAATTCATGACCTTATTAAATACAACATTGTTATTTGTTTGATAATCAATAAGTTACCAAACTTCTTTGAAGAGCACTTTTGCTTGACAACCTGGATCTATATTAAAAACAAATCGTTCGTCGTGCACTGTTTTTGCTAATGTATACTCATTATCAATTAACTGATAGATTTCAACCACTTCTTTGACTGGATCTACGATGAGGTACCACGGGATGCCTTGCCTTTCAAATATAGAGTACTTAGAATGTCTGTCTTTATCTTTGGTAGATGGGCTCAAAATCTCTATCACTAAAGCCGGCGTAAAATCAAGGAACGTTTTTTGGATTGGTTTGTTTACTATCAAAAGGTCAGGTTGGACTACAGTGTCTTCGCTCACCTTATAATCAATCGGTTGATACACCTTACATGCTTTACAATTATTCAAAGACACTCCAAAAGCAATTCCAAGATTATTTGCAATCAACTGGTGTAGTGTCGAAGCTGCAGGACTCATAGCATATGGAATGCCATCAATCAACTCCCACTTACCCTCCCAGGACAGGTAGTCGTCAAATGTATAGTGGGGAAGACTTTTTAGCGCACGCATGTATCTATAACTTACAAATTTAATGCCTTTTTATTAAGGTATGGTTCGATGCTTAAATACCAAGGTCAATGAAGAAACTAATAAAAGAATACCCACTGCCTGATGACAAACCCCTAATCCGATGGGTATATACCCTTTACTATAGATCAAGGTAAAGATACCTAGAGTAATCTGTAAGACCAGGATCAGCCCCAATCCTTTAACCAGAGGGTCATGGATCCTACGCAATAAAAGCACAAACAAGCCCAGTATAACCATAGCTAATCCCCTGTGCAACACTTGGACTAATGCGGGTAAAAACGGATATACATCGTAATCCACAAAATGAATCCACTTCCACGAAGAAGCTTCTAATATGATCGGGTCTAACCAGTATTGATTCATCTTAGGAAAAGTGGGATACAATAACGCAGCTTTCATACCGCTCATCATCCCGCCAACCAATATTTGGACCGAAACCACTGTAAAAAAAACAACTGGCATCCTGCTCCGCCCATTGCGGTCAGAAATGATAGAGATCAAAGTCCTGGTCTTTAACCAAGTCCACAAGAGATAACACAGGGTCACTAAAGCCAAGCCGAGGTGCAGGCTCAGCTTGTAAGCATTGACCCAAGGTCTCGATACCAGGCCACTGGCGACCATAATCCAACCAAAGGCCCCAACTATACCTGCTAAAATCACAACGATAATCAAATCCGTTTTTAGTGTTTTACTGAGATAATTTTTAACCCAGAAATAGATAAAGGGCAATAAAAAAACAAAACCCATACTCCTCGCCCACAGTCGATGAAGATATTCCCAAAAAAAGATCCATTTGAACGTTGAAATGGTAATACCTTGATTAATCTTTTGATACTGAGGCGTTTGCTTATATAAATCAAATTCATGATTCCATTGGGTTTCGTTCAATGGAGGTACCATGCCGGTCACAATATCCCATTTTGTGATGGACAGTCCTGAACCGGTCAACCTGGTAATCCCGCCAATAATGATTTGCATAAAAATCATAACGAGACCGAGAATAAGCCAAGCATTTACTGGTTTTTGAAGTGTAGATTTTCCCAACATAGCAGGCGACAAAGATACCGATGCAAAAGTCTAAATAAGACCAACACCATGAAGTAAGTAATAATAACTAATATAATATATTTAATATAAATAAACTATTATTATTAGTGTTGTTAGGATGTTGAAAGGCGATAATTATAGGTATTTCAATTAATTATACATTTTTATAAAGTACATTGTTAAAATATTAACAATCTGTTTAGTATAAACATGTATAACTAGTAACGTAATCTGTATTTTGATATAATAGTATTATAGTAGGATAAATTAAATCAATGTTGATCCAGTGTTTACATCTCATAAATGACTAACACATATATAAATAAAAACAATATGAATCAAACCGATTGTTAGTGGACAACGGTGGACTAAATAAAAATAGCGGTTGTACACATCTACTATGTTCAAAAATAATTTGGTTGCCTATTCAATATCTTGACTTTATACAATAGTTAATTCAAATATGTTTATAAATAATATCTAATAATCGCGAGATTTTGAATCTAGCCATATACTCACGGGTCCATTATTCACAAGATGTAGCTGCATCAAAGCACCAAACTTGCCAGTTGCCACTTTAAGGTCACTGGCAATCAACTTTTGGACAAACTCTTCATACATTGGAATGGCGACTTCCGGACGAGCCGCGCGAATATAGGAAGGACGATTCCCCTTTTTAGTAGCTGCGAGCAAGGTAAACTGGCTAACCACCAAAAGCTCACCCCGAATGTCTTGAATGGACAGATTCATGATGCCAGCAGGATCATCAAAAATCCGGAGCTTCAGTATTTTATGGATCAAATAGTCAAGATCCTCTTCCTTATCCGCAGACTCTATACCCAATAGAATAAGCAGACCTGGACCGATTTGCCCGCAGATGGAAAGGTCCTCAAGAATCACAGAAGCGGAAGAAACACGTTGCAAAAGAATACGCATGGGCAAAATGAAAAGGGTCAAAAAAATACAAATAAAACAAGATCTGTGCCATAGCTGGGCAAACACTAAACAGGTCACCAACCAAGGCGTTTAGATTGCAATGTTCGGGGCAGCTCCATTCCCTAAAAAGAATGAAGTCGATCCAAATACACTGAGCGACCGACCCTATTACCGAGACCTTTAAAAAGGAAAATGCTCTATTATTGGACGATATATTAGTACTTTTAAAGAAAAAATATGTGGGCTAACGACAGTCTATGGTTTGAGGTAGCCATCATTAGTATTGGATTTTCCTTAGGTCATATTACGTTTGGACTTTTTGAAGAGCGAACGCCAAGATGGCGGAAACTATTAAAATATGTACTCACCTTAATCATTGGGTTGGCTATTTCGATTTATGTAAGCAGGTCGGCCATGTTTACTTTTTTTGGCATCATGTCTCTGGCAGTGATCTATATTCACTTCGTGTTATTGCCCAAAAAAGGCATAAATGGCTGGACCGGTGAGCCTAAAAGAAAGTACTATGAATTTAGAGGTTGGGACCAGAATATCTTTAAAGATTAGGTGGAAAGAGCAAAGCAGTCCTTTCATTAAATAAGTAACACATTATATTGACCAAAAACTTGGTCGTAACTAATTAATGGCTTATTGTCAGCAATGGCTTGGGCTATGATCATTCGGTCAAAAGGATCTTTATGAAAAAGAGGAAGTTTAAGATAATGCTCAAGATGTTCATAGGTTATATTTAGTAGAATCAAACCATGAACAGGAAGTACCTTTTTGATATCAAAATCAAATTTGAGTTTTCCGAGTGATTTCTTTATAGCAATTTCAAATAGAGAACAAACACTGACCTCTATATTGACTTTTGGATCTTCAAGAATGGCTATATGTTTATCCTTTAACTTGTCCAAATCGGACAACCACCAAATAAGTACCTGGGTGTCAATCAAAACGCTATTCAAGAGGAAGCAAAGAGCTATTAATTAACAGATCTTCAACTTCCTTATCAGACTTTGACCAATCTTCTAAGATTTTAATTTTACCTTTCAGACTACCTCCTTTTCTTTTCTGACCAATTTTAACAATAGGCTTTAAAATTACTACAGGGTTATTGTTTTTGGCAATAATGACTTCTTCTCCAGCTAATGCTTTTTGAATCAATGCAGAAAGATTCGTTTTGGCTTCGTGAATATTAACAATTGACATAATGAATGAATGATCTAGCTAAGTTAGTCTTTCTTTTGCTAGAAGAAGGTAAAAAATTTTACAAAGGGTATACATTACCCAAGAACAATCCGGGGCATAAAAGAGGCTATGAAATCAAACACCAAGCCTAAACTTTTTTTGAATCATAAAAAGAAAGAAACTAGTAAACGGCCAGGAAAAGGATAAAATTCAATTCGGCTCAAATAGCATAAGCTCGTCTAGGATACCAGCTATTTTCTCATAGGGGTATTTATGGACCAAAAATGAATGATTGGAGTTTTTCTCAGCATCCCAACGATTTGTACCGTCAGCGTTACTTATGAATGTTCCATCCTGGATCACGTAAAAAAAGTTCTCCGGCTTTCGTACCGCACAAAGGACTGCGGTTTGATCCCATGAGTTTCGATTTATAGACTGTTTGTTTTCATAATTCGAAAGGCAGTATTGGTAAGCCCAGCGTACCGGGCTGTTCGGATTGCCCCGTGTGGCCACCGGATGGCCGGTCATGATTTTAGTCCCAATTTCAAAGCCACTAAATAAGATGGGTGTTGGCCAATGCTGAATAGCATAAGCCGAAGCACTTGCGTGTCTATTGATATTAAACTCACTGCCCTCTGGAAAGCCCCCAGCCATAGCTACCCATTTTTTTACTTTTTTAGCGACGAGCTCCTTACCACCGAGCGGACTATACGTATCCGGCAAAGATTTTAAAAGTGCAGCCAGGTTAGATAAAAACCCAACCGACACGATGACTACACTTTGGTCTTTTTGAGCCGCCAGGACCTTGCGATACAATTCTACCGCCGAGGGATAGTCATTGTGCGTCTTGATTTGGGGCAGGAACTTTAGTACGATCGAATCGTTCCAATGATTAGGAGCGGAAAAATCCGGAGCGTCGCCATGAGCAGCACCTACCGGGATATTGGGTTTAGCAAAATAGCGATTAAAAACCTCCAGAGTCGGGGCTATATATGGATATCGATCACTGGCTATGGTGGCGAGGATCTCGCATTCGCCTTTGGCCGCCAATGCATGCAGCACAGCTATCGCTCCTACATCATCATAGTCGGGTCCCATATCGCTATCAAAAATGATATTGACCCGATCTTTGGGTTTTTGAGCAGTCCCGGGAATCTGGACACCAATCAAAAAGAAAAACAAGAAAAAATTAAGAACGACTCGCATCAAATAAGAATTTTGTTATCCAATGTAATTCTTTTAATCGGAAGCTGGTGGGAACAAAACACTGGACTACAGAAATAACCATGATCATATTAGTCAGTCAAATTCTCACTACCCAGAGGTTTCGAGCGCAGGGCTACCTATGTTGTTGAATTCAGGTCAAAAGGAAATTGGCTAGTGTAAAAAACAATAGTGTCGTCGTCCAAGGGTGATTAACTCATCTAATCTGTGGGAGTCAACAATCTGTTTACCTTCAGCACACAGTTTGTTCAAAGCGAAGTCCATTAGAAAGATATGTCTGCACAATTTCGCACAGTGAGTCGGTAAAAAAAAACAGAACCCGAGGTAAGGAGAAAAAACGTTTCAATTTTCTCACGGGAATTACTAATCATCCAAACCTTTGCCATTGAGAATTGGCTGCACAAATTTTTCAATTCTTGCTAACCGAGTTTTGGCTTGTTTTGCTGAAGAAAAATGAAGAAGGTATCCTCTTTGCCGGCCGGGTGTTAAATTATGAAAAGCAGTTTTCAATTTAGGCTTGGCGTCTAAAGCATTTTTAAATTCTATAGGCATTTTGAATGCCGATGTCTTTTTTAATTCTACTTTCAAACCAGCTTTATTTACTTCAATAGCATTTTTAATATAGGCTTTGATGATCGTTTTCATGCTCACTATTTCCTTAACACTCGTAAATCTAATTTGTCTTGCCGCTTGCACATTCTTTGTTTGTTGAATAAGAATACCTTTGGCATCCTCTAATAATGCACCTTGCATAAACAGTAATGCACAGTATTCTTTAAACCCATGTATTAAAACGATGTTGCTTTTTTGAAAGGAGTAACAGGGACACCCCCACTTCAATTCTTCGGTTAGTCCACACGCAAGAGTGATTGTCCGCAATAGTCCATATTCTTCCTGCCACTTGGTTGCTTTAGTAAAAAAAAAATCAACTTTCGGATTCATGGTAGTAAAACTAGCATTTGTTTGTTTGAATGCAATTTAGCAGAGAAGCTTAGCCTTCTTTATTTAATTCTTTTAATCTAACGTAAAAAGTTCGTGCTACTGTACATTCAAGGCACAACTATTTGAAGTTCGTACGAAAGGTTGACAAATTTGTTATTTCGATTGAGTTGTGTCAGCAGGAGGCGGAGGCATTGGCATTGAAGTATGGTCAACGATGATGACCAACTTTCCATCTTTCATAGCTTTTACTTCAGTGTATCTTCCGTCGAACACCATTGGTTCAGCACCTTCCATTGGCATAGTCCATTTGAATGTTCCATAACCAACCACGCCATCTGCGAATGGAATGTTATTGGCATTCGTGTATTCAAGTTTAGCTCCTTTGCTCATTGCAAAGTCTCGCACATAACCAGCTTTTACTGCATCAAATCCGTTGACTTGCATCTCACCGGGAGGATAGGCACGCAAGTCAGGATTGTTCCAATGCAGTTTCATAATTGCCTCTGCATCTCCGCTGTTGAATGCGACCAGAAATAGACTGTCTAACTCGTTGGCTGCTGCCATCAAATCAGCGGTTGAAGGTGTTGCATCCTTTTTTGCCTCGTTGCCGCAACTTGCCAGCGTCAAGAGAAAAAATGCAGTCAGGATAAAATTGTTCCTCCATGCAAGTGTGTGGAGAATTGTTGTACTCATTGTTGTTTGATTTTAATGATTGCTTACTCTATTCGGTTTTCAGCGATCCCCGTTCATTTGGCTTGTCATAGTTGGTTTCTTGCACCTAGCATTGTAGATTGCGGGTCGACCAAGCCTGCGGTATAACGAAAGGCATTTGCGCCGTGCCGAAGAAAAGGTACTTAGTCCGCCTGTAGTAAAAGTCAATTAGAGGAACGGATATTACTAGAGATATCAAAAGCAGAAAAGTGGCTTTGTCAAGCGGAAACTAAAAAAAGGTAAATTCAAAACCTGAACTGCCTGGTCGTCGCATCCGCGATGACCAGACCCCAGCCCAACAACTATTAGTACTATACGTTTCGATATGTCGTACCAATGGCAAGTAAAACAAAGCCAATGAGCAACATTTCATAGTTATACTTTGACAATATATCTATGTGGGCGTAATGTCCCAAAATGCCTAAAATGCCGAGGATGATGGCCAGGATCCAGACTATTTGGTTGGGTGCACTGGGCATAAATTTTTTGTTTGCCATAGTTATTTGATTTTAATTAAGATGGAATGATTTTTTTATGAACCGTTTATGGAGAGTAATGATGACTCCCTGTAAAAGTAGGAATATTTGAATTGTCAATCATGGAAGATTTTGTTCCGGGGTTGAGTTAATCCATTTTTCTTCTACCTTGGATGGTTTTTCTTTGGGTAATATCTTATCGTTCACGGGTAATCTACTCGATTGGTAGATAATCGCTGAAGCCATTGGGAATAAAATCTGCGGCCGATGGTCGTGAAAATCGAATAAGTATATTATAATGTCCCTTGATCAACTCCGGAAAAACAAAAGAACGCCTCCCGGCTTTAGTCCTTTAGTCCACAGCTTATCCGATTGTTAAAAAGTTCCGCTGTACCATATTAGTTTTCATTTGGGGAGTAAGGACCGCCTGTTTCTCCACAACCCCATTTAGACATTGGCTCATGTGATTCCATTGGTTTCTCGGTAAGTAGTGAGTTGATTACAGCGAGCCTGATTCCCCTTTCAATGTAACCAACAAATGCAGAACGAAACGCTAGGTCGGCAATGTCAGTTTATTATTGTGATCAAATTTAATTCCGTCAGCCAGCATAGCACCGGAATGGCCTATTTTTTTCATTGGTCAATTTGTTGTCCGATAAATAGGAGTGTTTTTGTATGCGGAACTTCAATGTGTATTTCTCTCATACCATAGTCACGGTTGAATGGTTTTTTTACATTCAGTCCCAATACGCGGTCTTGTATTGAAGACCAAAGTCCGTCAATATGGTCAACTTCTAAATAAAACTCCATTTGGCCAATGTCTTCTCCTGCTCGCAAAATATGTAGAGTCAAATTGTCTTTGATGTAAACAGCATATTCGGCCGTGACTTTTACTGGCGTAAAACCTAAAATACTTTTGAAAAAAACCCCGGTTTCCTTCACATTGAATGAAGGAATCATTGGACTGTTAAACAAAGCTTTGTACATAAATAAATTTATGTTAGTGGTTCGTTAGTTTTTTGTTTGTCGGCAACATATTCTAAAAGGTCACCAGGTTGACAGTCTAATGCCTTACAAATTGCTTCTAAGGTGCTGAATCGGATTGCTTTTGCCTTTCCTGTCTTTAAGATAGAAAGATTAGATAATGTCAAATCAACTCGTTCAGAAAGTTCATTCAGAGAGATTTTCCGTCTTGCCATCATCACATCTAAGTTTACAATTATTGACATAGCCTATACGGTTAAATCGTTTTCGTTTTGCAATTCAACACCCCTTGAAAAAATCGTTGCAATGATATAAATCAAAGCCGACATCAAAATAAATGCTTGACTGTCTGCCCAAAACTGGGTTAAGCCGTCGACACCATAGCCCCGATGTTGCAAATTTTTTGCTGTTCCTCGGGCTAGGTAACTCAAGATTCCTATTGAAAAGGTGTAATAACTCATTAAGGAAATCTGACTCGAAACAAAACCATTGAAGGGTTTTGTCAAATTAATTTGACTCACTAGCCGGATAACCACATAAAACAGTACGGCTTTTAATATCGAGATGACCAGAATAAAACTGTACATACTAAAAAAAGCCGATGTACTCCGTTCATACATTTCACTTAAGTCCAACTTTTGATATAAATTTTGCACAAAATCTGGCTTGTATAGACTGAAAAAGAAATTGACGATCAAGCCCCCGGCTTCAATGCATAAGCCCACGAAGATGACCCAAGCAACGATCTTTAGGATCGTAAAAATGAAGTTATTTGTTGTTGACATAATTGTTTTGAGTTTAAAGGTGTAACAAATATAACAAATATTTATTGATAAACAATAAATAAACATTAACTTTCATTAAAAATATCGATTTAGACATCAGAAATAACTATTCTATTTCTGAATGGTTGGATTTCACCAATTTACAATGAACGCTAACGAAGAAGACATGGCGTGTTGGGGAATAAGCATTCTGTCTGATCCTAATAACGGAAGCACAAAAATGTTGGGCTCCATTTGATTTTACAACTATTTTTACAACAATTGAGACAACTGTCTCGTTTATTTGTCGTAATAATTGTTTAAACTTGTAAAATGGAGCTAATGAGAGATTATCCACATTTGATTTTTAGTAGTTCGCAATGGGAATTATCAAGGCGGTCGCTAATTATGCTTGGTCAATGTGTAGCATATACTAAAGCAATAAGTAATACACCCATAATGCCTCAGTTTTATGATGAACTGATGAGACTTGCTTTAAGAAAAGGGGCTCAGGCAACAACTGCCATTGAGGGAAATACTTTAAGTGAAGAAGAAATTTCTAAACTTCAAGACGGGCAGCATTTACCTCCAAGTAAAGAATACCAAGAGATTGAAGTCAAAAACATCTTAGATGCTTTTAATGAATTACTTGTTGAGACAGTATATGATAATAAGGAACAATTAATTACTCCAGAATTATTGTTAAGATTTCACAGACTAGTTGGACAAAATTTAGGCGAACACTTCAATGCGATTCCAGGACGATTTAGAAATAATGATGTAGTTGTAGGAACTTACAGGTGTCCAGACTACAGAGATGTAATGCCTTTAATCGAAAAATATTGTCAATGGCTTCGTAGTGAATTTAAGTACGAAGAGGGTAAACAAATGTTTAGTGATATTATTATTCAGTCAATTATTGCACACGTTTATTTAGAATGGATACATCCTTTTGGGGATGGCAATGGTCGAACTGGTCGTTTAATTGAATTTTATATTTTGTCACGTGGTGGCAACCCAGACATTACTTTACACATTTTGTCTAACCACTATAACAATACTCGTCCAGAATATTACAGGCAATTAGAAAAAGCATTTAAAACAAGAAGCATTACAGAATTTATCGAATATGCTTTAACTGGCTTTAGAGATGGATTACAACAAACGTTGGAAAAAATTCAATCCAGTCAGTTACTTAATGCTTGGAAGAAATTTGTCTATGATAAATTTGATGACATAGAAATTGGTCAAAAACAAGTCTTTAAAAGAAGACGCACTTTGGGTTTGGAAATACCTATTGACAAAAAATTCTCATTTGAAGAAATCCCAGAACTTAATATAAAGCTAGCAAGATTATATTCTAATACTTCTGCCAAAACACTTGAAAGAGATTTAGAGGAATTAATAACTCACCAAATTATCGTATTCCAAGACTCGAAGTATTTTGCAAATATTTCAGTCCTTAATAAGATGATAGCAAAACGAAAAGGATTGTTAGTTATTCGGTCTTAAGGGGGTCAGTATACTCCTGAATCTAGGGTCTGGCAAACCACTTTACGGAAAAGCCTTTGTAATTACTGGCAGAAATCATATGATATAATTTTTGCGAAAGACACCACTTTTCGCTGCTTTTCGCAAAAAAAAGCTATTAAATTGTCTTCTGGGTTAAGAAGAGTCAAGAGTTAATCAAACTACAATAAACTAAAATACATACTCGGCATTGGGCTTCCTTTGGCTTAGGCCAATTGGTTGTACACATTGATCCGGACTGGGTGGTATGCAATCACCGGATTAAAAATTAGTTTTCATTTAGGGTGTAGGTCCGCCTGTTTCTCCCCAACCCCACTTAGGCATTGGCTCATGTGAGGCCAACGGATTTTCGGTAAGTTGTGAGTTGATGACAGCAAGCCGGGTTCCCCATTCAATGTAACCAACAAATGCAGAACGAAACTCTGGGTCGCTTTTTAAACCTACTTAGTCTACTGTATACAATAAATGAAAAACCCAACGCTGGTGCTTTTCTTCGGTCAGCATTTTGCCAATATGTGTGCCAATCGACGAAACTCTAGCAGTCAGCAGTTGGCCTTATGTCTGTCCGAAGCTGTGCCGATATAAGTTTGTAGTAAATCCGTGTGGGGAGAAAAAATAAAACTGTAAAAAAAGTGCGGTTGATTTTTTCTTGGGTGGCAAAAAATATTCACTTTAAAACGTTGGTCGTAGCGTTGGCTTGCAGCGGTTTTTCAGAGTGTGTTTTTTCGGGGCGGCTGTCTTTTCTTTTCAATAAAATTATAAAAAGGGAATTCGTAGTTAGCAAACTTGAAAGTCGTTTTGTATCGTTGTCGTTCTTTTTAATTTAAATGACGGTCTGAATTGTAAAGGCGAAAGGTTTGTTTTTGTCTTGAATAATTTGCTAAAGGATTGCGAATGTTCAACCCCAAGGGCGTAAGAATTTTTCAGGATTATTATACTCTATCTTTCGCAAATTAAATTTAGCATAACTAAAATCTCCTTTTTCTAATCTCCACAATACTTCAAAGGATGTCGGCACTACTACTTGATTTATCTCTTTATAATTTGAAACTTTAATTACCCAGGATTCCAGATTGTTTTCGTCCATATATCGCTTTGTTTCCATCTGTGTTATCTCACCCACTTCATTAAAAGTTATTATGAAAAATAACGAAAGCACATTGTAGTCAAAAGTTAGCTTTGCTTTTTGTGTATCGATCGGAAACCATTTCAACTTTGCGCCGGGTAAAAAATTGGTGGGATACAAAATACTTTCGCCAAGCCATCTCAGTAACTCCCCATGATTATAATGTTCGCCTTTGCCATCAATTACATTAGCTAATGACAAAAGGGTAACAACAAGCCTTCCTTTATCCGCAATATACAGATCCCGGGTGGTAAACATTGAGGTGGTTCCCTTCCAGATGAAACCCGGCTTTTCGGTAGTGGCATATTGTTCCCCTTTTATGTTTATCCAATCTTTATCTAATCCGGTTTTAAATTGCCCATCGTGTGTAATTCTTGCGGAACTAATATAAGGCTGCCCTTCCTTTAAAACATGTTTAAAATAACGTTGCACCGGTTCGGGTAAACCCGAAAGTTGGGAATGACTAAAAGTCCTTTCAGAAATATTTTTTGATTGAGAAAAAAGTTCTTTTACCTGTTTCTGAAATTGGATAGATAAATTTATTTTTCCAACAATTAGCGTGATAAGGAGAAGTCCGATTATGGAAAGAGTAATTATCATAATTTTTTAAGTTTCATTTTTTATACTTATTATTTATTGAAGCGTATTTATACTGCGTTAAAGTTTTTGAATCCCAAAATAATACTATCAACACAACGGCAATGAGCAATAGAATACTAAATGTAAATGGGTCGTAGTGTGAACTATAATTTGGGATGAGATATGGACTTATATTTATCATTGTATGAAAGAGAACCATTGTAAAAACACTTTGACCGGAATTGTTAAAAATCCATACCATGATAATTCTTAAAAGAATTGTAGCAACGCATTGCCAAACTATCCATGTTGCAGTTTGATGTGTTTGGCTCCAGGGAATGATGTGCCATATTGCCCAAATAATTCCTATAATAATACTTGCTTTTAATGCGCCATACTTATTTTGTAATGGTTCAATAACATAGCCACTCCAACCAACCTCTTCACCAATAGCACCAATGAAATATACAATAAAAAAAACACAAATGGTGAGTAAGGGTAGAGGGGGTTCGAATGATAATCCGCCAGTAAATTTTAAATACCAAAATGAAAGCATGGTTATTAGTGGCAAAAGAAACACAATCGGTATAAACCATTTTTTGTCTATGATTTTTTTATAATCGAGGGATCTTTTCAATAGTTCATTAACACCGGCCATTTTTTGTTTTTTATACACAAGAATTGATGCCGCTATTAAAGGGCAGAAAGTCATCAGTGCACTAATTGGAAGTTTTATTGGAAATATCTTGGTAAAATCTTTTGCTATAGCTCCCAGAATCAAAAATGGAATGGAAAGAATCAAAACCAACAAAAAGAATTTTAATGGTGATTTGTTTGTTGAAGTGATAATACTCAATTTAATTTGAATTTGTTGGTACCGAATAAGCTTTAAAAGTTAAGACCACACCAAGCAGAATAAGGAATACCTCTATGGCCAAAGAAAATATATCGTTTTTGAAATGGGCTTTGTACATCTGAGGAAAAAACATTCGAACAAGTCCTAATAAAATTCCGAACCAACCAACGATTGTTAAAATAGTTTGCCACCCAAGAATCCAATATTATGCTTATGAACAATAGATAATCCTGCAATAAACAGAAGAACACCGGACAAATACACTAATGGAACAATTTGTTCATCATATAGTGAAGGATTCCACACACTTAATTCAGATAATACCATTGCAATTAAAGTGGGACCGACAAGGCCTGCTATAGATTTAGATTTTTCCATTTGCTTTATTGGATATTCTTTAGTTCTGTTTACAATGACCGCCTGATAGCAGTTCGTTGTTATTCTCTCACATTAGGATTTAATTGTTTTTAAAGTATATTTAAATTTAGACAATGTTTTTGAGCCCCATAAAAAAATTATAATAAAGGCTGTGATTGCAATAACTGAATAGTGTACATAAGGATAATCCACCAACGGATTGTGAGTTTCATCTTTTGGAAATAATGGTCTTCCTAAATTTAACATCGTATGAAATAGTATGCATGCAAATAAACTTTTCCCGGTGTTATTATAAATCCAAACTATCAACACTCTTACTGCAACGGTACCGAGTGTTCCCCAAAGTATCCAGGTGAAATTGTGGCCTTGTTGAATGATCGATGGATAATGCCAAATTGCCCAAGGAATGCCAATAAGAATACTTGATGATAATGCACCAAACCGTGCTTGCATGGGGTCAATGGCATAACCCATATAGCCAATTTCTTCTGCTATAGCTCCAAGGAAGAAGAATATAAATAGTAAGGGAATGGATTGAAAAGGAATTTGTAAATTGTCGGCAAGAGGCAATTCTGTGAAGTAGATAACTAAGTAAATAATAAAATAAAGTGAGAAAGGCAGAAAAATAATTGGAACATACCAGATCTTTTTTTGGATTCTTGAAAAGTCTACAATTCTTTTCATTAAGTTCTTAATACCACTACTTCCTTCTTCTTTGTAAACAAGAATGCATGCTGCAATTAATGGCGTGAATGCAGCGATTAGGTCTGTTATGGGAATATTTAATGGTAGCCCTTTAACATCAATCATTGTTTCAAATATCCATAACGGAATAGAAAGCCCATAAATGATGAGAAAGAATTTGAGAGGGGATTTGCTCGTTGGAATGTTGTTTCCGTTCTTCATTTCTTATATATACTTCGAACGTGTGGTAACAGTGCAACAAAAAGTATTGCAATAGCCCAGAACATATACAGCGTATGCGACCAATGAACAGACTGCACAAACGACATTTCAAACGGTATCCATAAAATGAGGGCAAAGGCTACATAAATGGAATAGGACCAAGCCCAATACATATCAGTAAAGAAATTAAATGATTCGGGTATTTTGTATTCCGGTCTCTTTATCAAGGCCCACACAATCCAACAGGGCATTACGCCAAGCACGCTGAATAAGATAATGCCGGGCAATAAAAAATTGTCGAACGGAGAGTTTTCCAGCATCGATAGCGGCATTCCGAATAATTCTCCTGATGGCGAGATTATCAAAACTCCACCACCGAAAAGGGCTCCGATTCCAAGCATTGCTAATAATACCAGGTAAATATTCCGTGCTGTCATATTAGAGAGTCTTAGATTCTATGAGATCAGGGCACAGATAATGAGCCGTTGTTGAAATGTATTGCATTAATCTTTGTCGGCTAAACTAACTGTAATTACCTTTCGCTTGCAACTTGCAACACACAGAAGTTTTTTTCTGTTCATTCGTATTTCCTCCATAATCTAAAGCCTAATCGAACAACTGCTGAAACCTCTTCGGTAGAAATTTTTATTTCTGCTTCATTATTTTTCATTGTGAATATTTCCACAATAGCACAAAGTTGAAACCTATTAATGCCTAAAATCTTACATAATTAAAAATAAGAGTTACATCATTGACACATTAATTATGTCAAGATGTCGTTGATTTGTCATGATTGTTGTCGCACGGTGAGGCAAAATTAAATGTGCTGCAAAAAGCTTTGGCTTGTTTGTGGGCTGGCAGTTCTTTTAATTTGGCGAAGGAGAGGCTTTTTCTTATCCGATGTCGGCACGGAAGTTTGTCTGTTGCGGGGTTGCCTTACAGTTACACTAACGTTTGTGTTTATGTAGTGGTGGGCTTCTGAAAACGTATCTGTCCGCCGTGACCAAACGTTGAACGAAGATAAAAACTTAAAGCTTGCGCTCACCCCACCATTGCATAAACATTTTGGTGCCAGCTGGCCATTTCGTCCACCGTGACATAATGGTAAGTCCTTGTTTGTATTTCTTCTTTTTCAAGTTCTCCGTGTACAAAAATTTTTGTCGATTTACACAAAGCTCTCCAGGTGCACATTTCTCTTGTATTTTGTCGTCAGTTAAATTGTCAGCCAAAAAAGAACCTTGTCACTATGATTAAATTTTCTATTAGTCTTGTCTTAAAACCTTTCTTTTTAGCGTATACAAATCTAAGTTGATGCACACAAAGCTCTCCGCGTGCACTTCTCTCTGTATTTGTCATGCATTAAATACTCCGCCTTGGCATTAGCTTTTTGTTATGGCCCAGTGGGTCACTTAGCATAGTGATTTATTTCTTTAATTGGTGGGAATGTAAATATCAAAAGTTGCTCCTTTGTTTAGTTCGCTAGTGGCGGTAATTAAACCGTTGTGATTATCTACAATTTTTTTTACAATGGAAAGACCAATGCCGGTACCCTTCATGTTTTCTTTGTCGTGAAGGCGTTTAAATAATTCAAAGATTTGGTCTTTATATTGTGGTTCAAAGCCGAGGCCGTTGTCGGTAATTGTAATGTGACTGTATAGTTTTTCGGATAAAAGTTTTGGGCTTTTTACTTCGCTGCCTTTTATAATGCTACTCTTTATTATAATGTGCGGTGGTAAATCGGGTTTTGCGAATTTTAATGCATTTCCAATAATGTTGTCTAGGAGTTGGCGAAACTGAAAAGGGATGACACGTACATCGCACATTTCAGCTGTTTCAATTATGGCATTCTTCGCATCAAGGGCATCTGCAAAATCTTTTTTTACAGATTCTAGTATTGTGTTGAGGTCAGTGATTTCAAATATTCGTTCCGAAGAAGTTGTGCGGGAGTATGCAAGTAAATCAGCAATCAGAGCTTGCATTCGGTTGGCTGCATCCTGCATTCGAAAAACATGATCAATACCTTTAGTAGATAAGTTTTGCGATTCATCAGCAATAAGATACGAAGCGAAGACTTGAATTTTTCGTAATGGTTCTTGTAAATCGTGGCTAGAAATATAATTAAATGATTCAAGTTCTTTGTTGGCAATTACTAATTCAGCTGCGCGATTTTCTTTTTCATCATTTTGAAAGGCAAGTTCTTTGATGGCAATGGTTAATTCGTCTGCCCGTTTTCCCTTCTCATCGTTTTGAAAGGCAAGTTCTATGTTAGCAATGCTTAACTCTGCTGCCCGTTTTTCTTTCTCATCGTTTTGATACGCAAGTTCTTTGTTGGCAATTACTAATTCTGCTGCGCGTTTTTCTTTCTCATCGTTTTGATACGCAAGTTCTTTGTTGGCAATTACTAATTCAGCTGCGCGATTTTCTTTTTCATCATTTTGAAAGGCAAGTTCTACGTTAGCCTTACTTAACTCTGCTGCCCGTTTTTCTTTCTCTTTGTTTTGAAAAGCCAGTTCTGCATAGGCAATGCCTAACTCTATTGCTCGTTTTTCTTTCTCTATTGCTCGTTTTTCTTTCTCATTATTTTGAAAAGCCAGTTCTTTGTTAGCAACGGTTAATTCGTCTGACCGTTTTCCCTTCTCTTCGCTTTGAAAAGCCAGTTCTATATTAGCAATGCTTAACTCTGCTGCCCGTTTTTCTTTCTCATTATTTTGAAAAGCCAGTTTCGTATTAGCAGTGCTTAACTCTACTGCACGTTTTCCTTTCTCTTCGCTTTGAAAAGCCAGTTCTTTATTAGCAATAATTAACTCTTCTGCCCGTTTTCCCTTCTCATCGTTTTGAAAGGCAAGCTCTATACTAGCAATGTTTAACTCTGCTGCGCGTTTTTCTTTCTCTTTGTTTTGAAAAGCCAGTTCTGCATAGGCAGTGGCTAACTCTATTGCTCGTTTTTCTTTCTCTATTGCTCGTTTTTCTTTCTCTTCGCTTTGAAAAGCCAGTTCTATGTTAGCAACGGATAATTCGTCTGCCCGTTTTCCCTTCTCATCGTTTTCAAAGGCAAGTTCTATGTTAGCGATGGTTAACTCTGCTGCACGTTTTTCTTTCTCATTATTTTGAAAAGCCAGTTCTTTATTAGCAATGTTTAACTCTGCTGCCCGTTTTTCTTTCTCATCGTTTTGAAAAGCCAGTTCTTTATTAGCAACTCGTAAATCCTTTGCCCATTTTTGCTCGGTAACATCGCGGGCAGCTGCAAATACGCCAAGTATTTTTCCTTTGCTGTCTTTATAAACAGAGGCGTTATATAATACATCTGTTAAATTCCCGTCTTTATGTTTTATCGTTAGCGGATAATCAGACACATAACCTTTTTCAAAAACCTGAAGATACCCTTCCTGAGCTTTTTTCGGTTCCGTAAAATATTTTGTGAAGTCCGTTCCTATGAGTTTTTCACGTGGAATGCCAGTAACTTTTATGGAGGCTGCGTTCACATCTGTTATTTTTCCATTGGCACTAATCGTGACAAGAGGGTCTAAATTTGCTTCAATTAAACTTCGGGCATATTGAGATGCCTGTTTTTGCTCAGTAACATCGCGGGCTGCTGCAAAAACTCCAAGAACATTTCCTTTATTATCTTTATAGACGGAAGCATTGTATAATACATCTGTTAAATTTCCGTCCTTATGTTTTATCGTT
>JANOWJ010000058.1:0-20287 GCA_031417835.1 Saprospiraceae bacterium | reverse complement strand
TTGAGAGAAAGCCATAGTGCCAGTGATAACGGATGGAGTGCGCTAGTCTACAATGGCACTGACTTTTATCATACCAAACAGTATGAGGTGCGCATCGTAGACCGAGTGGGCAGTGGTGATTCTTTTGCGAGTGGCTTGATCTACGGACTGATCAGCGGTATGGCCATGGATCAGGCTGCAGAGTTTGGAGTGGCGGCTAGTGCTTTAAAACATACTATTCCCGGCGATATGAATCATGCCACCCTCAAAGAAGTACAAGAGCTTATGAAAGGTGATGGCAGTGGGCGAGTTCAGCGGTAGACTTGCAAATTTTGCATTTCAATAGGTAATAATTTTAATTTAGATTTCTATTTTTAAGTTTCAGGATACTCTAAAAAAGCAATTATGATAATAGATACTGTGGATAATTCTGATAAATATTGTGGGCTGCATCCATTATTTGCGCAGGCATTCGAATATATAAAGAATACGGATCTGAATAGTGCTGAAGTAGGTAAAGTACCGATTGCAGATGGCCTATTAGCCCTATACAGCGATAGCCCTGGTAAGTCAATACAGACCAGCCTTGAAAAATTTGAATGCCATCAAAAAAATATAGATATTCAAGTGTGCATACGGGGTGAAGAATCCTTAGGTTGGAAACCCATAAAACAATGCCACTTGCCGAAAGGGGAGTATAATGACGAAAAGGATGTACTGTTTTACGATGATGAACCGGATATGTTTTTTGGCTTGAAGGCTGGCCAGTTCGTAATTTTTTATCCGGAGGATGTGCACGCTCCTATGATCGGTGAAGGAAATATCAAGAAGCTGGTGATGAAAGTAAAAATTTAGAATCTTTGAGATGAACCAGAGTGAGACTCGAAATCGCTTAAATCTTAATATACATTCTTTACAATAACAAGTTTCCATGAATAAATTAGAAAAAGCAACTGATGCGATCGTAAATCAAGGTATGCTTCCTTTGTATTTTAATGCAGATGACCAAGTGAGTGTAGATGTGCTTCGTGCCATCTATCGGGCTGGGATCAAGGCTGTCGAATATACCAACCGCGGAGAAGCTGCTTTGCGAAATTTTAAAAAAATGATCGAGGTGCGCAATGCTGAAATGCAGGATATGCAGTTGGGAATTGGTACTATAAAAAACTTGGATCAAGCATCAGCATATCTCGAAGCTGGAACAGATTTTATGGTAAGTCCTGGTTTTGTCCTTGCGGTGGCTGATTTTGCCAAGTCGAATGGTATTTTATATGCTCCCGGGTGTATGACCCCCTCTGAGATCATTGCAGCCGAAAATGCCGGGGTGGGTTTTATTAAACTTTTTCCGGGTAATATCCTTGGTCCTGAATTTTTGAGCTCCATCAAAGAAATCTTCCCCAAGCTTTTATTTATGCCCACTGGTGGTGTAGATACCACTAAGGATAGTATTGAAGGTTGGTATAAAGCCGGTGTGAGTGCTGTAGGCATGGGTAGTAAACTTATCAGTAAAAAACTGATGGAAGCAAAAGATTATCTCAGCATCGAGAGCGAGACTAAAAAGGTACTTGAACTCATTCGTGAGATCAGAGCCAAATAGTAAGATAAAGCCACTTTGAAACTATAAGACTACGAGCATGAATGTTATTTGTTTTGGTGAAATTATGCTCCGACTTAGTCCATTCAACTATCAAAGGTTGGAACAAAGCAAACGATTTAATATTGAATATGGCGGGTCAGAATCTAATGTAGCAGCTTCATTAGCGCAGTTAGGTGTCCATACAAAATACATTACTCGGGTACCTGATCATAGTTTCGGACTAAGTGCCTTAGGGTGGCTAGCCAGTGTAGGTGTGCAGACTCATCAAAGTATAGTAGGAGGAGATCGTCTAGGTGTATATTATGTGGAGTTGGGAGCCGGGCGTCGCAATTCTCGAGTGATCTATGACAGAGCCCAGAGTGGCATGGCTACCTTGCAGCCAGGTATGATCGATTGGGCAGAGATATTACGAGATGCAGATTGGTTTCATTGGTCAGGGATCACACCGTCCATAAGTCATTCAGCTGCGTTGGCCTGCAAAGAAGCGTTGATACAGGCCAGACAGGCAGGGGTGACCATTTCTTGCGATCTTAATTATCGATCTAAACTATGGAAATATGGTATCGATCCTCACATTATAATGCCTGAGCTGATAGAGCTGAGTGATGTAGTCGTAGGCGATGAAGATGTGCTCGAAATATACTTCAAGATTACATCAAATGGGATGCTTGACGCCTTTGAAAAAATGAGTCTCCGATTTCCCAACGTAAATCTCATCAGTTTCACGGACCGAGAAGCATTTTCAGCGACTCACAATACCTATCAAGGGTTTTTATTTCACCAAGGGTCCATCACTACATCCAAAAAATATGATATGCCTGATATTATAGATCGTATAGGTACAGGTGATGCTTTTATGGCAGGATTGATCTATAAACTAGGGCCTCATATCAAAAATATAAATGATTTGTCGAGCGTCATAGAATTTGCTACTGCCACCGCAGTTTATAAACATTATATTCCCGGAGATCTAAATGTGTTTACAGTAGAAGATGTCGAATCCTTGATAAAAGGAAGTACCGGAGGTAAGGTAAAACGATAACTCGTAATGTA
Source organism: Saprospiraceae bacterium (assembly GCA_031417835.1). Taxonomy (GTDB): domain Bacteria; phylum Bacteroidota; class Bacteroidia; order Chitinophagales; family Saprospiraceae; genus JADJLQ01. The sequence goes on along the minus strand of JANOWJ010000058.1, from coordinate 17,658 downwards.
TGTGCGCACCGCAATCGATGATACCCTGAGAATTGACTATTTTACAAGACTTTAAATGAATAATGGATGAATAAATTAGGCTCGTACCGCTGGGTGATCTGCGGATTATTATTTTTTGCCACTACCGTCAATTACCTTGACCGGGCGGTCATCAGCTTAGTAAAAGAATATCTGGATGAAGAGTTTAAATGGACAAATAAAGACTACGCCAATATCACCATTGCTTTTCAAGCTTCATATGCTTTAGCTATGATGTTTGCCGGTCGATTGATTGATTGGCTTGGTACTAAGACCGGATATGCACTTTCTTTGGTGAGCTGGAGTTTTGCCGCAATGGCACATTTTTTTATTTCCAGCAATTTGGGTTTTATGTTTGCGCGCATCGGCCTTGGGGTTACCGAGTCCGGTAACTTTCCAGCTGCCATAAAAACTGTTTCGGAGTGGTTTCCAAAGAAGGAACGGTCGTTTGCTACTGGCATATTTAATGCGGGTACCAATGTAGGAGCGATCATAGCACCACTGTCCGTACCATTTATTGCAGCAGCCTACGGCTGGCGGCACACATTCCTTATTATAGGTAGTATTGGATTCGTTTGGTTGATTTTTTGGTACTGGTTATACGATGTGCCTCGAAAACAAAAAAGATTATCCAAAGCAGAATTTGATTACATACATAGTGATACCGATGAGCAAAATAGTATTGTAGACCCAGCAGCTCCAAAAGTAAGATTGATTGACTTGCTCCAATTTAAACAAACCTGGGCATTCGCTATGGGGAAGTTTTTGACTGATGGCGTGTGGTGGTTTTATTTGTTTTGGCTGCCGTCTTTTTTAAAGGAGCAATACGGTTTGACCAAAACAGACCTTGTTTTTCCAACGGCTTTGGTATTTATCATCGCGACTGTAGGTAGCGTTTTGGGAGGTTGGGTGCCATTCAAACTTATTTCCAAGGGTATGCCTGTATTCAAAGCCAGAAAGACAGCTTTGTTTATTTATGCGGCCTGTGCTTTGCCAGTATTAATCAGTCAATGGGCAGGGTCATATAACATGTGGTTGGCAGTAGTGATGATCGGATTTGCAGCGTCAGCTCATCAAGCATGGAGTGCTAATCTTTTTACCACTGTCAGTGATATGTTTCCCAAACATACCGTAGGGTCTGTGACCGGTTTTGGGGGGATGATGGGCGGCATAGGAGGTATATTCGTCTCAGGGGCAGCAGGCTCCCTGTTTGATTATTATAAAGGATTGGGACATATTCAGACCGGCTATTATATCGTGTTCTTTTATTGTGGCATTACTTATCTAGCCGCTTGGACGCTGATGCATTATCTGGTGCCCAGGATGGAGCGCGTGAGTATTTAAAATAATCTCGATGGCGGAGATTTAACTTTCGTGCTTATTAATTAAGTGGAGGTAAAAACGTGTTAATATAATTTATGCGTTAAACTTTCGAAACTAACTATCGTCAAAGGTCAGTTAGGCGTATATTGATTTAGTAAATACTTATTCTCCATGGCTGTAAAACCTTATTCGGGTCCTTTTGGAAAACCAGAGCTCCTCCATCTCTTGCGTCGCACACTTTTTGGTGTAAGCCCATCAGATCTGAAATTTTTTGAAGGAAAGACCTTAAATCAAGTAGTAGACATATTGCTTGACATTCCGGCTACACCTCCATCACCACCGATCAGAGCATATCAGGGGAGAAATCTCACAGAATACGATAGTACCGTACCTTTTGGGCAATCGTGGGTAAACATCAAACCCATTGCTGCTGAACAAAATCCCAATGGGGCGAGACGAGGCTCTTACAAACAATGGTGGATTCAACTGATGACACTGCAAGATCGGAACCTAAGAGAAAAACTAGTGCTTTTTTGGCACAATCACTTAGTGACCGATACTAATGATGTAGTGGACATAGCCGAGCTAGCATATCGATATAATGTCTTGCTCAGATCCTCTTGTATTGGCAATTTCAAAAAACTCATGTATGATATCACGTTGGATAGTGCCATGTTACGCTATCTCAACGGTGAAAAAAACACAGCAACAGCTCCAGATGAAAACTATGGAAGAGAATTGCAAGAATTGTTTTGTCTTGGTAAAGGCCCAGATTCACTTTACACTGAAGGTGATGTCCAAGCAGCAGCTCGGGTACTCACCGGATGGTCTGTAAATTATGCGGATAACTACCAGACCGTCTACCGTACCAATCGGCATGATGCTAAGGATAAACAATTCTCTTCTTTTTATGGTAATAAAGTGATCAAGGGTGATGCTTCCGCCACGGGTGGTGTGAATGAAATCAATGCCATGTTGAACATGATTTTTGAGCACTCAGAGACCTCAAAATTTCTAGCTAGAAAATTTTTTACATTCTTTGTTTATTATATCATCACTCCGGAGACTGAATCTAATTTGATTATACCTCTAGCAGAAGTCTTTAAAAGTTCCGGTTATGAGATCAAGCCGATGCTGAAGGCCTTGTTTACCAGCGAATGGTTTTTTAAAAGTGAGTTTCGAGGATCTATGATCAAAAGTCCAGTGGACTTTACGGTAGGTATGGCTAGACAAATGGAGTTTACATGGCCTACGGATCCAAAAGCGTTTGAAGCAAGGTATTATTTTGCTGGCCAGCTTTACAATGGTATCAATGCTCAGGGGCAGGAGATAGGGGATCCACCCAATGTAGCAGGGTGGCCAGCATACTACCAGACGCCATCATTTCATGAGTTGTGGGTAGATACGGCTTCATATCCCACCAGACTGGCTACAGCAGATACACTGGTCGTACGAGGGTTGAGTACCGGAAATAATAATAGCACGACTTGGATCAACCCAGAGAGTAAAAGCAAAATATTTAAAGTAGATACAGTCGCATTCGTTTCACAATTGACGAGCCCATCGGACCCCAATAAGTTGATTGATGAATTGATATTCTATTTTTTTGGAGTTCCAATATCGCAATCGATTAAGGATAGTTTAAAAACCACCTATTTACTCAAAGGTCAGGCATCGGATTACTATTGGACCACAGCATATAATGATTATAAAGCCAATCCTACGAACCCAAGTGTAGATGGCAAACAAGTACCCAAACAGCTGCAAGACCTGATCGCTTATTTATGCACTGCTGCTGAATATCACCTTCATTAATCATCTATATTTTCTAATATTTTTCATATCATGAAAAGGAGAACGTTTGTAAAAAATATTCCTGGTGCAGCTATTACTACGGTGATCGGTGGCCAGACACTATATGCAGAGCACAGTAATCCAATGATTCAGGCATTGCACGGGATGATGTATGATACCAATCGAGTCCTCGTCATTATTCAAAAAAATGGTGGCAATGATGGCTTGAATATGATATTTCCATTGGATCAATATGATGCACTTAAAGGGGCACGGGGTAATATGCTTATGCCTGCAGCTAATATTTTAAAGCTCAATGATAAGACCGGCATTCACCCCGCCATGAGTGCGATACATGCCTTGCATCAAGAAGGAAAAATGGGAGTCATCCAAAGTGTCGGTTATCCACAATTTAATTATTCTCATTTCAGAGCTACTGACATTTGGGTAAGTGGCGCTGATTCCAATGAGTTGCTGGATTCAGGGTGGGCGGGACGATATCTCAATTATGAATACGCTAATTATCCGGTAGGTTATCCTAATAGTGTGATGCCTGATCCTTTAGCTATACGGGTAGGTGAAGGAGTAGGGCTCGGTCTTCAAATGATGGGAGTCAATATGGGTATAGCGATCAATAATGCTACCGATCCAGTCAACTTGACCGGTAATATTTTTAAAGACCCGGTCACCTCGAGTTATGTAGGTAAAGAATTGGCTTATATACGAGAGGTCCAACGACAGACTGATAAATTTGGCGATGTCATAGTAGCTGCATATAATAAATCCAAAAACCTCTCTACGAAATATCCCACGACGACTAGCACCAGCACTTCAAATAATCTCACGAATCAATTAAAAATCGTGGCCAGGCTGATTGCCGGCGGATTAAAAACAAGGATATATTGGGTCAGCACAGGTGGATTTGACACCCATTCAGCACAGGTAGATCCTCTTGATTTTACTAAAGGGGCGCATGCCAATTTGCTCAAAGGGGTTTCTGATAACATTGCCGGATTTATGGACGATTGTAAATTATTGGGTTTAGAAGACCGCGTAGCAGGTTTTACATTTTCCGAATTCGGTCGAAGGATCAAATCAAACTCTTCCCTCGGTACGGATCATGGTGCAGGGCTACCAGTCATCTATTTTGGTAAAAACATCATACCTACTGTACTCGGTAAGAATCCAACGATTCCAGCATTAGCTGATGGCAATAGTAATATTCCGATGCAATACGATTTCCGATCGATTTATGGCACATTCTTGAGTCAATGGTTTTGTGTGCCTCAGCAAGATGTCAATAATTTGCTCTTGGATAAATTTCAAAACCTGCCCATATTGACTTCAGCTAATTGTCTATCGACTGCCAGCCATGAAGCCAATGTCAAAAGTGGTAAAGAAATGATAAAAGTATATCCTAATCCTTTTGTGGATAGGACCAAAATCGATTTTGAAAGTACAGGAGGCCACGTTCGGATACAGGTCATCAACAATCAAGGATCTGTGATTCAGTTGGTCGTCAATAAAGAATTGGCTAAAGGCCCATACACTGTCGATGTAGATTTGGAAACTCAACCTCCAGGCATATATTACGCAAGATGGGAAAATGGTCCATTGTCCCAAGTCAAGAACATGATGAAAGTCAAGTAGTTATGATAAAAAATAACTATTTTATCCATAGCCTTAGCGGAATTTGAAGCTGGTTGGACATCAGATCGTTGCACTTGATTTAGCAGATTAGCACGGGTCTTTTTTAATATCTTTATGGCTATATGCATGACTATAGACCATGGCTGATAGAACTGGTGTGGATGGTAGCTACCATCTTATTGGTATTTCTGATAATCGTCCCGATTCGAAATGAGATTTACGGTTTTCCATTCGAAAAGGCTAATGCGCTGTTTATTATCGCCTTTGTGACCGGCCTTCGTTGGCTGCTTTTTTTGAACACGACCCCATTTAAAAGGTCCCAAATATTTAAAGGCATATTGGGGTTAGGATCTATTTGGATGGCTCTATTTGCATTAAGACATTTTGGTTTTTTTCAAAGTTTTATCGATGACAAGGGAATTGAGTCAATCACTCGCCACCTGTCAGAAGACAAGCAAATCGCGATGGCTACCTATATTACTCGGGAATTCATTTTTTTCTCCATAGGTACCATCATTATTTGTCTGATGATGCCTTTTAGGATGCTGATATCCATTTGGCGTACTCATAATCTCAATAAAGTTTGATGGATATCCGTCTTTACCTGCGAGGCCTTAAAGGGGCGATGCTGAATCGATCCATTGCTTTAAAATATCCATGGAATGCTAAGTCCAGATTTGATCAGATTAAGCCTATATCTGAAGGATTGATAGAGCTTTGTGAAGTACAGGCAGAGCCCATACATCAATTTATGCGCAAAATACCTGAATACCTCCCGGCTTTCAGGACCTTCACGACCACAAAGGGAACAAGTCCGGAGAGTGTGTACTGGCAAAACAACTACCTGCCGGGACTTGATATCGTTGCGTTGTACACCATGATGCGGACTTTAAATCCAGGTATGGTCCTTGAAATTGGGTCTGGTCATAGTACTGCTGTCATGAATAGAGCAATAACAGATGGTCACCTTCAGACAAAATTGGTATGCATGGATCCAGCACCCCGTCGCGAGATCAAACAGCTCACTGATGAATGGTTGCATTATCCATTGGAAGAGTTAAGCGATTACACCAGGATCGACATCATGAGTCCCGGCGATATCATCTTTTTTGATGGGTCTCATATTTCATTGGCCAATTCAGATGTTTCCGTTTTTTTTATGGAGATTCTACCGAGAATACCTATTGGAGTCTATGTGCACATTCATGATGTTTATCTCCCGTATGACTATCCATTGGATATGGCTCATCGAGGCTACAATGAGCAATATCTCTTAGCGATGGCTTTACTATATGGTCAACATAAATTTCAAATCATATTTCCATCCTTTTGGGTCTCTAGACAAGCTACAAGCCAGTCTTATCTTAAATCAACTGTATGGGATCAGTTGAAGATTGATGGTATCGAGACCCACGGAGGATCCTTTTGGTTCAAAATCTTATCGTAAGATGTCGCGTACGGTACTCCTCATCGGTATGTTTGCTATGACTTGGGCTAGTTTTGTCTATTACCCCAAATGGCAAATGACCCGAACAGAGGCTACGATCAGCTGGGATGTATCAGGATATTATTTGTATTTGCCCTCGATATTTATATACAAGGATATCAAAAAATTAGAGTTTAAGCCAGCATTGGATCAAACTTATTATCCAAGCAGTAGCCCTTATCAATCGTTTTTACATTGGTCAGGACATCAAGTCATGAAGTATACCTGCGGTATGGCGATTTTGTATTTGCCTTTTTTTTTATTGGCTCATAGTGTAGCGATAGTGACTGGTCAGTTAGCAGATGGCTACTCGCCGATATACCAGTTTTTTATTTCATTTGGCAGTTTGATGTACGCCTTCTTAGGTTTGGTTTTATTGCGTAAGCTATTGTTGCGTTACTTTGCGGATAAGGTCACAGCAGTTGCACTATTGGTATTGATCTTGGCTACTAATTATTTTGACTATGCGTCTATAACAGGTGCCATGGCGCACAATTATTTATTTACATTATATGCCGCGTTGATGATCAGTATTGACAATTTTTATAAGACTTTGCGTTGGCGATGGATGTATGTTGGGGCTGGACTGATTGGCCTTATGGTATTGATCCGACCTACAGAGATCATCAGTCTGATACTGGTCGTGGGATGGAAGATAGACTCTGTACAGATGCTGAAGGATCGATTTAAATGGTATATCACATCTATAAAGAATGTCATGATGGGAGCGGGGTGCTTTTTGTTTTTCCCGACTATCCAGGTCATCTATTGGAAGTATGTGTCGAGTGAATGGATCGTATACAGTTATCAGGAGCAAGGCTTTAGCTGGTTTGAAGGACATCATATCTTGCAAGGGTTATTTAGTTATCGTGCGGGTTGGTTGGTCTATACACCTGTGATGATCCTCTGTTTATTAAGTTTGGTCTGGAATTGGATCAAAAAGCAAGCATGGACCTGGATGACCGCTGCTTTTTTACTCGTCAGTTTGTACCTCACTTTTGCTTGGGACGAATGGACTTATGGGGGTAGCTTAGGTCAACGATCAATGGTGCAACATTATCCTGTATTCTTATTGGCTATGATGCCAATGATTAAGGATCTACTGACTTCTAAATTGTTTCAATGGGCTCTGTATTGTTTCATCGGACTTTGTATTTATTACAATCTTTGGCTTACCCATCAAGCACATCGAGGAGGAATCTATGAAGCTGGCATGATGAATAAAGCCTATTTCTGGCATACTTTATTCAAATCTAAAAATGACCTGGAAGCAAAAAAAATATTGGACACCAATGAGCCGATCCTGCCGTTTGATACCGATCAGTCTATAAAGATCCTGGATACCGTGTATACAGCAGATAGTTCCTCGTGCATGAGCCATGGCAAGGAAGTTACATTATATACTACTAGCAAGAATAATACACAATTAAAAATAGTAGCTAAAGTCAAGGCCGCTACCAAAGAGTGGGATGTATGGCAGATGGCACAATTGATCGTGCGATATCAAAATGCAGATGCAACAGTAAAGACAGTTCTGATTCGAATACATCGATTTTTAAATGATCATGAAGAAAAATGGCTTGATCTGGTGACCAATAGTCCTGATCAGCTGTATGATCATATCCGCATCAGTGTATGGAATCCAAGTCAGCATGACATCTGTATAAACGGACTCAAAGTATATGTCAATCGGTAATCAGCAGCGTCGATATGATGAGCTAGCAGATCTGGTGGCAGGTATTGCTATAGGACTGATATTTACTCAGATCATCGTGGGACTTGATAAGATTAATCCAGCCTTCATCGATTGGATACTCGTACCCGGCAGTGACACCTCGTATCATTATCTGGCTTGGGAATACTTTAAAGATACACCTTGGCGATGGCCATTGGGAAGACTGGAAGGCTATGCCTATCCGATGTACAACAGTGTCATGTATACAGACTCGATCCCCTTGTTGGCATTTGTTTTTAAATTTTTTCGTTTTTTATTGCCTGATGATTTTCAATACTTTGGTATCTGGCATGCCAGCTGCTATATACTCAATGCCTATTTAGGTATAAAAATTTGTCGCCAGATCGGTTGGTCGTCGATGTTGTCCTGGATGATGGCACCTCTCTTTGCCGGATCTGTGGTCTTAGTGGCTCGATTTGGTCACGCCGCCTTATGTGGTCAATGGGTGATCTTGTATGCTCTGTTGATCTACTTACGACGAAATCAATATGCTGTACTAAATGTGAAACTACGATTAGGTGCGTTGGTTTTTATCACGAGTTTGATTCATCCATATTTATTATTTATGGTATTGGGATTAGTAGCGGCTACACCTATTCAATTAAAGTATGAGCATAGAATTCGATGGACTTCTATGCTTGGGTTTATATTGATATGTATGGCCCTCACACTATTCGGGTGGTACATAAGTGGTGCATTTCTGTTCAAAGGTCAATTGTCAGAAGGGTTGGGTAGATATTCTGCTAATCTGAATACCTTATTCAATGCGTGGGATGTCGGACGGCTAGGTAAAAGTTTTAAATACTGGGGTGATGGTCAGGGGGAAGGCATTGGGTACTTAGGGTTTAGTACGATCATATTAGTAATTATAATAATATGTAATGAGATGGTTCAATGGTGGATGAACCGCTTGACCATGGTGCCAGCAAAGCCTCATCCGTTAAATTGGTTTTTTTTAGTTTGTATTGTTTTCTTTGTATTTGCATTGAGTCCTAAATGGACCTTGGGGGATCATCTATTGATAGATTGGGGATATAACGATTATATCTCCAGGACTTTTCGAGGTACAGGTCGGTTTATCTGGCCGCTCCATTATATTATACTGTTTTGGGTCAGCAGAAAATTATTTTTACTGCGATTCAAAACATCATACAATGTGATCCTTTTATTGATCGTACTGATTTTACAAACGTTGGATCTCAGTCCACTCTGGAAACGCAAGCCCTACATTGATGAACGATTTAACAATTTAACCTTCGGCAATCAAATCAAACATTTGATCTCATTGAGCAATAAGGTCCTGGTATATCCTCCTTACACATCCAATATAGCTGGCTACTGCGATTATATTTATTTTGTAGATATAGCACAGCATTATCGTAAGCCAATCACTGCAGGATATGGAGCAAGATTCCCTGAACAAATAGGTCGAGCATTTAGAGATAGTGTAGCAGACCTCAGCAACTATCTCAAAGATCATCCGCAGGATATCGTTGTGACTAATGCAGATTCGCTGTTACTGCATCAGCATTTGATTAAAAGCTTAGGTGGTAAATCATATCAGTTTGATCGATATCGGGTATATCTGCCGCCATCATTAGTCTCCAAATCAATTCAATCGATGGTAGATGACGATTCCTGGCAAGTGACCGCTAAATCTGAAGCGATTTCATTAAAAGATTATTTATCAGCCTCTTTGGATGATTATATCTGCGGAGTAGTGCAGCAGGAGGCAATGTCGGGAATAAAAAAAGAGACTAAAGAGTTTTTAAAGTCCAGGGGAGCTCCAATGGACTCTATCGTTTTTGGGACTTCTTGGGCGTTTGTCTGGTATGGTGGTAAATTTATTCGACAGCACTATTCTAACAGCATGGCTGTACATGATTCCATTCAACTTCAAGGTTGTACTACGCCCATTCATGTCAATTTATTATCCGGGGGGCATCTAGCGGGAAAAAATGAATCTTCGATTCGAGTGAATGGCGTAGAGCATTCCAAAATGAAGCGAGGTTTAAACCTAATAGTGATGGATAGTTGTGGTCAAGTAAAGGATAAAGTCCATATGGATGGGTATGTGAGTGATGCCTGGATAGTGAGATGATATGATCCTTTTATGGTCAAAGGATTTGGACTCCTCCCATATTCAAAGTCAGCAATCCTATTCTACACCTTCATCTATACCCTGGCCACATATTAAACATTTCCCTAATTCAAACCTAAAGCCCTATTTTCGCCTTCTCAAATGTCAGAACATACCCCTACCGCCAAGATAAACTATTTGGCCGACCTCAATCAACCGCAACGTGATGCTGTCACCGCTACGGATGGGCCTATTATGGTGATCGCTGGTCCGGGGAGTGGTAAGACCCGCGTATTAACATATCGGATCTCCTATCTGATCGAACAAGGCGTGCCGCCCTGGAATATACTGGCACTTACTTTTACCAATAAATCTGCAAAAGAAATGCGAGATCGTATAGAGGCCGTGGTAGGATCCAAGGCTAAGTACATCTGGGCAGGGACCTATCACTCGATCTTTGCCAAAATATTACGGATAGAGGCCTCTAAGTTAGGCTTTGATCCAAGATTTACCATATATGATGCAGACGATAGTAAGAGCCTGATTGGAGATATTATTTCGGAACTTTCTTTGGACAAACAAATCTATGTACCTGGCCAAATCAGGTCCCGAATATCGTCTGCCAAATCGAATTTGATCTCGCCTAAAGCATATCTGCAGCACGATGATCTGGTGCAAGCCGATAAAATGAATCGTATACCCTATTTTCAGACCATATACGAGCGGTACGTAGCCCGATGTGCCAAAGCAGGGGCCATGGATTTTGATGATCTCTTGTATCAAATGTATATTTTGTTGTACCGCAATACGGATGGAGTCAAAGAAAAATATCAACGCCAGTTTCAATATGTGCTGGTCGATGAGTTTCAGGATACAAACTACTTGCAATACGCTATTGTAAAACAATTAATTGAATATCCGGGTAGCCCGCGCAATATCTGCATCGTAGGGGATGACGCGCAGAGTATCTATGCATTCCGCGGTGCTACCATCCGCAATATATTTGATTTCGAAACAGACTATCCTAACCACCAAAAATTTAAACTGGAACAAAATTACCGATCGACAGAACATATCGTAGCGGCTGCTAATCAAGTCATCACCAATAATAAAAAGCAAATCGAAAAAACATTATGGACAGATGAGCCGGGAGGCAATAAGATCCGCATCATCAAAGCGGTATCTGATATCGAAGAAGGTAAACGAATCGCAGATAATATCGTCGAATGGAAGAATAGAGCTGGATTGGCGAATAGTCAATTTGCTGTATTATATCGGACCAATAGTCAATCCAGAATCATAGAAGAGCAATTGCGCCGAAATAATATACCTTATAAAGTATTTGGCGGCTTATCTTTTTACCAACGCAAAGAGATAAAAGATTTTATAGCTTACTTGCGTCTTGCGACTAATCCTAAGGACGAGGAAGCATTAAAACGAATCATCAACTACCCGCGTCGCGGTATCGGAGACTCCACCATTCAAAAGGCACTGGATTATGCCAATGAACACGAGATCACACTCTGGCAGGCTATACACCAGAGTGAAGTCACCGGTAGAGCATCCAACGCTATCCGGCAGTTTGTACAGTCGATGACAGCATGCATGCAACAAGCGACCACGACCAATGCATACGCCGCAGCACTTTATATCGGTAAGCATAGCGGGCTCTTGGACGCACTCAAAGGAGATAAGACTCAGGAGGGAGCTGGCAGACTGGAAAATGTCAATGCGCTGCTGGATGGGATCCAAGAATTCATCGAAAATGATGAAGCTATTGAGATCGTAGAGGGTGAGACTGTTTCGACAGGTGAGCGCAATCTCTCTGACTACCTGCAGACGATCTCATTGATCACCGATCAAGATGAAGAAATAAAAAACACAGACTATGTGACTTTGATGTCCGTACATGCTGCCAAAGGATTGGAATTCCACACCGTATATATCATCGGCCTAGAAGAAAACCTCTTTCCATCATATATGAGTATGGCTGACCCTGAACAGATCGAAGAAGAGCGTCGATTGTTTTATGTGGCGATTACAAGAGCAAAGCGTCAATTGGTCATGACTTATGCAGGTATGCGCTATCAGTTTGGGCAAGCCCGATACAATGACCCGAGTAGATTTCTGGAAGAAATCGATGCTAAACATATAGATTCATCTGTGACGATGCGCAATGCAGGACCATTTGCCGACGGCCCTAGATTATTGAGTACTTTACCCAAGCTGGGCAAAGCACGCGAACCGGAAATCAACATCGATCTTAAATCTTTTAAAGCCGATCCATCAGAGCAGATCGAAGTAGGTATGGAGATCCTCCATATGAAGTTTGGTCATGGCAAGGTCTTGCATATCGATGGCGCACGAGATAATAGAGTAGCTACGATAGAATTTTCAAAACTGGAAGATCCGCAGCGCAGGATCATGTTGAAGTTTAGTAAGTTGCAGATTATAAAACGGTAGTGAAAAAGGTTAAGATTTGGAATTTATTCTTTCTAAAATTTGAGAATGATTGCTTTTCCAGATTTCACATGCCCATTTAGCCATTTTGTCTTGATGGTCCCGCAGGATAGCAGGGTTCCATTCTAGATAATTGAGTTCATCTTTACTCAATCTAAATTTTGAGGTCTTATATTGTTTTGACTTTTCTGAAAAGGGTTTGCTGCCAGCTTTTTTATTTAAGTCTTCTTCTAACAGTGTATAATTCCCTAAAGCATAAACATAATCTTCAATACTTTCGGATGGAAAATTCTGGTACCAGTCTTGAGAAGGATTTTCAGGTAAAATATGTTCAATAGTAGAAGTTGCGTCTTCAAATTGATATTGAGTGTTGGATAAATGATTTTCGAGTTCTACCAAGATGTATTTAACTAAATTTTTATTTCTTGTCGTGCTGATGGATTTTGTTGAAAATGCCTGAGAGAAATTTTCATCTGATACATTGATAGGGCCTAATTCTGCAACTGCCTGAAATGATTTTTTGACATTCCCGGAATAAATTTTAACAGCCAGCTTATTAAAAACGACTTCAATATCATTGGTATGCAAACCAGAAATTACATTATATCTAAACGTGATTACATTGAGTTCGTGTAAGAGTTTTGTGAACTCATGCTCATCGAATTTTTGTTTTGCGGTTAACATTAATGAATACCATGTAGTGACGCCAAATAAATTTAGAGATCTTATAAATGCTCTTTGTTCTTTATTCCAAAGTGGATCCCCGGGGTTTTCAAAAGCAGCATAAATTGGTGCAAATTGTTCCAATTCGTCTAGTAAATCCAAAACTTGCTTCGGAGTTTGAATAGTAGATTTAATAGTTCTGAACAAGTTGGAAATTCGGACCAAAGGGTTCCTAGAGTTCCAAAAATGACGGAGAAATACAACAATGTCTGCTTTGCCTAAAGAGTCATTGATATTTTGCCACCTTCGCTCCGTTTCTTCCAGATCCGTCTGATGAGATTCAAATGCTTTGGAAAATAAGTAATTCTTGAGTAAATCTGCAGGTGATAATTTAACACCCCTAGCATTTAAAGTTTCGAAGACTTTGTAAGCATTCAAATCATCACTGACATTGATCGTCGTAAAGATTAAACCATTGGAGACTTGATCATCAATAAATTGAGCTAAGTGTTCTCCAGATGGGTTGTCTTTAAATTTTGTTTTTAAGACGCCATAGAAATATTCATAGGCCTGCCACAATCTCTTTTGAGAAGGCTTAAGTTTCCCGGGATTTGCGGGTCGTCGATGATTGATTATATAACTTTTAAAAAAGTCGTCGTTATTCCGATTTAAAACCAATTTGGATGTAATGGTTAGTTTAGATGTGGAAAAATTACCTAAAAATTTTTCTGTTAATTTTTCTTTTCGAGTTTTATTTTCGGTTGCATCGATATTGTCTTCAACCCATTCATTGAGTAATCTAATGGTGGCAAGTACCAAGATACTTAAAGTCGTCAATCTTTGCTGACCATCAATAATATAAAATGTTTTTTTAAGTAATGGATCTTCTTGGGTTACGATATATCCCATATAATGAAATCCCTCTGATGGTAATTCAAGGATATCTAACCACAAATCTTCCCAATATTCGTGCTCCCATGAATAATCTCTTTGATAGGTGGGCACTTTAAATGTTTTGCCATGTGAGATTAATTCATTAAACGAAGAAGTACCTGTATTAAGTAATATTCCCGGCATTAGATAAAATAAAATAATATTTCTAGTACAAAGATAGTCAAAGATTTATAGGCATTTACACCGGATATTTCCAATCCCCCCGATATTCTCGTTTAAGCAATTTATTAGCTTCTTTATCACCGATGATTTTATTATTTGCATCATCCCACGATATACTTCTACCGATCTGCGCTGAGAGCATGCCGAGCAAAGCCATATTGGTCGCATATCTTCCTTCTGCAATATCCGTTTGAGGTAGTTGACCTGACTTAATACTTTTCAAAAAATCTGCCCACACCAATTTGATATTTTGTGCGTCGGGCTGATCAAGTTGTGGGTCTTCGTGCAGAATATCTTTATTTTGATTGTTAGGGTAGAAAGTCCAGCCTTGCTGCCAGCCCATATGAAACGTGCCTTCGGTGCCATAAAAATAAACTCCTACGTTTTCTGACTTCCGCTCGCGGCGAGGATTAAAAAAGCTTTGCTCCCAGGATGCTGTAAAGGATTCAAATTGGAAGGATACATTTTGAGTAGTGGGGGCATCACCCCATGTTTCGCGACCACCCATGCCCCACGTGGAGAATACCGTTTTTGGGGCTTTTTCTTCAGACCACCACAAGATCTGATTAAACCAATGCGGGCCCCAATCCCCAAGTTGTCCATTGGCAAAATTGCGATATTGCCTCCAGCCTCGAGGATGCATGCCCACATTGTAGGTAGCGAGTGGGGCCGGACCACAATACATATTCCAGTCAAGACCGGCAGGAATACTTGGCTGATCCTCCTTTTTACCTGGGCCTGATCCGTAGTTGACAAAAGCTTTTACATCTTTGATGGTACCAGCTTTACCGGATTTTAGAAAATTAATACCACTCACATTGTGTGGTGAGTATCTGCGGTGAAAGTCTACAATGCATATTCGTTTATTATTGCGAGCAGCCTTGAGTATAGCCGCACCTTCCAACACCGTATGACTGATGGGTTTTTCCAGAAATACATGAGCTCCATGATTCATAGCATGTATAGCGATAAGGGCATGCCAATGATCGGGTGTAGCATTAATGACGATTTGAGGTTTTTCTTTTTCTATACACTCCCGATAATCTTTGTACAACTTAGGTCGATCACTACATAGTTTTGTAACTTCTTCCTGGCATTTTTTGAGCTGGGATTCATCGACATCACAGAGTGCAGTCACCGTGACTTCTCCAGATCGGATGGCTTCACGGAGGATGTTAGTGCCCCACCAACCAGAACCGATGAGCACAAGATTGTATTTGGCGGTTTGACGAGATACTATATATGGATGGACCATCAGTCCCAGGGCACCCATAGAGGAATGTTTGATAAATTTCCGGCGGTCTTTAATGTTGTACATAGTTCGAGTTGGATATCTTGCTTAAATTTAATTGAAATTTATTGAAAGTTATTAAGTTGCAGCAAATGCAATCCGATATAAAACGCAAGAATGGAGAAAAAATATTTTAAGCGCAGAGAATTTTTACAAGCAAGCGCTTTAGGTTCTTTTGCCATGCTATCCCTGATAGATTGGTCTTGTGCACCAACACCAAAGGAAGCCGCCCCTGTCCTGTCGGGCAATTGGCTAGAACAAATGATACAATACAATGATGAAGGGATACCGGCAGCGTTAAAAAATCAGCATACAGACCCATCACATCCGCATTTTGGCGGCGTACCTGATGCTTTTCAGATTTATAATCCTCATGCCCCTGCGGGGATGACCTCCTATCTTACCTGTGCATATATATCTCCTACATCGATCTACTTTCATGATGCGGCGATATTGACCCATATGATGCTGGCCATGGATTATGTTTTAAAACACCAACACGAGGATGGTACGATTGACCTCATGAGTACCAACTTTCATTCTACACCAGATGTAGCATTTGTGGTCGAGCCTACAGCTTTAGCCTATAAATTATTAGCCAGAGATAATTATAAAGACTCAATAGAACTCAGGAAAAAACTTAACCAATTTTTGCTCCGAGCGGGTGATGCCCTTACTATCGGCGGTATTCATACACCCAATCATCGATGGGTCGTCTGTATGGCACTTGCCAGGATCCATGAATTGTTTCCAAACGCGAAATACATCAATCGAATCGATCAATGGCTTAATGAAAAAATAGATATAGATGCAGATGGTCAATATAATGAACGCAGTACCTCTGTGTACTCCCCGATGTCTGATCGGTGGCTTATCACGATAGCTGTATTGATGAATAAACCTGAGCTTTTTGATCCCGTCCGTCGTAATCTTGCGATGACGACTTTTCTTATTCATCCCAATGGTAATCTCGTGACGGAGATGTCGCGCAGACAAGATCAGTATACCACTGCACCATCGGCACCCTACTTTTATGCTTTTCATTATATGGCGACGCATTTTAAGGAAGAGTCTAGTATTATAATGGCCCATTGGTTGAAATCGACATACGGATTAAAATCATTGACCGGTTATCTCGCTTATTTGTTGGAGGATGAAAAACTGGCGCAAGAACCTGTTAAAGTCAAGGAGCCAATAGATACATACGAAAAGTATTTTGAATCATCCAAATTGGTGCGCTGGCGTCAAGGACAGACAGATGGCACACTAGTGGCTCATAATGCCAGCATGTTTTCCATGCATCATGAAGATATCGTCATCCAAGCTGTGCGTTGTGCCACTGCCTTTTTTGGTAAAGGTCAATTCATAGCGGAGGATATGGTAACGGTAGAAGATGGTTATGAAATGTCACAAAAACTGGAGGGCCCATATTTTCAGCCCTTGCCTGTTGATTCCTTACCAAAAGATGGCGACTGGGATAAAATGACTAAGTCCCTAAGACCCACCAGTGAAGTTCAGTATATGGATTATACCTTAAAGGTGGTCAAAACAGATCATAGCTTTCGATTGAATTTTTCATTGAAAGGCACACTCGGAGTGCCTGTGGCTATTGAAATCAGTTTCAAACAAAACGATGGCGACAGCCTGAGTGGTGTAAATAAAGTAGTGGGGATAGATGACGCATATTTTTTAAACCATCCTAAAGCAAATTATAAAACAAAAAATTCTACACTTTGGATTAAAGGAGCACGACATGAGCATAAATGGACAGCATTGAGAGGTGCTTTACCCAAACATGCAGGCCATAGTATCTACATCACTGGTTACACTCCGTTTGAGCATGAACTAATCCTCTCTACCCAAGAGATCTTATAAGCTATAAAATCGATCGTTTTAGGTGGTAGATGACACCTCGATCTTGAAGATACTGTAGGATATGGTTGACCCACAATGTGGAACTGCCTAGTGTCTCGGGGGGATGAACACCTGTTTTTTTGAACATTCCGCCAAGAATCATTTCTGCAACTGCACAAGCTGCCAAT
>JANOWJ010000057.1:0-10952 GCA_031417835.1 Saprospiraceae bacterium | reverse complement strand
TTTACCACCATCGGTAGTTTTATACACTCCTCGCTCGACATTGGGGCCCCATGGAGAACCCAAAGTGCCTACATATACAATATCTGGATTTGTTGGGTTGATTAGTATTCTATGTATCGTTTTAGTCTGGGTCAAGCCCATGTGCATCCAGTTCGTGCCTGCGTCCAAACTTTTATAAATCCCATTGCCGGTATTCAATGAGTTTCGTGGATTTCCTTCGCCGGTCCCTGCCCAGATGACTTGAGGATTTTGAGGATTGATCGCCAGCGAGCCAATGGACTGATTGTTTTGTTTATCAAATATAGGCGTCCATTTTACGCCACCATTGTCAGATTTCCACACGCCGCCTGCAGCAGCACCTGCATAGATGGTATTGGGGTGATCAGCATGTACTGCTATCGCCGTGATCCGGCCACTCATGGCTGCCGGGCCAATAGATCTGGGTTTGAGCGCTTTAAGTAATTCTAAATTGACCGGTTGGGCGACAATAAGTTGTGAGAGGAAGAATGTACCTATAATAAGGTAGTGTTGCAATTTCATATGGGAATGGTTTGAGTCCCTTAAAAGTACTATTTCCGAGACGATTAGCCACCATAATTTTAGATAGAATATTGTATCATAAACTGTGTTTTGACACCCTTCGTGGAATGAATACCTTTGAGGTCATGGAATGGTATGATATCTCTAACATCAACGAAATCGATACTCCGGCTCTATTGGTTTTTCCGGATAGAATGAAACACAACATAGATCAAGCAGTAGCTATGGCAGGCGATGCAAAACGACTGAGACCACATATCAAAACCCATAAGTCTAAAGAAGCTGCCCAAATGATGTTGGATGCAGGTATCGGAACTTTTAAATGCGCCACCATTGCCGAAGCAGAATTATTGGGCATGCTGGATGCGCCAGATGTATTGTTGGCCT
The DNA here is from genome assembly GCA_031417835.1 of Saprospiraceae bacterium. Lineage (GTDB taxonomy): Bacteria > Bacteroidota > Bacteroidia > Chitinophagales > Saprospiraceae > JADJLQ01. The sequence goes on along the minus strand of JANOWJ010000057.1, from coordinate 10,025 downwards.
ATCAACCAGTAGGCCCTAAGCTCGATCGATTGATCTTATTGATAGAGGAGTATGCGCAAACTAGATATTCATGTCTAGTGGATAATTTGCCTTCCGCTACTGCACTAGCTCAAGCAGCGATTGATCATCAAATTATACTTGATGTTTTTATAGATTTGGATTTAGGCATGCATAGGACCGGGATAGATCCTATAGACACACCACCTTTGATCGACTTTATCATGACCTGTCCATCACTTCGACTTAGGGGCTTGCATGCATATGATGGTCATATTCGGGATATGGATATCGATAATAGAAAACAAAAAGCAGACCAGGCATTTGAAGGAGTGGAAGCATTGAATCAATATTTTTTAGAAAAATATAATCTGGCCTTTGAAGTTGTTTGCGGTGGTTCACCCACATTTCCGATTCATGCTCATCGCAGCGGAGTACAGTGTAGTCCGGGTACCTTTATATATTGGGACCAAGGTTATTCAGACATCTATCAAGGCCACACGTTTTTACCGGCAGCAGTATTAGTGACTCGCATCATCTCAAAACCAACACCCACTCAGATCACGACCGATTTAGGTCATAAATCAGTAGCTGCAGAAAATGAACTGACAAATAGAGTTCATTTTTTAAATGCTGGTTCTCTTAAACCAATTGGTCAAAGTGAAGAACATCTGGTTCTTGAGATCCAGGACAATAAGAAATATTCCATTGGGGATGTATTATATGCCATCCCACAACATATCTGCCCCACTGTGGCACTTTATGATCATGTCAAGGTAGTAGAAAACAATAAAGTGGTCAACGCCTGGCGAAATATTGCCCGGGATCGAAGTATAAATTATTAGTTTAAATACATAGATGGGAATCAATCAAAAAGATGATTCAATCTCATTTAATAAAATCAAATTTTAATATATATCCACTTTGATTTATTTAAATTGGAGACTATAAAATGAAAGTGCAGAGATCAGGTATAATCTATATTGCCACTCCATCCGTTAAATCCACGGATTTTATACTCGTCCTTCAATACAAAAACCCAAACATCCAAAGCGGCACTTTAGACTTTACTCCAGTAAGATCATCATCTACTGCCAAGAAGCTATTTGGGATATTTGCAATTTGTTTAAATGATTTATGAATACCACCTACTTCTACAGTGTATTTGCCGCTCACTAAAAAATCTCCAGATTTTGAGGCGTGCACTTTATACTTCTCAGAGACTTGATTTAAAAAAAATACTTCTCTGAGGGTCCCGATATTTGCTTGAGCTGGTGCAAGGCTTAAATGAATGTTTGTATTATGGAGATAAATTTTCTCTGGTTTGCTTAAGAGACTATAACTTTTCCCTTCTGCTTGTAATAAATGCAATATTTTAGCTTGATCCAAATAGTATAAATATTCATATAACGTATTTCTTGGGACTTCAATACTGGCAGCCAGTTTAGATATGTTAGGTTGAAACGGAACCTCAATAGCCAAATAGAAAATAAGCTTTTTAATTTTGCTCATTTGTTGGGTATTTATTTTCAACACGGTAGGAAGATCGACTTCAACGATTGTATTAATGATTTGATCCATCTTGATAGAATAGCTCTTTTTGCTTTCGATGTAAAAAGGATAATAACCATGTTCGAGATACTGTTTGAATAGAGGCAAGATCTTTATTTCTTTGCATATAGATGCAGCAATAGCTACATGACCCTCCATCATATCTTCCAACAAAATGGCATCATACGTGGTCCCAGCTTCAATATTTATATACTCACGTAATGACAGACCGGGGATGTTGTATGCAATCGCTCTACGACTAAGGTCTATATGGGCATTGTAAATTCTAAGCAATGAAGACCCGGAAAAAACAATGCAAAGGTCTTGATAAAAATCATAGATATTTTTGATGTGTATGGCCCAGTCGCCTTCCTTATGAATTTCGTCTATAAATAAATGTGTACCGCCACTTTTATGATGATAGGCTGCGATTTCTGTGATTGTGGTTCCTCGCAGTGATAAATTGTCCATACTTACATAGAGTGCTTTGGGATCTGTTCCAAATTGCTCCTTAATATGCTGGAGCATCAATGTAGTTTTTCCAACACCTCTCGACCCCTTTAACCCAATGAGCCGTTCATTCCAATCAATTATATCTATATATCTCCTTCTAAATGTGACCTTTAAGCTGGATATCAAATTCTGGTGAATTTTGTATAAATGCTCCATATTGCTTTAATTTAAAGCAAATATACAACATTATTGCTTTTAAAAAAAGCAATAATGACCAAATATTGCTTCCAATTGAAGCAGATCCCACTTGAATACGAAACTAATAGCCACGATTATGATGTCATTTCACCATCCCCCCATTCACTGATGTATACCTATGTAATGGCTTCAAATACCCCGCTTTAGATGCGGATTGAAATCTACAAGGTATCGCAGTCCATTGACCTTCGATAAACGCAGTCACCATAAAATGCAGATGGGGCGAAAGCGTATAACCCGTATTGCCGCTGCGACCTATCATTTGTCCTGACTGGATAGTATCACCTATCTGGACTATCACTCCTTGATATTGAAGATGGCGATAAGCTGTACGCGTACTATCCTCATGTTGGATGATGATAAAATTAGCATCTGGACGATACTCTTTATTCCATCCCCCTTGGTCAGAATCATCTTTGGTCCGGATGACTATGCCTGTACGGGCCGCATGCACCGGTGTACCCACTTTCATCTTGAAGTCTACTGCTGCTCGCCGCTTATGAGTATGACGGCTATAATAACCTTGAATCACTCTATGGGTAGATCCTCGGGCAAAAGGCAATTCATAAACCACGCTGGTATCCTCATGGAGTCTACCAAACTGATATTTTCTAGCTTCCTTTTGAAGTGGGGTGCGGGCTGGATAACATGCCCAGATCGAACACAATACAAAAGCCCAACCTAAATAAATTTTCAACGGTCGCATCTTCCTAAAATTTCTTCAAGTGTTGTATTTCTGTTTTAATTCCAGGAAAGGAAGGATAGACTAAATGATAAGGAAGCACTTATTTTAACTATATTTTAGCCCAAAAATATCAAAATATCTTGTGCTTCTTATCAATAAAAAGTTACAGTTAATTATACTTTTCGTTAATTTTTAGCAGGCACTGGTTTCTTTTTAAATGGATTCCAGTTTTTCAGTTTTTCATTGATCTTATCAATTTCTTCTTTCGTCTTCGTGCCGAGTAAGGTATCTACTTTTGATTGGAAAGCAGAATCCAGGATTTTGGTTGTTTCTTTTTTTATAACGGAGTCGACTATTTGTTTCGTTTTACGTTCAGCTACTTTTTTCAAAGAATCCCGAATGACGGTCGTGACACTATCGATTTGCCCTTTTTTGAGATCGATTTGTTTTTGAATCACATTCAAGATGCTGTCCTTGGCTTGCTCTACTTTAGCCGTTGCGGCTGCGGTGATCGAATCCGTCTTGCGTTTGATAGCAGCAGTGACATCATCCTTGAGCTGATCCAATTGGGTTTTACCATTCGGATTATTGAGCCATGAAAGTTTAGTCAGCGGTTGTTTAACGGTGCCTTGCAGATTGAACAAAATATATATAGTATCCTTCTCCCCGAGGTTCACACCTTTTGATGCCGCTTCTTTTCTAATCCAATCCAACTTTTCATTGGCCAGTAAAACAAGTTTGTTTTTTTCAAATACTTTTTTCGGAATGCTCAGTATAAAATCATAGTTCATCATTTGATCCAGTCTGTGTGAGCCATTGATTTTTATAGGTATGTCTCCGAACCGGATGGTAAAAGGATTGATCGTCACTGTACCATCATCGATATTAAACCAATTCTTTGATTTTTCCCACTTTATAAAATTTAAAACGGGGATCTGGATTTTTTGAGCAAGATCTTCAAGTGGTTTAAATTTTGAAATCAAGCCGTTAAATGTTTCTAAGACTCCAGAGGCATCAAATGATTCGAATATAGGCGAGAGTTGTGCATTTAATTTACCCTCCAGGATCAATGACGAAGAAAATGCACCTTCAACAAACCCTGCAAGGGGTGCAAGTTTAGCGACCAGTGGTGAACTCCTAAATAATTCTTCTATTTTTAAATTAGACATATCTAATTTAAAATTATATGAGGGTAATACACCAGACTCTTGAAATAGTCCGCTGAACTGGACTTTGCCTCTAAACAGGCCTGCAGTACTTTGATGGATCTCAAAAGACTGATTGGTCAATTTTGAATCAAGCTCCAGATTTTTAAATACCATGGATCCGTAGGATGCCTGGTCCATCTTAGCTTGAATATTTAGATCAGTGCGTTCCGGCAGGCGTTTGATATAGGTAGCATTAGAGAGCTGAGGTGCTCCATTCGCTGTGGAATCCGCCATCCATGGATCGAGATTAAATTGTTTAGCCTGTATATTTAATCTACCCGTCAGGTTGCCATTGCCTTGGCTCCATCGATAGGGTCTAAGTAGAGTTCCGCTCAAAAATAAGTCGGAAGAGTTGAGGTTGGCTTTAGCTTGTTTTAACTCCAGAGAATCCTGGCGCATACTGCCGATCACCTCAAGATTGGCTATTTTATAATCTTCATAATTTACTTCTCTGGCTTTGGTATGAAATCGGATGTCCAGCTTAGGTACCAAATCATCATCTGACCCCAATGTCGATCTGCAGGTATCACAAATAGGCTCTGAGGTACCCGCACTGATTTCGTCCAGATCGATCCGCTGACTCGTGGTGGTGACATGGATCACAGCAAACCTTTTTTGCTTCGTGGCCAGCGCCAACATATTATCGATAGCCACTGACCCATGAAAATCAGAACGGCCGTATTGCATGGTACTCAACTGAATGGTAGTCTTAGCTGGATCTAATGTCATGCGAAGACTATCAATGAGAACACGAGGATAAGGCAAGTAGTTGACCTCTAAGTCATTTGCTTTTATTAACCCTTTTAACCGCAACTGATCATACTTTTTTTGAGCGATCAGCTTTTCTGTAAAAGAAAATTGTATATCGATATCAAGCAGTCCTGCCATGATCAATGAATCAATCGGCATTGCTTTTTGCAGATCTTTCAAATTTATTTTTCCGTTTGAGCTTCCTTGCACATCCATGGTCTCTCCGGTACGAATATTGAGCTGACCTACCAGTGGGCTATTTTGAATAGAGACGGCATAAGAAGGGATTTTAATCTCAAATGCATTAAAAAAAGAATCCAAGGATTTGAGTTGAACATCTAACTGAATCTGATCAATAGGATAGGGGAGATCTCCATATTTAATCCGGCCATTTTTGATCACAGTATTTAAGGCTACTATAGGCTTTCGTCCTGTGGAATCATACAACCCATGCACGCTTCCATTAAACACAAAACTACCATCCGCTTGTAAGGATTGAAAATGACTCTTAAATGCCCCAGGAATCATGGAGACGAATTGTTTTACATCAGAGCTGGGAGAATTAAATTCCAGATCCCAGTTGGATGATCCTGAAGAATTGATTTTTAAGGCTCCGATCAAATCGACCACCAACGCATTAAGCGTGATTTGGTTTTTAGTCAAGCTGAATAAACTCGAATCTGGATGGTACGTTAAAAGGCCTTGCCAACTGCCCGGTGCATTCAGCAAATAAGAAATCCCACTATAGGTAAAGTCTAATCCAGACCAGCTGCTGGATTGGTCTAGGGACAAGATGCCTTGCTGATAAGATCCATTGCTAGCATGTTGGACATCCACTAATCGCGCAACCGTCATAGCACTCGAGTCCATATAATTGATGGCACCGTTTGAAATAGAAATCGACTTTAATTTTAAATCAAAGCTTGAATTGTCTGTGGATGTCGATGGATCCGGATTTTTTGAATCGAAAATGTCTCTTAGATTAAATCGTTCGTCCTTAAGTGTGAGCAGATTAAGCTCCGGTTCTTTAATGTTTATTTTTTTTAATTCAAATTTTTTAAAGCCTGACTGTATTATTTTGAATAAATCAAAGCTTAGATCAAGATCCCGGGCTTTAAACAAGGAGGTCTGTGCAAACGATTCATTTCCTGTGATGTTGAGATTTTCTATTTGTAGATTGATCAGCGGGAATCTTTTGAAGATGGATAAATTCAAATCGCTGAATTCCAATGTTCCGTTTGCTTGATCATTAAATGTTTTTTTTAGTTGCATCAAGACTTTGTCTTTAAACATCATCGGGATTAATAGTCCCGCCAAAAAAATACCTAGTAATGTAAACAGTAAAATTTTAAGCCCTGGTCTCATAGTCTAAAAATTGTATAAATCATTGATTGTCAAATCCATGTTAAAAGTTTTATTTCTTGTTTTCCCATAATTAATATTATGTTAAGTAGAAGTAGGATTGCTTTAGGGATACCCACTACTGATATTCCACTCCTTTGTGGATATCCCATTCTGCAAAATACTTTACAAAGATCTGACATAGATTAAACGCATCGTCTATAGCCCGATGTTGTGTTCCCTCAAATTCTAGCCCTTCAGTTTCTGTAGCATGTTTAAGTCCTTTAGGCTCATACAGTTTTTTAATGCGCTGATATTGTTTTTTTAAATCTGTATATGGTAATGTCCAATCATATTCCAATCGATGCAGTGTGCAGTCAGCTATTAGATATTCTTGATCTTTGGCACCCCAGGCTATAAAATGATATTCTTCGCCGTCCAGTTCACACCAGTCCAGAAATGATTTCACCACTTCTTTGAAAGATTTGGCTTGGAGAATATCTGATGGTTGAATACTGGTGAGCTGAATACAATATGGCGATAATGAGGGATACAGTATTGGTTTCACAAACCTGCTAAACGTACTTCGGGTATGTCCGTATGGATCTATTTTGTAGGCGCCGATTTCTATGATCTCTTGTACCCTGCCCGCACGATCTCCTTCCCAGCATGTGAGTTCTAGGTCAAAAACAATAAAATTCATGACTGCAAATTTAAAGGCTTAAATCTGATGCAATATGATATTTTTCAGCGCGTTACGTTATTTATTCTGCCGAGCGCCAATAATCTGACAAATGCTCATAGGAGTCTAGTCGATTATGGTAGAAGTATAATACCTTAAGACTGCCAGTGGATATCTGATGAGATTTAGAGTACTTCAGTGGTTTGACGCTATGAAATACGCCTACTTTATTGATCGCATCTTGAATACATGCTTCTGCCGAAAGCAGGGCTGATGGATCCAGCCTGATGTTACCTTGGGTTTCCTGTTGAATCAGGATTTTTTGGATGTCCGTAATTCGTCGTACAAGCTCTTGGATTGGAATCTCAATTTCATCGGGATCCAACCGCAGCAATGCCAGGACATCCAGCATTGGATTGGCCTTTTCCACGACTTTAAAGGCACAATAAGCCACCAGATTGGTGCTGAATATAATATTATGTCTGTGGTAGCTGTCTACTACCTTATCTGCCAATATAGAGGTATATACATTATCTCGTTGTGCATCATTTTCAATAGTTTGCTCCGCAGTCATAAAATAGTCTTTTAGATCCAAAGGCTGGCCTTTGGGGTCTATACTATGTCCATCCTGATCCACATTATTACCGATGACATCCAGGGGTTCGCCAAATGCCAAAGCGATTTCTGAACTCTTCGAAAGCAATCGGTATAAAAAGGTCAAGACATTGCGTACACTTCTAAAATCATCCTTACCACCACTGATATAGGCATCTTTACCCACTGCTTTCAGGTGCTGCTCTATTAAATATCTGGCCTCAAGTACACAATGATAGTTTAGTACCATCGGTACGACATATATTTTTCTATACCGATCTTTATTGTGTTGTAAAATCTCCCGTTGAGCTTCCACAACTGTACCCAATAACCCTAATTTTAATTTGGTCTCCAACATTCCAGATCGCGATCTGGTGCCCCCGGGGAAAAACAAGGTATTAGTACCCCATTTAAGCGATATGCTGGACATAGCTTTCAGGCATTCCAGGTAGATCGGATTTTTTTTGCGTCGATCTACGCGATAAGCACCTAGCCGGTTCATAAAATAGCCAAAAAACTCAGAATTGTATAAATTGAGACCGGCTCCATAGGAGAATGCGGGTAGTCCTGCGATTTCGTCGAGGGCATAGCCGATCAGAATACTATCCATATTGGACGAGTGCGTAGGCACTATGACCAATACCCCATCCTTGGACAATCTCCGGATCTTCTCCAAAGGGCCAAATAATTTTATTCGTTCATGAATTTGATGTTTTGAGCGAAAAATGTAAAAGATGTTTTTTGCGTTTGCGGCATTCAGTAATCGCTTGAAAAAAAAGCTCAATAATCTTCGGGCAAATAAGAAGGTTTTCTTTTTAAAACCTCCGGCTATCTCTGCGGAATACCGCTCTACTATTTTACTGATGAGATATTCACTTCGCTCTTGAATTTCGGGCACCGCAGCATCGCTTTCAGGCAATGATTTTTGAATTTTTCGCCAAAACAAAGGCTCGTTTTGCGGATCTGCGCTCCATGGATCTTCCTTCATTCGGATTTTTTCCATATAGATCGTGCGTGCTAAAAGTTTGTCCAGCTTGCCGGTATATTTGGAGCGCAACCGTTTTATAGCACTTTGGTTGATTTCAGCGACTAATTTGTCCCTTTGATCATATAGTTTCGATATCGGCCACTGGTCGATGTCTTCTATAATATGAGGTTGGGGCAGAATAGGTGATTCCATCTAAAGGTGTAAATCTACTCGAAAATCAGTTTCTTTTACACATCTCTTGGATTACCGACCGGATTTCATCATCGCCGATATGCTTTGTAGCGGAGTGTCTGAGCATGACCGGCATTTCCTCCCAGCTCTCCCCTAGTTGTTTAAAAAATTGATTCTCCAGGTCCACCAATTCGCGTTCTTTAGATTTATCTACTTTGGTGCGGATGATCTTCATAGGCACACCCTGCGCTCCACACCAATTAATAAACTCAATATCAATAGATTGCGGTGGTATATTGGCGTCAGTCAAGATTAATACACAGACCAACTCCTGACTGGCACTAAAATAAGCATTGGTAAATTCTGACCAGTTCGTGCGTTGGGTCTTGGAGACTTTGGCAAAACCATAACCTGGCATATCCACCAAGTAAAAGGATTGATTGACCTTATAAAGGTTTAAGGTTTGGGTTTTTCCAGGGTTGGCAGAGATTCTGGCCAATCCTTTTTGGTTACACAACGCATTTATAAAGGAAGATTTACCCACATTTGATCTACCAATGACGGCCACTTGTGGCAATCGGTCAGTGGGTAATTTACTTGGATCTACATAGCTACCGGTGTATTCGGCTTTCCAGGTTAGAGTCTTTCCGGATTTGGTTTTCATTTCATAAAGATATTAACAGATCACTTAAACCCTGGTTAAATCCACTCATATTAAACTTTTGTTTAATATAATTGGCATGATTTTATCGTTATATCTTTAAATAGTATGTAAAATGAAAAAAGTATTCGTTTCTGCTTTATTGGTATTGATTGTGAGTTCAATATCCTATGGCCAATTCAGAGTTGGATTGAAGTTTGGAACTTCCAGCAATAATTTTTCAACTTCTGCCATCGATATTCCCGGGCAGTCTGATTTTACAGACCTTAAACTGGCCTTATTAAAAGCTAACTACGGGGTGCATGCTGGATTATTTGCCCAACTTAAAATAGCAGGGTTTTTTATACAACCAGAGGTGATGTTTAATTCTACAAGCTCTGATTATAAATTGAGCCAATTGGGAAGTAGTCCTTTTGATCTTATAAAAAGAGAGTCTTATCAAAATCTTGACATTCCGGTATTGGTCGGTGTTGGGCTGGGCCCTCTGCAGTTGGGCGTAGGACCCGTCGGGCATGTTTTTATTAATAGCAGCTCAGATTTATTTGATGTGGCTGGATACTCTCAAAAATTTAAAGAATTAAAATATGGCTATCAAGCCAATGCTGCACTCGCGATCGGCAAGTTATACATTGATATAAGGTATGAAGGAAACCTATCAAAATATGGAGATCACTTTAATTTTTATG
>JANOWJ010000056.1:0-52104 GCA_031417835.1 Saprospiraceae bacterium | reverse complement strand
TCGTCAGCGACTGAAGTCGCCGCTACTTAAACCTGCCACCGATTTTCCGGTTTAGCCAAGCATAAAATACACCAATCCCTCCTTGACCCCTTTATAATTAATGATTTTGTTAAATCAAACCTCATTATAATGAACAAAAACCCCTATTTTTCATTTAATGGGTGTGCAAAAGTCAATAGGTGTGATAGGAGCAGGTTATGCAGGCATGACGGCCGCAGCATTGTTGGCCAAATATGGCCATCACGTAACTGTATTTGAAAAAAACCAAACTCCAGGTGGAAGAGCGGGAATCATTGAAGATCAGGGCTTTAAATTTGATAAAGGGCCTAGTTTTTACTGGATGCCTGATGTGTTTGAGCGGTTTTTTAAACATTTTGGTAAATCAGCTCAAGACTATTATCGTCTGGTGCGCCTTAATCCATCCTACAAAGTATTCTGGCAAGATCGGGCGCCTATAAACCTACCTACAGATCAGGATTCTATGATTGCATTGTTTGAATCCATAGAATCAGGTGCTGGAGTACAACTCAAAAAGTATCTAGCAGAAGCTAAAATAAAATATGAAGTCGGGATGGGCGAGTTTGTTTATTTGCCCTCGTTATCGATTGCAGAATACTTTGATTGGCGACTCATCAAGCAAGCAAGCCGACTAGACCTACTCACATCTATATCAAGCCATATCGCCAAACATTTTAAAAGCCCTTATCTCCGGCAGCTTTTGGAATTCCCAGTATTGTTTTTAGGCGCAACCCCATCCAAAACACCGGCCTTATTTAGTATGATGAATTATGCTGATATTGTGTTGGGCACTTGGTATCCCATCGGAGGCATGTATGAAGTATCGAAAGCTTTTTACCAGGTGGGTATAGAGCAAGGAGTTAATTATAGGTTTAATCAGGAGGTTCAAAAAATTCAGCCAAATTCTGATCATTCTATAGATGTACAACTGGTATCTGGTGAGAATCATACATTCGATTATGTGATCTCTGGCGCTGATTATTGTCATGTTGAGACTCTATTAGATCCAAAGTATAGATCCTATACAGATAACTATTGGGACAAACGGTCCCTAGCCCCTTCTACCCTGCTTTATTTTTTAGGATTTGACCGACAGCTCGAAGGCCTCGAGCATCACAGTCTGTTTTTTGACGCATCCTTTGATCGACATGCTTCAGAAATCTATGACCAACCATCTTGGCCCAGTGATCCATTATTTTACACCAATTCTTCCAGTCTCACGGATAAGTCGGTAGCGCCTGAGGGATGTCACAATTTGGTAGCTCTCATCCCTGTGACTACAGAGTTGGTCGATACGGATGAGATCAAATATCGATACCTGGACATTGTATTGGACAGATTGGAAAAACACACGGGCATAGCGGTCAGAAAACACCTGATATACCAAAAAACATATGCCCATCGGGATTTTGTCATGGATTATCATTCTTTTAAAGGCAATGCCTATGGGCTGGCTAACACCTTACTACAGACGGGACCTTTGCGACCAAAAATCAGGAGTAAAAAAATTAAAAACCTTTACTTTGCAGGCCAAATGACCGTGCCGGGTCCGGGCTTACCTCCGGCTATCATCAGTGGTGAAATTGTAGCAAATTATATATTAAAACAAATAACAGTATGAGTCTGGAGTTATTTGATCGGCTTACGGCAGGCTTTAGTAAAAAAGTCACAATTACCTATAGTACTTCCTTTTCTATCGGGATTGCACTATTGAGTAAATCAATCCGACAGGATATCTATGCAATCTACGCCTATGTTAGATTTGCAGATGAGATCGTAGACACCTTTCATGATTTTGATAAAAAAAAGCTGCTGGATGATTTTGTGCGTCAAACTTATTGTGCCATCGATCAGCAGATCAGTCTCAATCCGGTATTGCATCAATTTCAGCATACTGTCAATGCCTATGAGATAGATCGTGATCTTATTGATTCCTTTTTATACAGCATGCGCATGGATCTGGAGCAAAAGGATTACAATCAACAATCTTATGAACAATATATCGTAGGATCAGCAGAAGTGGTAGGGCTAATGTGTCTGCATGTATTCGTCAAGGGCGATAAAAAATTGTACAACGAGCTCTCACCTTACGCTCGTCGATTAGGGGCGGCATTCCAAAAAGTAAATTTCTTGCGCGATCTCAAAGCGGATACGGATGGGTTGGGTAGACGCTATTTCCCGGATTGGCAAGTAGGGGTGGCATTCAATGAAGAGATTAAACGTAAAATATTGACAGAAATAAAAGAGGATTTTACAGTGGCCCGTGTGGGGATCTGTAAGCTGCCAGATTGCTGCAAAAGTGGGGTCTATGCAGCCTATGTTTATTATAAAGCCTTGCTTCTGAAGATTGGTTACACGCCAAGTAATCGGCTGATCAATACCAGGATCCGAATCAATAATGGGCTCAAAATCTTGCTTCTTTTTTACGCCGAAATGCGGGTTAAGCTTAAACAAATTCAATGAAAGTATTTACCAAGTCCTGGACTATTGTCTTACCGATCTCGCTAGAAACAGCTTGGCATTTTTTTTCAAGGCCCGAAAACCTACAGCACATCACACCAGCCGAGATGCGATTTAAAATCCATTCGACGATGAATGATCATGAGATGTATGAAGGCATGATCATCCATTACACGGTGAGGCCTTTATTGGGCATACCGATGCGGTGGACGACTGAAATCACCCATATTGATCCTCATCGATATTTTATAGATGAACAACGCTCCGGCCCATATGCACTCTGGCACCACGAGCACCATTTTAAAGCGATCGCTGCCGACCAGGTAGAGATGCGGGACTTATTGTCATATGGTCTGCCGATGGGCCCTTTCGGTGAATTATTAAACAGCACATTTATTAGTAATAAGATAGACCGTATCTTTGATTTTAGGACTACCGTATTAAAATCCAGATTTGTATGATTATCAATATCTTGGTCACCATCGTTACATTTTGTATTATGGAGTTTGTAGCCTGGTCAGCACATAAGTATTTGATGCATGGCTATCTTTGGTCTTGGCACCATGATCATCACGATCCTCAAGCGAGGGAACATCATTTCTTTGAGAAAAATGATCGCTTTTTTCTCGTTTTTGCAATACCCAGTTTTTTTTGTTTTTTATCGGGCTTATTGACTCCCTACGCCTTCTTTAGTTTTATTGGCTTAGGCATTTTGATTTACGGGTTCTGTTATTTCCTGGTCCATGATGTATTTATTCATCAGCGTTTTAAGTGGCTTCGGAATTCTGATTCTATTTATTTCAGAGCGATCCGCAAAGCTCACAAAATGCATCACAAGCATTTGAATAAAGAAGATGGCGAATGTTTTGGTATGCTCTGGGTACCTTTAAAATATTTTAAAGAAGCTGCTAAATCGAAATAGGACTAAGGCAAATCATCGGTAGAATATTGCGCTCCCTCGGGGCTTGGTGAATGCATTCCGAAATCCCGAAATCCGCATTCCGAAATCACCACTCCTAAATTACTTCTTCCGACATCCGAAATCCCACATCCGAAATCATCAGTCCTCATTCCTAAATCCCGCATCCGAAATAGTCATACTTTCTAAAAAAACTATCTTTGACATTGCCTAGATTCCCATTAATACAAAAGCCATAAAGAATAAAACCTATGAAATCCGTATTAACCATAGCAGTGGCCATCTTTTGGCTTTCGTGCAAAACGAATTCAACACAACAAAAAGATATGACTGAAAATATATTTTCACCAGAACAGTTTCAACCACCGATAGCCAAAGAAATTCCTAAAGAATTAATAGCCGGTGGCGAGACCCGGATAGATCCATACTATTGGCTCAAAGAACGAGAAAATAATGAAGTATTGGATTTTCTGCACGCTGAAAACAAGTATGCCGACAGTGTATTGGCCCCTGTAAAAAAACTTAAAGAAGACCTATTCAACGAATTGAAATCATGGATAAAAGAAGATGATAGTTCAGTTCCATTTTTAAAACATGGTTACTTTTATTACACTCGATTTGAGACAGGCAAAGAGTATCCTATTTTTTGTAGAAAAAAAGGGAATTTAAATGCTTCAGAAGAGATCTTGTTGAATGTCAATGTAATGGCCGAGGGACATGACTATATGTTAGCCGGTGGGATCAATATCAGTCCTAACGACCGCTATATGCTGTATATCCAGGACTCTACCGGTCGCAATCTATTTACAGCGTACATAAAAGACCTTAAGACCGGAGCTCTCCTCCCGGATCAATTTGAGACTGCCGGTAGTTATGAATGGTTCAATGATTCAAAAACCATCATCTATGACACTAAGGATCCCGTCACCCTGCGATCCGATAAGATCTGGAGACGCCAGCTCGGAGGTACCAAAGGCGAACTGTTGTATACAGAGACAGATGAGACCGTAGGGTGTAGCCTTGAAAAATCCAAGTCTGATCAATATATTTTTCTCAATCATAGTTATACCCAAAACGTGGAGTGTCATGTGGTGTCTGCCCATGAGCCAAAGGGTAGTTTTAAACTCATCAAGGCCAGAGAAAAAGATTTTTTCTATTCCTTGGATCATTATGGCGATCAATTTTATATTTTGACCAATAAAGACGGATCAAAAAACTTTAAACTCATGCAGACTCCGGTCGTCAACCCTCAAGTGGAGCACTGGACGGATGTCATAGCTCACGATGAAAACGTGCTGATCGAAGCTTTTGAGATATTTAAAAATCATCTGGTCGTACAGCAACGAAAAAATGGCTTGAATCAAATCCTCGTGAGAAAATGGCAAGATGGAACAGAGCATTACATAGATTTTGGGGAGCCTACCTATGCCGCCTCTATTGGTGCGAATTATGAGTATGATACCGACCTATTGAGATATGTCTTCAATTCATTTAAGACCCCACCATCTACGATTGATTACAATCTCAATACCAAAAGTAAGGTAGTCAAAAAAGTACAGCCGGTACTCAATGGCTTTGATTCAAAAAATTATGAGACCGAGTTGGTCTGGGTAGAAGCTGCAGATAAGACCAAAGTGCCCATGTCACTAGTATATCGCAAAGGATTTATCAAAAACTCTTCAGCTCCTTGTTATCTGGTAGGTTATGGCTCTTATGGCAGTACCTACGATCCTGATTTCAATAATAATTGGATCAGCCTGCTAGACCGTGGGTTTGTGTGCGGTATAGCACATATCCGAGGCGGAATGGAGATGGGATTTAAGTGGTATGAACAAGGCAGAATGTTGAATAAGATGAACACCTTCACGGATTTTATAGATTGTGCTCAGTGGCTTGTAGATCAAAAGTATACGACCAAAGATAAACTGTTTGCTACAGGTCGCAGTGCGGGCGGTTTGCTGATGGGAGCCGTGGTGAATCTACGACCAGATTTATTTAAAGGCATTATCACAGGCGTGCCCTTTGTAGATGTGTTGACTACTATGTCAGATCCATCTATTCCGTTGACTACCGGTGAATATACAGAATGGGGCAATCCATCCATCCAAGCAGAGTATGATTATATGAAAAAGTATTCCCCCTATGATAATCTTGAGGCTAAAGAGTATCCTAATATTTACGTACATACTTCACTCAATGATAGTCAAGTTCAATATTTTGAGCCTGCTAAATATGTGGCTAAACTCCGTAAACTCAAAAAAGATAAAAATAGTTTGCTGTTGGTGACGAATATGACTGGATCCCATGGAGGTGCATCTGGGCGTTTTCAGCGCTTACATGAACGAGCAGCTGAGTATTCTTTTATGTTGGGATTGCTTGGGATAAAAGATGCGGGAATAAAAAACTAGTCCCCTTCAATTTTTAAGCTGAAGTTCTTTCCGGAAATAAATAGAATTTTATGCCCTGGGCTTTGGTGATTGGCCCTGTATGGCTTTTTGTTCTAAATTGTCCTTTTTTAAAGGTTGATCTGACTTACTAGGCATGCCTACTAACCACAGAGCGGCTAGTAAAGCTCCATGTATAAGGATCGTCATCATCCAGGCAGTTGCCTTATCATTTTTTGCGTTTCTTTCAGATGGTTTCATACCTTTTATTTAGTAAAAAACGTGCCAAGATGGTAGGATTAGTATTAATGATAGGTTAAAAGCCAGCCTATTTTTCCGCCGTCTTTTTTGTACGGACCCATCAAAATTCTTTTTTGAGAAAGGTTACCACTTCAGATTCCATAAAAATATTCCTAATATTAAGGTATGAAAAAATTGGTATTCCTCCTGTTCATTTCTGTACAGTTATTTGCCCAAAAACCCCTACCCCGATCGTCGCCCGAGGCAGAGGGAGTCTCGTCTCAAAACATCAATCAATTCATAGATGCCATTCAACAAAGTAAACATGAACTCCATAGTTTTATGATGCTCCGTCATGGCAAAGTGGTAGCTGAAGCCTGGAATCATCCATATAAACCTGAATTGAAGCATACTCTTTACTCCTGTAGCAAAAGTTTTACAGCTACTGCGATAGGTTTCGCCGTTGCAGAAAAAAAACTAACTGTCTTGGACAAGGTAATTTCGTTTTTCCCGGATAAGGTACCCGCAAAAATAAGTGATCATCTTGCCGCATTGACGATCAAAGATCTGCTCACCATGAGTGTAGGGCATGATAAGGAACCCATCGGCCCTATCATCAGCCAAGAAGACGACTGGGTCAAAGGATTTTTAGCTGCTCCTATCCAACATGCACCGGGCACCCGGTTTTTGTACAATTCCATAGCGACATACATGTTATCTGCCATTGTGCAAAAAGTGACGAGACTGACCTTGATTGATTATTTAACACCTAGATTATTTACGCCGCTAGGCATCACTGGTATGGACTGGGAGACCGATCCAATGGGCATTCAGGTCGGTGGCTGGGGTCTAAGACTTAAAACGGAAGACATGGCCAAGTTTGGTCAACTTTTTCTTCAAAAAGGCATGTGGCAGGGTAAACAAATTATCCCGAGCTCATGGATAGAAGAAGCCACTACGGTAAAAATAATGCAAGACCCCAGTGCCAGCCAAGGAAGAAAAGACTCTTCAGATTGGTTACAAGGCTATTGTTATCAAATGTGGCGCAGCAGACACAATTCGTATCGCGGCGATGGTGCTAATGGGCAGTATATCTTGGTATTTCCAGAATTAGACGCCGTCATAGCCGTCACATCTGAAGCGCCTGATATGCAAGGTGAGTTTAATCTGATCTGGCAATATTTGTATACGGCCCTCCAACCCAAAAAACTAAAGGCTAATCCTGCTGCACTAGCGATGCTGAGATCTAAGTCGGCTTCGATGGCTATACCTCTGCCCAGAAACATGTCGTCAACGATGGAATCAAAAGTATCAGGTAATACATATGGCATCACTTCCACCCACCGGGGCCTAAGTAGCCTTTCCTTAAATTTTGCCGCCGGGATTTGCTCGGTGACCTTACATACAGATTCTGTGACTCATACCATTCCGTTTGGCAATGGCCAATGGGTCTCAAGCAGCACGACAAAGTTTGGTCCTTATCTCGTAGCCGGTGGCAAAAACAATCGAGTAGGGATTGGGCCATTTAAAGTAATGGGAGCGTATGCCTGGAAAGAGGAGAACAAGCTAGATCTCACACTCAGATATGTAGAAAGTCCGCATACCGAAATCATGCACCTCACATTTATGGGTGAAAGAATAAATATGGAAACAGAACACATATTCAACCGAAATGCAGTTAGACCAGTCATAAAGGGCATCGCCAAAGCTCCTGTAGCCAATGCACCACGCCTTATAGTCAGAGGCGATGATATGGGTTTCTCTCATTCGGCTAATGAGGCATTGATCAAATGTTATACAGAAGGCATTGAGACTTCCATCGAAGTCATAGTACCTTCACCATGGTTCCCGGAAGCGGTAAAACTTTTAGCGCTCCATCCCGGCATAGATGTTGGATTACATTTTGCGATCACCGCAGAATGGGATAATATCAAATGGCGACCTTTGACCGATTGTCCGAGTCTGAAAGACCCCGATGGTTATTTTTATCAAATGTTATACCCTAACGCATATTATCCTAAAGGAGCTTTAATGGATCATGCCTGGAAGTTAGCTGACATAGAACAAGAGCTCAGAGCCCAAATAGCGATGGCAAGAAAATATATACCCAGGCTTAGCCACGTATCAGGACATATGAATAGTTTAGCTTTTGCGCCGGAAGTGCGAGAGATGGTCGCTCGGCTATCTAAAGAGCTTGACCTACCTATGGTCGATCGAGATCCTGGCCAAGATATAAAGACCAATTACATAGGATTTGATTTCAAGAACAAAACTACGCAGGAGCGGATCGATGGCTTTATCGCTATGCTTGATAAAATGGAAGCAGGCAAAACGTATGTCTATGTAGAACATCCAGGCCTCGATACAGACGAACTTAAAGCCATTCATCACCGAGGTTATGAGGATGTAGCCCAAGGCCGACAGGATGTGACTAATATATTCACCAGCGAAAAAGTGAAAGAAGCGGTCCATCAAAAAGGAATTAAACTAGTCAGTTATAAAGAAGTCATAGCTGGGATGAAATGAAATACTATTAATGCATGGAAAAAATAGAATTTAAGCAGACGGATTCTGATGATGTAGATTTCAGGGATCTGGTTCACCACCTTGATGCAGAATTGACTCAGATCTATGGCGAAAAACAAACTTTTTATAGCCAATTTAATGCCTTAAACCATATCCATCATGTGATCGTGGCGTATGCTGATGGTATCGCTATAGGATGTGGAGCCATCAAAAAATTTAGTGAGGAATCTACTGAAATCAAAAGAATGTATGTGACACCGGCTTTTAGGAATAAGGGTGTTGCTTTTGCCATTCTTCAAAGCCTGGAGACATGGGCCAAATCACTCGATTACTCGTCTTGTGTGCTCGAGACCGGGCATCTGCAGCCAGACGCAATCCATCTGTACAAAAAGGCCGGATACAGTATTATACCCAATTACGGTCCATACCAGGACGATGAAGTCAGCATTTGCATGTTAAAAAATATAGTCGGATGACTAGATCGCAGTCCCATAAAGGTTGAGGTTTATAAGGTCGCTAATGGGATATCCCAAAATAAAGGGTTAACAAAAAACATAAATATTCAAATCTGTGCAATTAAGTAGCATTATTGTTATTTCTATTTTTTAAATACGATAAATAAAAATATTAAAGACCAGGTATACATTCTGGCCAATTCTTATATATTTGTGCCCGTGAATCAACAATCTTATTTTGGTTTTTATTTTAGCTACTATTATATACATAGTAGGATGACCAAAGTTTGACCTGAGTAAATCAAAGAAATAAACTGAAGGGAGTCCTTGAAAAAATCGAGGCTCCCTTTGGTGTTTTTATAACGTAAGTACTGAGTATAACGACATCATATGGCGCATTTAAAAACGGATCTATTGGTCGAAGCACCACGTAAGGTGGCCATTCAAGGTTATCGGGGTGCTTTTCATGATATAGCGGTACAAAAATATTTTGGTACTCAGGTGAATATCGAAGAGCTGAACACATTTGAAGAAATCGTGCAACACATTATCGCCAAGCAAGTAGATTTTGGTGCGATGGCCATCGAAAACACGATATATGGTATGCTCATGCCCAATTACAATCTCCTCAATAGGGCCAAAGTATTTATCGATGGCGAGATCTATCTACGTATAAAACAAAATCTGATCGTATCGCCAGGCGTCCAGATCCAAGAGCTCAAAGAAGTGCATTCTCATCCCATCGCTATAGAACAATGTCGGGATTTTTTTAAACTTCATCCGGGCATCAAATTAATCGAAAGTGTAGATACGGCATTCAGTGTAAAAGAAATCAAAGAAAAAAAATTAAAGACCCGAGGCGCGATCGCGAGCAGTTTGGCGGCTGAGTTATATGGCATGCAGATCATAGCGCCATCGATTGAAACCAATAAGAAAAATTTTACTCGTTTTCTAATCCTGGAAAAACGGTCCAAAGCATCACCTGAAGCCAAAGCCGATAAAGCGTCTATCATATTTACGGTAGCGCATGAAGTTGGAAGCCTACATCAAATCTTATCTCAACTCGCCGCAGATAAAGCAAACCTTACAAAGATCCAATCCATCCCTATCCTCGGCAAGCCCTTTGAATACTCCTTTTGGATAGACTTGGTGTCAGAAGACGCCGCCCATCTTTCTGCTGCCATCGATCGCATAAAACCGTTTACCCACGACCTTAAAATATTAGGCATCTATCCCAAAGGCAACCATTATGAACATTGATCCCGCACATAGAATCGCCGAAG
Source organism: Saprospiraceae bacterium (assembly GCA_031417835.1). Lineage (GTDB taxonomy): Bacteria > Bacteroidota > Bacteroidia > Chitinophagales > Saprospiraceae > JADJLQ01. Next base: position 41,819 of record JANOWJ010000056.1, on the reverse strand, counting down.
TAGAAGAATATTATTTTTCTATAAAACTCAAGCAAATCGCGGCTATGCGTGCTGAGGGGGCAGATATCATTAATCTAGGGATAGGGTCGCCCGATCTCCCACCCCACCCCGAGGTGATCCAAGCTCTCCATGATTGGGCTCAAAAATCGGATGCCCATGGCTATCAAAGTTATCAAGGCAGAATCGAGCTCCGCCAAGCGATCGCTGATTTTTATAAAAAATATTTTAAGGTGACCTTGGATCCTCATCGGGAGATACTGCCACTCATCGGATCCAAGGAAGGTATTATGCACATCTGCATGGCTTTTCTCAATCCCGGAGATCGGGTTTTGATCCCTGATCCAGGATACCCGACCTACAGCTCTGCTGTAAAGTTGACAGGAGCCATACCGGTCTATTACGATCTCAAGCCGGAACAAGCTTGGCGACTAGATCTGCAAAGTCTGGATCATATCAAGCCTAATGAAATAAAAATGATGTGGATAAATTATCCGCATATGCCCACCGGACAATATGCCGATCTGTCTTACCTGTCTGAATTATTGCAATGGGCCAAAGCCAGGAACATCCTTTTATGCAATGATAATCCATATAGTTTTATACTTAATGACCAATATGTATCCCTTATGGCTGTAGAAGGAGCAATAGATCATGCCATCGAGCTTAATTCGATGAGCAAAGCGCAAAATATGGCCGGATGGCGAGTGGGTATGGTGATCACCAATAGTACTTATTTGGATTATATCCAACGATTCAAGAGCAATATGGATAGTGGTATGTTTTTACCGGTACAAATGGCCGCAGTAAAAGCACTGCAACTCGATGAATCCTGGTATACTTCATTAAATAAAATCTATGTAGAACGTAAAAAATATGCCTTGGCTATACTCGATGCTCTACAGTGTACTTATCAACAAGATCAACAAGGTCTATTCATATGGGCTCGAATACCAGAAACCTTTAAAGATGGCTATGAGCTCAGTGACCATGTATTAAACGCAACTCATGTATTCATCACTCCTGGAGGCATTTTTGGTAAAAATGGCATGCAGTATGTGAGGATTTCATTGTGTACATCGGTAGACACGTTCGAAAAAGCTCTACAAAAAATAAAAACTATGACCCGTAGCTAAATGAATACCCTTATGATAAATACGATGACATTGATCGGTGTAGGTCATATCGGTGGCTCTATGGCTTTGGCTGCTAAACAAACAGGTTTGGTACAGAGAGTCCTAGGAGTAGATCAAGATCAAAACAATCTGGACAAAGCCAAAGCGCTGAACATCATCGATGAGGTGGTCAGCCTGGACGAAGGTATCAAACAAGCTGATCTGATCGTACTAGCGATACCAGTCAATGCAATCAAATCCATGTTGACTCAGCTTTTGGACAAAGTCACGCATCAGACTGTCATAGATGTCGGATCCACTAAATCAGCCATCCTCCAAACTATTGTACACCATCCTCAACGACGCAATTTTGTAGCTACGCATCCAATGGCCGGCACTGAATTTTCCGGACCAGAAGCAGCACTGGTAGATCTGTTTAAAGAGAAAACATGTGTACTCGTTGATACCGAAGCCAGTGATCCAGAACGAGTAAAAGCTATAGAATCGCTGTTTATAGCTATGAAAATGCATCTTTTCTACCTCGGCGCTCAAGCTCATGATGTCCACGTAGCATATGTGTCCCATATATCCCATATCAGCTCATTTGCATTGGCATTGACTGTATTGGCAAAGGAGAAAGATGAAAACACCATTTTCGAATTAGCCAGTGGTGGATTTAGCTCCACAGTGAGACTCGCGAAAAGCTCACCCGATATGTGGATACCCATCTTCGAACAAAATAAAGACAATGTACTCGATGTCTTAGATGAACATATCAATACCTTATCGATGTTCAGAAGTTTATTGATCAAAAAAGATTTCAAAACGTTCAGGCATCTTATCGAAGAGGCCAATCAAATCAAAAAAATATTAAAAAATTAAATTCATCATCAACTTATTAATTTTACAGCAATTATGGAAATAGCAACGTTATCGACACGCCCATTTACAGATCAGATATTTAAAAAACCATACCTGATTGCCGGCCCTTGCAGTGCAGAGACCGAAGAACAAGTATTGGCTACAGCTGCACAAATGCATGCACAGGGGATCAAACCTGATCTATTCAGAGCAGGGATCTGGAAGCCTAGAACTCGTCCCGGCAGTTTTGAGGGTATCGGTCGACCTGGATTATCCTGGCTCAAAAAGGTAAAAGAAGAGTACGGTTGGAAAACTACTACTGAGGTGGCTAATACTCAACACGTATTTGATGCGCTTAAAGCGGGAGTTGATGCCCTGTGGATCGGTGCTCGTACCACAGTCAATCCGTTTTCAATACAAGAGATAGCCGATGCATTGGTAGGAGTAGACATTCCGGTTTTGGTAAAAAACCCAATCAATCCTGACATGAGTCTTTGGATTGGGGCGTTAGAGCGATTAAAAAAAGCAGGTATCACCCGACTCGGAGTGATCCATCGCGGTTTTTCAGCGTTTGGTAAGTCGATCTACAGAAACACACCAAGGTGGGAAATCCCTATCGAATTGATCAGACAATATCCAGACTTGTTTATCATATGCGATGCCAGTCATATCTGTGGCAATAGACCAGGACTCTGGGAAGTAGCACAACGGGCTATGGATCTCAATTACGATGGTGTGATGCTCGAGACCCATTGCAATCCGGATGCTGCCTGGTCAGATGCTGCTCAACAAGTGACAGGAGAAGGTCTTAAAAATATCCTTGATCGATTAGTCATCCGTGATGAAAAATCCAGTGATCCCAAATTCCTAGATAATATCGAAGACATCCGTCATCAAATCGATGTAGTCGATGCAGAACTGCTCAATATGCTCGGTGAGCGAATGAAACTTGCTGACAAAATTGGAATGTTTAAAAAATTAAACAATATCAGCATCCTGCAATCAAGCCGATGGAATGAAATCATTGAAAAAAGCCAGGACAAAGGCAAAAAATTAGGCTTGGGTGAAGACTTTATCAGCAAAGTATTGAGTGCTATTCATGAAGAATCAATCAATCATCAGGAACGAGTGATGAATGAATCTTGATCGAAGTAGCTTAATTGAATATTTAAAATAGCCTTCCCCTTTCGGAGAAAGCTATTTTTTTTTCAACTTAATGGGAATTTTATACTCAGCCGTATCTGAACAATATGATCAGACAGAACTAAACCATAATTTTCCTGAAGCCTTAAGCACCCATCGTGTCGTCTTGCTTATCCACGGCGGATTTTAAAGTTCTAAGTAGACTAAAAAAATCCTTCTCGTTGTAAATGGTTTCCTGTTCATTAAATGATCGAGTCAAATAAAATTGATCATTGTTTTTACCTGGTTTTTTGATCCATAATGCTTCAATATTGAGCGCCGGCACTCTCAACGTTCTCAGTTGAACTGATTTATCAGCTGTGGTTGCCGCTTTTTTCAGTTTCTCTAAACCTGATATGACATGGTCCAGATAATTTTGGTCTGCATTCAACTGAATCAGTTCCGGTTTGTCCAATGCTGTAGAAAGATCATAGGAAGCAATCGGTACATTGTCTTCTATTTCAATCACTCTTAGACAAGATACTTGATCAGGCAAATTTATCTCTTTGCCGATTTGTGACAGTCCTAATTGGTAGCAAGGATGCGGAAAACGTAACTCTACTTCGTTAAAATTCTTATGGATGTTGAGAGTAGGTTTTTGTAACCTTAACAATGGTCGAGCCTCCGGTATCACTCGGAGTAATCGCCTGTCGATGAGGATATCTTCTAACCACATAGGCCTGTAATGTTGAATTTTTGTTAGGTAATAATGTGTCCACGTACCACTGCCCTGATAATTTGTCGAAAATTGATTTACTGTAAGGACACTTTTGCCATAAATCGGATCATCTATATGGAAGTATCGGGTACTGCCCGTTCTAGAGACTCCATGGATCACCATAAAATGCCCTCCGCCCTCGGACCAGCCCTGTCTGGCGCCGACCACCCGACCTGCTGCAAGTTCGGCTCTTACAGCTGTCCAAGATAAGGTGCCATTATGGATACTCACAAAATTTTTTGTGCGTGAAAGTGCTCGGTCCAAGTACCAGGGTACGTTGCAAGGACCGGGTACTGGTGAGGTACAACATGTCAATCCTAATTCCTCGCTGGCAATTTTACATTGTGTCCAGGGACTAAATATGCAGTAGTAGCGCGAGACGCTTTTAGCAGTAGCAGCCCAACACCAGTTGGACTGAGGCTGAGCTTCCATATTAAAATTTAATATGGATGCCCAATAAAGCCAATCAAAGGCTTTGTAATTGATTTCTGTCGGGTAGTACCTGATTTCCGACAAATCATCGAGATCTGGCATAACGTGTTGTTTTTTGGGGTTTATTAAAAATGATATCAGGTATATGTGTAAAATTCTAGTCTGGTGTCTTGTAGAATCACGTTAATTTTTCAACTTTAACAATTGACATCATAGTGATGATGCACCACCTCAAAATCATTCACCAATACTCCCTATCTTTGGCATGTATGCAATCATTAGAGCAACCCGGAGTACGGGAAATCAGTAAACTTGAATTATTAGCCAATCAAGTTGTAGAAGGATTTATCGTTGGCCTGCATCAAAGTCCTTTTCATGGCTTTTCAGTCGAGTTTGCGGAACATCGGATTTATAATCAAGGCGAAAGTACCCGCAACATAGATTGGAAAGTATATGCTCGCACAGACCGTATGTATAGTAAGCGGTTTGAGGAAGAGACTAATCTACGGTGCCACTTGGTGATCGATAGTAGCTCATCAATGCAGTTTCCGATGAGTACACTACAAAATGCCAGTGATACTCAAAACAAATTTGTTTTTTCTGCATTAGGATCTGCTTCTTTGATGAATATCTTTAAACGACAGCGCGATGCCTTTGGGCTGAGTTTGTTTGACAAGACTTTAAACGTACATACTCAGGCGAAGTCAAGTACAGCCCACTATAGGCTACTCCTGAGTTATCTCGAAAAGGTGTTAGAACAACCGGGTGACTTAAGGCCTACTCAAGCAGCTGAAGTACTGCATGAAATAGCGGATCGAATTCATAAACGATCTCTCGTCATCATTTTTTCAGATATGATGGAAGATCCGAGCAGCATCGATGGCATCTTTGCAGCCTTGCAACACTTAAAGCACAATAAACATGAGGTGATTTTGTTTCATACAGTAGATCGTCAAAAGGAAATAGAATTTCAGTATGAAAATCGACCCCACTTATTCATAGACCTTGAGACAGGCGAAAAAATCAGATTGTTGCCCAAGGAGATCGAAAAAGAATACAAAAATCAAATGCAGAAGTTGCAGGAAAAAATCCGTTCAAATTGTCTCCAGTTTAAAATAGACCTCATAGAAGCCGATATTACCAAAGGCTATAAACCCATCCTTCAGGCCTATCTGGCAAAACGGAATCGAATGGGCTAGTTATGGAATAATCTTTGAAAACATTTTCAAACAGGCGGTCTGAATCACAAAGCATCAACTCCAGCCTTATGGGCGGGTTAAGCACGTATTCTATTCTATGGATTTAAACTTGAACCTAATCTCTGGCACACTGAAAAGCAGATAAACAAGCATCATGGCTTAAGCCAGAGCATCACATAGGTTATAACTCCAGCCTTAAGGCTGGGGTTATACAAATGCTATTCCTTGGCTTTAGCCATGACTCTCCCAGACAGTCCTAGCCTCAATTGCAATTGAATTTGTATTTTTACTAAAAATAAAATATGATATCATTAAGTAAAATCCCCACCCGAGCTCCGAAAGATTTAAACAAAGAAGAGACAAAAAAGCGTACTGAAAAAATGACCAAAGACATAGCAGCGCTTCAACATGCTTTGTATGCAGAAAAAAAACAAAGTATGCTAGTTGTTTTTCAAGGGATGGATGCCAGTGGCAAGGATGGTGCAACGAAACATGTATTCAATCATTGTGGGACCATCGGTATCGATGCGTATGGATTCAAAAAACCGACAGACGAAGAATTTGCACATGATTTTTTATGGCGGGTACACCAGCTCGCACCTGCCAAAGGTTTTATTCAAATATTTAACCGCTCGCATTATGAAGACATCCTGATACAACGCGTGCACAACTGGATCGATGCTAAAAGAGTAAAAAACAGAATGGCTGCTATCAACGCTTTTGAGCAACTCCTTGAATTTGATAATAATACCAAGGTGGTCAAGTTTTACATGCACATCTCCAAAGAAAAACAACGTGAAAAACTACAAGAACGGATCGACGACCCTACTAAAAACTGGAAACACAACAGCGCTGACTGGGAGCAATCCACTTTCTGGGTACAATACCGAAAAGCGTACGAATATGCCATCAATCAAAGTACCGTCAAGTGGCATGTTATACCAGTCGATCAAAAATGGTATCGGGACTATTGCATAGCTAAAGTCGTGTTGGATACCCTTAAAAAAATGAATCCAATCCTACCGCTTTTGACTAAAGAAGACAAAGATGCTATGCACAAGCTGCAAGTAAAAAATGGCCAGCAATGATCACCGAGGTAAGGGTGGATAAATGGCTTTGGAGCATACGATTATTCAAATCCAGGACGATAGCCACAGAAGCCTGCAAAGAAGCGCGCATCAAGCTGGGGGAACTTACCTTAAAACCATCGCATGATATTAAAATCGGAGATCTGATCACCGTACATAAGGATGGATTCAAATTATCGATTAAGGTCAAAGATCTATTAGAAAAACGCGTCGGGGCAGCTATAGCCAAAAACTATTACGAAAACCTCACCCCAGAGGAAGAACTAAATAAATATAAAGCCTGGTATATCGGTAAAGCCGCCGCAGAAATCAGAGAGCGAGGCACTGGTAGGCCTACCAAAAAAGAACGCCGGGATATTGATGATTATAAAGGAGATCCGACTACCTCATCAGATGACTTTTGGCTAGATGATTAAGCCTTGAACGATACATGAAGTTCATCACACTCTTTCTTCTAGTGCAATTGCAATTTTATAATGTGATGACCTTATTCGGGCAAGATCCGGATGCAATATATCAAGTCATCGAGTTAGATTCCTTGACGATACAAGCCAGCAGAGAGGATCTTGATGTCAAATCTTATATCGATTGGATGATCCAGGATGAAAGTTTTTATACAGCGTTTAAAAATCTTCGATATCGATCCTATTCATTTCAAAACAATATCCACATCCTAGATAAAAATCAACGTACTATAGCACGCTACGCCAGTACGGCGTATCAAAAATATGATCAGTCCTGTCGCACGATGACCGAAATGAATAAAGTCATTACGGGAGATTTTATGGATCGTAAAGGTGAGTATGAATATTACACTGCTAAGTTATTTGACCGACTGTTTTTTACTCATGGTCACGTTTGCAGTGATACCATGCCTTCTACCGCTGCAGTGCCGAGCAGAATGGAAAAACAAGTGTCTGAGTTGAAAAAACTGATGTTTGCTCCGGGTACCGATGCCCGAGTACCTTTATTGGGGGATAAGACCGCCATATTTAGCGAAGACATGCGACCTTATTATGACTATCGGATCAAAGCAGACCTCTTAAATGGGCAGTCGTGCTATCTATTTGAAGTAGAAGTCAAGCCAAACTTTCAAGATGAAAAAACGCATAAGACAGTTATAAAAAAATTGCAAACCTGGTTTGATGAGGATAATCGTCAGATCCTACAGCGTACCTATCATTTGACCGGCAAAACAATAGCATACTCGTTTGATGTCACCATGCATGTACAAGTCACCTTAGTCAAAGACCAATATGTACCAACTTTTATTGAGTATAATGGCGCTTGGAAAGTCATAGGCAAGAAAAGAGAAATTGCTAAGTTTACAGTGACATTTTCAGATTTTAAATAAATAAACATGCTAGCAATATGCGATAGTGGTGCGTCAAAAGGTGACTGGGCATTTTTACTTAAAAATGAAACCATCTTTGCGGAGAGCAGCGGATTCAATCCGTATACCCATGATCATCATCGATATCAACAAGAATTATTGGCCAACTTTGATCAGACGCTCAGACTTCAAATTAAAGAAGTTCATTTTTATGGATCCGGATGTGCTGAAGCAGGACAAAAACATGCTGTGAGTGATTTATTACAACAGGTTTTTATACATGCCACCAGGATAGAAGTACACACGGATCTGTTAGCCGCGGCGAGAGCGACTTGTGGGACTGAAAAAGGCATTGCCTGTATCTTAGGCACTGGGTCCAATTCTGGCCTTTACGATGGTATCGATTTTATAGACGCGGTGCCCAATTTGGGCTATCTATTGGGCGATGAGGGCAGTGGCAATTATGTGGGCAAACTTTTGATCCGAGCATACTCTTTTAGAGAAATGCCTGATGATATTATTCAATTGTTTGATGAGTTTTACCCTGGAAAGCATGAGGCTATTGTAAAGCGACTGTATAGTAAAGAACAAGCTGTCAATACCTTCCTGGCTACATTTATGCGATTTGCACATCAGCACAAAGACCACCCGTTTATTAAAAAGATACTTTATAAAAATTTTCAGAATCTGGTCGATTCAAACTTATCCAAATACGACAACTTTACATCGACGCCCATCCATTTTGTAGGTTCCGTTGCATTTCATTTTCAAGATCAGCTCAAGGAGTGCCTGACCGCCAATAACATGCATTGCGGCAAAATACTAGCGAAGCCGCTTCACGAATTAATCGAATATCATCGTCTGCTCTCATCATGATGACCATTATTGAAGTACAATGTGCTTTTCCGGACGAACAAATTGCAAACCACTTGTGTAGCCTTTTGATCACATCCAAGTTGATCGCTTGTGCCAATATAGTGTCAGCTAAAAGTATATACACTTGGAGTGAGGTTTTGCAAAATGAACCAGAATGTCTAGCTTTTATGAAAACTACCCCGATGCGACTTGAGGGCCTCCTTCAAAAACTGAAGTCTAGTCACCCATATCAATTGCCTGCTATTTTATATTGGGAATGCAAGACCACAGACGAATATGGGCTATGGGTCGATGCCCAGACACAATTGATATCTTAATTTTATTGGATCCAGCTTAGACCATTTTATCTGCACAATTGCTGCTTGCAAATGCATCAGGCTTAGCTTTAAATACAAAACCCATCGCTAGTATGTAACCCATCGCTTCTTTAAGCGCCTCATTGGATTTAAAGTGAGGATCGGTATTGATATCGGCATGTACTTCTAACTCGATATGATGTTCATCCAATAGATCACACAGGTGGTACGCAATCTCTACGGACATGGATACTTCGGTGATCATCCGTTCCTTGAGACTCATATTTTTGGGCTTATGCTGATTGCGGATAAACATAAAACCTCCTTTTTTTTCTCTCAAAAAAACAATTACTGTTGCAAATTCAATCCCATCCTGTCTTACTTCGGAATCAGTACCGATACACACTTTGAGTTTATTGCCCAAATCTCGCTCGCGGGCCAGTGTGCTCGCAACTGCGTCCAGTATAGGAATTTCAATCGTAGTACCGTCAAATTTTCTCCAACGCATATAGCTTAGATTTATGTCTAAGTTATGTATTTACAGCGTTATATCTTTTAATTCTTATAATAAGAAATTATTAAGGCTAACTTTAAAAGGGCACATATTTTTTCGTTTTATAGAAGCACGGTAGGACAAGGTATTTAGCGCAAACAGGCTATTATTTCATATCTATCTGATAATCATAATATTATATAAGTATTTTCCTTTATTTGAAAAAAATATATGCATTATTCCGACCCAGAGTTGACCAGATTTATAGTCAAAGTCTTTTGTAAGTCTCCTTCTTTAAAATAGAATCAATAAAAATAGCAGTGTCTAAATAGATATCTGCTGTCAATTCGCTTGAAATTGACTCGTATATACCGTAATTTTGGACTTTTCAACTCAAGCATGAATAAATACAATATTATAGCTGCATTATTGATCATTGTCAGTCTCGCCATATTTTTTTCACTTTCAAAGGATGTGAGTACATATGCTACATTTGAGGAAGCCTCTACGCACCAACAGCGAGTGAAAATAGCTGGAGTCCTTTCAAAAAGCAAGGAAATGTATTACAACCCGCAGGAAAACCCGAATTATTTTTCATTTTTTCTAAAGGACCAAGATGGAAAGGAAAAAAAAGTAATTCTGCTGCAAGGCAAGCCGCAGGATTTTGATCGTTCAGAGCAAATCGTGATCACAGGTGAAATGAAAGGTGATGAATTTGTAGCCAACGAAGTACTATTGAAGTGTCCTTCAAAATACAAAGACGAAGAGCTCTACATGAAAAAACAAATCTAAGATGTCACCCATCCAATATTTAGGTGAACATCGCTGGATAGGTTATGTACTGCATGCGGCAGTGATCATTGGATTTCTGGCCAGTATCAATGCTTGTATCGCTTATTTTAGAGCGGCTAAACTAGAAGACCAATCCTGGAAGTCATATGCCCGATGGTCTTTTTTGACACAAAGCGTGATGGTTTGGATCACTATTGGGCTATTGTTTTATGCCATGCTCAATCATTATTATGAATATGAGTATGTGCGTCACCATATCTCCGATGATTTAGCTTTTAAATACGTATTTGCAGCTTTTTGGGAGGGCCAGGAAGGTAGTTTTCTACTGTGGATGTTTTGGAATGTAGCCCTTGGATTGATTTTGATAAAAACAAGTGGGCAATGGGAGCTTCCGGCCATGGGGCTATTTTCATTACTTCAGGTCTTTTTATTTTCGATGTTGCTGGGTTTTAACCTAGGCGTTGATGAACATATGTTTAAAGTTGGCAGCAGTCCAAGTCTGTTAGTCAGGGAGACTTTTCAAGCACCGATATTTCAGAATGCCGATTATGTAAAAATGATCAAAGGCAATGGCCTGAATCCTTTACTCCAAAATTATTGGATGACCATCCACCCACCTACTCTATTTTTGGGATTTGCCGCTACAATAGTACCTTTTTTGTTTGCGTTCGCCGGATGGTATAAAAAAGAATCAAAAGCATGGCTCAAACCAGCCCAAGAATGGGCTTTGTTTAGCAGTTTTATCCTAGGCTTAGGTATATTGATGGGAGGAGCTTGGGCCTACGAGGCGCTTAGTTTTGGTGGTTATTGGGCTTGGGATCCGGTAGAAAACATGTCATTCGTGCCTTGGATCATGCTCGTAGCTGGCTTGCATACCAATCTCATAGCCCGTACTACTGGTAGGGCTATCACCACTACCTATCTATATTACTTTATCGCCTTTTTGTTGGTAATGTACTCCACCTATCTTACCCGGAGTGGTGTGTTGGGGAATACCAGTGCTCATGCCTTCACCGATATGGGCCTCGAGTGGCAGTTGGTACTGATGCTAATGGTCTTTACTGGTGTAGGGTTGTATCAATATTTTAAAAACAAAAAACACATCATCCAGCCTGCGGATGAAGACAAAATAAATAGCAGAGAGTATTGGATGTTTATTGGAGCGATGGTATTGCTCTTTTCATCCATATTGATCACTGGATCTACATCTCTCCCTGTTTTTAATAAAATCATGCAATCTTTTGATGCTTCTTATGCCGGCCAAGTCATCTTAGATCCAATCACGCATCACAATAGATATCAACTTTGGATCGCAGTGATCATAGCCTTACTCAGCGGTACAGCTGAATTAATGCGCTATAAAGAAATGCATTGGGATATACACAAGAAAAGGTTTGGCCGACTTCTGTTGATTTCTTTTTTGATAGCTGGTGGTCTTTTTATAGCAACATCGAAGGCTCTTCAAGATCCCGGATGGCAACATTTAGTCTTGCAATTTGCAGGCACTTTCGCCATCGTCGCCAATCTCACCTACCTCATCACATTTTTACGAAGTAATCTCAAAATGGCTGGGTCCGTACTTTCTCATATTGGATTTGGGGTGATGGTCTTAGGCATCCTTGCTACAGGCCTAAATAAAAAAATAATATCCAGCAATTTATTCGCTCAGTCAGATCTGATCGAGGGATTCCAGCCGGAAGATTATATGAAGAATCTCATGTTACTCAAAGGCGTGGCTATGCCGATTCAGGATTATGAAGTGACCTACCTTTCCGATACATTGACTGATCCGTTTAATCGTACATTCAACATTCGATTTGATCAGAAAGATACTAGTGGCAATACGATAAAATCCATTCATTCTGCTCCTACCTTAGTCTATGGGCGCAATGAGGGCCAATCTGTGTCGACCAATCCGTCTGTACACCGTACATTGACTAAAGATCTATATACTTATGTCAATTGGTTGCCACCTACTATGATGAATGGTGCGGATGCACAAAAATCAGAGGCGGCATTAAAATATGAACAGTACAAAGCACGATTAGGCGATACCATCTTTTACAAAGGTGGTTTTGGGATCTTACGAGCCATAGCCAATCAAACCAGCCATCCCGACTATCTTGCCAAAGCAGGAGACCTTGTTTTAGGCCTGGACATGGAGTTTCGTCAATTGAATGATGAACAATCGTATGCTGTGCATACTGCCATTATTTCAAGAGCCAACATGTATTTTAGCTTACCGACGACTCAAAATGACCTTGAATTAAAGCTCAAAATAAATCCTAATAGCCTGGAAACATTTTATCCAAATGATGATCTTGGATCAGACCTTGAGTTAAAGGAAGGTCAACAAAGTCAAATCGATGGTTATAATATAAAATTTATTGGATTTGACAAAAACCCTTCCAAAGAGCGGTATGCCGCTGAGGAAAATGATATTGCTGTGAGTACGAAATTAGAGATCACAACGCCTGACGGAAAGAAATTTTCAGCTGCTCCAATTTTTCTCATCCGAAAGAATCAAATCAGTTTGGTACATGATTATATCTTTAGTGCGCGATTGCGGGTATCCTGTCTAAAGATTGACCCTCAAAAAGAAAGTGTGATCATTCGATTGCGAAGACCGACAGTACCGGCAGCCATCGAGATCGAACTTGCTACCCAAGCTCCGCGGAATGACCTTATTGTTATTCAATCCATAATATTCCCAGGTATTAATTTATTTTGGCTGGGCACATTGATGATGTTAGGCGGATTACTGGTGAGTGGGGTAAGAAGATGGATCCAGAAATAGCATCATAGTATGTCCAGATCATCTGCTGCGATGCTCAAAATAGTTTTGATCGGTGCTGGTAATGTAGGTACACATTTGGGTAAAGCCATATCCAATCTACGGAGTCATACCATCATACAAGTATATAGTAGAACGCGTACTCATGCTAAGACATTAGGCCTTAAGCTTAAATGTCCTTATACGCATGCCTGGAGTGAAATCAATAAAAAAGCGGATTTATACCTCCTTGCAATAAAAGACGATGACATCTATACCTGTGCCAAGCTATTACGTGAATACATCAGTCCTCAAGCTCTCGTCGTGCATACATCAGGCAGTGTCAGCATGAATGGATTTGTCCCTTTCTTTAAAAATCATGGGGTCTTCTATCCTTTACAAACTTTTAGTACGGTCAAAAAAAATATTGGTATGAATATTCCCTTTTTAATCAGTGCATCCAATAAAAAAAGTGAGATGCACCTAAGTGAATTGGCATATAAAATGAGCCCTACAGTATACGTTATTTCAGATGATACCAGGGCTTACCTTCATCTGGCCGCTGTCATGGTCAATAACTTTACAAACCATCTATACCAAATAGCTAACAGACTTTTAGAAGAAAAAAAGATCCATTTTGAAATCTTACGACCTCTCATAGAAGAAACTACCAATAAACTAAAGACTCTGAGCCCATATGATGCTCAGACAGGGCCTGCCAGGCGACTTGATCAACGGGTACTAACGCTCCATCGCAAAATGCTAAAAGCAAAGCACCCTGATTGGTCTAAAATATATAGCCTGATGACTCAATCCATCATAAAGACATATCATGCATAGTATGCTGAGCTTTAAAAGACTTCTCCTTCGTAATATGATGATCCATGGCTGACGAAGTAAAGATTCACCCGAGTTGGCACCATGCGTTGAAAGCAGAGTTTTCAAAGCCATATTTTATAGCCTTAAAAACATACCTTAAAGGTGAAAAAAGCAAAGGCAAAATCATCTATCCTCCTGGAAAGCTGATTTTTAATGCTTTTGATCGCTGTCCTTTTGATCGAGTAAAAGTCGTGATATTAGGTCAGGATCCCTATCATGGCCCTGATCAGGCGATGGGGCTTAGTTTTTCTGTACCAAAAGGGGTAGCTATACCGGCATCGCTAAAGAATATATATAAAGAGTTACACACCGACCTTGGGCTTGAGATACCTACTCATGGCGATCTTTCGAGCTGGGCTGACCAAGGAGTTTTTTTATTAAATGCTATCCTCACCGTAGAAAAAGGAAATGCCGGATCACATCAAAAATCGGGTTGGCAGGAATTTACGGATGCGGTAATCAAAGAGTTATCCAATCAAAAGACCGGGATCGTATTTTTATTATGGGGCAATTTTGCAAAAAGTAAAAAAGTATTGATTGATCTTACAAAGCACGAAGTATTGGAAGCAGCCCATCCATCACCTTTAGCCGGAGGTGCATTCTTTGGGTGTAGACATTTTTCAAAAACTAACACCATTCTCCAAAAAAACAATAAAAGCAGTATACAATGGAACATAGAAAACTGATGATTATAACCTTGCTCAGCGGTGTCACCGCCGTTTTATTAGGGGCTTTTGGGGCTCATGCACTTAAGCCTTATTTAGACGAGGTGGGGCAAGCTAATTTTCAAACTGCAAACAGGTACCATTTTTATCATACTTTCTTAGCACTCTTTTATATTCTTTGGAATGTTAATGCTCGGGTCGTCAGATTAGGCTCCAAGAGCGCGCTTATCGGAATCATCCTTTTTTGCGGTTCGCTATATTTGTTGGCATTAAGGAGCCACTTTCCAGATATTCCCTCATGGATAGGTGCTATTACCCCCATCGGCGGACTTTTATTTGTTCTGGCTTGGGGAGTTGGGCTAAGGCATTTATTACTGAAGTCAAAAATTTAACTATTAAGTTCGATTGGATTCTTAATAAGTATACTATATTCGTGACGGAAACTTTAAAAACCCTTTTTATGACAAAAAGAATTCTAGCCCTATTCGTCGCAGTGACTTTGTTAAGCTCTACTGCTTTTTCTACCAATTCTGTTAAAAACCTTTTACCAGGCAATGGTAAGGAATTGCAAATCAGTACGTTGACTGCTAAAACATTGACTAAAATGGAGGCCCGCGCAATCCAGAAAGCTGAAAAAAAGCAAGTTCGCACTCAAAAAAGAGTTGCATTAGTTCAAAAAATGTTAGCGAAAAACATGGCTAAAAAAGCTGTGGATTTTAAAGATCCAGTAAATAAATGGTTATGGTACGCTGTTTTTGCTTGGGGTGCAAGTATAGTACTTTGGATTCTTGCTGCAGCATTGATCACCGGGACTGGATTCTTGGGAGGTGGTATCTTAGGGCTATTGGCTAGTTTGGTAGCTTTATTCGGTACGGTAGCCTTTGTAATTTGGTTGGTGAAAAAATTCGGAGACGCATAAGCTTACTCTAAATAAATATTCGTAAGCCGCTTCAATTTTTTGGAGCGGCTTTTTTATTTTGCTACCATATGGCTATAACCCCCAGGATTTCTTTAGCAGTTGCCCAATTATCGGTCCAAATTGGCAACAAAAGGGTTTTAGACAATATTAATTTTGAGATAGAATCAGGACATCATCTGGCCATACTGGGCGCTGGAGGTAGTGGTAAAACAACCCTTGGTAAAGTATTGGCTGGTATTCAAATGGCCACTGGTACCATCACCTACTCAGAGCACCTTATTAAACACAGAGTATGGATTCCACAACAACATGTATATAAAAACAAAGCCAATATCACGGACTTCTATTATCAGCAGCGATTCAATTCAATAGACAATGATGCTGCTCCTACGGTCCTGGAGTACCTTGATCATCATCCGATAGGGGTCCAGCTTTTAGATCGTTTACAATTAACCCATTTAGCCGACAGTTCTTTATTGCTTTTATCCAATGGTGAGCATAAAAAGATACAGATGATAAAAGCACTATCGGCGGAGCCTAAGGTGATCATTATGGATCAGCCTTTTATTGGATTAGATCATCAAAGTAGGCTGGATTTACATACCTTTTTTGACGAACTCAGTCAACAGGGTATCTTAATGGTACTCATCACGAGCAGTGAGGAGATACCTTCCTGTATCAATGATATCATCGTGCTGGAACATGGTCAAATAAAATCTAAAGGTCATAGATCCGAAATCATTTTGCCGGCGAGACCATTGTCTGTTTTGGATCAACGCCTTAACATGAGCCCTGCTATTCAATTAAATGCTTTAAGCGATTTTCACACAGCCATTGCCATGAAGGAGATCACAATCCAGTATGGTACAAAAAAGATCTTAGATCGTGTATCCTGGAGTGTGGCTCGAGGCGAGCGGTGGCTGCTATCCGGTCCTAATGGCTCAGGCAAATCTACCTTGCTCAGTCTCATTACAGCAGATAATCCGCAAGCTTATGCTTGTGACCTCACTTTGTTTGATCGCCGGCGCGGTAGTGGTGAAAGCATCTGGGACATTAAAAAGAAAATCGGCTACTTATCCCCTGAATTGCATGTATGTTTCGATCTGAATTGTACGGTCCATGATACGATTGCATCAGGTTGGTTTGATACCATAGGCTTGTATCAAAAAGTTTCCAAAGAGCAACATCAAACTATACTAAATTGGTTATCAGATCATGAGATTTTGGTATCGCATGACAAAAAATTATATGAAATTTCTTTTGGGCAACAGCGGCTGGTGTTACTCATCCGAGCCCTGATAAAAAATCCAACTTTATTGATTCTGGATGAACCATGTCAAGGTCTGGATGATCTGACCCAATCCAAAATGTTGGCTTGTATTGATATGTTGTGTCACCTACACGCCACCACCTTGGTGTATGTCACGCATTATACGACATTGAGACCGGCATGTATCACTTTGCAACTGGCATTACATCAAGGTCGAGTAGTTTACAATGGACCTTTGGCGTTGCCCTAGTGCTTATTCTTTTTTTAGCTTTAAACGGACTGTACCATCTTTGAGTATAATTTTGTCTTTCGTCTTTTGTCGCTTGTAGCCATTCCCTTCTGGATCGATATCTTGATCAAATCCTGTAGCGCTCGTAATAGCCTTGTCTTCCATCTTATCTACCAAGCGTCCTAACCCACCAAACACAGTAGCGCTGGTTTTTTCTTTCCACCATGATCCGTCTAACGTGCTATTAATAGTAAACTCGATGTAGCCATCTGATGTCAACTTCACTTCAAGCTCTTCATTATTATTTTCGCTAAATCCGACATGATACTCCATACGAGGCGATTTTGTTTCTAAGACATATTTGAGAGATGCAATCCCTTTATACTTGCCAAGGTCTTGGGCTTTTTTAAAATTCTCTTTTGTATCTGGTTTATCCCCATTGACGATCAGGTAGCTACCAGACTCAAGCACGATACCACCATCCCACCCGGCTATCCAGATGCGTAAGGACTGATCTGGCTTAGCCGCATTTCCTGTGATGTATCGGTAACTTCCAAATTTTAGTTGTTGGGGTTGTGCAGTAAATTCTTTACCATCTACCAATACTTTAAGTTGATGATCTTTTTGAATCTGTGCTTGGGGCATAAAAGGCCAGCAGAAAATCAGACCGAGGATTAATATGTTTTTCATATGACTTAGTATTATGATATAAAACTACGGTGATATTCTCAATCTTTATCCACTAAACACTGGCCATCTGTGCCACAAACCAATTTCAGGATAAAAAAGCTAAGAGATGGAACTGAGTATTACATTTTTCATGCATATGAAAAAGTACATTTGGTGGTACTTTCTAGTCTTCTGGCTATCTTTGCGATTATGACAGCTACTGTAGATTCGACCTTGGAGATGGCTATTGCTCTGGGCCTTAAAGAAGACGAATTTGAAAAAATAATTTCAGTCCTGGGCAAAATACCTAATTATACAGAGCTCAGCATCTACTCCGTGATGTGGTCTGAGCATTGCAGCTATAAAAACTCCATCAAATATCTTAAAACTTTACCTCGAGATGGCGCCTCACTTTTAGTCGCAGCGGGCGAAGAAAATGCAGGATTGGTAGATATCGGTGATGGACTGGCCTGCGCTTTTAAAATAGAATCGCATAACCATCCATCTGCGATCGAGCCTTATCAGGGTGCTGCAACGGGTGTAGGGGGGATTCATAGAGATATTTTCACTATGGGAGCCCGGCCAATAGCTGCGATGAACTCCTTGCGATTCGGCATACCTGATACTGCTCACATGAAAAATATCGTACGGGGCGTGGTCAAAGGTATAGGCAATTATGGGAATTGTTTTGGTGTACCTACAGTCGGTGGCGAGACTTATTTTATGGATTGTTACCAACAAAATCCTTTGGTCAATGCTATGTCGGTAGGCATCGTAAAAGTAGGCGATACGGTATCCGCCATAGCAGAAGGAGCTGGCAATCCAGTCTTTATCGTAGGATCCGCTACCGGCAAAGATGGGATCCATGGCGCTACTTTTGCATCCGCCGATCTTACAGAAGATAGCGCAGAAGATTTGCCCTCGGTGCAGGTAGGCGATCCTTTTCAGGAGAAACTGTTATTAGAGGCAAGCTTGGAAGTCATCCATTCGGGATGTATAGTTGGTATGCAAGACATGGGTGCAGCAGGCATCACTTGCTCTACATCTGAGATGGCAGCAAAAGGCAATTCAGGTATGATCATCCATTTAGATAGAGTACCACTGAGGCAAAAAGATATGGAGCCATACGAAATCTTGCTATCCGAAAGCCAGGAACGAATGCTTGTCGTATGTAAAAAAGGTCAAGAGGCTCAAGTCTTGGCTATATTTGACAAATGGGATCTGGAGTGCGCGCAGATCGGTGAAGTGACCGATTCTCCTGATTTGGAATACTATTTTCATGGCCAATTGGTAGGAAAGATACCCGCTCAAAGTTTAGTGTTAGGTGGCGGTGCTCCAGTCTATGAAAGATCGTTTAAAAAACCGAGCTACATGGAGCAAGTTGAAGCTTTTAATGCAGATCAGATCCCTGAGCCTTCCGATCTGGGAGCAGTGGCTACCAAGATTATTTCTACCCTCAATATCGCGTCAAAAAAATGGATTTATCAGCAATATGATTCTACAGTACGCACGGGATCTATGAATACAGTAGAGCCTTCTGATGCTGCATTAGTATATCTCAAAGGCACTGACAAAGCTCTGGCGATGACCGTGGATTGTAATAGTGCATATGTGTATGCTAACCCGGATATAGGTGCTCAGATCGCTGTCGCAGAAGCCGCTCGCAATATTGTGTGTTCCGGTGGCGAACCATTGGCTATAACGAATTGCCTTAATTTTGGCAATCCCTACGATCATGAAGTTTATTGGCAATTTGTGGAGGTGATCAAAGGTATGGGTAAAGCTTGTAGAGCTTTTAATACACCAGTCACTGGTGGTAATGTGAGTTTTTATAATCAATCTCAAATAGGAGATAAAACTATTCCTGTCTACCCTACTCCCACTATAGGCATGATAGGCCTTTTGCCAATCAACCATAAGACCTTTATTTCGTTTAAAGTACCTGGGCTGATCCTTTATCTGATCGGGCCAATCACGAACGACATAGGGTCGAGCGAGTACCTCCGCACTATCCATCAAATCAAACACTCCACGGTGCCATATTTTGATATGGATCAGGAGCTCAAAGTCCAGCATGCTGTCAAACAACTTATAAGGGCTGAATTGGTAGAAGCAGTCCATGATATCAGCGACGGTGGATTATTTGTCTCGCTTTTTGAATCTTGTGTAAAACATCAGATAGGGGTACAATTGTATTCAATGCACGATGTCAGGAAGGATAGTTTTCTATTTGGTGAAGGCCAATCCAGGGTCATCATCGCCCTTTCACAGGAAAATCAAAAGACGACAGATTTACTCCTTAGAGATCTTGGTGTAGATGTATTCCAACTAGGCGTGACGCGAGCGGACGGACTTTTTACACTAGATGGAGACAGTCTAGGTGATGTTGGCAATTGGTCAGAAAAATACAAAAGTCAATTGTCAGTGGTCATGGAGAATTAATCGGAAAAGTCATTTGGTGGCAGGGCTTGATTTTTTCATAATAAATCGCTAATTTTGCATTAAATTTTTCTTTAATATGTTAAGAAGTACCTTTTATTATATATTTTCTGGTGTTTTTACACTTTTACTAGTGAATTGTGCTGGGGTGAGTTCCAAAGGATTGACCGTCAAAGGCAAAATCACGGATGCCTCTAACCTGATTATATTTTTAGATAAGCTGCCAATGGTCACCCGCAAGATCGAGGTCATTACCAAAGCAGATGTCGGAACGAACGGCAAGTTTTCACTGTCTACAGATACTCCAATGGAAGCTGGCATATATCGGATCCGAATAGGCAGTCGTAATGTGATGCTCATCCTCGATGGGTCTGAAAAAACGATTGACCTGACCGGCTCTATGGCTGACATGCAAAATGGTACCTGTACGATCAAAGGATCGGATGAGTCAATCAAAGTCAATAAAATAGTAGGCCAACTCAACAACAAAGAGATCAGTCTGGCGGATATCAAAAAAGAAGTAGCCAATGCTACAAATCCATTATCAGCGATGTTTTTGGCAATGGGCAATGTCACACCATCCAAAGAAGATCTGGCCTTGCTGCAAGGAGTGGTCGTCAAACTCCGCGAAAAATATCCTAAAAGCGCTTATACCACAGAGTTAGACAATCTCACCACTGGTATGGAACGTGAGTTGATGGCTACTGAAAGTGCTCAACTCGTCAAACAAGGCTCCGAGGCTCCAAATATTAATTTACCTAATCCGGATGGCAAAAACATTGATTTGAAGTCATTGAGAGGCAAAGTGGTATTGTTGGATTTCTGGGCAAGTTGGTGTGGGCCATGTCGTAGAGAAAATCCCAATGTGGTCAATGTATATAACAAGTATAAAGACAAAGGATTTACAGTATACAGTGTCTCCTTAGATAGACCAGGCGGATTAGAAAACTGGAAGGCCGCTATAGCCGCAGACAAACTAAGCTGGCCCAATCATGTCAGTGACCTTCAACATTGGAATAGTATTGCTGGACGGACTTATGGTATCCAATCCATACCTATGTCTTATTTGCTTAATAAAGAAGGGGTGATCGTAGGTACCAACCTGCGCGGTGAGGCACTAGAACCTGCTATCAAAAACATTCTATAATATCCATCAATTTGAATTCAAAAAAGATCTCCCATAGCAATGGGGTGCTTTTTTTTTATTTGAATGGCATGAAAGGCTGTGTACTCACATTGCGGCGCCACTCAGATAATATAATGGCTGCTGCGTTAGCCGCATTAAGTGACTCTATATGGGGTGAAAAAGCAGGTATATGTACATACTTTTCGATCTTACTTTTGATTGGATTACTGATCCCTTGACCTTCACTTCCTATGACTAAAATGCCATTTTGGGGCCATTGGTTTTGATAGATAGGCACTCCGCCGAGATCAGCGCCTAACACTTGACCAGGAGGATCCAGAATAACATCTGTCAGGGAGCCTAGCCAATACGGCATGCGACTAAAACTACCCATCGATGCTTGGACTACCTTGGGGTGGACGATGTCAGCAGTGCCTTCACTAAGCCCTACACTCGAGATGCCAAACCACTCCGCTGTGCGAAGTATAGTGCCTACATTGCCAGGATCCTGGACCTGATCGAGATAAAGATGTATACCTTGATCAAAATGACCGATTAAATTGACTAACGGTGGTGGGATATAACCGATCAGAATCATATCAGCTGCAGAATCCAGATTGGATATTTTTGAGAATTCTTTAGCCGACAAAATGGTCGTTTTTCCTCGTACCTTTGATATGATTTTTTCATGTTCTTCTAAAGCATTCTGAGATATATAAAGTTGTTGGATAGCATCAAAACCAGCTAAAAGCATGTCCAATATCGCCTTACGACCTTCCACCCTAAAAATATTATGCTTATAGCGATACTTTTTGTGAAGGAGCGATCGTATTATTTTTGATGTATTTTCAGAAAGCATTTAGACCTAAAAATAAACATATCAAACTTATATACCAAAATACTTCATTCATTGTGCTCTTGATGATAGCGATATCTCATCAAAGCTGTGTGATCAATAAACACTTACCACCGGGTCAAATCCTATTGACTAAAAACAAGGTAAAGCTCATCTCATCAGAACTGACTAAGAGACCACTTGAACGCGATCGCATCATCTATGTCGTACCTACTCCGCGATATGGATTAGGTAATGGCTACCTCCATCTTTATTTAAAACACAGTAGATTAAAAGATAGCTCGAAATGGGATAAATTTTTTATAAAAAAACTTTCTGAGCGCCCGATGTGGTATACCCCTGCTGCTGCAGATCAGACTAAAGAAGACCTTATAAAACATCTTAATGCTTCAGGTTACTATCAGGGTACAGTAGATTATCAGGTCAAACAGAAAAAAAATAGAGCTAAGGTAACCTATATCGTAGACGCGGGGCTTCCATTGAGAATTCGTTCTTTAAAGTACATTTCAGAAAATCAAAAAGTCCAGCGTATCATAGACAGTATCAAGCCAACTTTACTACTCAAACCAGGTATGGCGTTAGACGAACAAATCTTGATCACGGATCAGGCCATAATCATTCAAAATTTGCAGGACCGAGGGTACTATTTGATCAATAAATCCAACTTTGATTATTATTATTCAGACTCCACCCAGCAGATGATTGATCTGGAATGCACTATCCTTCCTCCCGATGGCCAAGAAGATTTCAAAGCCTATAAGATTCATCAAATCCATGTGTATGCTTATGATAGACTATCCAATACAACATCCATTTTAGATACCGTAGTGGATGGAATCAACTATCATCAAGGCACAAGTCCTCAGGTGCTGAAACCATCGATTTTAAAACGATATATTCAAATGTCCACAGACAGTCTATATCGCATCAGCGATTTACAAAAGACACGCAACACTTTTCAGAATCTGGGCATCTATCGAAGCGTAAGCGTGATCGCCGAATTGGTCGATGAAGACCGACTCAATATCAATCTATATTTACCGGCTGTAAAAAAACAATTCGTACAAGTAGATCTTGAGTCAAGTTATGTTACCAATAAAGTACAAGTAGGTAGTAATAAACTTTTGGATCTACGATTGGCATTGCAGTATAGGCACCGCAATCTTTTTAAAGGTGGAGAACAATTTTCGTTGTCTATCATTCCAAATCTTGGATTTCAGGTGGTGTCCGGCAAGGTGGAGACCCCGTGGGGATTGAACCTCCAAGCCAACTTTACTATTCCCAGATTTTTAGAAATAGGGTTTGCACGTTTAGCAAATCAAACACATTTGATTTCTGATCAATTTTATCGGGACATTAAAACCAATGCTCGTACAAGAATAAACCTGGCCAATGTGTATGACTTGTTTTTTAATTTTTTTGAAAAAACAGAACGGTCAGTACAACGGGAATCCAAGATTAGTTTTGGTTATGAATTCACTAAAGACAACAGGATATTTTATCGATTTAATCCGGTGGGCTTTGATTACCTCAATTACGATTTGTCCAGCGGATTTATTAAAGTAGCACCAGAGTTTTTGAAAAAAAGCTTTGAAGATCGATTGATCGCAGGGATATTGGTCAAAGAACTAACAGCTGACATCAATAGTCAATATCGAAATCAAAATAGTTCGCGGATATTGGTCAGCTTTGAGTCTTCCGGTGTTGAAGCAGGGCTAATAGATTTATTTTCAAAAAAACAGATTTTATCCAAAATTTCGAGGTTTGGCAGATTTGAGGTGGATGGTCGTTATACCTTACGTATATCCGGTACCAATCAAATTGGACTAAGAATAGCTGCAGGTATTGCTGTACCTTTTGGAGAAAAAGATAATTCCATCCCTTTTATCCGTCAATTTTATGTTGGTGGACCCAACAGTATCCGGGGCTGGGCAATACGCGAGATTGGTCCAGGACTTGTCAAAAACAATCAAACTTTAAACCGATTTAGTTTTTTTCAAACTGGAAATTTTAAAATTGAATTTGGATCGGAGTATCGTTTTGATATATTCTCGATACTCAAAGGTGCATTCCTATTTGATGGAGGCAATGTATGGTTGCTAAAAGCCGATGCTGCACTTCCCGGTGGCGCTTTATCAACCAAATTTTTATCGCAACTTTATTTAAGCACCGGATTTGGATTTAGATTGGATTTTAATTTTTTCTTGATTCGTTTTGACAGTGGGGTTAAACTTAGAACGCCGTATCTAAACGAAAATGGTACCCATAATCCTCCTTTTAATGGCTTAAAAGATTTGCAGTATAATTTATCTTTGGGCTATCCGTTTTAATCCATCTCCCTTCACATTCGGCTTCTAAGTCCGTATAGTGAACAAATCGGGCAATCTTGAGCATGATGGCCTCTGGCCGGGCAATATTTTCTGCCAAACAATATGAATTGAAGATGTGCCTTGATCCATTTTGATTCAGGAGTAAGTTTTTTCAAATCTTGCTCTGTACGTGTGACAGAGCTCCCATCACTCAGTCCCCATCGATAAGCCAGCCTATGAATATGGGTATCGACCGGAAAGGCTGGAATATTAAAAGCTTGACAAAGCACCACTGAAGCCGTCTTATGACCTACACCAGGCAAAGATTCTAAAGCCAACATATCTCGCGGCACCACCCCTTGATAGTCTTGCACCAATATCTTGGATGTAGCTACTATCGCTTTTGATTTAGCAGGACCTAGTCCACAGGGCTTGATAATTTGTTCAATTTCTTCCGCTTTCAGTTGACTCATCTTCCATGGATCATCTGCCAATGCAAAAAGCGCCGGAGTCACTTTATTGACCCGCACATCGGTACATTGCGCAGATAACAGTACTGCAATCAATAAAGTAAAAGGATCACGATGTTGGAGTGGAACTTCTACCTCAGGAAACAGATTTTCCAGGATATGAAGGATAGCATAAGATTTTTCAAGTCTTGTCATAAATCAAGTAGAAATTGTATGGTGTCTATGTCATCAGCATAGTCCGATAGAATGGGCCTTTGCGCTGTACCGGGCGGTAGGACTTTAAGATCCCCAATGGGTCGATGGGCCACTATGACTTGAATTTTATCTAAATGCGATTGTATTTCTTCAATGACAGATTCTACCATATCGTAATATTGAAAGTGTATACTCGCTAATCTAGATACCAGATCATCGCGTTCTACCAAAAGTATAGCATCGTTGGCCATATATTTTATTCCATTCATAATGTAGATAGCCAGATTGTAGTCATAATTATTTCGATAAGAGGTGTGATCTTTTAGATCATTATATTTATCCCATACCCTCAATAAGCGAACAAAATCAAACTCCCGCGGCACCCAAAGTTTTGAGACATTTCGGCAACCAAGTCCATAATATTGGAATACATCCATACCTAGAGCCTCCAGTTCTTCGTCGGTCTCCAGCCCAGTCAGTATAGCCACTCCTACCCTATTTTTTCTGATGATATGAGGATACTTATCAAAATAATAATGAAAATAACGCGATGAATTATCACTGCCGGTAGCTATGACTGCATCCACATTATTTAATCTTTCTAATAATTCAAAACAAGGAATGCTTCGACTATCGAGCTCATAAAACAGCTGCAGGATATAAGGCCATAATATGCTATCTTTTTGAGAAAGTTTTAATTTTGCATGATGACCCGATATAAATACAGCCAGTAGATCATGAAACCCCACCAAAGGTATATTGCCTGCCATCACTAGTCCTATTCGCAAGGGTTTACATTCTTTCACATCATAGCGTGCGACCCATTCATGAAGTTTAGTTGAATCCAAATAGGCCATAGCGATCTGATCTAAGGCAGCTCGTGTGTTTTTTGGATCAAACCAATTGTTTTGTAGATTAGCCTCAAGCAGAACTTGTGATTTAAGAGGTTCATCAGACAATAATTTTTTACCTACTGCTATACAGAGATCCAGCCGCTCCCGCAAATTCATAATTTTAATTGTTTTTGATGTGTTACATAATTTCGCCACTTCGTCAGCATCTCATCAAACTCCGGTGGCAATGGTGAAGTAAACTCCATACGAATGCCAGTAGTCGGATGATTCACTCCCAGGGTCTTAGCGTGTAATGCATGCCTGCGGAATAGCGTGAATAAATTATCCACAAATTGTTTGTATTTAGCATGGACCGTACCTTTTACGATCCGGTCTCCACCGTACCGTTCATCGTTAAATATCGGGTGACCCAACGATTGCATATGGACTCTGATCTGATGTGTCCTGCCCGTCTCTAACGTACACTTGACTAAGGATACGTAGTATAATTTTTCTAAAGTTTGCCAATGTGTAATGGCATGTTTGCCATGATCTCCGTCTGGATATACTGTAAATAGCTGGCGATGCCGGGCATGCCGTCCAATATGCATGTCTATGGTGCCTATATCCTCATTTAGTTCGCCCCAGACTAAAGCAACGTATTCCCGGGATGAAGTATGATTATAAAACTGTTTTGCTAAATGACTCAGTGCGAAATCATTTTTAGCAATCACGAGCAGGCCTGATGTCTCTTTATCGATCCGATGCACGAGGCCCAATCGCTCATAATTAAATGTATTCGTATCCTTATTTTTTTGAGTATCCAATTTTAAATAATGTGCGAGCGCGTTGAGCAATGTGCCATTGTAATTACCAACGCCGGGATGGACTACCATACCTGCTGGTTTATTTACTATCATCAGATCGTCGTCTTCATAGATGATATCCAATGGTATGTCTTCGGGTACGATTTCATAATTGCCATGATGCGGCACGATCACCTGGATCAATTGTTGAGGCAGTACTTTAAAATTTGGTTTCACCGCCTTGCCATCTACTGTAATAGCCCCGGATCTTAATCCATGCTGGATACGGGTGCGTGATACATTTTTGATCCTATCATTGAGAAAAGAATCAATCCTGGTCGGGGTTTGATTTTTATCTACTTTGATAATCATTTGATCCTGAAGATCATCAGATTCTACGGGGATTGGTTCTTCGATTTGGTCATCCATGGAGGAACTGCAAAGTTAGTTATTGTATGCTTAGATTACCGATCTAAGTTGAGCGTGGACGGAGGCTAAATAGTGCTTTTTGACCGAACTAAGACCTCACCCTATTGCAAAATGATCAACGAGTCATTTTATTTAATTTTGCCTCTGGGGCCTAATTCGAGTATCTCCAGATTAATCAACTTATTGTCCTTGATCTCAAATCTAGTCGCAGTACGTAAAATATGAAACCCCTCATGACCACTGGCTCCAGGATTGATATGCAAGTGGCCCAAAATAGGATCTTTCATGACCTTCAGGATATGAGAATGACCACATATAAATAAATCTACCGGACGAGTGATCAAGTTTTTTCTTACCCTTGGGTTATATTTACCAGGATATCCTCCAATATGAGTCATGTATATTCTGAAAGTGCCGATCGTCCACTCAAGGTCTAATGGATACTGCCTTTGAATCTCTTGATCATCTATGTTTCCAAACACTCCTTTGACAGGTTTATGTTGACAAAGCTTTTGAATCAATTCCATACTTCCAAAATCTCCAGCATGCCAGAGCTCATCCCGATCATCATACAAGCTCATCAATGCTGGATCCAGATAAGAATGGGTATCTGAGAGTAATCCTATCTTCATAAATCAAAAACTTTTAAAAAGAAAAGACCGCCTTTACACCAGACGGTCTTTTCATTTATTTTAACATCATGCTATACTTCATCACTCGAACAATACCATTTTTTTTGTGAGCGATTGATTATTAGCTACCATTTGATAGTAATACACTCCACCTCGGGGTAAGTCTACATTGAGTACTTTAATTTCATGGTAGCCTTTGTTGTACTCACCTTGATATTCTTTTATTTTTTTACCTGCCACATCTACTATCGTGATCTTTACTTTGCTCACAACTGGCAGCTCAAAACCAATCATAGTCTGTTTGGCGAAAGGATTGGGGGTATTCTGAAACAGTCGTATTCCAGCCGCGGTATTTCGGGCTTGGACGACGAGGCTGATCGGATGGCCTACCAGATCATCTGGAGATACATATGCCTCAGCTTTAGTCACTTTGGAGTTCAGGCGGATCATCTCCATCAACGATCCATTTGCCTTAGCTTTAAAAAGCATTGTATACAGGACTTCATTTTTCTTAAACGTGCTCACCTGAGGTAATATCCATGCCATTGGCAGCAAGCCTTTACCTAGATGATTGAAGCCAACATTAGAATTATCGAGTTGCACCGCATTGCTTTTAAATCCTTTATATTCAAGGACCGAAGCATCAAAAGTCAACGTATACTGAGCGCCTGCCAAGGTCATGTCCGACCCAGCTTTGATCGGTATTTCGAGCAATCGACCTAATGAGAAATCGACATCATCTACTACTAAAGTCGCTCCACCACTCACACTTCTTGATTCAGTACCTAACAATTGATGAGCCTCTACACTTTGGTTGACATCACCTATTTTGATAGCCACAAAATCATTTTGAGGAATACTAATAAACGAAGCTGGATTGCGTACTAGTTCTTTTATCTCATAGGGTGCAGACGGATTGACCGTAGATTTTTCAGCAAATCGCCAGGATTTGTTATTTGGAAGTTGTTCGTACACTCCTAAAATAAGCTTACGCAACTCCAATAGATCTACTGCATTTATACTTTTGGAATTGTCAGCATCGGCTGCAATGAGTTTATACATCGATTTGAGCGTCTTCACACCCATGATATGTTGTTGGATGGCCAATAGATCTAAAGTAGACACTCCGTTTAACCAATCCGTATTAAGGTCAGGTACGATCTCATAAGTCTTATTCATGTCTAAGACATTAAATGAGAACTTACCATCAGGTCCAGTGATTTTAGTCACGGCTGCAAGATCACCTGATCTCAATTGTACTGTTACGTTTTGCACAGGCTCTGATGTTTCTGTTCGTATAGAACCACCCGATAGGGCCAAACTAGGCTGAGGACAAATCTTAGGTGAACCATTATCTTGAATAAGCACGTAGGTGACACAATGATCCGTGTTACCTGCCTCATCGACGACATAGATACATAAATTTTGTGTGCCTAAGTTAGCACAGGTAAATGTCTGACTAGATACGCCAGGTTTTGAACAGGTAGAGTCACCAAAAAAGTACTTTAGAGAATCTTTGATACTACAATTATCATAACTGCCAGCATTAAAATCAGTTGCCCAAATCACCAGATTTCCTGAGGATGGCATCAGTACGGTAGCTATACCATTGAGGCAATATGGCGTAGGTGCCTTGCAGTCTTTTATAGTAATTTTGAATACGCAAGTATCTTCATTGCCACATCGATCTGCTGCATATACTGTGATGGCGTAAACGCCTTTGGTCAACACTTCTGAAATTCCCTTTACATTGGGTATACTTCTTTTTTCTATAGAGCCATCTTGCTTGAAATCCAACTCCCATCGATAACTGATTTGATCGGATGGTGTGCAATCATCAGTAGCTGAAAAATTCATTGAAAATTTTTCTGTACAGTTTTCCACATAACTACAAAATGTCGTGTCTTTACAATTCAATACAGGATTGACTTCGTCTATCACTTTAATAATTTGGGAGTAAACAATGTAACCATCTCCATCGTCTTTGAGATGTCTGACGACACATGGCCTATGGTGTAGATCTGCCAGCAAGGTATCATTGACGATGACATCCGGTTGACGATCATGTTGTAATGGGTCATATTTGCACCAATCGATCAAAGTCCATTGTCGTACTATTTTATAACAACCCTCCTCTACTACATCGTATCGGGTATCTTCATAATTTACACCTACTAGCTCGCACTCATCATCCATGACCATCACATTGCCCGTAAGAGCAGTATCACCGGGAAAAAGGTTTTTGAGTTCGCTAAAATTTTTACAATTGATCGTCACATCTGCAGGAAAGATTACTTCAAAATCTGACCGATGTGAGGCGATAATCTTTTGATCGCATTTTATAGTATTACCGCATTTGTCTTTTGCTGTCCAGGTCCTTTTGATCCATCCTTTGCCACATTTATCGATTTGTCTATCGTCTACAAATGGCACATTACTATCCATGACACAATTATCCCAAATATAAAACCTACCCGCACCCGCAGAAGTACTGGGTCGACCATTGCTGGCCGTCACCGGTTTTGAAAAATAAGAACTATAATCTACTTTTTTACCTTGATCAAGGGTATCCAAGCAAAGCCACTGCTTACAATATATTGGGCTCCAAATGTCATAGCTACTTTTGCAATCTACTTCTTCGAAGCCGTGGTCATCATGATCCTCTATCAATACTGGTCCACCATAATAACCTATAGGTTTACCAATAGGATCAAAAGCATCTGTTAATGCTCCATCATTTTCTTTGATACACTCTATTTCTCGAGGCCAAATACCATCGACCAGACCATTACTACAGTTTTGATACTTTGCATAAGCATAACTTTCACCACCGACGACACCATCACAATACACGGATATATCAATGGGTTTTTCACAGACCGGAGGGGTTTTATCGACTACATTGACCATGATCATACAATCATTGTATAAGTATTTAGAGCACGTATTGCCTGGCTCATAGACCTGCAGGTTGGCAGTACGCGTATTAAAATTAGCTGTATAGTTAAGGTCAAAACAGTTTTTACTTAATTCGAATATCAGATTGAAGTCGCCAAATGCTGGCATGTTGATCGAGCCAGGAAAATTCTCCCGACTATCATAATTTTTTGTTCGAAGATAACCTAACCAATTGGTGAGTGAATCTCCACATAGGATCCTAGGAGTCCAGGTGCAATCTTTTGATTTGGAACCGACATACCATACATCGCGTTTGTCCAACGAATTGAAGTTAAATTCAGCTCTGAACAGATGACTGGAATTATAACAAAACCAGTCGTGCGGGCTACATGGAAAGACATGAGCATCATACAAAGGCACTCCGCAGGCTTCATAGATTCTCAATATTACTTGCTGTTCACCGCATTCGCTCAGATCCAAATAATCTTGAAACACATAACAATTGATCCAGTTTTCGATGTAGGCATCGTAAAAAGTCTTCTTATCCCAATACTCTTTTTTTCCACAATTTTTCTCAATTTTGGCTATAGCATTAGCTTTAGCATCTTGTACATCCTTCATCTTTGCTATTGCAAAATGTAAAAGTTCACAACAATTGTCCCGGCTGCCATTATCAAGATCCTGAGCATAGACTCGAGACCAACAGGTGGCAGGATCTACAGTCACCTGTGTCTTTTCATCACAAAGAGGCGTAGGCGGCGTAGCATCGGTCACGCAGATATTGATCGAATCCCGAGTCCTGTTAAAGCATCGATCTGAGATATCCACATATAATTTAAAACACCTCTTTCCATAAATACCTTCGACTGCAGGAAGATTGAGCACACCAGGTAAGGTGCCTTTTATTACGACGACTTTGCCTTTTAATCCAGTGGTATATGCTATATAATATTCTTGTGTGATCTGCAGATCACAATCATCTACTTTTAATGCCTTGACTGCTACAGCAGCTATACAATCATGTGGCTTGACGACCTCATCGTAATCTCGTTGAGATACCAATACGATTGGGCTTTCATGATCTTGTATTTTGATATACTGTACGAGCACAGTATCCTCTTTAGTACACCAATCTGAGACAATCCACTCGCGTCTTATTTTAAATCCATTGCCACATATCGGTGTGATTTGGTCTTTATAGATGAGACTTACTTTGCATAATCCACCTTTCAATACCCCATTCATCGTCCACATATTTACACAAGAATCTACCCGGACACACGTATCATTTAGAGCTAACCCTACTAATCCAGAGCCCGCTGGGAATGGAGTGTTTTTAGGGAC
Organism: Saprospiraceae bacterium; assembly: GCA_031417835.1. GTDB lineage: Bacteria > Bacteroidota > Bacteroidia > Chitinophagales > Saprospiraceae > JADJLQ01. The sequence goes on along the minus strand of JANOWJ010000056.1, from coordinate 9,696 downwards.
TACAATAGTGATCGTGTCTCGCAATGCAGGTACTAACAATGAATCCCGAGAGATACAACCTCGCAGAGCACTTCCAAAAGTATCTCTGCTTTGCAATTTTAATAATAATCCTGGTGTAGGATAGTTAGGATCATTGCTATTGGCAGAAAAATTAATAATGTCATAGTTTTTAATATCTGTCAATGAACCGGTCGCACCTGGCTTTCGACATACTATACGACAGTTGAGGGCGAGGTGGTCTGGTGATTTGACCAGATCCAAACTATCTTTTTTAATACTAAGTGTATCCATACAGGTGGCTGAATTACCCCATTGGTCATATGACCGAATGGTTCGGAATACCCGGCCCAGAATGGCTGAATCACATCCATATTCTTCCCACACCAGATCGCTGATCACAGCATGCCCTTCTTGCGCGCAATTGTCCTGCACTTCACCGAGTATCTCAGAATATTGAGCCAATTGAAAACAACTGATGGCGATGCTTTTGCAAGTAGGTTGAGGCGGGAATTTGTCTTCTACCAATACATAGCCCCAACAACTGTTGCGCGTAGTGGTCTCTGTCACTTTATAAATGAAGGTATAACCCAGATGTGACCTATCCACCTGCGGAACCGCATATTTATTAGTCCCAAACGGATAGGATAAGGTCAAAACATAGGTACCACAGGTTAGCCCTGGATTTTCTAACAAATCCAGAGGAGTCAATAGTCGCTCACAAGCTTCATCCAATGGTATATTTAGTTTTGCATCACAAATCAAAGGGCACCCAAGCTGTGCTTTTAATGGCATTATACCTATAATCAATAGGATACAAGGTCCAATATACTTGAAGAGGGTATAAAAACCTTTCGTCAATAAAACATCTTTAATCATGGTAATTAATTTTGGATGGTGTTTGTACTTCTAAAAATGAATTTGATAATTATCGTTACCGATCTGTAATTTTATCCAAGACAATCTTAACAACAACTGTTCCATAAATTATTAATTATTATAATATGTGCTTTTAGGCTTTCTTATAATACATTGATTATTAATGTATTAAGCGCAATAAATTTACATTAAAATTATTTGTAATATGTCGAAATCCACCTTTATAAATACTCAGATCGGCAAAAGAGTATTGAAGGTGAGCAATTTGGAAAAAAGCATTTATAAGCAGGATGGAATACTCAAAGCCGAAGTCATACAATATTATCTGACGATAGGTCCTACGATGCTCAAATACATCAAAGGTCGGCCGCTGAGCCTCATCCGATATCCGGATGGAATCGAAGGCGAAGTGTTTTATCAAAAAAACAAACCTGACTGGACTCCGGATTGGATCGACAGTGTGGCCTTGGGCAAAGAAGAGAAACAATATATCATAGCAGATGAGGAAGCGACATTGGTATGGATCGCTAATCTGGCCGGACTCGAACTGCATATGGCTAATTGCAAAAGGCCATTATATACCAACCCTGATGTATTGATCTTTGATCTAGATCCGCCGGAAGAAGGTTGGTGGGATCAAACCAAAAATATTGCAAAACAATTAAGGACTTTTGTGAGTCAATACGGATACTATCCCTATCTCAAAACAAGCGGCAACAAAGGACTTCACTTGTTTATACCCTTAGAGCCAGCACACAACTATGAAGTCGTGATAGAGTCTTTGAAGCGGATGACAGAGGAGTTTGCTGCCGCTCATAAAGATTTGTGCACTCTAAATGTGCGTAAAAATCAACGAACGGATAAAATATTTATCGATATACAACGCAATCATGCATCACAGACAATCATAGCACCTTATTCTTTAAGGGGCAAACCACATGCACCTGTATCTATGCCTCTCGAATGGGACAAACTGGACGAATTGGAAAGTGCAAAATATTTTACGATAGCTAACGCAGCAGATACTATCAGCAAATTTGGAGATGCTTGGGATGGCTTTGGAAGTAAAGCTGTAATGCTACACACCCAGAGAAATGCAAGTGCTGCAACAAGTCATTTGATCAACCCCTCCGGCCAAAAACATAAGAGCCCGGAACAATTATCCTCTTATCAGAGTATGCGGGATTTTGGCATCAGTCCAGAACCGAAGGGAGAGGACCATGATGAATATTCCAATCCTAATGCGTTTGTCATTCATCGTCACCATGCCTCAAGGTTGCATTATGACCTCAGACTACAAGTAGATGGTGTCTTACGATGTTGGGCTGTACCTCGAGGTATGCCTGATCAACCCGGCATCAAGCGGATGGCCATCGAAACAGAACCACATCCGGTTCAGTATTTAAATTTTGAGGGAGTCATCCCAAAAGGTGAATATGGAGGTGGCTCCATGTGGATCTTTGCCAAAGGTCGATTTGAAATTACCAAACAAAAAAAAGATGGCTTCTATTTTGCACTCTCTAGTCCCGAATTGGATGGTGAATTTAGAATGCATAACACCAAAGGCAAGGAATGGATCCTAGAGCGAGTCAACAAAAACCAATGGGATCGGCATACAGTCATTTTGCCTATGTTGGCCAGCACTTCAGCTACTGTCCCGATCACAAAAGATGAATTTGTATATGAGGTAAAGTGGGATGGTATACGGGTAACGATATATCTGGAAGAAGAAAAAATCAAAATCTGCTCTAGATCGGGTCGGGATATTACCGACCAATTTCCCGAAATGATCAAAGCCAGAGATCATCTAAATGCCAATGTTGCTACACTCGATGCTGAGGTGGTATGCCTGGATAAAAATGGATTGCCCATGTTCAAAGATGTCATATCCAGAATGCATGCCGGCAAATTTGCAATAGATGCCTTATCAAAAGCTAAGCCTGTATTTTGTTACCTATTTGATGTCATGTACCTCGATGGACGCCACTTGCTCAAAGAGCCACTGCTCAGAAGGCAGGAATGGCTAAAAGACATCATCAAATCCAAAACCGTGTTTCGATCCAGCGATGTATTTAATGATGGGGCTAGTCTCTACGAAGCGGCTGCCCGCATGAAACTGGAGGGCATCATGGCCAAACGAATAGGAAGCATCTATACGCCGGGTAAGCGGAGTAATGACTGGTTGAAAATTAAATTCCGATCGACCATAGAATGTACTATTGTGGGGTATACGATTGGAAAAGGAGATCGCGAGGATTATTTTGGATCGATGCAGCTGATCTCCAAGGACGAGACAGATGGTAGCTGGGTATACCGCGGTCGAGTAGGATCTGGCTTTGACGAAACCATGCTACGCGATATCAAAAAAAACATCCTGGAGCCAATATCCATTGATCAAAAACCCTTGGATATTAAGATGGAAGAAGAAAAAAATACTTTTTGGACTAAACCCCTTCGTATCTGTGAGGTTCAATATGCTTCGATCACGCCAAATGGCACGTTGCGGGAACCTGTTTTTATACAATTCAGACCGGATCTCGAGTGAATGGCACACTCCTACTAACGCTTGGAATGGTTTTTGTACATGTTATTTGTAAGATTAAACTTAACTATATATGCGATCCATTTGGAAAGGTCATATTCGATTTTCATTGGTCACCATACCGATCAGGCTGTATAATGCCATTGAGTCGAGTCAGTCTGTGAGTTTCAGGCAATTGCATAAAAAAGACATGAGTCCTATCGGCTATGATAAGAAATGTAAGTCATGTGCAGAATCCGTCAAGTCAGAAGATATAGTCAAAGGTTACGAGTATGCACCTGATCAATATGTATTGATGGAGTCTAGTGACCTAGAAAAAGTACGATTAAAAAGCACAAAAATCATTGATATAGAGGCTTTTGTAAGTAAAGAGGAGGTCCACCCTGCCCTGTTTGATACCCCATATTTTGCAGGCCCGGATGGTGAGGTTGCCACCAAAGCTTATGGATTGCTGAAATCATGCCTAGATCAAACTAACCGACTAGCGGTGGGTCGGGTCGTACTTCGCGAAAAAGAAGAAGTCGTATTAATAGCTCCGAGCGGTGCGGGTCTTATGATGTACATGCTACGATACCCTAATGAACTGCGAAACATAGATGCAGTACCTCAACTCGATCCGAATGCCCAAATAGACCCAGCTCAACTTAAACTAGCCAATGTCCTGGTAGAAACCATGTCAAAATCGTTCAATGAGTTGGTACTCAAAGATCGTTACTTTGAGTCGCTCATGGAAATCATCAATGCTAAAATCGCCGGCAAAGAAATAGTATCTGTCAAGGAAGAAGAAACTCCAATCGTAGATATCATGACCGCCTTGAAGGAAAGTATCAGTCAAGCCAAAGCCGATATCAAACCAATGGTCAAAGCCACAGGCGATTCCGAATCAGATACCAATGAGGGTAAAAAGAAAAAGTCTGCATAGTAGCCACACTTTATAATTTCTCCAAAGTCTGTTTACCGAACGTTTTCAGAATTACGCCGTAATCTCTTCCTAATCATGGATGACAAGACCTCGATGATTGGTCTTATTTTTCTATGATTTGTATGGCATATTGCTTTAATTTTACGCCCGGTGGCCAAGATCATTCCATATCAAAAACAACGCTTTCAACCCATAGATTACAAGCGGGCCGACGAAACTGTTGGATTTACATTCGGACAACTTAACTTATTTGACCAGTCCAAGGAGGATGGAAATACATTGCCATTGACCGAAAATATTTTTGATCTGGCCTTAAAGCTCGATTTGCACAACGATCCTAGTGCAGAGCGGTATTATTTGAGAGCCATTGAAAAGAATGAGAATATAGCACATGCCCTGTGCAATTTGGGAGTAATCGCAGCTCACAAGCAAAATATGATAGACGCGATCGATTTTTTTACAAAGGCATTGGTGGAGGACCCTCGACATTGTGAATCCCATTTTAATTTGGCCAATGTCTATTTTGAGGCAGCCAATTATCCATTGGCCATATTACATTATCAATTGGTCACTCGAGTGGCACCCTGGTTTGCAGATGTGTATTTCAATTTGGGCTTGGCTTATCTGGAAATGGAAAAACTAAAGTCTGCAAAAGACTCCTTTAGTCAATACAAGGCTCTCTTGCCCGAAAAAAATAGTGATCAGATCGATACTATACTGTTGTCGTTATCCAGTCTTATTTGAACACAATTCAGTGATGGTCTTCAATGTTTTTACAAGGGTATAAGCCATCCCTACGCCAATTTTTGACAAAACGATTAACGATCTCTATTGGTAATATAAAAATAGCTAAATTGGACAAGCATAATTAACACCAGCCCTATGGCATCCCAAGACATAGAATTTATACTTGCACGACAACTCGGAGAATACCTCTCTACACCACTTGCACTGATAGATCATGATGGTAAGATGATCTATTACAATGAATCCGCAGAACACATCTTGGGAAAAAAATTTAATGAATCTGGTGAGATAGAGTCTCGGGAATGGGACGACCGATTCTATGCGAATGAAGAAAAAAATCAAAACATAAAAATACTTGACCTGCCATTCATTCAAGTATTGAGTGTACGACACATTATGCAAGGTGAGTATTGGATGCGTAATTTTGAAGAGATCAACCAAAAAGTATTGATAGTGAGTGTGCCGTTGGTGGGACTTGCCCAACGAGAATTAGGTGCTTTGATTTACTTCAATCTAATCCAACGCTAGCATATGACATTAAGGTTTTGGGGGACTCGAGGGTCGATACCGACATTTAACCAAGATACACAGACTTTTGGGGGAAATACTTCCTGCGTTACTATCGTAGACAAGGGTATCATGATCATCTTGGATGCCGGTTCGGGCATCAAAAATCTTGCAGATAGCAATTATATCAAGCTTTTCACAGAATTCCATATTCTGATTACTCATCTTCACTTTGATCATATCCAGGGGCTTGGTTTTTTTGGTCCATTTTTTAATCCAAAAATCAAAGTCAATATTTACGGTCCGGCCACTAATTCTGACGAATTGATAAAAAATCTAAGTAAGTATCTATCGCCCCCATTGTTCCCGGTGAGAATAAAGGATTTTAATGCGGAAAATTACTTCCATGCTTTACCTAAGCGCAGTCTCAAAATTGGCCATTTTGACATCGACTCAGCATTTGTATGCCATCCTGGCCCTACGCTAGGATATCGAATCTCCAATGGGGCAAAGACCATAACCTATTTACCTGATCATGAGGTGGCATTGGGTCATCACAATGGATCAAAAGCCAATGACTGGACCTCGGGGTATGGGCTGGCGGAGCACTCTGATGTGCTTATTCATGACGCACAGTACGATACTGCAGAATATCAAGATAAGATAGGTTGGGGGCACAGCTCATTTGCTCAGGCCATTGCTTTTGGCCAGCAGTGTAAGGTCAAAAAGTTATATTTTTTTCATCATGATCCCATGCACTCCGATCAGCGATTACAGGAAATACATCAAAATCACAAATCAGCAGAACTATCTATTGATACGCAATTGGCTAAAGAAAATGAGACTTTAGAATTGGATTGATTTTTGAATAAAAGAAATAGACCCTATGTCTTATTGCTCATTTTGATGGAGTTTTTACCTTTCACCCGAAGCAATTCGCGTTGAGCATATCGATCATATATCGAATCCTGCTGGGCGGCATCCATTGTCGGATTTTCGTAGAATCCTTTTAACATCCGCTGACGAAACCCTTCGTACAAGGTGACGGCACAGGCCACCGATATATTTAGACTTTGCACCATACCCACTTGTGGAATAATAAAATTACCATCGGTATAGGATAGTGCTTCGTCACTCACACCATGTTGTTCATTGCCAAATAACAATGCTATTTTTTGAGTAAAATCCAATTCATACAATCCCTTACTGTTGGTCATAATTTTTGTGGCCCAAATTTGTTCATATCCTTTTTCACGAATATGTTCCATACCTGTTTTTACGCTGTCAAATTCGTAGACATCCACCCATTTGCGAGCACCAGAAGAAGCTCGTTTTCCTAACACAAAGTTAGACTCCGATCCAGATCTGGTATAAATTAAAAATATTTCACGAATGCCGACTGCATCACACGTACGCATGACTGCGCCGATATTATGCGGGTCCTTTACGTTTTCAAGTATAACTGTAAAATGTGATTGCCTTTTGCGAATAAGTTCCTTGATTTTTTCCTCTCTTTTAAGTAACATAATACAAGTTCACTGAACTTTGGAGAATCTATATTGATCAAACTTGAGCACTCGTAAAGCTTTGTTTTCAATACACAATACATTATTAAGTCGATCATCAATAGGCTTTGTAAAATCAATAATTTTTTCAAGTCTGTAATCTGAAGCCAGTCCTAGATAAGTAGTCATATCGCCATACTGATGAAAGGTTCGTCCATACTTTTTTATCATCTCGACGAGATATTGAATTCCATCATAGCCATCATAGGCTTCCTTCAATGGGAAATTTTGATATTGATGAAAAAATAATTTTCTAAACTGAACGACCTCGTCCTGACCCAAATCCGGAAAAGTCGAAGTTGAAATCACAACATTCAGTTGACTAAATAGGCTTAAAAAGTCTGAAGAGTAATCTTGCCATGATGGCATGCCCACCACGGTCACATCCCTGCCCCGGCGCATGACATTGATATGCCGTAGGAAATTAAATACAATATTGGGTTCTTCAAATTCGGTCACGATGTAGACCGATTTGGTAGTATCCAGATACTTGTATTCGTCTCCAAATTTATAATCATCTTTTACAATAGATTGAGTCAAAGGCGGGCCCGATTTATTGATTTTCTGGGCTTCGCTTTGGAAATAATTCATCAGAGGTTTAGTTTTATCCCTGCCGACCAGGCATACATCAGATGGCTTGAATTGTTTGTAGATATGTTGACTCAGTACTTCACAGTGTGTAGGCAATGAAGCTTTGAGTAAAATATAATTTGAATTAATATTTTCGATTGTACGAAATGAATTCCAAGGAGCGGCCATCGGAATGCCTCGTTGCAACGCTACACGAGCTGTCTCATTGAGATGATCGCGACGCAACGGTCCGACGATAAGATCAGCGTCTTCGATTTCAGGTGATTTTAATGCCTGATGGATCGCATCAGGAAATGCCTTTAGTGGTATCACGCTTACTTTGACACTAGGTGTAGAGTCTTTGATTTTATTCAAGCCCATTTTCAAACCTGCGTAATAATGAAAAAATTTTTCAGACCCTTCAGTATTGATGTCTTTGCCCAAGTCTTCATCAGATAGTGGCATCAACAGCACGATGTTCAATCTTTTAGTGCGGTCTCGGACCTGATCATTTGCCGCATTGTCTTTTATGAATGGCTCTTGACCGGATTCCTTCCAAATAACGGTATCTACTTTAGTGTTTTGAGTATTGGCTGGCTCATATCGGCCCGTCGCTGGATTGTATACTTCAGGTCGTTGCTCCGGCTTAGGCACAGGTGGAGCTGTGGATACTGTCTTTGAAGGAGTCGAGCAGGATGCCCATATCAACAGGCACAAGATAGCCAGCCATTTACTCCCATTCAATCGTGGCAGGTGGTTTGGTGCTGATGTCATATACTACTCGATTTATACCTTTTACTTTATTGATTATTTCGTTAGAGACTTCTGCTAAAAATTCATAGGGCAATTTACTCCATTCTGCGGTCATACCATCCATGGAGTTTACTGCTCTCAGGGCCAGAGTAAATTCATAGGTCCGTTCATCACCCATGACCCCTACTGATCGTACTGGCAATAGTATTGCTCCCGCCTGCCAGATCGAATCATACAATTCATGCTTTCGCAACAAAGTCACATATATCTCATCTGCTTTCTGCAGGATCTCGATTTTGTCCGGAGTGATTTCGCCAAGGATTCGAATTGCCAAACCCGGGCCTGGAAATGGGTGTCGCTTCAAGATGCTATCTGGTATGCCCAGTTCGCGACCAATTTTTCGCACTTCATCTTTAAACAACATCCGTAAAGGCTCCAAAACCTTTAAATTTAATTTCTCTGGCAGTCCACCTACATTATGGTGCGATTTGATCGTCACTGCCGGACCATGTACGGAGATGGATTCGATGACATCCGGATAGATGGTGCCTTGAGCCAACCATTTTACTTCACTTAAAGCGAGTGCTTCTTTTTCAAACACATCTATAAAGGCCTTGCCTATTATTTTCCTTTTCTGCTCTGGATCAGATACGCCTTCTAACCTGGATATAAAATAGGAGGCTGCATCGACGGCCTTGACATTAAATCCATGCTCATGATATACCTGCATGACTTGAGCCGTTTCACCGCGTCTCATAAGACCATGATCGATATAAAAGCCATGCAATTGTGAGCCAATAGCTTTATGAATCAGAGCAGCAGCTACTGTACTGTCTACACCACCAGATATCGCTAATAATACGTGATCGTCTTGAACAGCATCTCTGATCAGCGTGATTTGTTCATCTATAAATCGCGCAGGTGTCCAATCACCCACCAAGCCTGAGATTGTAAATAAAAAATTATGCAACAATTGTTTGCCATGAATCGTATGTGTCACTTCAGGATGAAACTGAATTGCATAGACAGGGGCTCCATAAGCCAGTGATTTAAAGGCGGCTATGGGTATAGACTCTGTTGAAGCCAATAAGTCAAACTGATCTGGTAGGCGATTGACCGTATCAGCATGAGACATCCAAATCTGGGAGCCTTGATCGACCTGATCAAAAAAAACATCTGTTGAATCGATGATGTTAAGTTTAGCTTTGCCATAC
>JANOWJ010000055.1:0-5483 GCA_031417835.1 Saprospiraceae bacterium | reverse complement strand
ATGGTCAATTGGGATCCTGAAGCCAAAACGGTACTCAGCAATGAAGAAGTCATCTATCAAGAAGAGCATGCAATCTTGTATCATGTAGCATACGCCGTAGAAGGATCTCCGGATCAATATGTCGTCATCGCTACACAACGGCCAGAGACGATCACTGGCGATACAGCGGTAGCGGTGCATCCCGACGACCCAAGATACACTCATCTGAAAGGTAAAAATGTCTTGGTACCTATGATTGACCGAGTAGTACCCATCATATTTGATGAGTATGTAGATCCCGCATTTGGTACCGGTGCCTTAAAAGTGACACCTGCTCATGATATCAATGACTATGAACTTGGTAAAAAGCATAAGCTGGAAGTCATAGATACGTTGAATGACGATGGGACCCTGAGTGTAGCGGCTCAAATATTTGTCGGTAAAGATCGATTTGAAGCTCGAAAATTAGTGGTAGCCAGATTACAAGAGTTAGGCATACTGATCAAGTCAGAAGAGTATAAAACCAATATCGGTCGATCAGAGCGTACAACAGCTGTGGTAGAGCCCAAACTCTCCTTGCAATGGTACGTGGATATGAAAAAACTCGCTGCACCCGCATTGGAAGCCGTGATGCAAGACGATATCGTTTTTGTACCTGAAAAATATAAAAATGTATATCGGCATTGGATGGAAAATATCCGAGATTGGTGTATCTCCAGGCAACTCTGGTGGGGCCATCAGATCCCGGCCTGGTACGTAGAAGGCTCTACTGATCCTTATGTGGCTGAGTCGATCGAAGAGGCATTGATCTTGGCAAAGTCCAATACGGGTAATCCGGGATTGACCATAGCAGATCTACGAAGAGATGAGGATGTATTGGATACTTGGTTTTCGAGTTGGTTATGGCCGATGAGTGTATTCCAAGGCTTTCAAACTAAAGAGGAACTCAATTATTATTATCCCACCGCCGTACTAGTCACAGGCTGGGATATTATATTCTTATGGGTCGCCAGGATGATCATGGCAGGCTACGAATGGGAGCATCAATTGCCGTTCAAGACGGTCTATTTCACAGGCATGGTGCGAGATAAGCAGCGTCGCAAAATGAGTAAATCATTGGGGAATAGTCCAGATTGTCTGAAGTTAATCTCAGATTATGGCGCTGACGCAGTACGATATGGCATTTTAGCGTCCAGCCCTGCTGGTGGCGACTTATTATTCGATGAAAAATTGTGTGAAACAGGTCGAAATTTTTGCAATAAGATCTGGAATGCTACCCGATTGATACAAGGTTGGTGTATCGATTCGGATGAGCAGGTCACAGCTATCCAGACACTCGCTATGAAATCTTTCTCACACAAATGGAATAAGTGTAAAACTGAAGTCAATCAGGATATTCATGGCTACCGGCTTTCTGAAGCCATCACCGGACTTTATACGTTTGTGTGGGATGACTTTTGCTCCTGGTACCTTGAGATGGTCAAGCCGCAGAGCGGTAAGGGGATGTCGCCCGTCATCATCGAACAAACCATATCTTATTTTGAAGAAATATTGTCTGCCCTGCATCCTTTTATGCCCTTTATTACCGAAGAACTTTGGCATCAACTCAAAGCTAGGACCGCTGGTGACGATTGTATCATCTCACCTTACCCCGGTCCCTTGGGCTATGATGAGTCTGCATTGAAATCGATCAATACACTACAGGACTTGATCCGATCAATCCGGGAAGTGCGCAATAAAAATGGCTTGAGTATGAAGGAGGCTATTTTACTCAAGATCTTCGACTCTGATGAAAGTAAAAAGTTATTCTCAGATCCTCACCATGTGCACTTTGTGACAAAGTTTGGGAATATCAGCTCGATCGAGTGGGTGCAGTCAGAAGTAGCTCAATCTGCTTCCTTCATCAGTGGCACTACCAAATATTTTATTCCACTTTCAGAGACTATAGACCCGGTGGCAGAGATGCTACGATTGGAAAAGGAAATGATATATGCTCAGGGCTTTGTAGACTCCATTCGAAAAAAACTGGAAAACGAAAAATTTGTAAAAAATGCAAAACCTGAGGTCCTCGAAAGCGAGCAGAAAAAGATGGCGGATGGTCAAGCGCGTCTGAGTAATCTCGAAGCTAGTCTAAATAATTTGAAAAGTTAAAGTCTGGTCATCTACCTTTACCAGCTTACAATAAAAATCAAAACTATGACCATTATCATTTTAGGTATATTATTATTCCTGCTTTCGACACAGGCTGGGGGCAAAGAATCCCCGCTAGCCAAATTTGCCGGTATAGGTAAAGGAGCTGGTATCTTGCTCATATTGGTTGGTCTGTTTTCATCCATGGTTGTGCAAATCGATGCTGGTAGAGTAGGGGTACAATCCTTGTTTGGAAAAGTACAAAACAATACGCTTGAGTCTGGATTGAATATCGTAAATCCACTGGTGAAAGTGACTCATTTTAACACCAAGACTCAAAATTATACGATGTCAGGCCAACAAGATGAAGGAGATCAGGCTGGAGATGACGCTATCCGGGTCTTATCATCTGACGGCTTGGAGGTGATCATCGATGTCACCGTATTATATAGAGTGCGACCGGATAGAACTCCCACAATTTTAAAAGAAATTGGGACGGATTATCAAAATGTGATTGTCAGACCACTCATAAGGACCAAACTGAGGGACAATGCAGTCTATTACGATGCAATCGCTTTGTATTCCACCAAAAGAGATGAATTTCAAAATAAAATCTTTGAAAGCATCAAATCGGAATTTACAGCCAGGGGCTTAGAGTTAGAATCTTTATTGGTTAGAAACATCATGCTCCCGGAATCAGTAAAGACTACGATCGAATCTAAGATCAATGCCGAACAAGAAGCCCAAAAGATGACCTTCGTGCTGCAAAAGGAAAAACAAGAAGCCGAGCGCAAACGAGTTGAGGCACAAGGTATCGCTGATTACCAAAAAATCTTGAGTACTGGCTTGAGTGATAAACAATTGCAATATGAAATGATCAAAGCCAATAAGGAAATTGCACTTTCTCCTAATGCCAAAATCATCATCATGCCTGCTGGTAAAAACATGCCGATCATGTTGACTGATAAATAATATTTTAATCCGTTTTGGATCTAATAAAAAAGGGTAAGAAGTTTTTCTTACCCTTTTTTTATGTCTATTTTATTGTAATAACCAACTTATCGTTGCACCACAAATTTTTTAGTCCTAGTACCCTCATCAGAGGAAATCCGCATCAGGTATGTGCCTGGAGCTAAGGCTCGGGTATCAAAATCAAATGATTCTTTGATCACCTTCTTTTTTGATTCGATTCTGATGATGCGTCCTTGAATATCAGCGATTACAAAATTGACATCACTGACTTTATCAAAATTGACCTGAGCACGTACAAAATCCGTAGCGGGATTAGGCATCAGCTGCAATGAGTATTCCGGCAAGGCAATCTCATCATTGGGTGTAGACAAGGCTAATCGCATGCTGAGCTCTGGAGCAAATCCAAAGTCAAACCATTGATTGTCCGTGTAGATAAATGTGCCGAAATCATAAAAATAGTCCAACTCTAAGAAATGGATAATCTTGTTAGCTGCATCGGCATACGATGCGGCTAATAAATATCTAGATCCTTTTTTAAGCTCTACACCGTCTGTGAAAGTCGTAAAATCTTGAAGAGTCACTACAGCCCGCTCGCTTGATTCTTGTTTAAAATCATAAGTGGCGAGACCTACGAGCTCCAATTGATCTTTGTTGTTAGTGATACTCTTAGATCGATCCCAATTGGTGAAGTTTCGATCTACTTTGTCTGTAAATCGAGCGAGGTATAGGGTAACACTTTTACCAATCAGTTTTTCTGGCGTATTGATAAAGACTCCAAAGCCTACATCGGTAGCTTTAAATTTATCTTTTGTATTCCAATCTGTACTGGTGAGATACAGATTACCCACTTGATAATTGGTCTGTACAGGTAAGCCACGTGAGTTTTGATTGGCATCGTGTTTAGAAAAAAGATCTTCGGTGATCAGAAAAGTCACTTCTTGCCTATTATCTAACTTATTGCCATCTACCGCACCAGATGGCACATCTACAGAATAAATCAATTTATAAATACCCTGACCAAGCTTGCCAGGCACAAAAATCTTAGGAAAATTGACAAAGAGAGAATCCGCACGATTGCCTGGCACATTAGCCACTATTGCACTATCCTGATGTATGATTTTGCCGGTAGGGTCCGTAATCATGACGCGCATTTTAGCATTCCCTACTGCCAATGTACCTAGATTGGTCACTTCCGCTGAGAAAGTGGATGTATCCGTGGTGATTTGTGATGCCGGAGTAGCATAATTGAACGGCATGAAAAAGTTATCTGTCATGACCAGATCTACCGCACTGCGTGTGATCAATTCTACATCATCTATAATCCACACGTAGAAGTCACCATTAAAAATAAATTTTATACGACAGTTCGGCTTTAAATCAAACTTTGGTACATCCAGATTTATAACACTACCTCGCGCTGTTTCATCATTAGGCTCCACTTCAGCATTGACTTCAGTAGAATCAGGCCAAGTTACTCCACCATCGTATGAAAAGGCTACAACAGAGGAAGATAGCCCACTGGAATATCCGGAATTTAGTGGCGCAAAATATTGGAAAAATCGTAATCTAATATTGGAGAATGTAGAACAATTGATCACTGGAGATACTAACTCACCGTAATGATTAGTATAAGGCCCTTGTGCGGGAACATTGTTAAAATCACCTTTTGAAGTTTTGAAATCGGCGTCAAATATGGCAGCTCCATTTTCAGCAGTCGGCGATTGCACTTCCCCTCTGAATGCACCATCACTCATACCTCTGGAGTCCCATCCAAAAGTGTCGATAGCCGCTGGCTTACCATTCGTAGTCCAACCAGCTAGCCTTTTACTAAAGTCTTCTGACCACAATACGGTAGCTGCAGGTGCAGGATTGCTAAAGGCAATAGTGCCCTTTGCTGAAGCTATATTGATTTTAATCTTGTCACAACTGGCTTTGTGGAGCATGGCCACAGGTATAGTGACATTGCTAATTTTAGGACCAAATGGGAATATATCTCCCGTAGTGTTTTGACAAATCATCACTGCAATTGCTCCAGCATTTTGAGCTCTTATTACCTTGTCAACAAAAGCACAATCGCCCCGATCAATGAAGGCTATCTTACCGGATACCACGATGATCGTATCACAAGCCAAGGTACTTCCGGCTCCATTATTAGCCAATGCAAACGACCCAGTGAGTGCTGTCCACTTACCTCCAAATGCTGCCCGAGCTATTGGATACTGCCCTGCACTATTGGCAGGTTCCGTCACTGTTAAAAAATATTGCCCATGGATCTGTGAAGTAACAGCCATGAAGATCAACATAAAGAGGAGATTGATTTTTTTCATTGTATCACGCTATTTATTTAGAATCAAATTATTTGAATTAATTATAAAATTTAGTAAGTTCTTCAAGATTTACGG
>JANOWJ010000054.1:0-13850 GCA_031417835.1 Saprospiraceae bacterium | reverse complement strand
ATGGGATCTGCACGTTCGTGCGATGGGTAGGGGATTTGCATGGTTAGACACCGGCACCCACCAATCTCTCATGCAAGCAGGTCAGTTTATTCAAGTCATCGAAGAGCGACAAGGACTCAAAATAGGGTGCATAGAAGAAGTAGCATATCAAATGAATTTTATCCAACGTGAACAATTGGAGCGACTGGGACATAAGTATAGTAAGAGTGGTTATGGCGAATATCTCTTGAGGTTATTAAAAGATTGAGGAGAATCAAAAATTGAAATGTCAGATCAAGACCCAAATATAGATTACGACAAAGAAGAAGAGCGGACTCGCTCGATCTTAAAATCGTTTAGGAGTTCTAAAATCGTATGGCCTATTGCAATTGGCTTATTGGCTATGATATTTATGTTTTCTTATGGTTTTGACCGTGAGGCATTAAAAGCGATCCAATGGAATCCACATACGATGATCTGGCTGTTTTTAGCGGTCTTGATGTTAGTCGCCAGAGACACCGCTTACGCATTTCGCCTGCATTATTTGGCTGGTGATAAGATTTCATTTTGGCGCTGTGTGAAGTTGATCATCATATGGGAGTTCAGCTCGGCAGTTGCACCTACTTCTATAGGGGGCTCGGCGGTGGCTGTTGTATTTTTATCCAATGAAAAACTAGGTACACCCAGGACGCTCGCTACAATTATTTATACAGTGATCTTAGATAAATTTTTCTTTCTCATTTCTATTCCGATATTTTTTCTGATCATAGGACCTAATGTAATCCAGCCCTCTTATACGACTTTAGACTCTATAGGCAAAGTAGGGCTTTCGCTAGCGTTTTTTTATGCAATCAATTTAGCCTATGGCTTATTTTTTGCCTATGGCCTGTTCTTTAATCCAAATCAGTTTAAAAAGATATTGGTGTTCTTTACCAAACTACCCTTGTTAAAAAGATTTAGAGCCCGCGCCGAGAAGCTTGGCGATGAAATGATTACCTCCGCAAATATTTTAGCCCAAAAAGAATGGCAATTTCATATCAGACCGGTGGTATTGACTTGGATCGCTTGGGCTGCACGATTTATTATAGTCAATTTTCTAATCATAGCACTGATCGATAATATTTCGTTTCATCCTTGGGATCAACTCAAGATATTTGGCCGTCAGCTGGTTATGTTTGTTTTTATGATGTTCAGCCCAACGCCTGGGGCGGCAGGATTTGCTGAAGTCTTTTTTGGAAACTTTATAGGAGATTATATCCCACAAAGTGCAGCACTCATTATAGCGTTGATCTGGAGATTTTTGACCTATTATGTTTATCTGATAGCTGGGGCTATCGTTATTCCTCCTTGGTTAGCTGGTATCATAAAACAAAAAAGGGAAGATCGGACTCGTCTGCGCGCTGAAAATCCAGAACAAAAATAAACTCTATTACTAAACTCATGTTCAATAAGCCCATTCAAACTGTACTTTATATCTTTATAGCCCTGGCGATCTTCTATTTGGCTAAGTATTTTTATCTAAAGCCTAATGTGAAAGTAGCACAGGACAGCCCTCCGATCGTCACCCCTTTGGCGGATGGTAAAAATTTTGATCTGAAATCTCTCACCGGTTCCTACGTATTGGTCGATTTTTGGGGAAGTTGGTGTGGACCATGCAGAAAAGAATCGCCGGCACTTAAAAAATTTTATTCGGATTGGAATCAGGTCAAATTTAAAGATGGCTCAGGATTAGAATTGTTGAGTATCGGCATCGAAAGTAATCGAGCATCGTGGGAAGAGGCCGTAAAGGAAGATACTATGACTTGGCCATTGCATATCCTTGAACTCAATCAATTTAATTCCCCGATAGTCAAAGCGTTTGGCGTCAGGGAGATTCCGACTAAAATTTTGATTGATCCGCAACAACATATTATCGCGGTCAATCAAAGCTTTGTAGAGATGTCGGAATTATTGGCCAGAAAAAAGCTGTAATCTGCCATTTTGGCTCGAATGTTTCAAATGGTCTTATAATTGTAGTGCCCTGTGTGATTATAATACACTGATATGGAAAAGGAAGAATTAAACTATGTCGATGAAACCCCTCAAATGCCTGAGGAAGTATCTGATAATGTGGAAGATATACTATTAGGCGATGATATGCAGGAAGATCCTCAGTCTGGCTCAAAAGACCAGGAAGTCCAGGAATTGAAGGATAAATATTTGCGATTATTGGCCGAATTTGAAAATTATAAAAAAAGGACGACCAAAGAACGCATTGACTTTGCACGATATGCCAGTCAGGAATTGATCGTAAGCCTCCTTCCGATTATGGACGATTTTGACCGGGCGCTCAAGCACGGCCAAGCCACAGAAGGGAGTCAACTTATTCATAATAAATTGATTACACTACTCAAACAAAAATCTGTAACTGAGATGATTAGTACTGGTGAGCTGTTTGATGCCTCCTTGCACGAGGCGATTACTGAAGTTTCTGTCTCGGAGGATCAAAAGAACAAAATCATCGACACGGTAGAGAAAGGCTATTACATTTCTGACAAAATCATTCGCTACGCAAAAGTAGTAGTAGGTAAATAATATCATGCATGAGTAAGCGAGACTATTACGAAATCCTAGAGGTGGATAAAAATGTTGATGAAGCTACCATCAAAAAATCCTATCGCAAAATAGCCATGAAGTTTCATCCGGACCGAAATCCAGGTGACAAGGCTGCAGAAGAAAAATTTAAAGAAGCTGCAGAGGCATATGGCATATTGAGCGATCCCGATAAAAAAGCCAAATATGACCGCTTTGGACATGCAGGAGTGGATCCCAACATGGGTGGTGGATTTTCCGGCAGTGCCAATATGGAAGATATCCTTCGCAATTTTGGTAATGTATTCGAAGACAGTCCGTTTGAGTCTTTTTTTGGAGGTACTCGAGCGGATGGAAATGGGCAGCGGGGCTCAAGCTTGAGGATTTCTCTGTCTTTAGATCTTTTAGAGATTGCAACAGGGGTTTCAAAAAAAATTGCGGTAAAAAAACAAATTTCTTGCTCGACTTGTAGTGGATCAGGAGCAAAAGATCGAAATTCAAAAAAGACCTGCAGCACGTGCAGTGGTAGTGGTTATGTCCGCCAGATTCGAAATACTTTTTTAGGTCAAATGCAGACCACAGCAGCATGCCCTCAATGTCAGGGTACAGGTACGATGATCACGAGTCATTGTACCACATGCAAAGGTGATGGACGAGTCATGGGAGAGGAGACGATCGATTTGGACATCCCAGCTGGCGTAGAAGACGGTATGCAATTATCTGTACGCGGCAAAGGCAATGCAGGAGCCAAAGGTGGTGCAGCAGGTGACCTGATCCTGGTGATCAAAGAAAAACCGCATGATACTCTCAAAAGGGATGGCGCTAATCTGGTATACGATCTTTACCTCAATTTTGCAGATGCCTCCCTTGGTGCAAGCATCGAAGTGCCTACTTTAGATGGCAAGGCAAGTATCAAAGTACCTTCCGGTACCCAAGCAGGTAAAGTGTTTAGACTCAAAGACAAAGGATTGCCTACGGTCCAATCGTATCAAAAAGGCGACTTATTAGTCCAAGTCAATATCTGGACACCTAAGTCGCTGAATGAAGAGGAAAGAATACTTTTGGAACGATTGAAATCACTTCCTAATTTTCAACCAAATCCCGGTAAGGGAGAAAAAGGATTTTTCGAAAAAATGAAGGGGTTTTTCTCATGAAAATGATTGGCTTTGCATTATTCGGTTTGTCCTTATTCTTTATAAGCTGTGATACTCCAAAATATATTTATGAAGAAAGCCATTTGTATACATTAGAGCGACCTTGGACTTTCGATGACACGCTGATCTATCGATTTGAAATAAAAGATACCAATAGATATTATAATCTTTTACTGGAGGTAGATCATGATAAAAATTATGCCTTTGAAAACTTGTATGTCAAGTTTGAGACTTTATTTCCCGATACAAAAGTGACTACAGATGTAGTGAGTATCAGTCTAGCTGATGCTTATGGTGCCTGGTACAGCGATTGCAGAGGCAAGACATGTACTTTTTATCTCACCATGCAAGAGCAAGTTATTTTTGCAAAGCCCGGTGCTTATCAGATCACCCTTTTACCCTGGATGAGATCTGACACCATCAAAGACATCTATAGAGTCGCCTTTAGAGTGGAGAAAGATGACAAACGGTAGTCAACTCATCTGTTCTAAAGGAGTTATTCAGTTCACTTTCTAAATTAAGGTCGTCTTTTATCGTTTGATAAGGTTTTCCTAACTTGGAGTTCATTTATTTTCATGATGGAGTCCACCTTTAAATCAACTACTCGCCACCTTTTGCGCGTACCTGTGTTGGTTGCAGCTTTGGGTTATTTGGTAGATATGTATGATTTATTTCTTTTTAGTATCGTACGGGTACCCAGTTTAAAAGCATTAAACCTACCGCCCGAAAATATTCTGAAAGATGGTATTCTGCTCCTCAATCTTCAGATGGCAGGACTGATCGTAGGGGGCATCGTATGGGGAATTCTCGGGGATAAAAAAGGGAGATTATCCGTTTTGTTTGGTTCTATCTTGATCTATTCTTTGGCTAATATCGGCAACGGTTTTGTGCAAAGTTTAGAATCTTATGCTGTGCTCCGGTTTATTGCTGGTTTTGGTCTGGCCGGAGAGCTCGGAGCTGGTATCACCTTAGTTACGGAGATTCTACCCAACAAGATCAGAGGCTATGGTACGACTTTGGTGGCCACAATGGGGGTACTAGGAGCTTTGCTGGCTTACGCAGTGGCACAATGGTTTGACTGGCGGACATCCTATTTTATAGGTGGTGGCCTTGGCTTATTGTTATTGGCTTTAAGAATAGGAGTGTTTGAATCCGGGATTTACACGCAATTGAAAGAAAAAAAGATTACCAGAGGCGACATCGGTATGTTATTCAATCACAAAGGTCGGTTGATTAAATATTTGACCAGCATTATTATAGGTATGCCCATATGGTTTGTCATGGGCATCCTGATAACTTTTTCACCGGAATTTGGCCGAGCAATGGGATTAGAACAACCGATCGATGCAGGCAAAGCAGTATTGTTTGCATTCATGGGCCAGGTCGTAGGCAATATTATAAGTGGCAGTCTTAGTCAATATCTTCAGAGTAGAAAAAAAGTGATCTTCTTTTTTATGCTGGCTTCTTTGATTTGTGTCCTTATTTTTTTACTGATGCCTATGCCTTCGGCTACATCGCTTTATGTATTGTGTGCGTGCCTTGGGTTTTGTAGTGGTTATTGGACACTTTTTATCACGGTGGCCGCTGAACTTTTTGGATCCAATATCCGGGCCACCGTAGCGACTACGGTACCTAATTTTGTCCGAGGCACAGTCATCCCATTGACAGCACTTTTCGTTATTTTGAAAAATCAATTTGGTACGATTTACGGCGCCTTAGGTGTAGGATTACTGACTTATTTAATCGCGATGATAGCATTGATTTATTTGGAGGAGACTTTTAGTAAGGACATCGATTATCTGGAAGAAGGGTAGGGTATCATATGAGAAATGGTGATATTACATGGAGGCCTATGCGATTGGAGGATGTCAATGCGGGATTAAGTTTGTCTATGGCAGAAGGGTGGAATCAAACAACTCAAGATTGGGTTTTTTTGATTACCGATACAAACCATATTTGTCTCGCGGCTATTTTAGATGATAAAATAATCGGGACTATTGCTGCTATCAATTATTCAAATCGTATAGCCTGGCTTGGCATGGTCCTAGTCGATAAAAATCATAGAGGTCAAGGGGTTAGCACTACTTTGCTGACAGAAATTTTAAAGCAAGTGCATGAATGTAAATCTATCAAACTCGATGCTACACCTGCCGGTTATGAGATTTATCAAAAACTGGATTTTAATGTTGAACATTTGATTTCCAGGATGATACTACCATCGGTCAGGCCTGATATTGTAGCCGAGCATAACGATCTTGTTCCAATGGATGATCAGCACCTTACAGCGGTCATCGCCTTGGATAAATTCACATTTGGAGCCGATAGATCCCCACTCATTCGATATTTGTTTTTGCAGCATCCAAGCCTCGCATTCATGTTGGAGCGACAAGATAAAGTGGTAGGCTTTTCACTCGGACGCCCAGGCTATAAGTATCACCATATTGGCCCGGTAGTAGCGCAATCCACCGCTGATGCAAAAACAATCATCGCCAATGTTTTGCAGAGACTTATTAGACAATCTGTCGTAATCGATGTATTGAATCATCAAGCAGAATTAATTATCTGGTTAGAGTCAATAGGGTTTGAACCTCAACGACAATTTAAAAGAATGTATAGAAAGGATAGCTGTATCAATGGAAATTTAAACCATCAATTTTTAATCTGTGGACCGGAGTTTGGATAAAACGAATGAATCGAATGACGAATGTTTCGAATGACGAGTTATTTGAATTATTCGAGCCATTCGTCATTCGAACCATTCGAGCCATTCGAAATATTCGTAATTCGAAACATTCGAAACATTCGTCATTGATTAATCATTATCGCCAGATAAGCCATCAACCCTGTGCTCAATTGCAATGCATCTTCATCCAGTTTAAAAGTAGGAGTATGAAGCGAGGATTCGATTCCTTTAGTCTTATTGTGTACCCCTAACATATAAAAACAGGAAGCAGCATGGTGTGAGTAATACGCAAAATCTTCTGCCGCCATCCAGATATTCAAATCTTCTACTTGATCAGGACCTAGATAGGTAGTAGCATGACGGCTTACTTGTGCTGATACTTCAGGGTCATTGATCAAGACCGGATATCCTTTTAGAATGGTAAAATCACAAGTCCCGCCCATACTCTCCGCCAGGGACTCGGCCATTTTTTTCATTTTTTGGTGTGCTTCACTTCGCCATGTTTCGTCCATGGTACGAAAAGTACCTTCCATAGCCACCTCGTCCGGTATGATATTGGTCGCACCATTGGCTATCACTTTGCCAAAAGATAGCACAGTTGGATGAGCAGGATTAGCGTTTCTGCTGACGATCTGTTGTAAGGCGATGATCAAATGTGCGCTGATCAATACCGGATCTATATTCTGATGAGGTTGTGCACCATGTCCTCCTTTGCCGCGCACCTTCACATAGATCTCGTCTACGGATGCCATATATTTTCCAGGCCGGATACCGATCTTGCCTACCTCTAACGAAGGCAAAACATGCTGCCCAAGCACGATCTGAGGCTTGGGATGATCAAGTACCCCTTCCTGAATCATTTGACTTGCACCCCCAGGTATTTTTTCTTCACCCGGCTGAAAAATGAATTTTATAGTTCCACCAAATTTGTTTTTCAACGATTGTAGTATTCGGAGACTGCCAAGCAATGATGCCGTATGAGCATCATGACCACACGCATGCATCACCCCTGGATGTAGGGAGACATAATCTAAATCATTGGCCTCTTGTATTGGCAGTGCATCCATATCAGCGCGTAATGCAATGACTCGATCGGAATGCTGCTCCCCCTCGACGATAGCCACAATGCCAGTATCGGCCATCGCAGTCCAAGCTATGCCCCATTCGTCCAAGATTGATTTTATATAAGCACTGGTCTCATATTCTGAAAATGAAAGCTCAGGATACCTGTGCAGATGTCGTCTGATTTTCACCACATCATGCCATATCTCGCGGGCCAATTGTTTGATTTCCTCTTTCAACATAGCTTGAATAGATTGTACAATTAATTTTTAAATTTGTCCATTTGAAGAAATCGATTCACGAATTCCTTATCCTGTAAGAGGGGATAACTTTTAATAATCCGATCAATTTCTTTCATCTGACCTACAGATAATTGTTCTGTCGGATCGAGGCACCATCGCCCATCCAACAATCCCTGTCGATACAATACTTCATGAATACCCGGGATACATCCGTGGTACTGATTTTTTGCATCAAAGATGGCTGCATTCATATCGGTCACGTGGTTGCCTTTGATTAATAGATCTTCTACTCCTTGATATTGGTGACTGATGCAGTATTGAACTTCATCTAGTAATTTTTTAGCTGTACTGGTCCACATAGCCCAATGTCCAAGCAGCCCTCCAACAAATCTTTTTTCAACCTGTTGGCCATGTATTGTGAATTGATACGGAGTCAGTAAATCCGCTACTATATTATCATCATTGCCGGTGTACAATGCGATTTCGTTTACCCTGTCTGATTCACACACCGCTCGCACTACATCCAGAGTTTGATACCGATTGAAAGCAGCTATTTTTATGGCGTCCACATTTGGGATTTTAACCAACTCCTGCCAAAACTCAAAACTTAAGAATCGTCCACCCACTGCAGGTTGCAGATAAAATCCAAACAATGGAATGACTGCTGCGATAGCCTTAGCTCGTTCGATCAGGTCTGCCTCTGTATAAGATTCCAGTCCTCCATTGCTCAAAAGCCCGAGATGATAACCATATTTTACTGCCAATTCTGCTTCTTGGATTGCCTGCGCCGTTGGACCACAGATACCGGCCACTTTAATAAATGGGCCATCAGATGTAGCCTTGTTGACTTCTTCCGCTGCTATGCTCAATACAGATTCCAATAGATTGATCTCGGGCTTACGAATGTTAAACTGGGTCGTGTGTACCCCTACAGCGACGCCTCCGGCTCCACTGGCTATATAGTATCGAGTCAGCAGTCTTTGTCTTTTTTCATTTAAAGTGAGATCTTCATTAAGGGCCAGAGGATGTGCAGGTATGACCACTCCGGCCATCAATCGTCGCTTAATCGTTGGGTCCAAGTTTTTGTAGGTATTCATCACTTAGTATTGTCCTTTACGCTCCGAAAAATGAGTTGGTTTATTTAATAGTTTGCCCCCATGATTAAGCCATTCGAGCACCATGACCATCATTTGATGTAGATCGACTTTTGGTTGACCAAATAAGCGTAATGATTCCGTCGCATTGGATAATAATGCAGTAGGCTGCTCTTCTCCGATGAATATAGGCGTTTGTCCAGACAGCTTGCCAAATTGTTCTGCCAGCCATCGAATAGCTATGGTCTCAGGACCTGTGACATTCAATATTTTCGCTGGCACAGCAGTATGGAGCAGGCACCTTAGCGCTATTTCGTTAGCATCACCTTGCCAGATGACATTGACGCTTCCCATGGTCAGATCTACAGGTTTATTTCCTATGACAGATTGAGCGATTTCTATCAGGACACCGTAAGTGACATCATTAGCATAATTTAATCGATAAATCAATAGCGGAGTTTTATGTAGAGCCGCGAAATATTGAAATACCCGCTCTCTACCCAGGCAGGATTGAGCATATTCCCCTACAGGTTCAGGTCTGGTGTGTTCCGTAGCTCCTCCGGTCTGGTCAGGCACCATTGGATATACATTTCCCGTTGAAAAAACTACAATGTGGGAGTTTTTAAATTTTTGAGCCACTCGTCCCGGTAGGTAAGCGTTCATGGCCCAAGTCTGGCCTTCATTGCCCTGAGTACCAAATTTTGTCCCAGCCAGATACAACACATTTTTGACTTCGGGCAATGCCCATAACTCTTCATCGTTCAGTAAGTCTGTGGCGATAGTTTCGATCCCCGCGCGATCTAGTTCTTGTTGCAGCCCTGGCTCCCCAAATCTTGCCACACCGATCACTTTTTTATGTAGTCCGGCTTGATCGATGGCATGTTTAGCCTTGCGAGCAAGGTCAGGCCCCATTTTGCCCCCGACACCCAGGATGATGATATCGCCATCCAGTTTTGTAAGATCTTGGATCAGATCATCTGAAGGGGTTAATAATCTTTGATATGAGGCTAGGATGTTATCCATAGGGTGTGGTATAGGCTTGATTTTGATCGAGATAGGCTTGTATCATAAAGGTATGAAAATGGTTACCACCAAGTGATTATGATTGAAGCAAAATCGATGTGGTGGCAGAAGATCTTTAGTTAGTAGGGCCTTAAAAATAAAGTGCTTAATCTTGTGGGGTATTACTGAGCCCATTTTGTGTATTTATTTGGCGGAATAGCGAAGTAAGTTTTTTAACGCCTTTCGAATGGTCAGCTAAAGATTCCTGAGCATACTGATCCCCAAATCAGTTTGAATTTCCCCCTAGTAATCCATGTAAGTAGCGTTGGACCCAACAAACCTCTCCTGCCATATTGCTCAGATTCGTAATTTCGCAAGACAGGCTAAGTGGCAGAACTGAAAGAATCAAGCTCTGTCATTTAAAATAGTGCCCGAACATGATTAAAGAAGTATCAACAGAGCTTACCTATAAACAATTGCTTGTTGCTATCAAGCAGCAAGTGCAATCTGCTCAGGCCAAAGCGGCTCTGGCAGTCAATAGTTCGTTAATACAACTTTATTGGAACATGGGCAAAATGATTGCGGACAACCAGGCTTTGTTTGAAGGTAGAACCAACTATGTAGAGCAATTGGCCAAAGACTTGCGGACAGAATTTCCAGAGATGAAGGGCTTCTCCCGTTCCAACCTGTTTTATATCCGTAAGTTTTACCAATTCTATGCGAATACCTCAGTCCAACAGCTTGTTGGACTGAACGAAACAGCTTCTGATAAAAATTCAGTGCAGCAACCTGTTGCGCTGAATAATGAAAACTCAATCCAACAGCCTGTTGGACTCAAATTCGACATGCTGAGTGTTCCCTGGGGACACCATGTAGTGTTGTTGGACAAGGCAAAATCAGTAGAAGAAGCTCTTTTTTACCTCCATCAAACCATCGAAAACAACTGGAGCCGAGCCATTCTTACCCTACAAATTGAACAAGATTTGTTCAGCAGACAAGGCAAAGCCATCACCAACTTTAACCAAACCCTACCCGAAAAACAAGCTTTGATGGCAGGACAAATCCTCAAAGACCCCTACAACTTTAGTTTTCTAACGCTAGAACCCAAGGTACAGGAACTCGATATTGAACGCCAACTCACCGAACACATCACAAAATTTTTGCTGGAACTGGGCAAAGGCTTTGCGTTTATTGGCCGGCAATACCCTTTGCAGGTGAGTGATAAAGATTACAGACTGGATTTGCTTTTTTATCATATCCGCCTTCGCTGTTTTGTGGTAATTGATTTAAAAGTGGTAGAATTTGAACCCGAGTTTGCCGGTAAGATGAACTTTTACCTCTCTGTAGTTGATGATCAATTAAAAACCGTAGCTGACCAGCATTCTATTGGAATTATCCTCTGCAAAAACAAAAACAAATTGGAAGTAGAATATGCGCTGCAAGGCATGGGCAAACCCATTGGCGTCAGTGAGTTTACCGTTACACAAGCATTACCTGCAGAATTGAAAAGCATTTTACCTACGGTGGAAGAATTTGAAAACGAATTAAACAAAGACAACGAATAATGGCAATTGTTTCACCACAACAATGTAATTTCCGTAAAGGAGGCACGTAAAGTGAAAGAGCTAGGTCCATTCAAAAGCTTTGTCGGGAATGGAGGAGGAACTTACTTTACCTCAATAAAAAGCACTTGGAGAATATTTTAATCGAATATGGCGACAACTTTTAATCAAAAAAGCCCTGCAAATTATTCATTTACAAGGCTTTGCGGACCGGACGGGACTCGAACCCGCGACCTCCGCCGTGACAGGGCGGCATTCTAACCAACTGAACTACCGATCCGTTGCTCTTTTTTGTGGAAAGTAAGGCTGATTTGATTCAAACCGAAATTTCCTTCGAAAGGTGCGCAAAAGTAAGCGAATTATCCTGATTTTAAAAATTCTTGATCCAAAAATTCTTGTTGTTTTATTCGACTGGCCTCTCGCACGTTCAAATTTTTGAGTATAAATGGTTCAATCACCAAATCACATCAGCCTTTCAAACCGCTCCTTAATCAATGCCTTGTACCTTTCTTTCCATTCTGCCTTCAGAAAAGATATTTCAATCATTTCCACCCAACTAATCAGCCATAATGTAAATAATTATTACCCAAAAAGCATATATTTGTAAATTATTATTGACATTATGCGAAGCCGAAAAACAAATTTATTACCATCTGTAACCAAGGTTCTTACTGCCTTTGGCGATAACATCAAACTAGCCAGATTGCGTCGGAAACTCAGTGCAGAGCAGGTATCAGAAAGGGCGGATATCAGCAGACCTACTTTACTTGCAATAGAAAAAGGGTTGCCGGGTGTTGCTTTTGGTTCTTATGCAAAGGTGCTTTTTGTATTAAATCTGGAGAAAGATTTATTAAGAGTGGCTGAGGATGATCTGCTGGGCAGAAAGCTTCAAGATGCCAATTTAATTGTTAAAGGAAGGGCACCTAAAAAACTAAATAAAAGCTAAAGATGGCAACAAGCAGTACAAAAAAAGAAATTTACGTGTATGCAGAGTGGCTGGGCTTGCAAGGACCTCGGTTGATGGGAATACTTAGCACAACTCAAGCAAAGGGCAAAGAAAGCTTTTCGTTTGAATATGCAGATGAATGGCTAAAATCTGGCTTTTCACAAATCATAGACCCCGACCTACAGTACTATTCGGGTGCGTATTACCCAAAAGAAGATAAACCCAACTTTGGTGTTTTCTTAGATTCTTGTCCAGACCGATGGGGCAGAGTATTAATGCAAAGACGAGAAACAGCATTGGCAAAACAGGGTGGTAGAAATCCTGAAAAATTGATAGAGTCGGACTTTTTGCTCGGAGTGTATGATGGACACAGAATGGGAGCATTACGTTTTAAAGTTGATGAGAACGGCACATTCTTAAATAATAATACAGTCATGGCATCGCCACCTTGGACATCTTTAAGTGAACTGCAACAAGCAAGTTTGAAATTTGAAGAAGACGATATGGATGACAATGAGTATTTGAAATGGATCGCGATGCTTATTGCCCCAGGGTCATCGTTAGGTGGGGCAAGACCTAAAGCAAGTGTACTGGATATAAAAAAGAATTTATGGATTGCGAAATTTCCAAGTAAAAACGATGAAAAAGATATTGCAGCATGGGAAATGGTAGTCAATGAATTGGCATTGAAAGCCGGTATCAATACCGCAACAGGGAAACTAATGAAGTTTAACAATAAGTATCAAACTTACCTTACAAAACGTTTTGATAGAACTTCAGACGGCACACGAATTCATTTTGCCTCGGCAATGACTTTGTTGGGATATAATGATGGCGATGCAGAAGGTGCAAGTTATTTAGATATGGCTGATTTTATAACTAAGTATGGAGCGGCGGTAGAACGAGATTTGGAAGAATTATGGCGGAGGATCGTATACAGTATTTGTGTTAAAAACACGGACGACCATTTAAGGAATCATGGCTTTTTGCTCGTCAACAATGGCTGGGTGCTTGCACCAGCGTATGATATCAATCCTAACGAGTATGGCAAAGAATTAAGTTTAAATATTTCCGACTTAGACAATTCTCTTGACTTAAATCTGGCATTGGAAGTTTCAGGTTTTTTTCGTTTGAAGGAAGAAGAAGCACAAAAAATAATTGAGCAAGTAACTGATTCAGTGGATGGCTGGAAAAAGGTTGCAGTCAAATATAAAATTTCAAATACCGAGCAGGAAAGAATGGCGGCTGCATTTGATAGATAGTTTTTTTTTGGTTCTTTACCATATTTAGGGGGTTAAATAAGCTGTCTGAAAATGATTTTATCCATTTGCTTCCATTTTGTACTTCTTTGGTCCCACTAAAAAAGGAGGTAAAATGATTTTCCAACACTGTAAATGTGATAGATTTTAAGTCATTTACGATAAAACAATTATTAAAGGTGGATTTAGCTTCTTTTATAAACCTCACCGACATTAAATAGGGTCTGCTGAAAGACATTTAACACATTGTGTATTATGCATATATAACCATAACTTGGGTAATAAATGCAAGGATA
>JANOWJ010000053.1:0-5477 GCA_031417835.1 Saprospiraceae bacterium | reverse complement strand
GTACAAGATTTTGAAAGCATTGGTGTCCAAGTATGCTAGGTGATGAATATTCCTATGATGCAATAGCCTATTCCAATCAAACTCATATGGTGCAGTTGCTTTGTCGGGCACTCTGACTCTATATATACCGTGATATTGATCTCTGAGGTGTGGGTGGTATCCGAAAGTTTTAGGTATCCGGATTAGGATTTTGCCAGAAGAGGGATGACTGCCCTTCTGGTCAATTTGGTAAAGCACATGGCTATAACAATCCCAAAATCGGTCTTTTTCCTCCAGATAATATGTTGTGGTTATAAGTTCAGTGTGAGCCGATGTTGAAAAATGATGAATAAGATTTCGTTCATCTCGAAGCATGAGCCATAGCATACCAAAAAGGAAATAGCTTATAGTGCTGACTACACCGAATACATCCCGAAACGCAAATCGTTTTTTGGCCAAAACATGTGCACTGATCAACAGGATCAGGCAACCCATAATACCTGATGCTATCCAGGTCACTGGCAAAATCATATGATCAGCTAACAGGATGCCAAGGATAAATGGAGTGCATATCCTCACAAATGGATACTTAACCCAAGAGATTTTGAACAAAACGGGCGCACTCCAAACCATAACGGTATGAAGTTAGATATAATAATGCGCTTTATACGATTTGCGGTTTATACTTATATCGTCCAAATAGATAAATCACTACAAAACACAACAATGGGATGATATATGCCTTCTGCATACTACCCGTGTAATCTGAAATTACTCCCATCATCAAAGGAAAAATCGCCCCCCCAAAAATCGCCATCACAAGAAAGGAAGATGCAATCTTAGATTCTTCTCCTAAGCCTTTTATACCAAGTGCAAATATCGTAGGGAACATGATGGACATAAAGAAAGGAACCAGAGCAACCGCATATACTGCAATCTGACCCTTTGAAGTGAGTCCTATCAATAATAATAAGATACTGATAAGGCAATATATCGTAAGCAGTTTAGCAGGAGCAATAAACTTCATCAGCCAGGTCCCAAAAAACCGACCAATCAAAAAGCCAAACATGGCTATGCTCAAAACGTACGCAGCATTTTTTTCATTCATATCCATCAGATATTTTGATAACCGGATAAAAAAACTACCGATGCATACTTGAGCTCCGACATAAAAAAACTGTGCAATGACCGCCCATCGTACATGTGTATGCCTGAGCACTTTCAAAGAAAAAGAATGGCCAGGAGCATCACTATCTTTTTCTTTAATTTCTGGTATTCGAGACACTAAAAAAAACAATCCAACCAATACCACGGCCGCTGCCATGATCAAGTAGGGCATTTTGACACTCGAAGCTTCAAAGGAGAGATATTGATTGAGTTGATCAGGGGTCAAAGCTTGCAGCTCAGCCTCCGTCTTTTCTATACCGGATAAGATGAGCCGCCCACCGATGTAGGGTGCTATGAATGCGCCCACACCATTAAAGGATTGTGCAAAATTGAGTCGCTGCTCTGAGGTATTCGGGTCCCCAAGCTTTGTGATATACGGATTGGCTACAGTCTCCAAAAAAGTCGCACCACTCGCGATCACAAATAAGCCTAACAGGAACAGCATATAACTGCGACTATCTGCTGCAGGATAAAAGATCAAAGTGCCCAAAGCATACAAGCCCAGTCCTAATAAAATGCCATTTTTATAGCCATATCTATGCATAAACCATCCTGCTGGCAAAGCCATCAGAAAATAGCCGAGGTATACCGCCGAATCTATTAAGGCCGATTGTGTATCAGAGAGTTGACATGCTTTTTTAAGATGTGGGATTAGTATGGGATTGAGGTTGTGTAGAAATGCCCAAAGAAAAAACAAGCTCGTGACAAGTATGAATGGGATGAGGTATTCTTTCTTGGAGGCCATAAGTTTAATTTTGTAAAAAGATGTAAGATAACAAGACGACGCAGAATTGCAAACCAAGGTATCACGGCCACAAGCCCTTGTAATTAAATTGGAAAAATGAATACCTAAAACCTCAAATTATTTTAAATGCTAAAGGTGCCCTCGTATACAAATTCAGCTCCACCGCATAGCCAAATGTCTTCAAAATGGCCTGCCTCCTGACGATTAAATCTTACTTTTAGAGTGCCACCTTTGGCCTCAAGATTGAGTTCAGAATAATTATAAAGATGAGCTAGCTCTATGTAAGCCAGAGCAGCAGCCGTAGCACCAGTACCGCAGGCCCAGGTCTCATCTTCTACGCCCCGCTCATAGGTCCGAATGGTAAGTCCTGCAGGTATAGGCTCTATAAAATTCACATTGATGCCTTGTGGAAAATCTGAGGAATAGCGAATCTTGCTACCAGCCTCGACGACTGGATAGCGCTCGACATCATTTACGATTTGAACATAATGAGGTGAGCCTGTATCCAATATGGCGTGGTCCTGGTACATGTCGATCTGAGAGACCGGAGCCATCTTTAATTCCACATAATCTGTGGAGATCACTTTAGCTTCGTGCAGTCCGTCCGCAGCTTTAAATGTAGTATAGTCTCTTATTATGCCTAGTCGATGTGCCAATGCAACTATGCACCTTCCTCCGTTGCCACAGAGGCTGCCTATGTGTCCATCGGCATTAAAATAGATCATTTCAAAATCTACCTTTGGCGCCATGATTATACTCTGCTCCGAGCTTCCTTCAACCATCATAAGCCCATCAGAGCCGATACCAAATCGTCTATGACACAAATTGGCAACTAATTGTTGATCCTTGAGAAAGTCAAATTCATTTGATCGATTGTCCACGATCACAAAATCATTCCCAGCGCCATGATATTTATAGAAGGGTATATCCAATTTTCCGCTCATTTTATGATAAAATTACATCGGTCATAAGACATTCAAAGAATAAGTTTTTATACGGAATTTAGGCCCATAGGTTGCCGTAAGTCTTAAATCCTATCATGGACAAGAATAAAATCAGGATTAATTTTTTTTAAATCATTTTTTTACAACAGATTGTTTAAAAATAATGTACTCCTCCTTATAAATATATGCGATGTGCCCTATCTTAGAGTTTTAACAGATGTGGCCCGATTTTTGGCTTATTAAGTGATAACAGCATGAGGATATTATTGTTTTTAATATGGGTGGCACTTGGGCTGGTTTATTTCATGATATGGAATCAACGATCATCTTGTTGTGGAAATGCCTTACAGCAAAGCAGCGGTAATGTAGGTACTACCAAGGCTTTAACACCCAAAAAGGACCCTGCATTAATTGAACCCACTCCGAAAAATGTGATCCTGTCAGGGCCTGATACTAGCTTTATCTTGGCTCAAGACGCATCGTGTATATTATTCAGATGGAGTAAGTCTGATCCTATCCTCAATCCTTGCTCCAATCAATGGTTTGATTCTATCATCAAAAGTTTATCTGAAGGTCAAAACCTTGAAATAATAGGCGAGTACCATGAAAAGGAAAATCAAATCATGGCTTCAGGTGACATTGGACTTATTCGAGCCTCTAAAATCAGAGACCTTATGTTGGATAAAATCGAACCGGCTCGGATCAAAGCAAGAAGTGTGGTCGTCTCGGATACTTTGCATGCTCCTCATCGATTGTTTAAGGCTATCCGCACTAGAACTGTGTTTTTTAACGATCAAATCAAAGAGTTGGATGACAGGACCTTGATTTATTTTAAATATGCGTCCAAAGAACAATTAAATAATCAGTTGGTAGAGCAGTATGTAACTTACCTTGCTCAAAAAATAAAAACAACGAATGAAATAATTTATTTAGTGGGCCATACAGACGATGATGCTACTACTGAGCATAATCAACGCTTGGGTTTGCAACGTGCTCAACTGATTAAAAACTTATTCGTTTCTAAAGGGGTCAAAGCTTCGCGGATCAAAACGAGTTCAAAAGGAGAATCAGACCCCATCTCTCTAAATGATACAGAGGAAAATCGAAAACTAAACCGTAGGGTAGAAATAACCATTGATCAGCCATCACAACCAAATTAAAAAAACTATGCAATCTTATCATATTTCCCTTTGCGATTTACCCTGGTGGGCTGTATTGGCTTCGTGGCTTTTACCAGCGTTATTGGGCTACTTTTGGGGCGTGATCTATTCAAGTAAATATAAAAACAAAAATAAAAATGCCGAGAAAGAACTCTCTTCAGCCAGCAGGCGTATCGTGAACTTGGAAAATGAGATCACGGAGAGCCGCAAAGTCTATGAAAAGCTAAGTAAAGAAAAGGACAAATTATTGGCGGAACGGAAGTTGAGCTCGGCTGGGTCTGATGCCAATAAATCCAACATAGGTGCAGCTGCTGCCAGTACTCCAGATCAATCCTCGTACATGCAACCTGCTGAAATCATCCATGAGACCAAACGAATATTTGGCTACGCTATCAAACGCAATGATCTTAAGATAATAGATGGGATTGACTCAAGGATTGAAAAGTTATTGCATGAAGTAGGCATACACGATTGGCATAAACTAGAGACGGCAGATATCAATTATCTTAATGCATTATTAAACGAAGCAGGATATAGCCATATCAGTACGGAAAGCTGGCCTTATCAAAGCTCCCTGGCCAGGCAGGAAAAGTGGGAAGAACTGAAAGAGTATCAAGCTAAATTGAAATCCTAAACATACTCACCAGAACCTTTTCTAGAAGGCAGGTTTTTTTGTTCAATGTTTTTGCGGGCTACCCATCCTGCTATGACGCCGAATACAAAACCACCGATATGGGCCCACCAAGCCACACCACTCGTCTGAGCTTCTGAAGCCGTTGCTCCCAATGAAAAGAAACCACTTATCAGTTGTTGTACGATCCAAAAGCCTAAAAACAGAATTGCAGGCACGTGAAACGATCTGAAAAAGTAAATAACCAAAACCTTGACTTTGGATGCGGGAAACATCACAAGGTATGCACCTAAAATGGCAGATATAGCTCCACTCGCCCCAATGGCAGGTATCGTACTATCCGGACCGGCTAGCACATGAGCCAGTGCCGCTGCGAGACCTCCTACAAGATAAAACAAAACAAAATTTAGATTGCCGATCACAGCCTCTATGTTATCTGCAAAGACCCATAAGAAAACCATATTGCCGATCAGGTGCATCCACCCTCCATGCAAAAACATTGATGTCGCTAGAGTATATAATCCTTGTCCTTTTGTGATGTCAGCAGGTATCGATCCATAGTGTATGATGAGGGATTCTAAATCAGCAGGAGCGAGCATGGCCTGGTATAAAAAGACTAAGATATTCAGAGCAATAAATAAGTATGCAAAAATAGGTTTACTGCCACCTTTGACTTGATCATCACCAATAGGAAATACCATTTGTTTAAAGTTTTAAACCGTAAAAAAAATTAAAGATAAATGTTTTAGGAAATCATCAAACCAGCCCTTCTTTTATGAGGTCATGAATATGGATCATCCCTACATATCGGTTTTGCTGTGTGACTACCAGCTGGCTTATATTTAAGCGCC
>JANOWJ010000052.1:0-2067 GCA_031417835.1 Saprospiraceae bacterium | reverse complement strand
CGCTAATCTCATTGAAGTATTAAAACTTAACGAGTCTAAGTTTTTGACACCATATCCTTCTGCAAATGAATCTTCATCCTTTTTAAAGGCTACTTGCCTCGTCGATTGAATTCCTTCAGACATCTTATTAGCGGATTACCTCAACGTACTTAAAGCCCCATGTAGGGAAATCAGCCATCCAGAAAGAATAAAGACCTGCGTCATGGCTAAAGCGGGGGAATCAGGACAGCGATAACCCCAGCCTTAAGGCTGGGGTTACTGGAGTTTGGCTATATTTTGAATATCAGCCTTAAATAGTTCGAAAAAAGAGTGCAAAAGTTTGACTTTAAGGAAGTTTCTTTGTTAATTTGTATCTAGTTAAAATACTAGATATTTAGATTATGGGGTATCCTACTAAAATTCAAATTATTAAAAGAAAGAACAGTGAGCAGTGGTATGTAAACTTTCCA
Source organism: Saprospiraceae bacterium (assembly GCA_031417835.1). Classification (GTDB taxonomy): domain Bacteria; phylum Bacteroidota; class Bacteroidia; order Chitinophagales; family Saprospiraceae; genus JADJLQ01. The sequence goes on along the minus strand of JANOWJ010000052.1, from coordinate 1,618 downwards.
TCCGCTGTTGCCCAAGCTATTGAATTTTCCAAAGGGGAGGAAGTCGAATGGCTAATTGATGATCATCAGAATTTAGTTTTAAAGCGGAGTGATGCAGCTGTTGCTCCATTGAAAAAAAAACTGAAGAAACAAAAAGTATAACTGAAGAATTCAATGATTTGTTTACTGCCGCCCGTTGTGCATTTAAACAGAATAGAACCTTTGAACGAGCTAAGAAATTAGCTCACGGGATAATTACTTGTTTTAGCCGACATACGCTTACGGGAATCATAACATCAACGGGTAGTCAATTTGTTGATTGGAGCGCGAACTATAGGTTGTTTTCCCAGTCAAGAATAAATATAAAGTTTTTATTTACAGTTATAAGACGGAATGGATTAAAACTGATGAGTAATCAAGAATATGTTGTAGCACATATGGATGACACTTTGATTCATAAAGTAGGAAAGAAAATACCAGGTACCTCATGGAGAAGAGACCCGCTGGGACCTCCTTTTCATACCAACTTTATTTGGGGTCAGCGATTTATTCAGCTTTCATTAGCCACAGCGATTAAAAAGGGGTCTTGTCAGTCCAGGTCGATACCAATTGGATTTCATCATTGTCCGGGCATCAAAAAGCCTAATAAAAAAGCTACCCCTGAGGCAATAGAATTATTCAAAGAACAAATTAAAATGGCCAATTTAAGCGCACAAGGCATTGGACATATTCAAGAACTTCGAAGAGAATTAGATCTGGATGGATATGCGCAAAAAAAGTTAATAATGAGTGTAGATGGGGGTTATACCAATAAGACTGTACTGAGGCATCTACCGCATGCCACCTGCTTAATTGGCAGAATACGGAAAGACGCAAAATTGTTTTTATTGCCTGATGAAATCAAATTATCTACAATAGGCCGAAAAAAAATATATGGAGAAGCGATGCCTACACCAGAAAAAATAAGACAATCTGAAGAGTATCCTACACAATTGATAGAGGCTTGGGCTGCTGGAAAAACACATCATTTCAAAATCAAAATAATTCGAGATGTCATGTGGCGTGTAACAGGTCAAAACCGTTTACTAAGCTTGATCATAATTAAACCACTAGGGTATCGGCTGACACAAGGATCTGCATTATTATATAGAGACCCCGCTTATCTAATTTGTACGGATCAGGATGTAACCTTGGCTGATCTTTTACAATTTTACCTTTGGCGATGGGAAATCGAAGTAAACTTTAGAGATGAAAAAACACTTTTAGGATGCGGTGAAGCTCAAGTTAGAACCGCTGCTTCTGTTGAATCCATTCCTGCATTTATAACAGCCATATATAGCCTTTTACATTTGTCTATGTTAAAAAAAGAATTAAATAATCCAGTAGTTTTGTTGCCAAAACCCAGATGGCATCAATCAACTGAACATCAAAGGCCTTCAACTATGGAAATAATAAATTTATTCAGATTATCTGCCTGGACTAAATGTAAAAATAATTTCAACGACTTCGTTAAAAAGCAACGCCAAATGCAAACTGCAAAAAAAGAGGTTGACCCGATGATGTCCTCCTTATTTTACTGTCGAAAATAGCCAAACTCCAGTAACCCCAGCCTTAAGGCTGGGGTTATCGCTGTCCTGAT
>JANOWJ010000051.1:0-32582 GCA_031417835.1 Saprospiraceae bacterium | reverse complement strand
GTCGGGTTTGATCAAAATATGACGAGCGTGGATCGTATTGCCACGCAATTCGATGAGTTGAATAAGATGAAAACCAAAATCGGATTCTATCACCGATGAATATTCCCCAGGCTCCAGATTGTAAGCGGCTGCCTCAAATTCCTGTACGTAAGATCCCCTTTTGGCCCAGCCTAGGTCACCTCCATTTCTAGCAGATCCTGGGTCATCCGAGTACGTGCTCGCGAGTTCATCAAATTTTTCACCGGCTTTGAGCCGCAACAATATTTTTTCAAGTTTATCCTTTGATCGGGCTTTAGATGAATCGTTGGCGACCGGATGAATCACAATTTCAGATACTTCTACTTCACTGCTGAGGTAGGGTAGGCTATCTCTCGGTATATTATTGTAAAATTCTTTTACCTCTGAAGGGGTGATCAAGACATCTTCCATCAAATTATTACGCATTCGTTCCGCAATCAACTGATTTTTTAAATCTTCTCTGAAATCATCTTGAACCTCTTTGACACTTTTGCCATAATATGCTTCAAATTGGGTGACATCATTGCCCATACTTTCCAATATTCGCTCTATCCGAGCTTGTAATTGGGACTCCAGTTCTTCATCTGCTATCACCACGCTATCTACAAACGCTTGATGTACGAGCAGTTTAGATACCATCATGTTCTCTAGCATGTAACATTTGTCTTCCGGCCTGACAGGACCTTGTCTTGATTCAACCATTTTGATTTGTTCTGCCAGATCTGAGAGTAAGATGACTTCGTTGCCGACTTCACATATGACCTTATCGATGATCTGTCGTTGGGCGTGCAGTGATTGGAGGCCAACACTAGCCAATGCAAGCATGAAGCCCGTCATCCAACAGCATCGTAATAATTTATTGTGGAAATAGTTTGACATTATTTTTTCTTAATTCAGTTTCGTATAATTTAGTTTTAAACTCATCGATGAGTTTATTTTTTCTTTTGTTCAGAATGATGAGTTTTGCTTTGTCAGTCACATAGGATATGGGTGCTGTTTCTTGTTTAGAAACCAATTCCAATACTTTGAAAAAATAGATGAACTGATTGTCACTAAAACTCAGACTTTCCCCATTCTTCCAGTTTCTGGTACTGATCCTATTTTTAGGAAATAGATTTTCAATATCCGTAACATTATGCCATACACTATCAGCCAGGTGAAAGGTACCATTGTGTCTATCCGTAATCCTAGCTATTTTCTTTTTATTAGCATCTGTAAGATTATCCCAAAACGATCTTACATTTTTTATCTCTTTAATCTCGTCCGGTAATTTCACAAAATAACAACGTACGATTGAAGTCTCGAGTTGATATTGTTCCTTATTTTTTTCATAAAATTCTCGAATTTCAGCCTCTGTCACCAAAGAATCGAGGTTTTGTTGGATCAATTGTTGCTGGAAGTTCAATCCGATCAGGGATTCTTTATATTTCTTTAACAATTCTTCAATGGAGAGATCCTTTGGGATGTATTTTTCTGCTTCCGTCAAAAAGACTTGTTCTTGTGTCCATCGGGTAGCATAACTATTGATGATTGCCTGACTGTCAGCTTTGGTTGAATTTTCCGGGAACATACCTGCCAAATCAGTAAGCCATAATTTTTTTTCATATACAGATGCTAATAATGGTACCTGAGGCTTGGTCTCTCGCTGTATAATAGTACAACTGGTACAGGCCATTATGATCGTATATGTCAGTCTAGCGAGCGTCAAATGATGCGAACATTACTTTTTGATCAATTGATTAAAAACTTGTTGGTCAACTTCTATTTTTATCTCCTTTTCTAATTGAGCTATCCATTCTTTTTCAAGATAGTCCTGATAATCCGCGATGACATACCCTCGAGATTCTTCTAGGGTCTTTTGTGATGAAGGAAGAATTTTTGCAATTTTTTTCCAGGTGGTTACTCCCTTTTCCTGGTCTGAGCTATATGGAGTGATATAATTGGCAATCCAGGAAAGTGATTTCATGTCTTCTGACTCTTTTTCAACGTAGTCTTTCTCATATGAAACCAACTCCGGGTTTTTTTTATTAAACTTTTTTATTGTTTTTTCTATGGTATTGTTACGAACATATTCATAAATCGGTTTGATGACTAATTCGTCAGTAGACTTTATAAAAATCTCATTCACCAAGGCTCGTTCATTCCATTTATAATTAGTTTTATTTTTTTCATAAAATGCTTTTAGGCCTATCGTATCTGTTGATGCTTTGTCCCATACGGATTGTCTCGTAATTTCGAACAATAAGATGCCCTCTTCGTACTCTCGCATTAGATTTTTGAATTCTGGATAAGCTTCTGAAAGATGACTTTGTTCAAATTCTATAACTTTTTCATTGATATATTTATTGAGTATAGCCGGGATGACGAGAGCGGGTGCTGTACCATTGGCATACTGCAACCGTTCCTCCGTGTTGTTTTTTAAATAATGTGCGAAGGTCATAGATCGAAATACGGAGTTGCCTAATCTGAAAAGCTCGACATCTGGCAAATCGGGAGATACCTCCCAGCTAAATGAGGTAAATTCGGGGGGCAGTGCACTGATAAATTTTTGAATGTTAGCTTCATTCATTATAAATCCGTTGAGCGATTTGATTCGTTCCAGTACCCTATTGCGAGCATATTGGTACCGGGAGTCGCTTTCGAGTTGGATTTTTATTTTTTCTTTTGCTTGAGGGTATGGTAATTCTTCTTTTACGCTAATTCTTTTTATGATATGCCACCCTAGACGACTTTCAATAGGTGCGGAAATGGCCCCATCTTTTTGCAATGCAAATACAGAATCTTCAAAATCTTTTTCAAATTGATTGATACCTACAAACCCAATATACCCGTCTTTGGCTTTTGTAGCGGCATCATCTGAAAAAGTCTGGACCATCTGATTAAAGTCAGCGCCACTCTGGATCATGCTATATACTTTAAGCGCCGTCACTTTATTATTCTGGTCTTGAGGCCTTTCTGTGGGCTTTTTGATTAAAATTTGTGCAATTTCAATTTCCCTTCGGGCTGGTCTGATATCATCGACTCTCAGAATATGATAACCGGAGTTGCTCCTGACCGGACGAGAGATGCCACCGATAGGCAACTGATATATTGTATTTTCTATTTCATAAAACCCATCTGGAAGTATAGCTGTGACATAACCCAGATCCCCACTATGATTGATATTCGTCCTATCATCTGAGTTTTCTTGAACAACCTTACCAAACGGTACCCCATTCTGAAGAGCTTCATATGCTTTCATGGCTCTCAAATAGGTGGCTTGGGTATCTTGAGGAGGATTATTAGGCGGAAATTGGAAAAATATATGTTTGACTAAAATGTCCTTTTTTTGACGAGCATAGATTTCACGGATCAATTGATCCGTCACCTCTTTATCCATAATATAGGAGTTGGATACTTGCTGCTGATACATATGGAGCTCTTCTTTGAGCTCCTGAAGCGTGTCTAATCGCATCATTTTTGCTTTGGCTACCTTTAGCTTAAATTTTTTGTAAAGGGCAAGATATTCTTCTAACGATTTTTTGGAATAATCGGCCTCCTTGCCATTGTTTTTACCGTAGATATATAAAAACTCGCTGACTTTGACCGGATTGGAATTGATACTAAAAAGCGTTGGGTCCTCCTGTTGACTAATTCCTAAAATTTGAAAAGCAATAATAAAAAATAACGTATAACTGTTTCGTTTTGAGAGCTTCATATATCTTTTTATTGTGGCGCAAAATTACGAATTCCTTTGATAAGTTTTTTGCGTTTCTTAGGACACTTTAGATCAGATGGCAAGACTAGTCTCACGAGCCGGTACTCAGGCTGCTTTTTCTAAGAGCAACTCTAGAGTCTCTACTATATTGTTTGGGGCCTGATCGATGTGCATCATAGGCTCATTGAGCCATTTTGCGATATAAACATCAAAAAGATTCATTTCAGATGGATTTAAGATTTTGACTCCTATCTGTTGCAAAGCAGCGGCATTACAGTATTGTTCATAATGATTTTTAATAGGTATGCACATGAGCCTTTTTTTAAGATATAAAGCCTCAGCTGGCGTCTCAAATCCGCCACCAGTGATCACCCCATGGCTGGTGATCATACTCTGTGTAAAGGTGAGGTGATCTATTGGTTTATACAAGATGTTACCACTTCTATATGGTTGGTTATCAGGTAGATTTGCCACAAAACAATGAAACTGGATATCTGGCAGTTTTTTTAAGAATCGTTCATAAAATGCTACACCATAGCCAAATAGATAAATGGTGATGTGCCCCATATCTAACGGCTCAGCCCCCAAACACTCCCGTTTGATCACAGGGGGTACAATAAAATCGTCATAGGGTTTGAAATGTAAACCTATGTATTGGGAAGAAGTAGAGTACCATTTAAGTATACTTTCACCTATCGGGTCATATCGATCAGGCCGCGGCGTTTGTCGGCTCCTAAAACTGGCTTGGTGACTAAATTGTACAGATTTTTTGTTTTTCAGTCGGCATGCTTTAGAAGTGATGGGCTCAAAATCATTGATCACTACATCATATTGCTCTACTGGCAATGCTTTGGCTTCCTTACAGGCATCGCGCCAACTATTTTTTATGAACATTCTGGTATAGTCTAATCCACCATGATCATCATAAAACAATGAAATACCCTTACTACGGAATTTTACGGGTAAAGGGACTTTGAGACTGCTATTGCTCCCGCTCAGAAAGATATCTACTTGACCCAGGCGCTCAAGGTATGGAGTGATCTGTATGGCTCGGCTGATATGGCCATTGCCGGTAGCTTGCACGGAATAGAGAATTTTCATGGTAGCACTTGACTTATAAACTTGGTAACATATTTAGTTTTCAGACTATGCGAGCACACGCACCGGTGCCACCTGAGCCACCACTGACTCTATGGGAATGGTAGGCATCGTGTCTTGAACACTTGGATCAAATCTGAGATACTCGGATTTATCGTAATGATAGATGCTCCAAATTTTATTTTCATACTCCAGAGCGGTGAGGTTTTCAATCCAGTCGCCACTGTTTAAGTAGGTCGTAGTCAAGCCGTCCTTTTCTACGGTACGCATTTGAGGTTGATGGATATGACCGCATATCACGTATTCATATTTTTGCTCTAGAGCCAGCTCTATGGCCGTGCTTTCAAAATTATTGATCCATGAAACAGCCTTCTTTACACCATTTTTTACTTTTTTGGAAAAGCTCATCTTTTCTCTTCCCATGAAGATGAGTAGATGATTGATCCACCGATTGAGTAAGATCAAGAGATCATACCCTTTACCCCCAAGTTTAGCAATGATTTTTGCACTGCCTTTGGTAGTAGCATCAAAAACATCACCATGAAAAATCCAGTGTTTTTTTCCATCAAGCTCCAGGATCAATTTTTCGACCACTTTTATCTTACCTAACCTGAAGCCTATATATTTTCGCAGTGCTTCATCATGATTGCCAGGTATATAATAAATCATGACACCCTGAGAAGCCATTTTAAGCAATTTGCGGATGATCTCCGAGTGGGCCGTAGGGAAATATTTTTTATTAAAGCTCCAGATATCTATAATATCGCCATTCAATACCAGGATTTTTGGCTTGATAGACTGTAGATATTGTAAGATTTCTTTCGCATGGCACCCGTAGGTGCCCAAGTGCATGTCGCTTAGGACTACGACTTCTGGATTTTTTTTGTTCATTTCAACCTGGACATTTGTTCCACACAAAGTTCAGGGCCGTTTACAAACTAACGGTTAATTATATATTATTTAATTATTAATACATAAGGAGATAAACATTAAGGAATACTGTAATATAACCGACAATACTTGGCTTGATTACTCTATTCCCTGACAAAAGCTACGGGCATCTGAGGGTTGTATTTGCCATCGATCGTAGGATTTTGAGTATTATTAGTATACGATTGGACATGTGTATTGATAAAATTAAAGAGCTCTTGTACGGTCACTATTTTGTTATGATTTTGATCGGCTTCACCTTTGAGTCCTCTTATCAGATAATGACTAAAGATGCCCTGTCTGAGTCCACTGTCTTCTAAAGATACTTCCCGATTTTTACTGGACAGGATATAAGCGGTCCCACCTCGTTCGTGTTCCAAAATGTTATAATACTTATTGATAGAAGTAGAAAGATCTGCCTTGGGATCAGTCATACTGCCTGCATAACACGCATCAATTAAAAATAGTTTGTGTTTGGCCTGTGAGGACTCCATGATGGAAGTGATGTCGTCATGATACAATTTGTTATCATACCCATTAAAATCAATAGGCAAAAAAGCGCCTGGTATACCATGTCCTGAGTAGTACAACATCACCAGATCATTTTCATCCGCCTTGCCAAACTGTTCCTGGATGGCGTTAATAATATTATGATGAGTGGCATCTTCATCGATGAGTATTTTAATTTGTTGGTCGGGTACTGCTCCTCCTTCCGGACTTTTCAAAAATGCATAGATCTGATACGCATCGTCATCTGCATATTTAAGTACAGGCATGTGAGCGTATCGCGCGACGCCGACTATGACCGTCCATACCTTGATCTCATCGTCTTTTTGAGGCTTGATGTCTGGGCGTCGGGCTAATATGGCTCTGTTTTCCAATTGTTTGATTGGCTTGCCTCGCTCCCAGATCGCAGCATATACTCTACCACTTGAAAAATACATAATGCCTTGACCATGAGGGGCTACATCATCCCATTGTCCTTCATATCGATCTCCATTTGCATAATATAGTATTCCATTGCCATATGGATTGCCATTTTTGAAAGGACCCACATATTTAGAGCCGTCTTTAAATACAAAATATCCTTGTTCATCATGACATCTGGTATCTGTACAATTTTTTAATGGCCTTTGAGTCTGGACGGGTAAGGAGGTCATAGATGAAGAAGTCGGGCCGGTGCTTGGTAATGCAATTTGCGGTTTTGGTGCAGGAATCGGAGAAACAGGCTCATTCTGCACAATCGCCTCGGTCGTCATTTGGTCAGCATCCCACATTGCAGTGATTTTTTTTCCATCAGGATAAATCAAAGTCCCTTGCCCATATCTTTGATTATCAGCCCATTGTCCATCATATATCGATAAATCCGTATATGTGAATCGTCCTGCTCCCTGACGCCTGCCATCCACGACTAATCCGGCATAGGTTTCGCCATTGGCATAGATATATGACCCTTTGCCATTAGGAAGATTATTCAGCCAGCTACCCTTGTAGCTGCCGCCTTGGGCAAATTTCATGGTACCTGTGCCTTCAAGCCGCGATTGTATAAAGGATCCAAAATAAATATCCCCGTTTTTAAACTCCATCTTACCCAATCCATCTCTGTAATTTTGTTTCCATTGGCCTGAATACACATTTCCATTATTCATCCAAAGTGTACCGATGCCATGTATCTGTGATTTGGCAAACTGACCTGTGTATTTGGCGCCAGAAGGATAAATGAATGAACCAATACCATCTGTACAGTTACCTTCTATACACTGGGCATGTAGTTGTATTGAAATGAAAACTATAACGATTAAGTTGAATAAGTTTTTTTGCATGTGGATTGAGAATCTGTATGAAGTAAATAGGGTAAATGGACTCAATATTGTTTTTCACATATATTTTTCAAAATATTTAACTTTGCAGAAAAATCAATGATGATTAAGACAACAAGTATACTTTTTTCGGTAGTGCTCATGGTGGCTTGCAATAACCTTTCTACGCCACCAACTGCTGCTACTCCTGCTCCTGCGAATGCATTAGTCCAATCTTTTGGGGCTAAGGTCACAGACGCTGATGGAGTACAAATAGACCAAGCTACTGCTGCAATGAAGGATGGGGATAGCCTGGCAATGAAAATAGTCGGCAAAGTCACTGAAGTATGCCAGGCCAAAGGATGCTGGATGAATGTCGTGGCCGAAAATGGGCAGGGACTACCTGTATTCGTCAAGTTTAAAGATTATGGCTTTTTTATGCCAAAGGATTGCTCAGGAAAAAAAGTTTTGATGGATGGAGTTTTATTTAAAGAGATCACTCCCGTAGATGAGTTGAGACATTATGCGGAAGATAAAGGTGCTACCAAAGAGGAGATAGCAGCTATAGTCCTGCCTAAAGAAGAATTGAAGTTTATGGCCAATGGTGTTCTGCTGTACGAAAAATAAGGGTAAGAACAATCTTTGGAGGAATAAAAAATAGTTTTATATTTGCACTCCTTTATAAGCGGAAGTAGCTCAGTTGGTAGAGCACAACCTTGCCAAGGTTGGGGTCGCGAGTTCGAGTCTCGTTTTCCGCTCCAAAACCCTTTCAAGAGAGGGTTTTTTTTTGAATGTAGCTGAAGTATGTCCGGCATGCTTTAATTTTTACAATTTCAGCATGGTTGTGTGAGGTTAGATCGAGCGGAGTTGGTCCATTTTATGGCCAGGAATAAAGGATATAAGCCTTAAGAATGCTTAAAGGCCCTAAAATATTGACAGATGCCCAGGTGGTGAAATTGGTAGACACGCAGGACTTAAAATCCTGTGACCAGTAATGGTCGTGCGGGTTCAAGTCCCGCCCCGGGTACTTAGTAGCATGAACTTCGCTTTTTCTCATTTCCTTTCAACTATGTTTTCCTGTGATCAGGCAGACTTTTGAGATTTCATGGTTTAGCCCTCCCCGCAAGACTATAGATCAAAGTATAATTGGCACCTAAAGTTTATTTTCGATCGTCAGGATTTTGATTACTTCTTACTTTTTTGGTAAAATAAATGAACACCAGGCGACCACAGACCCAAGAAGAAGAGTTAGCCAATACAATCACCCATGGCATAGGAGTGGTATTTACATTAATTGGTATTCCGTTTTTATTAAACTCAGCCAGGGCTACAGGATCTGTGACCTCGTATTATGCAGTTTGTATTTTTGGAGGTGGTATGTTAGCTGTCTATCTATCTTCGACATTATATCATGCAGCCAAATCAGCTATTATCAAACGACGCTTACATATCTGTGATCACGTGAGTATTTATTTTTTGATTGGCGGTACCTATGCCCCTATCGTGGTTCATTACCTTGATAGCCACACCGCCGCCATTTTCCTGATTCTGCAATGGATGGTGATATGTTGTGGCGCAATTTTAAAAATATTTTTTACCGGCAGATTTGAAGCGGTTTCACTTATTGTTTATCTATTTTTAGGGTGGTCAGCCCTATTTTTGGTAGAATACTTATGGGCGGCTATGTCATTTGAGGTTTTTATCTGGATCTTGACCGGTGGCCTAAGTTATACGATCGGAGTTATTTTTTATCGCATGGATAAGCATAAATATGCGCATTCGATCTGGCACTTGTTTGTCTTAGGAGGCACGGCTGCACACTACATCGCTATAGCAGAGATGTTTAGTATGAATAGATAGGAGTGACACTTGATAACGAAATGTCATAAAATCTGCGCCTAAAATTTTAAAATTAAGGGTGAACATTTAGCCCATTTATTTGTTTTTGTTACCGAAGATTCAGTAGGGGTAAAAATCACTGATTGATTAGTTTGGTGACGGAAAAATAAGTCGAGTGAAACCTGAGAAAAATACAAATTTAGATGCACAAAATTGTTTTATTAGCAGGAGGTACTGGACAATTGGGGAGTAAAATCATCCAACATTTAATCGATCGTGGTATTTCAGTCAGAGCTATTGTACGTAAGGAGACTACCGTAGCAAAGGTGAAGCATCTGCAGGATTTAGGAGTAGCTGTATATAAAACAGGCTTGACCGATGTGGCAACTGTAGCCTTAGCTTGCGAAGGAGTGTCATGCGTGGTATCGGCCCTAGCAGGCATGAGCGATGTCATCTTGGATGCTCAAAAAATATTATTAGATGGAGCTATTGCTGCCAAGGTACCTCGATTTATACCTTCTGATTATTCGACAGATTTTACCCAGTTCAAGCCAGGTGAAAATAGGAATTTGGATTGGCGGCGCGAGTTTCACACGTATCTGGATCGTACAACAATCTCCGCTACTACTATTTTTAATGGAGCTTTTTTAGAGTTGATCACAGGTCAAATGCCGCTTATTTTATTCAAAAGCAAGCTTGTGCTATATTGGGGAGATCCTGACCATAAGATGGTTTTTACTTCCATAAAGGATACTGCCAGATATACAGCAGCAGCTGCACTTGATCCGCTCACACCTCGTTTTTTGAGAATAGCTGGTGATCAAAAAAGTCCTCGCGAACTTCAACAAATGGTATCAGAGGTGACCGGACAAAAATTTAGATTGTTACGAGCAGGTGGACCAGGGCTTCTAGGGCTTTTGATAAAAATAGGGCGTACGCTGGCTCCTGCAAAGAAGGATCTGTACCCCGCATGGCAAGGCATGCAGTACATGCACAACATGATCGATATACGGTCCAAGCTCATCCAACTAGATAATGACAGGTATCCTCATGATCATTGGACATCGGCAAAGGATATGATTACTGCTTTTGTTCAAAAACAACCATAATTTGTTGGCATCTTAATCTGGGATTGCGATCAAATTCAGTTGCTCTATCCTTACATCCTCTTGGTTATGTTTAGGGACTACACCATCGATTTGAAAAACATGTGCTCGCATGGATAACAACATAGAGCGTTGGTTGAGAACTTTCTTGGGTTTAATTCAATCAAAAACATAAGGCAACCATTATTTGTTATTTACCGTTAAATTTTAGGACAAAATTTACTTTTCGATGACTTTCTTCGGACCTTCATTGAATTAAATTGGTCAAAAAATACATCGTCAAATTACAGAATGTCTCACTATATTCATTATCTGAACTATGAAATACGGTCTTACTGCGGTGCTTTTTTATGCATATTCCCTGGCCTTAATTGGCCAAAGAGTGATAGCTGTGCAAAACCCTTTATTCCATAGGGATCAGTTATGGTATTCTTGTAATTTTTCACAATTACGGTCGACTGCAAAAGCAGAAATTCTGGCTGCTAAAGAGTCGGAGGAAAAATCGGCTACCATTCAAAAATATGAGAAACAATTTCTAAATATTGTTGATTTTTCAAGTGCAGCTTTTGAAGGGATCTCACAAAAATTGGTTAAGCCTATTACAAAACACCGCAATTATCGCTTTTCGTTTAGTGCCAGCCGCGATACAGGCTATGTGGCTAAACGAGATACCAGTAATGCAAAGAAACGAGCCTTGAAACTTTATATTTTTGGAGGTCATGCAAATTGTGGATTTGGGGAGCTCCTAGCTGCTCCATTGAGCATCTATAATCATGAATGGGCTAAGTACAGTATGACATTAAGAGCAAATAAAGATTGGAGTCATATGATCATATATGCGGCCTATGACGATCTCCAGACCGATTCAATATCCAATGCAAGTCAATCCTTTTTATTGTTCAAACCAGATGGAGCGCCTATTCCGACAGTTTTTAGGGCTAGATCCTTTAAAAAGGACTACGACCCAGGCGTATTTAATGCAGATGCATTCTCCAAATTGTCGTTTGGCGGTATCTTGATGATGTATGAAGTAAGTCCTAAAGTCATCAATATTTTTGATCAAAAAGGTGAAATTATGCGGTTGGATTCTATCCGAAAAGATCTGGACCACAATCTTGGACTGGACACGATATTGAATCGATTTCGAGGCATTGACTATCTATTTCTCGTCATGAACGAAAGTAAGTACAGGGCTAAACGCCTCAATCTGATTAGTTATCTCAAGACAAAATATCCATGGATCTTGCCTTATTCCGAAATTACACGATTTAGTACTATACTCCACGAGAAGAAAAAGCGTCCTTCGCTTAAAAACCTTGCTGCGCATAAGGCGGAGCTAGGCGACCTGCTTATCGTAGAGCAAGTCAATAGCGTCAAAGGAAGATAGCAGATCCGCTGGAGTATCACTAAGCTGATCATATTTTATTGACTTGAAGTCATTCTTTGGATGGATTGATCCCTCAATGGGTTTGACAAAATTTGCATTGGTTTTCATTTCAGTTGCATTAAGCTCGCTTAAATGAGGGTAGGTTGTGTATTTTTGGAATCCATATATCAATATAATGACGCCACTTTTTAAAAAATTAAATTTCAAAGATTATGACACGATGCTCGTCATCAATGCCCCTAAATCCTTTGATACTGAGTTGGCTGCAATGAAATCAATTTCAAAAATTATTACCAACTTAAAGTCTGCTTCGAAGATAGAATTTGCTTTGTGTTTTGCAACCACCCAAGCACAGATAGACAGTGATATCAAAGCATTAAGTCCTATATTGTATGGTGATGCAATGTTGTGGTTTTGTTATCCTAAGGGCACTTCAAAAAAATATTCTTGTGACTTTAATCGGGATACCGGATGGGCAGTGGTGGGTCAATATAACTTGGAACCCGTGCGATTAGTCGCTATTGATGAGGATTGGAGTGCTTTGCGATTTAGAAAAGTCGAGTATATAAAAAAGATCACCAGAAAAGAAAGTTTTGCACTGACAGCTGAAGCAAAAAAAAGAACCACACAAAAAGGCAAATAAAAAATTATAGTTTAACACGCTAGTCATACTAACTATCACCATCCACTAAAAAAATCAGCCATGAAGAAATCACTATTTCTCTATTTATTTTTCCTAAGTACGCTCCATGCCCAAACTCCGGTCGACGCATATAAAAAATTACAAGAAATAGCCATCATAGACCAGAAAGTCATGATGCCGATGCGCGATGGCATCCGGCTGGCTACGGATATCTATCGGCCCAAAGGTGATCAAAAAGTGCCAGTGATTTTTTCAAAGACACCATACAACTTCAATACCTGGGGTGATGGGGTTCAGAAACAAAATTCTTTTAACGCAGCATACGAAGCCGTAAAGCGTGGCTATGCTTATATAGAACAAAACGAGCGTGGCCGTTTTTTTTCTGAAGGGGAGTGGGATATATTGGGTACACCGGTGATGGATGGGCATGATGCATTTACCTGGATGACCCAACAAGTCTGGTGTAGTGGTAAAATTGGACTGATCGGTTGTTCATCCACTGCTGAATGGCAGATGGCGGTCGCATCGATGGATCATCCAAGCTTAGTGACGGCTATAGCTCAGGGCTTTGGTGCAGGCGTCGGACGCATTGGAAAATATTATGAACAAGGAAATTGGTACCGAGGCGGGGCTCAACAAATGTTATTTACCTCCTGGTTATATGATACTCAGCACGATATTTTTGGGCCTCGGATTCCTAAAAATGCAACACAAGCGGACCTGATCCGATTGCAGCGATTTTATGATATGGCTCCTGAATATCCCAAAGTGGATTGGGCTAAAGGGTTAAGTCATCTCCCTGTACAGGATATTATCAAAAATGTAAATGGCTCTCAAAGTGTCTATGAAGCAATGATCCGCCGTACTCCTAATGACCCAGCGTGGTATAAAGGAGGATTGTATCATGATAATATGCCTTATGAAAAACCTACTTTTTGGTTTGTATCATGGTATGATGTAGCCTCCAGTCCTAATTTGGAAATGGTCAACCACATCAAACGCAACGCAAAAAAACCCGGCGTCGCAGATCATCAGTATCTTATTATAGCCCCGACATTGCATTGTGCTTATAAAAGAGCTACTGATGCCACTGTGGTGGGGGAGCGGAATATGGGCGATGCGAGATTGGACTACGACGAGGTCACCTACAGTTGGTTCGACTATTGGCTAAAAGGAGAAACCAATAATGCGCTGACTAAAACACCTAAAGTGCAGTTTTATACGATGGGCAGCAATAAATGGCAATCTTCTATGACCTGGCCACCTACAGGGTATGCGAGCACTATCTACTATTTATCCAGTAAAGGCAAAGCGAATAGTGTATTTGGAGATGGGATCTTGACTACCTCTATAACTCCCAATGCACCTGCTGATGAATTTTTATATGACCCTGCTTTCCCGGTACCATCTTATGGTGGCAATGTGTGTTGTATGGGCAATGCGGTCACTGGCGGGTCCTTTGATCAAAGGCAAATGGAAACTCGACATGACATCTTGGTATATACCTCGCCGGTCTTGACGCAAGGAGCAGAAGTGACGGGTTCTATTGAGGCTACATTGTATGTCTCATCTGATGCCAAAGACACCGATATCACGTTGAAAATCATTGATGTATACCCAGACGGAAAAGCCTACAATCTGGATGAAACGATCCAACGACTCCGATATCGGGAGGGGTATGACAAGGAAGTGTGGCTTGAAAAGGGAAAAGTGTATAAAGTGGAATTGACGCCCATTTCTACATCTAACTATTTCGCTCCTGGCCATAGTATTCGCATAGAAGTGTCATCCAGCAATTTTCCACGTTTTGATCGCAATCTAAATACAGGTGGCGCTAATTTTAATGAAACTAAAGGCGTAATCGCTAAAAACAGTATTCATCATAGTAGCCAGTATCCCAGTATGATAAAATTGCCTATGAAAAGATATTAACCCAGAAAATTCGATTGGAATCAAATTTTCTGCCCTCCGGGTCTGACGCTTTCGGTCAGACTCCAATCGAAGCATAGGAGCTGACGAAGTAATTGTGCAGCAATTACTTGTCAGGGTTAATCCCGACGATTGAAAATGAAAGATTTCCTTCCAATGAAATTTATCATAAATCTTTTATTTTCAATCGTCGGATTGTTCATAGAAATTTCTAATGAACAATCTGGGATTAAGAGAGGCTGGTTATTTGACCAATTTGTGCTGTATGCAGTGTAATGATTACATAAGGGCTAACTGAATGCCCAAAGCAAGGAAAACGAATCGTATTAAATATACTTAAGTGATAGCTGTCTACTTTTACTTTACAGCTTGTCTGGCCAACAATTTCCAAACCCCATCTACTTTAGTCCATACTTGTAGCACTTTGATCATAGTCGAAGCCGTAACATTATTGCTGGTAATATCCGCCGTCATACTATTTCTCACCCAGGCCACATCACCTTTGACAGTTAGGTCTTGGTCCTTTAATTCCAGTTTGACAAAATCAGTTTTTTTGGAGACGAGGCTATTGATAAAAGATTCTCGCCCTTCAATTCTACCATCGGAATGGCCATAAGTAAGCTCCTCGCAGGTCAGATTGCGTAAGGCTAGTGAGTCTGCACTCAGCATAGCACGTTGTAATGCGATCACTGATAATTCCATGGCTTGGACATCATATTTTAATGATCGTAGATATTGTAAGTGCATGGGTAGTTGTACCATTGCTCGCGCTGATTCATCTTCGATAAAATGATACTTTACGCCCATTTCTTTGGCTGCTTTCATGACTTCAGCTATATTGACATCACCGTCGCCCAGGACAATATTTCTCTCTTTGTCTTGCCTTCCATTTAAGTTATCAATAGAACCGATCATCCTATCTTTCAAATGGGTAATTGGAAATCTGCCTGGAAATTTTCTGAGTAACGCAGCAGGATTTTGACCAGGATTTCTGATCCAAAACACATCCATTTGGAAATTGATATATCGAGGGTCGGTTTTTTCCATCATATAATCAAACATAGTACCCGGGCCATCGTATGGTCTGAATTCATAGCCGTGAGGGTGATATAATAATGAGATACCAGCTTCTGCAAATTGTTTGCCCGCCTTATTAAATACTGCAACTCCTTTCTCCATATCGGCAAAAGTGAAATCATCACCTTTATGCGGAATCCAATAACAGACAGCATATTCTGCCTGATAAAATTTG
This sequence comes from Saprospiraceae bacterium, assembly GCA_031417835.1. Lineage (GTDB taxonomy): Bacteria > Bacteroidota > Bacteroidia > Chitinophagales > Saprospiraceae > JADJLQ01. The sequence continues at coordinate 16,884 of JANOWJ010000051.1, read as the reverse complement.
ATGTTGTCAATAAGTGCTTTGACGCTGTCTGGATGCTCTAGTTTTTCAAAAGGGGCACCACTGGAGACTACATCAAAACCGTGCTTGTCTAAAAGTTTTTTATAATCTGCCCGGCTCATGGTCCTCGATCCTGCGCCTTCTATATATTTGATTCCCATTTCTTTGAGTTTAATCAATCCCTCTTCGACATCATTTTGCATGATGTGTCGTGCAGTGCCCATGATGATGCCGACTTCTTGTGCAGGGCATATCGATAAGCTAAGGAAAAGAAATATTAAAGCAGTGCTAAGTATTTTCATTCTGTTAATGATTTAATTTTATATACTCAAAACTAATAAAAATATGCTAGCCAAGTCATGTTCGGGCGAACTTTAAGTCAGGAGCGGTTCAATCCAGCCATTACCAGGAGTTGAGTATCATATATAGTTGGAATTGTATTACTTTTAAAATCTTTATTATCTTTAAAAGTGTACTCTTAAAACCAATTAAACCTAATCCTTTTATGAAAAGAAGATCCTTCATCAAAAACTCTTCGCTCACGGCTATGAGTATGAGTGCATTTGGCATTATTGAATGGGACGGTAAAAACTATGTAGGCGACACACCTACGACGACAGACATCCTGGGTCCATTTTACAGGCCTGGTGCACCGATGCGCAGTAATATCATTCCTTCTGGGTCAAAAGGGATGCCACTAAAATTAACTGGCCATGTTTTTAAACATGACGGTAAAAGCGCATTGGACAATGTCTTGATTGAGATTTGGCAATGTGATGAAAATGAATATTATGACAATACTTCTGATGCGTTTTTATTTAGAGGTGGTGTCAAAACAGATAAGAATGGTAGATATGCTTTTAAAACCATCATACCTGTCCCTTACAAAGCAAATCCTGATAACGAAGCATCCTGGCGTCCGGCACATATCCACATGCGAGTGTCTAGCCCGGATCAACAGGACTTAATCACTCAGATCTATTTTAAAGGGGATAAATATTTAGATAAAGATAGCAGCTCTTCAAATCCACTAGCAACCCACCGGATACTTGAGATTACTAAAAATTCATTAAATGAAAATGTGGTGACTTTCGATATCCTCATGAGTAAGGAGTTTCCGCTGGATGCATCCGTGTATAAAAAAATAACCGGCATATACAACATGAACGATAATATTGCTGAATTTACCAAAAAGGATGATTTACTGTTTATGAAATGGAAGGGATTTTTACAACACAGCCTAGCTTACAGAGGGAATAATACATTTGAAGGTGGACTTGGCTATCCAAAGGCAAAGTTTGAATTACTGCCTGATGGTACTACCAATGCTACGATTACCTTTAGGAATTCTACATTTTCCGGTAAGAAGTTTTTAAAGTACAGTGAATAAAATCAAATAGTGTCTAATTTATTTTGGTGTATGAATTCAGAATTAAAGCCAAAGTCATGAAGTTCTAACTCATTATTAAAATTTTGTGGTACTCTGGTTTGATTGCGAGGATGAAAGCCGAAGAGCTGGTTTTTTTTAATAATTAGACCAGCGGCAACATCCACGGCATTCGATACACCGGCTTAATCAATTCATTGCCGTGGGCATTTTTTAATTTTTGATTCACAGCATCCCATTCCAATTTTTGTTTTGTTCGGTAGGCAATATTACCTAGATGCGCTACGACTGCGGCATTTCTGCCCATTTCAATGGTACAATTCGGCATTTTTCGGGATTGTATACAGTCCAAAAAATTTCGAGTATGTGCATCCAGCCCATTTGATCTGCTGTGGTTATCAGGTAAGGCTTCTGTAAGGAATTTTCCGTTTTCGATTTGAGGAATTATTTTCCATATTTCTCTATTAATGGCCAAGATTCCGTTTTCTCCTATAAAAGCGACCCCAGGTAGTCCCTGATCTTTAAAGTAAGGACTCGTGCCCATCGCCATAAACTGCTCCCAGACCAAGGTGAATGTATTAAATTCATACATGGTCGTCAATGTATCCGGAGTCTCAGCGGCATCATCTGGGAATGCCATCTTGCCACCTATAGCCGCTACGGATATAGGGTCTGTAACCTTCATACCAGCCAAAACTATATCCAACATATGCACGCCCCAATCTGTCATCAAACCGCCAGCATAATCCCAAAAATTTCTAAAACTACCATGAAATCTATTTTCATTGAATTTTCGTTTAGATGCTGGGCCTAGCCACAGATCGTAGTCTACTCCTTTCGGGGGTTCTGAGTCAGGTTTGATAGCAAATCCACGGCCATAGTTTACATCCGCCCAGGCTTTTACCTGACGAATTTTACCTAATTTTCCGGTATTCAGAAACGCTAAAGCCGATAACCAGTGTTCGTCGGATCGCTGCCACTGACCTACTTGTACTATACGATTATATTTCTGAGCAGCTGCGACCATTACATTGCATTCATGAATACTATTGGCGACTGGTTTTTCCACATAGACATCTTTGCCCGCCTTGCAGGCATCTACCATCATCAGGCAATGCCAGTGATCAGGAGTGCCAATGATGACAGCTTGTAGTTCCTTTAAATCAAGGAGTTTTCTATAATCTTTAAATACTTGTGGCCTGGTACCAGTCTTCTTTAATAATTCATCCGCTCGACTATTCAAGATTTGATCATCCACATCACATAATGCGATGCAATTCGTGCCTTCATTTTTGAGGAATGAACTGAGATCAGCCCAACCCATGCCCCGGCAGCCAATAAGGCCTACTTTTACAGGATTAGCATGGATGTTGTCCATATTTTTAGCGGTAGCGGTTTGATCAACCAAGCCTGCAGCAAGAGTGGCACCGGCAATTTGTTTAATAAATTTTCTTCTGTTATTCATGGTTTAAGGATTCGAGTAATATGAAGTTTGAAACAGAGCTATTTTTGAAGTCACTTTGGCAAATTTAGATTATAATATTAATACCCGACTAGTCCTCTTGCGACTTTCATCTACTTTAGTTTTGTTGTGGCCAAAATCAGCATCGAATGCGGGAGAAAAAGCTCTTATTTTTTCGGGCCAGGTATTTGATAAAATCCCTGACCCAAAACCTTTAGTTAATAAATCAATCATTATGCTCACTGCCGTTGACGCTCCAGGAGATGCACCTAACAAGGCAGCCAGGCTGCCATCCTGACTACAAACTAATTCAGTACCAAACTCAAGCACGCCACCTTCTTTATCATCTTTTTTAATCACCTGTACTCGTTGACCCGCGATGCCCAATCTCCATTCTTCAGATCTTGCAAGTGGCAGGTAATCTCTTAAATAATTCATTTTGTCTTCATGGTTTAAGCTCAATTGATGGACCAGGTACTTCGTGAGGGCTATATTCTTTATACCGGCGGACATCATTGGAATTATATTATCTAACTCTATAGATCCTGGCAGGTCCCAGTAAGATCCATACTTTAGAAATTTAGTAGAAAATCCGGCAAAAGGACCAAATAATAAAGCTCTTTGTCCATTAATAAATCGGGTATCTAGGTGTGGTACCGACATGGGCGGTGCTCCTATAGCTGCTTTACCATATACCTTAGCCCAATGCTTGTGGATCAAAATATCATTGTTACAGATCAACCATTGACCACTGATAGGGAACCCGCCATAACCGTCTGCTTCTGGCAATTTCGTTTTTTCTAGAAGAGACAACGTACCTCCTCCTGCTCCGATGAAAACAAAAGATGATTCTGCCCATAATTTTTCAGCCGTAGCTTCATTCTTGACTTTAATAGTCCATTTGTTATCATCATTTTTATAGAGGTCTTCTACATCGTGCTGGGTATATAATTTGACATTTGGCTGACCACTTAGATATTTAAAAAGTGATCTGGTGATGTTGCCAAAATTGACATCCGTGCCAATATCCATTCGGGTGGCTGCCATAATTCCATTATGAGCTCGGCCTTGCATGACTAAAGGCATCCATTGGTTTAATTGGGCATCTTGATCTGAATACCGAAGATCTGCGAATAGAATATGATCAACGAGTATGGCATGTCTACGCTTTAAAAAATCTACAGGTGCTTCGCCCCATACAAAACTCATGTGAGGGATGCGCTGGATGAATGATTCAGGTTGATCTATCTTTTTATTTTCGATAAGATATGACCAGAACTCTTTAGATTGTTCGAAGGCGATAGCGATTTTAATAGCTTTTGAGATATCAATTGTACTATCCTCTTTTTCTGGGGTATAGTTGAGTTCGCAAAATGCAGAGTGACCTGTTCCAGCATTGTTCCATGCGTCCGAACTTTCTAATGATACTGCATCGAGTTTTTCAAAAATAGTGATACTTAATGAAGGCTCTAGTTCTTTTAATAGCACCCCAAGTGTTGCACTCATGATGCCAGCTCCGATAAGTATGATATCTGCTTTGATGAGTTCTTGCATGTTTGAATCAATGGGTACTTAAAGGATAGATGGTTCCTTGTACTAGTTTGGTGGTACTGCCGGGAGATGCTATTTTGATGTGATGATAAGGCTGGCTCGGGAAAAAAATATCGGTCATGATCGTTGCTCCTTCATCGGCAAAAAGTTCGCAAGAAGCCACATCAAGGAAGATATGTAGTTTGATGAAATTGGACTTAAGACTTCTCGGTGCGATATGCACCGATTCTATGAATGGGTTTGAAAAATGATTAAAACTTGATTTTTTGCGATCCATGTAATACTGATTTAGTTGTAAATCTAAACCTAACATAAACACTTCACCAGTATCATTGGAAAATAAAACTTCCAACATCTTGGCATCCATTCGATTTATTTCAAATTCAAGTTCCAGTTCTACATTTGCATCATGGAGATCATATAAAGCAGTAATGTCCAGGGTGTCCTTAAAAGACTGCGGCTTTAGGGTGATAGAGTCTTTTCTCAATGATGTTAATTCCTGAATAGGGATTGATATCATTCTCAAGCCTTGTGGAGTATGGTGGAGTTTTAATTCCCTGGGTAGCGTCATTGCGCTTCGCCAGGTTTTGGTTGGGACTATTTGTGCATAAGTCCAATTGGACATCCAACCTAAAAACAATCTCCGGCCATCTTGCTCCGGTATGCCGGACCAGGTCACGCCCGCATAATTATCCGCACCATAGTCTACCCACATAGCTCGGTCATCAGCCACCAAAGTTTTGAATTCTTCACTTAATGAAAATGCTTGACCATTGAAATCACCAATAAAATATTGTGTCGCACTACCTCCATTAGGACCGCCGGGATTTATGCTCAGTAGTAAAACCCAAGCTGTATCACGACTACCTTCAATCTGGATAGGGAATAGGTCGGGGCACTCCCATACACCGTTGTGAGATCCCCAATCGGCACCAAAATCGCTTAGAAAACTCCATTGTTTTAAATCGGGTGACGACCATAGGCTTATATGATCTCGCACCGCAGTCACCATGATCCACGATTTATTAGGCTCGTACCAAAATACTTTAGGATCTCTAAAGTCTTTACTTCCGGTTAGATTGATGAGTACAGGATTGCTTTTATACATAGTCCATGTACGACCAAGATCGGTGCTGTACGCGATACTTTGTTTTTCGTAATCAACCTGCCCGGATTTTTCAGCTTCTATATTGTGATGTGTAAAAATGGCTACCAAAGGAATCTTACCATCCTGACTCAATCCACTTGAATTCTGATGATCCACTACGATGCTGCCTGAAAATATTAAACCAATGGTGTCAGGATACAAAGCAATGGGCAAATGTTGCCATTGTACCAGATCTTTGCTCACTGCGTGACCCCAGTGCATTGGACCCCAAACCGTGGAATCAGGATAGTGTTGATAAAACAAATGATACTCATCTTCAAAATAGACCAATCCATTGGGGTCATTCATCCATCCCTGCAATGGGGTAAAATGAAATAAAGGGCGAAGTGGCTCTGGAATCGAATTTGTAGATTCTTCCGATTTTTTGATTGTATGGCATCCCATCATATAACCGATGATGCCGATACAACTTATTAAATACAATCTTCGACCCATAGGTTAATAAATTTGAATACACTTTAAAACTCTAAGATAAAAAAGAAAAAAAGGAGTTAGAGTTAAATCATAACTGGGTTTGGTAACTTATCAAATACAATTTTTAATGCATTTGTATCAGATGCGGGTAGTCAAAAATTGTATATATTTTAGCTTGCAGCCATTCTGCATTTTTATAATATCCTACTATACCTAAACTACATGTCCATTTTTCAAAGGATATTCATTATCATCCGAAGGCGAGCATTGATTCTTTAGCCACTATTTAGCCGGCCATCCGGGAGTAATAGTCCCATTCAAAATTAGCTACATTACGCTTACCTTTGTATATTATATAGTATGAGTAAGCACGGAAAAGTTTTAGTAGCCATGAGTGGAGGTATAGATAGTACTGTAGCCGCTATATTACTGCATGAGCAAGGATATGAGGTCATAGGGATTACCATGAAAACTTGGGATTATGCCAATAGTGGCGGGTCTAAAAAAGAAACCGGCTGCTGTTCATTGGACTCAATCAACGATGCTCGAGCTGTCGCAGTCAAAATGGGATTTCATCATTTTATTATTGACATTCGCGAAGAATTTGGGGATTACGTTATTGATAATTTTGTAGAGGAGTATCTAGCAGGTCGTACTCCAAACCCATGCGTCCTTTGTAATACGCATATTAAGTGGGAGTCATTGCTTAAACGTGCAGATGCTCTTGATTGTCAGTGGATTGCCACTGGACATTACGCCCGAATCAAACAGCTGGATGGACGAAAATATATCTCCAGAGCTGAAGATACATCCAAGGATCAATCCTATGTGCTGTGGGGCTTGAGTCAATCTTGTATGGATAGGACTATGTTTCCTTTGGCGGAATTTGTAAAGCCGGAAGTCAGGGCTATGGCCGATGAACGAGGCTACGCTGAATTAGCCAAAAAAGCCGAGAGTTATGAGATCTGTTTTGTGCCGGACAATGACTATCGCGGTTTTTTGAAACGTAAAAAGCCTGAACTGCAAACCAGTCTACAAGGTGGAGTTTATCTTGATACAGAAGGGAATAAATTAGGGGTACATGAAGGTTATCCTTTTTATACGATTGGCCAACGCAAAGGATTGGGCAAGGCATTTGGCGAACCAATGTTTGTCACCGAGATCATCCCTGAACGCAACGAAGTCATATTGGGTAAGGAAAAAGATTTGCAGCGAAATGACATGAATGTATACAAGACGAATTGGCAAAAATATGATCGGCCTTCTATGGAGTGTATTATCAAAATTCGGTATCGAGATACAGGTACTTGGGGCGCTTTGGATGTCACAGGACCGACGACTGCACATGTCCGATTTCATGTAGCTGCCAAATCTATTGCCCCAGGCCAGTCTGCGGTGTTTTATGAAGATGATGATGTCATAGGTGGAGGCATTATTCAGTCCGGTCAAATGATACACCCCAATTGATGAAATACTTCTTTATCTTTTTCAGCATAGCAACGATTTGCCAAGCTTGTGTAAAAAACGAACGGGAGCAAATTGATATCATTGGGGATAAATCGTTTTTCCCATTGCAAGTTGGTCGATTTTTAGAGTATGAAGTAGATTCTATTTATTATAGGCAAGGTACATTCTTGGACTCTGTGCATACACAAGTACGAGAAGAAATACTCACACAATCCAAAGATAGCCTAGGAGAAGTATATATCATCTTAAGATCCAATAAAAAAAGGCCAGATCAACCTTGGATACCCTCCTCCAGTTATTCGGCCAGGATCATCGATCAGAAAGCAATCCGAAATGAAGGTAATTTGCACTTTATAAAACTAATATTCCCATTTGTACTTAATCAAACCTGGGAAGGACTTGCATTGATACAAACGGATATAAAATTTGATGTACAAGGAGAGACGATCGAACCTTACCAAAATTGGGAACCATTTAAAATTAAAGATTCCAGCCATGCTGAAAAAATTGGGACATTTAGCTTTAATGAAGTTGTCACAGTACTCCAGACCGATGAAGAAGATATTCTCTCCAAACGATTTTCTGTAGAGAAGTATGCCAAAAACATTGGATTAGTTTATAAAGAGTTGAGCATTCTGGATTGTAATACGAATATAAACGGCATGCCCAATTCGTGCAACAGCCTTGAACCCTGGCGAACTAGAGCTACCAAAGGCTTTATCATGAGACAAACCTTAGCACGACATAACTAGTGATAGCGGCTTTTGACACTGATTTTGTGCCTATCGGCAAAGTAGCCAAAACCGTTGGTTACAAAGGCGCCGTTTTGATAGAGACCTATGATGAATATGAAAAAACTTGGGCTTCCCTCACTAAATGCCTCATAAAAGTTCAAGATATTTGGGCTCCTTTTTTTATCAAGTCGATCTCGGCACATGCCGGACTATTGGAGGTGCTTTTTGAAGACCTTGCAGATGATAAAGCCGCTCGGGTCATCATACATCAAGAGATATTTGTCGCATTGGATACCATATCCCTGGATGAAGATGATCCTTCAATTATTGATTCTGAATGGGTGGGATTTACGATCTCCGATTCTGAATTAGGAGTATTAGGTATGATCGTACAAGTAAAAGAATTGCCTGGCCAAGATCTAGCCTTAGTAGAGTATAATGGGAAAATGGTGTCTATTCCGTTGGCTGAAGAACTTATGCTGCATATTGATCTGGATAAAAAGGAAGTCGTGCTTAACCTTCCATTGGGCTTACTGGATCTATAATCTTCGATCCACCTGATTCAAGATCTTGGCATCTATGGCAGGACCTAACAAATGAGAAAGCTTGATTCTTGCTTTTTGCCGTACTCCATCATTTACATAGGCTGCAATCAACACTAATGCATAGGACAATACGCCAAGGTCATCTGTATAACCTAAAATGGGGGTGAAGTCGGGTATAGAGTCAAATGGGCTGAGCAGATAGCCTAATGCTCCAATCACAATGGATCTAGCCCATGAAGGCAAGTCTGACCGGCGGAAAGCATAAAAAAGCAATAATGCTGTATAGATTGCTTTCGTGCCAGCTTTTTTTGCTATTTGCAAAATTGTTTTGTGATTTATCATAGGTTATTGCTGATATGATAACAACAGAATGGCTACAAATAGTTTAAAATTCACCTCAAGATCTGTTTACTTTTGTAGAATAATGCATGCGATTGGTCGTATTTTCTATCTATTATTTTTAATTGTAGCAGGATTATCCTGCAAAACGCAAAATAGTGCAGATAAACCTACCCAGGATAGCGGCACTTTTATTCTTTCAAAAAACATTTCGATAAATCCTCATAACACCTACCTCGGCTTTCAAACATATTCCGGTATGATCTGGGTGCCAGGAGGGCCAATCACCCTTCAAGATCCTCGCACGACTGACTCTGTCACGGTATATGTTCAGTCATTTTTGATGGATAGTACAGAAGTGACTGTGGGCCAATTTGCAGATTTTATTCAGGCCTCAGGATATCGGACAGATGCGCAAAAATTTGGCAATGCTGGAGTTTTTGACATGGGGTCTAGATCCTGGTCTTTGGTTGATAGTGCATTCTGGTTATACCCGCAGTCCAATCATCGAGCCATGGCCCACGCAGATGATCCGGTCACTCAACTCTCTTGGTACGATGCAAAAGCCTTTTGTGCATGGCGTGGTAAAAGATTGCCAAATGAAATTGAATGGGAGCATGCAGCGCGCAACGGCCGCAATGATCGGTCACTGTACTCCTGGGGTTCGGATTGGCAATCGACTGAAACCGTTTTTGGCAATGTATGGCAAGGAGATTTTCCAGAGGAATTTAAAAACTTAGATGGATACGAATCCGTTGCACCAGTAGGTAGATTTCGAGCCAGCCCATTAGGATTTAAAGATTTATCGGGCAATGTATGGGAATGGTGTGATAACTGGCGATTTGACTACGCAGAACTCACAAGTGGAATATTTAATGCCGTCGACGAAAAAGTAATGCGTGGTGGCTCCTTTCTATGTGCTCCTAATTATTGTCATGGTTATATGATTGCCTCAAGATCTTTTACGACACCAGAGACGAGCTTGTTTCACATTGGTTGCCGATGCGCTAAAGATGTAGAATGAAGGAAAAGTTGAAAATTATAAATTCGGAAATAGCTACCAGTTTTTTTTAATTGTTCAATACCTTGACTTTTTCTTCCGTTTTAGCCAACAAATGTTCCAATGATTTTTTTACCTCTTTTAAGTTTTTGACTTGATCTTTCCCCAGGATGAGGCTCTCTGCACTTTGTTTGAGATGCCAGTCTTTTTTAAATTCATAGGTGGATAATAGTTTGAGCAATTCCTGAAAAAATGGGGTCTCGTAAAAACTAGATTTGGCATTGCCCAGAAAATAGCATCGAAGTTTATGATTCTTAAATAAAATACGTTCCATTCCACATCTTTTGCCAATCCAACGGATACGGAGTCCTTCAAATAATTCGATAACTTGGGTAGGTAAGGTGCCGAATCGATCGCGTAATTTTTCAATAAATTTATCAATAGCAGCTTCATCTTGTAATCCATCCAGTTCAGTATAGATACTCAATCTTTCTTGGATGTTTTGAATGTATGTATCTGGGATCAGCAATTCCACATCAGTGTCTATCGTACAATCCCTTACAAAGTCTTTTTTCTTTGCTAATTCATCTTTAAAGACTTCTTTAAAGTCATCTTCTTTCAATTCTTGTATGGCTTCATCCAGTATTTTTTGATACGTGTCAAAGCCTATATCGGATATGAATCCACTTTGCTCTGCACCCAACATATTTCCTGCTCCTCGGATGTCAAGATCGCGCATAGAAACATAAAAACCACTGCCTAGATCTGACAATTCTTCTATCGTTTTGAGTCGTTGCCTGGCCTCGGAGGTGAGCGTAGATACAGGGGGGGCTATCAAATAACAAAAAGCTTTTTTATTGGATCTTCCGACTCTGCCACGCAATTGATGGATATCACTTAAGCCAAACTGGTGGGCATTATGAATAAACATCGTATTTGCATTGGGTATGTCCAATCCCATCTCAATAATGTTAGTACTGACGAGCACATCTATTTTTCGATCCACAAAATCCAATAAAGCTTGTTCTAAGTTTTTGGGTTCCATCTGGCCGTGGGCTATGACAAATTCCACATTAGGACATTGTTCTTTTAGCATCATGGTAAGTTCTGGTAATGAAGCTATTCGATTATGTACAAAAAACACCTGGCCGCCGCGATTGACTTCATAGTTGATTGCATCGCGTATAGTGCCTTCGTCAAAAATAATTCGCTCGGTGTGGACCGGTTGACGATTGGATGGTGGCGTTCGCATCACACTCATATCCCGAGCTGATAAGAGCGAAAACTGCAGCGTCCTGGGTATAGGAGTCGCAGTCAAGGTCAAGGTGTCGACATTGACTTTCCTTTTTCGAAGTTTTTCTTTGACAGCTACCCCAAATTTTTGCTCTTCATCGATAATCAACAGGCCAAGATCCTTGAATTGAATGTCGTCACTGACCAATGCATGTGTACCGATCAAGATTTCTACTTTGCCTTCTTTTGTTTTTGCGATAATATCATTCTTTTCTTTGGTCGATCTGAATCTATTGATGTAATCTATTTTGACATCAAATTCTTTTAGCCGCTCGCTAAAGGTTTTATAATGTTGTACTGCAAGTATAGTCGTTGGTACCATTACCGCTACCTGTTTACCATCCAGGATAGCTTTGAAAGCCGCACGAATAGCTACCTCCGTTTTACCAAAACCCACATCGCCACAGACCATACGATCCATCGGATACTCTTTTTCCATGTCAAACTTGACCTCCATGGTCGATCGAAGCTGATCAGGCGTGTCTTCGTAGATAAAGGAGGCCTCCAGTTCGTGTTGAAGGTAATTGTCTGGAGCAAAAGCATGTCCTTTACTTGCCCTGCGGGCAGCATATAGCTTGATCAGTTCTTGAGCGATGTCTTTGACTTGTCGCTTTGCTTTTCGTTTTAAATTGGACCAGGTGTCACTACCGATTTTATTGAGCGTGGGTTCAGTACCTTCCTTGCCCATGTACTTACTGATCTTATGCAGCGAGTGAATGCTGACATACAGTAAGTCATTGTTTTTAAATACAAGGCGCACGACTTCCTGAGTCCTGCCATTGATTTCAATTTTTTCTAAGCCTGAAAATCTACCGATACCGTGATCGATGTGTGTCACATAATCACCAGGCTGTAAATCTCTCAAAATACGCATGGTTAGCGCCGTATCTTTTTGAAAACCCTCTTTTAATCTATATCTATGGAATCTTTCGAAAATTTGGTGATCGGTATAACATAATATTTTAAGGATGGGATCTATAAAGCCTTTGTGAATGGCGACTGGCACAGGATAGAGCGTGACTCCGGCTTTGAGATCTGCGAGGATGGCATCAAGCCTACCTAATTGTTTAACTTGATCTGAGAAAATATAACATTGAAACCCTTCAGTCTCTCGCTTTTTTAAATCAGCGATGAGCAATTCAAAGTTGCGATTGAAACTTGGTTGCTGTTGGGACTTCATCAATAAGCTATTGACATCGACTAGACTTATATTTGGTTTTTCTTGATAAAAAATCAGATGGTGTGGCCGCAAGGCTTGGATGATTTCTCCTGGAAAAATGAAAGCTTTCTCTCTAAAGATTTTGGAAAAAGAAGATTGTTGCCCGTCATCTTTGTCAAATACTTTTACCGTTTGGCTTTTTTCAAAACAATCCTGCAATCTATCGATTAAAAATTGAGCATCTGCCATCCATATTACCGCCTCCGGAGGTAACAATTCTAATAACGATACTTTTTCTGTATGATCAAACTCTGTATGAATATTAGGTAAGATGCTGACTTTACTGAGGTGCCTTACTGACAATTGGCTTTCTGGTTCGAATATGCGTATACTTTCGACTTCCGTATCGGATAATTCTATTCGGTATGGATAGTCATTGGCAAAAGAAAAGATATCGACTATTCCTCCACGCACCGATACTTCGCCGGGTTGAGTCACAAAATCTGTTCGTTGAAATCCGTATTCCATCAGTAAGTCAAGAGCAAAATCTAGATCCAACTCGCTTCCTTTTTCGATGAGTATACGGCTTTTGAATAACGACTTGGGATTAACTACTTTTTCAAATAATGCTTCCGGATAACTAACTATACATAGTGCCTGGGCATTCGGATTGGCTAGTTGATTGATGCACTCCGTCCTTTCGATGACTTGACTTTGACGGATTTCTTCAAACTTACCTGGCTGTTTGAATGAATCCGGCAGAAATAAAAGAGCTACCTGATTTTGGATGAGTCCTTGAAGGTCATTGACGAGGTATGCTGCCTCTTCCTTCGATTTAGCCACGATAAGATGAATGCCCTTATGCTCCAAAATAGTTGAGGCTAGGCAAAAGGATTCCATTGCACCGGTCATACCTGCTAGGTGTAGATGGGCCGGTGTTTGAATCAAAGCATTAAGGACCTCTTTGACTCTTGAGTCTTGCCTATACATAGTCAGCAAGCGACTCAGATTTTCCACGGCGCAAATATAGCCATAATAAGTAGGTAAGGTGATTTTATGATCTTTAGCAGCACAGCACGTTTATTCTATAACTAAATTGCGAGGCAACCGAGCCCATTCCTGCTGATAATGCCTAATACGTGAAAATCTAGGTCTAGCTCTTTATAAAGGCTTCACCGCCCTTTCCACTAGATTTTATCGGGGTATATTTTTATGCAACCCGGATCAGGGTGATTTGTCTTTTACGTGTCACATTGATATAACTTAAATATTAAAAGCATGAAAAACAGTAAGGTTTATAGCTTGTGGATAGGGATCGTATTATTAGGTCTGCATTCTTGCGAAATAATTGATGGATTTGGTCCAGTCATCACAGAAATTCGTCAAAAGTCAGGTTACGAGGGTCTTCGTGTCACTATATGTGGCCAAGTGAATTTTACCATTGCACCGGAATTTAAAGTAGAAGTGAAGGCTCAGGAAAATATCCTGGACGAATTGGAGACCAGCATAGAACGTGACGCTTTGGTGTTGCGTTGGTCAAAGCCTTGGAGGATACACGATTGTGATGAAGTGACGGTCAATATATCCGGCCCAGATCTTAAATTTATTCAATCCAGCGGCTCTGCAGATATCGATGTTTTTGGTAAAATAGCACATAACGATTTGGAGTTATCAATTAGTGGCTCGGGTAGTATAGATATCGATGAGGCTATTATTCGTGACGACTTATCTGCTCATGTGAGTGGATCAGGTGATATGTATATTCATAAGGGCAGTGCTAAGTTTAGTGAGCTCAAGTTGAGTGGCTCAGGAGAAATCGATCTCAGTAATTTAATTACAGATGCTAATACCTCTCATGTCAGTGGCTCAGGCAAAATTGTTATAAATGTTATCAAATCGTTGGAAGCTTTTATTTCCGGTAGCGGTGATATTTATTATTATGGCAATCCTCACATAGACTCTAAAATTTCGGGATCTGGCAAAGTCAGGGCTTTATAATTTAACTTGAAATAGGGTGTTCTGGATCCATCCAACTTACGATTTGTTTGTTTTCATTCGGCTGCCCTATGATATCCGCATATAAATCTGGTCGTCTAGCTCGAAGGTATCGATAGCCACCTGCTTTTTGTAGTTTGTCAGCAGTAAAAGTAGCCGACTCAAAACTATTTTCAAACGTACGACACTCACAAAGGATATCACCATAAGGGTCGAGGATCATAGAACACCCGTTTTTTAACTGATCATCGTCCATGCCGATAGGGTTAGAGAAAACAACATAAATCGCGTTATCATAAGCTCGTGCTGGCAACCACTTCATGAGCCAAGCTCTACCTTTCAGCCCGTCAAACTCCCGACGAAGTAGTTCAGGTTCTTTTGCCCTGTTTTGCCACAATTGAGGATCGACAAAACCGGCACCAGGTCGTGGTGAAGGGGTACACATAGTCACGTGAGGCATAAATATAATGTCTGCTCCCAGTAATTTTGTAGCGCGCACATTTTCGATGATGTTGTTATCATAACAAATAAGGATGCCACAGGTCCAGCCATTCAGGTTGAATACACAATATTGATTTCCCGGTGTGAGATATGGATTGATAAAGGGATGCAACTTCCTGTATTTGGCTACCACCCCTTCCCCGTTTACACAGATATAGGTCTTATATAATAGGTCTTGCCGGTCTTTTTCAAATAGGCCAGCGAGTACGGTTATCTTATTCTGTTTCGCAATTTCGATCAATTGTTTGGTACTTTTCCCATCAGGGATGAGCTCAGCCAACTCAACCATTTGATCTTTGTTGAGATGCCTTGCGAACGTATAGCCTGTGATAGAACACTCATGAAATGCAATGACTTGAGAGCCTTGTAAAGCAGCCTGTTGGGCCATCTGTGCTATGACAGCCAAATTATACACCTTATCACCGCTTTTGTGTTCGAATTGTGCTGTAGAAATCCTGATGTCGTGCATTATATTTTATTTGCTGAATTATTTTATTCGAAAATAACCTAACATATCTGTACTTCCTACTTGATCAAAACCTACTTGTCGTAGCATAGTCAGAATCTGACCTCTATGATAGGTGGAGTGATTAAAGACATGAGCTAATGCCTGATAATATAACATAGCATAGGGCTCGCCATTGATTCGCTTAAATTCAAAAATTTTATTTAAGTCAGTAGAATCTTTAGTCGATAAAAATGATTTCAGATTTTGAGACCCTTGGAGCAAAAGTTCGATTGTTTCCAATTTGGTACCGACATAGCCTGATTGCAACCATATCGGTGATTTCACTTTCATTAAACGGTCGAGCCAGATTTTTTCAGCACTAGCGATATGTACTGTAGTGATGGCTATTGACCCGAAACTTGAAGTGATCGGCATACTCCATTGGCCTTCAGTGATCCTATCTAACCATTGCGCTACAATAGTATTGGCCCAAATATTATAATCCGCTAATTCTTGAAAATAAGAAATCGTCATGTTTTTGCAGGTAAGGTATGGAATCTTGGTTTATATTATTGAGCTAAACCTGCCTGAACTGGCTATAGCTAGTGTCAAATAAAAAATCTGTCAAAATGTAAGATTATTCTCTTAATATTTTTAGGTTTACAGTTGATTGCATTAATCTGCTCAGATTTGATGCAGTCAGTATGATAAAAAACGATAATAAACCTTACAAAATATTAAAATGCAGACCTCAGGCTTCCAATTGGTTGATTACTTGGTATTTTTATTTTATTTTATAGCCGTATCTGCTTATGGTTACTATATCTATAAAAAGAAAAAATCCAAAGAATCAAGTACCCAAGACTTTTTTTTAGCGGAGGGATCTTTGACTTGGTGGGCGATTGGCGCATCACTTATAGCGTCTAACATATCCGCGGAGCAGATGATCGGTATGTCTGGCAATGGCTTCTCCATGGGATTAGGGATCTCCAGCTATGAATGGATGGCTGCGGCCACCTTGTTGATTGTTGCCATATTTTTTATGCCGATTTATTTAAAAAATCATATTTCTACCATGCCTCAGTTTTTGAGTCAGCGGTACAACAAGACTGTAAGTTTGATTATGGCCATATTCTGGTTGTTATTGTATATTATGGTCAATCTGACTTCTATTCTGTATTTGGGGGCGTTAGCCGTTTCAGGGATTTCCGGACTAGGTTTTTATTCGTGCATGATATTCCTTGCGGTATTCGCTATCATTATTACGATAGGAGGTATGAAAGTGATTGGGTATACGGATGTGATTCAAGTCTTCTTTTTGGTGGTCGGAGGTTTAGCAACTACATATCTCGCCGTGACATTAGTGTCCTCCAAATTTGAATTGACCTCACTATTGGATGGGTTTAAAGCGATGCAGCAAAATC
>JANOWJ010000050.1:0-24807 GCA_031417835.1 Saprospiraceae bacterium | reverse complement strand
ATCAAAGAGTTGAGCGAGTCGATCCAGATTGGAGCAACTGTTGGCTAGATGGCAGGCTATAAATAAGGTGCCTGGATTGTTTTTAACTGCTTGCTCCAACGTATTGATCAATTGATCATGATCTAGAATACCTATTTTGTTCATATCTACCTTCCACTTCCCGGCATTTAAAAGCCCATCATTAAATTTATCCGCTGGCTCATACATCCAAGCGTCCTCTGCGACATGGATGCTGATCGGCATTTTTAATTCACCACAGCGTCTGATCAATGGTTGAAGCCTAGGATCATCAATGTGTAAACCCCAACCGGGAGTAGGACTTGAATAAAACTCACCTAACCCTTTATCGCCGAGCTCACCGACACCTTTTGCGCCTCCTTGATGACAACGCTCCAATTCTCTGACGGCGTGGTCTTGCCACCCCTGCTCCGGAAAACCGGTGTAATCAAAGCCACACCAAATATCAAAACGATCCGGATATCGGGAGTATTTCAACACAATCGAGTCAAACAATTTGCCGGTAGCATATGAAAGGATCACTGTTTTCTTAATATTGCATGCATCCATTGTTTTTACCCAGACATCCACCTCACCATCAGATTTGGGATAATCATGAGAATGAAAATCAATTACGGGATATTTTGCTTTCTTAATCAAGCTGACTGGAATCTGATAGATAGATCTTGGGGTATAATCGGTGAGTTTAATATCCTGATACGACTGACTATATAAAATAGGGCTATAAACGAGGAGAAAAATCAAAATAAGGCTCAAAAAATTAAACCATTGAACAGGCTTTTTCATTCTTAAAATTAACGAAATATTTGACTACAATTTTGCTCTACCAAAAACAGTATATCCGACCTTCCCAGCCATTGGTCTAATTACACACCCCATACACCTATTTATACGTTGAATCCTGCTGGAAGTCCTATCTTTGCCCACTTTATACAAATTTAAATTATGCTTTTATTTTTACTCGTTGGTTATATACTTTTCAGCGTCGGAATGTATTTTGTTTTCCCCAAAGCTGGACTAGAGGCATGGAAAGGGCTCATTCCAGGGCTCAATCTTTACGAATTGGCAGGTATCGTAGGTCGGAAAAAATCACACGCCTGGTGGATGCTTTTTCCAATCGTCAATATTTTCATCTTCGCCGCGCTGATCATCGATTTAGCAAGGTCTTTTGGCAAACATTCTTTTTTACATCATTTTCTAGCGGTAATCGCGGCACCTTTTTATGCCATCTGGCTGGGTCAAGATAAAAACAACCAATATGCCGGTCCGGTATTGACACAAGAGCAAGAATATTATTCGAAAGTAAAGACCGCCACGGAGAAAAAAGATAATAAAACGCTCAGCAAGCTCACTGCCAATAATCCCTACAAAAAAACAGCGCTGCGCGAATGGGCCGAGTCCATCATATTTGCCGTATTTGCAGCAGCTTTCATCCGAATGTTTTTGATCGAAGCATATATGATACCTACTTCATCTATGGAAGGCAGTCTGAAGGTGGGAGATTTTCTTTTTGTAAGCAAAGCACATTATGGAGTACGCCTTCCGATGACTTTTGTGATGATTCCACTATTACACAATCAGATACCTGGGCTTGGTGTAGAGTCCTATCTCAAAAAACCACGATTTAAATATACTCGATTGCCAAAATTACAATCAGTACAACGCAATCAACCATTTGTATTCAATTGGCCAGTAGGTGATAGTGTGTACCTAGCCCCTGATCGAGCATTTACCATCGACCAAGTCCGTCGCGAACCCTATATTCGTCAGCTGGTGCGCAATGCCCCTCTCATCACAAGGCCCGTGGATAAAAAAGACCACTATATCAAACGATGTGTAGCTCTCCCTGGTGATAGTCTTAAGATCGTCAATCGTCAAATATTTATCAATAATATGGCTTCCCCTAATCCAGAGCATATGCAGTTCCGATATGCGGTCATCACTCGAGACAATCTATTAAATCAACGAAAACTTGATGCCCTTGGCATCAATCTCACCGAATCATCTGCACAATACGGCTACTTCCTCGATGAAACTCAGAAAAGTAAAATCCAGGCCATGGACTCTTCAATATTGGTACAAGTCGTACCGGCCGATCGCAATCAAAAACTTTTTCCGTATGATACGCCGCTATCAGAAGGATGGACTGTAGATGACTATGGCCCAATCTATATCCCAAAAGCTGGAGCAACCACTCCGCTTACTCTAGACAATCTGCCATTCTACCAGCGAGTTATCTCCGTATATGAAGAAAACAAACTCGAAGTGAAAGATGGTAAAATATTTATCAATGATAAAGAAGCCAATACGTATACGTTTAAGCTCGATTACTACTGGGCAATGGGCGATAATCGACACAATAGCGAAGATTCTAGGTCCTGGGGCTTCGTACCTGCGGATCATATCGTAGGCAAGCCTTTATTTATCTGGTTTTCTACTAAAAATGGCAAAATGGCCAATGGCATTAACTGGGATAGATTGTTTACTTCTGCCAATAAAAAATGAAACTAAGATTTTCTATAGTGTTGTGTTTATGGATAGGCTCTATCTATACTATTGCCCAAGCACCTAATACTCAGATCTATTTATTTGATTGGGTCAAAGCACCAGATGGAAACATAGCATTGCACTCGCCTAAGATCTTGACTGCTTTTAACTCAAAAGGATACAACAATCAACCTTTTTTCATCAATGAGAATGAACTGCTCGTCACCGTCCAATTGCCACAAGCCAACCAGACTGATATTTATAAATTAAATTTCAAAATGGGTACCAAACAACAAATCACGCAGACTACACAAAGTGAATATTCTCCCACATTGACTAAAGACAGGGCCCGGATGTCCTGTGTACGGGTGGATAATCCGTCAGATGCGACGCAACGACTGTATATCTACGATTTAGCTCCACAAGGCAAAATCTCATCGCCACTGCCAGATATTAAAAACATAGGCTACCATACCTGGCTGGACGATAAATCTGTTGCATTATTTTTAGTAAACAAACCCAGCCAGCTGGCCATAGTCCATACAGGCACTAAAGATCCGCTTGTATTTTCATCGGATGTAGGTAGATGCATGATATCTAATGAACAAGGGCATTTGATCTACGTGCATAAGATCTCCGATGAATATTGGTATATCAAGGACTACGATCCAACCTTACAGAAAGCCACGATCATCACACAGACTCTCCCAGGTGTGGAAGATTTTGTAATGATGTCCGACGGATCATTTTTAATGGGCAAAGGATCGAAACTCTATCGAATCAAACCAGGCGCAGAAAAATCGTGGACAGAACTAGCCGACTTAAAATATTTTGGTTTATCATCGATTAGTCGGCTCGCAATACATGGAAAACACCTGGCTTTAGTCAATCAGATAAAATGAGGCTTCGCTCTATCTTCGGATTATGGTTATGTCTTTGCCATGGAGTACTTCTGATGGGCCAAGTCAGATCCTATAAAGAGGATATCACACATTACCATTCGCTCAACTGGGCTTCACTGATCAAAGATCCCAGGACCACCTTAAAAGCAGCGGATAGCACGTACTTACGATACTACCCGACCAAAGAAAAAAATAAAGTTTATTGCTCGGTAGAGTTGCTGACTGAGCAAGAGCCCTTTGAGATGCCTACATATAGTGGTCAAGTCAAATCATTCAGAGCATTTGCCAAAATCTCCTTTGAATGGAGTGGACATAAAGCTAGCTTATATGTCTATCAAAACCTTCAACATATCACCTCGCCATTGTATAAGGACTATTTGTTTATCCCATTTAAGGATCGTACTACAGGCCGTCAAACATATGGTGGTGGCCGATACCTGGATATAAAAAAATCTGACATCAGGGATGGCCACATCATCCTAGATCTCAATCAGGTATATAATCCCTGGTGTGCATACAGTGATGGCTACAATTGCCCCATACCACCTAGGGAAAATACGTTGGATTTTGCACTGAAGTCTGGCGAAAAGATGTTTAAAAAGCAGCATTGATATTAACGTTATCGGTAGAATGATCTAGCCCTATTTTAAACCGACTCAGCACATTTTAATCACACATCCTTGCATAAAAAAATAGCGTAACTTTATATCCTAAAATCAATGTTCTTCGTTTTTAGATTAAAATTATGAAGATTACCTACGCTCTAACTTCGATCTTATTTTTTTTGACTTTTTTATGTGCGACCGGCCAATCAGAGTGGATTATACAGCTTAAAAATGGAGCTACTGTCAAGGACTTAAGTTCGGGTTGGCCTCAGACTTACCTTAGATCTCACATAAAGCCAGCGATCGAATATATCGCTCCGCACTTTCAAATATTAAAACTCACTGCACCAAGCGGTATCGATAAAAATACCTTATTAAAAAACCCGGCCATCCTATTTGCAGAGCTCAATCTTCCTTTAGAGACACGGGCTAGCCCCAATGATCCACTCCTAACACAACAATGGCATCTGGACAATATCTCAGCACCTAAAGCTTGGGATCAGACGATAGGTGGATTGACTTTTAATAAAGATACGGTTGTCCTGGGGGTGATTGATCTTGGTTTTCTCACGACCCACGATGATTTAAAAAATAGAATCTGGCAAAATCGAGCTGAAATCCCGGGTAATGGTATTGATGATGATGGCAACGGCTATACAGACGATGTGTTTGGCCTGAGTATTAGATATAAAAATGAAAAACATACAGCTGATAATGCTACAGATGGTTTAGGAAATCACGGTACCAGCGTAGCGGGATTGATGTGTGGAGAAGCTAATAACCGACTGGGCATAGCAGGCATCATGTGGAATTCGAAGATGATGTTGGGCTCTTTTAGTGCCAATGCCAATATAGGGGATTTGATAGAGTGTTTTAATTATATGCTAGACCAACGAATCCGATACAATGCCTCTAATGGGAAACAAGGCGCTTTTGTAGTTACCATAAATTATTCCGGGGGTATCTCATTTGCTAAAGCCGAGGATTATCCTATCTGGTGTGGTATGTATGATAAGATGGGATCTGCGGGTATCCTCAATTGCGGTGCTACCACTAATAAATTAGTGGATGTAGATGACGAGGGCGATATGCCTTCTACTTGTCCGAGTGAATTTTTGGTGGCAGTGACCAATACCGGAAGAGATAATAAACGAATCACAACAGCAGGCTATGGATTAAAGCACATAGATCTGGGCGCTCCAGGCGACGGTGTGAGCTCTACACATTCTGCTTCGAATACAACTTATCAATTGTTTACTGGCACCTCAGCAGCCACGCCAGTCGTAGCGGGGGCAGTCGGACTGCTCTACAGCTATCCTTGCAAAGAATGGGGTGATTTTGTACGAGCATTTCCTGCTGAATCAGCTCGCATCGTCAAAAAATCTCTACTGGCGAGTGTAGATAAAAACTCAGACCTAACCGGAAAAACTGTTAGCGGCGGGCGACTAAACATCGCAAGGGCTATAGACACATTAAAAAAATATGCTTGTAATCGGACAATAGTAAGTACGGTGGACCAAATCAGCATACGTGGCATCTACCCTAATCCAGCCAAAAACTATATTCAAATTGAATTGGACGGCAATCACACCGGAGATTTTACGATACAATTAATCAATGCTGCCGGTCAACTGATTTATAACAAATATGCTGGGCATATTGGGCAAGGATATAGGCTTGATTTAGCAAAAGTACCTCAGGGCATATACCTACTCCAATTGTCCAATGGATCAAAAATAGGCACCAAAAAAATAATAATCAATCCCTAGTTGATTTAAAACTTCCCAAAGGCTAGTCTGGGGCGATAAAGCTGAGCAGTATATTGTTTAAATAGGACTCTTGTTCTTTAGCCTACTTCTCAAATAGGGACTCTACAAATGCTTTTTTATTGAAGATCTGTAATTTATCAAGACCCTCACCTACCCCGATATATTTGATCGGAATTTTAAAGATATCTGAGATCGCCAGTACGATGCCGCCTCTGGCTGTACCATCCAGCTTGGTCAATGCAATAGCAGTGACATCAGTAGCTTCTGAAAAATGTTTGGCTTGCTCGATTGCATTTTGGCCCGTGGTAGCATCTAGTACCAACAATACTTCGTGGGGAGCGCCTTCCATACGCTTGGAGATTGACTTTTTTATTTTGCTCAACTCATTCATTAAGTTGATCTTGGTGTGTAGCCGACCTGCGGTATCGATGATCGCCATATCGCATTTATTTGTGATCGCAAAGTCTACTGTCTCATAGGCTACGGCAGCAGGATCTACATTCATGCCTTTACTAAAGAATAAGCAACCTGCTCTTTCGGACCAGATCTTCAATTGATCTACAGCAGCGGCTCGGAAAGTATCACCAGCACCTAAGACCACTTTTTTATCCCGGATCGTATGTTGGAAAGCGATCTTGCCAATGGTCGTCGTCTTACCCACGCCATTGACACCTACGACAAGCATGATATGGGGTCTCGCTCCATCCGGGAGCTCATAATCTTCTACATCGACCGTTTTATTTTCACTGAGCAGGAGGACTATTTCATCGCGGAGGATGTTATTCAGTTCTGCAGTATTCAGGTATTTATCTTTGGCCACGCGAGCCTCGATTCGTTGGATGATTTTGACTGTAGTTTCTAGACCAACATCGGAGGTGATGAGGATATTCTCCAATTCGTCTAGCACTTCTTCGTCTACATGGTCTTTACCAACTATCGCTTTGCTTATCTTGTCAAAAAACGATGACTTTGTTTTTTCAAGTCCTTGATTGAGGTCAAGTTTCTTTTCTTTAGTAAAAAATTTATTGAAGAAGCCCATGTGCCAAGGAAGTTGCAGAAATTAAATTAAATAGAGTCGGCAATTATAAATCAATGCCATGCAGCCGATACAAAAATCGCCTATACAAAAAAGGCTTCCATTTCTGAAAGCCCTAGTATCGTTGATGATCAGAATTCGCTTTTATTTGTTAGCGAAAAATTCTTTCACTTTGTCTTTGTGGATGATCTGCTCTTTAAAGGAGTATTTGCCAGATACCGGATCCTTTATGCTTTTGATCACTTTTACATAGTCTTTACCAGAACCTGCGTTTGCAGCACGCTGTGCTACTTTCGCGTTTTTACTGATTTTTGCCATTGTTATTTAATTTCTTTGTGAAGAGTATACTTTTTCATGATCGGATTGTACTTTTTGAGCTCCAATCGATCCGGAGTATTCTTTTTGTTTTTCTCAGAGATATATCGTGAGGTCCCGGACAATCCAGTAGTCTTGTGCTCCGTACACTCAAGGATGATCTGTTGGCGATTGCCTTTGCTTCGTTTTGCCATGATGGTTTGACTATTTAAAACTTAGATAAGATAATTAGATATTGACAGTTTTGGCCATCCCCTTTGCCTTCTGATCTTTGACGAATTGGTAGATACCGACTTTGTCGATCGTGCGTAACGAGGAAGTAGAGACGCGGATTTCAATCCATTTATTTAACTCGGGCACAAAAAATCTTTTGTCCTGAAGGTTAGGATAGAAATGGCGTTTGGTCTTGCGGTTAGAGTGTGACACTTTATTTCCTTTTACAGGGCGTTTTCCGGTCAACTCGCATGTTCTAGACATAATAATTTATTTATATTTATAACTATTTTATATTCAGTGACTTCGGCGGGATTCGAACCTGCAACCTTCTGATTCGTAGTCAGATGCTCTATCCAGTTGAGCTACGAGGCCAAAAACGGTCGGCAAAGATACAATTTGTTCCTTATATAGCCAAATGAAATTGTATAAGGATTTTTAAAGGTAATTCTCGCTAGATCCAGAGGGTTTTTAAGCCCGCTGATTCATAAAGATGAATGGTCTGATCATTAGTGATCAATACGTAATTGTTATTAATGGCTTGCCAAATTAGTAATCGATCAAACGGGTCTTTGTGATAATCAGCTGATAATAGATGGCTTGACAACACCAATTTATTTTCAAGATCGATGATCTGTAAATCAACTTTTTTACATGAGTCTAGAAGCGATTCCGGGGTATGTCCACTTAATTTTAGTTTTCCATTGCCATATTTAATTGCTATTTCCCAAAAAGATATTGCGCTAACCAAAACTCTGTTGTCAGAGGATCTCAACACCTTTTTTAATCCAATGGAGAGTTGAGATGAGTTAAACAAATACCATAATAAAACATGTGTATCTATCAGAAAATCAGTCATTTTAAATCATCTATTGGGAAATCTTCATAAGTTGTTTCACAAAAATCACTAGCCATATGGTAGCCGGGGGTATTATCAAAAATCCCTATCGGTCTAGGTTTTTTAGCTTTAACAGTAGGCATAAACGTACCAATTACTTCTTTTTTACGCCCATAAGTGACTTGGACCCCTTCCCCTTTTAAGATTAAGTCTACAACTTCCGAAAAATGCGTTTTAAATTCTCCGACCGTCATTGTTTTCATAAGGACAAAGATACTTTATTTTGACAAGTTGTCAAGTATTTGGTGCTCAACAAGCCTTCAAATTATTTTATTCGTTTCCTCTAGTCATGACATGCGCTGCAATTGAAACAAATACAAATCGACCTTTCTGTCCATCCTGTTTAAAAGCCAAAACGAAAGATTGTGTGATAATAATTAAGCCCGTTATACAGTGATGAGTGTTAAATTCTTTAATATTCTCATCCGGTTTACGAGGTATTATTTGTGGTACTTTTGGACGAATTATTGATTTCAAATATCATTTATACATGAAAAAATTGCTCTTTGTTCTATTCCTTTTTGAGATCGTTCATTTGGTTGCCCAGCCTCCTAAGCGCTATACTTCAGCCGACATCCACCAGGACATTAAAAAACTAAATGTATTGGCCACTGCATTCTATGTTGCAGCTCATCCTGACGATGAAAATACGCGGGTCATATCCTTATTGGCCAATCAGTATAAAGCCAATGTATACTATCTATCCATGACGCGTGGTGACGGGGGGCAAAACCTCATAGGATCCGAAATAGAAGAATTATTAGGTGTCATCCGGACCAATGAATTGCTGATGGCCCGATACACTGATGGTGGCAAACAACTGTTTACCCGAGCTAATGATTTTGGATATTCCAAGACACCTGCCGAGACGATGAAGATCTGGGATCGTCAGGCTGTGTTGAGCGATATCATATGGCAGATCAGACAATACAAGCCGGATATCATCATCAACAGATTTAATGATGATGCAAGTCGTGAAAATCATGGCCATCATACCACTTCAGCAATCCTTTCCTTAGAAGCTTTTGATCTCACCAATAAAAAAGATGTATTTCCGGAGCAACTGCAATATGTAGAGCCTTGGCAGCCAAAAAGAATTTTTTTTAACACATTTTGGTGGTTTTATGGCAGTGAAGAGGCTTTTAATAAACTTGATAAATCTAATATGGTGACTTTAGATGCGGGGGTTTATTATCCCTGGCTTGGAAAATCCAATGGAGAAGTAGCTGCCGAAAGCCGCAGTATGCACCGCTGTCAGGGATTTGGATCAGCTGGCACTAGAGGCAGCTCATTGGATTACCTTGATCTGATAAAAGGTGAAAAAATAACGAATCATGAAAATCCCTTTGCAGGCATAGATATCACATGGAATCGGGTAAAAGGTGGGGCGGTCATGATCCCCGTCATCATAGATATCGATAAAAAATTCCAACACGATAATCCTGTAGCTTCTATACCTAGGTTAAATAAATTGTATCAAATGATACAGTCACTGCCTGATAGTCATTGGAAGAAAATCAAATCCGATGAGGTAAAATCTGTGATAGAAAAATGTGCGGGATTATTCTTGGAAGTGGCAAGTAACAATCATGCAGTTGCCCCAGGAGAAAAAACCACTATTACAGCAGAAGTTATCAATCGTAGTGCCGCTAAGATTCAACTTAAATCGCTGCAATTTACACCCATAGTCGGAGCAGACACCATGGGCACCGTAGCACTATCCGCAAATAAAGGCTGGAAGTATACTCGTACGATCACCTTGCCAGCTTCCAATAATAGCTCCAGCCATTACTGGCTTGCAAATACATATGTTGATGGTATGTATACTGTAGCGGATCAGCAATTGAGAGGTTTACCACTGACTCCGAGACAAAACAAAGCACGATTTGATCTTTCAATTGAGGGTGCCACCTATACCTTTGAAAAAGATATTATCTATAAATGGGTGGATCCTGCGAAAGGTGAATTGTATAGACCTTTTGAAAACACTCCTCCTGCTTTCCTCAATTTGGATAGCAAAGTATATGCCTTTGCTGATGAATCACCTAAAAAAGTAACCATTCTCATCAAATCTTCTATTGAAAATTTAGATGGCACGGCATCCTTAAATTTACCTTCAGGCTGGCGCTCTGAACCGAAAACTTTACCAGTACAGATCAAAACTAAAAACGCAGAACAGCCGTTTACTTTTATGGTCTACCCATCGGCAAAATCCAGTGAAGGCACTATAGAAGCCCTCATAAAAGTCGGGGATAAGGAGTACAATAAGGAGCTCATCGTGATCAATTATGACCATATCCCCTATCAGATGGTACAAAAGCCTAGCATATCCAGAGTCATCAAACTTGATATAAAAAAAGGACCGGATAAAATAGCCTACATCAATGGCGCAGGTGATGAAGTAGCCAAATGTTTGGAGCAAATCGGCTACCAAGTGACTATCCTCGGGGATCATGATATCTCGAGAGAACAGTTATCAAAATTTGATGCTGTGGTCATCGGAATACGAGCCTATAATACTGTCGATCGATTGCGATTCTTACACCCAATACTGATGGAGTATGTCTATAATGGAGGCAATGTCGTTGTGCAATATAACACTAACTCCAGACTGGTGACCCAGGATATCGGACCTTACCCCATTAAGTTAGGTAGAGATAGAGTCTCCGAAGAAAATGCTGTGATGACGATACTCAAACCAGAACATAGTGTTGTAAACCTTCCCAATAAAATCACTAGTAGTGACTTTAATGGTTGGGTTCAAGAGAGAGGCTTGTACTACCCCACTGAGTGGGATAAAAGTCAATATACCACCATCCTTTCTGCTCATGACACCAATGAAAAAGAGAAAGACAGCGGTATATTGGTGGCTAAATATGGCAATGGAAATTATGTGTATACCGGTTTAGCATTTTTTAGACAGTTGCCCTCGGGTGTTCCTGGGGCCTATCGATTATTTGCAAACCTTTTAGCGTTACCTAAAAATACTCCCAAATCGTGATAGAAGAATCTTCGATAAAATGGAAAAATTGGTATAGCCTTATGATCGGGATATTGGTCATCATCATCCTATTATTAATTGTTTTATCAAAAAGCTATCAATAAGAAGTGACTTGGCAACATTATTTATTAAGTTAATTATAACAAAAGCCAAGGTTAAGATTCCTGATTGAAAATCTATCTTTGCCGGTAGTCATGAGTTTAGTTGATTGGTCAATATTGTTTTTCTCTCTTTTTGGAATTGTGATCTATGGGATCTACAAGACCAGAGGAGTGAGTGATCAAGATTCCTTTCTAAAGGGCAATCAAGATGGCAAATGGTGGGCTGTCTGCCTTGGTGTAATGGCTACACAAGCCAGTGGTATCACTTTTCTCTCTACCCCTGGTCAGGGCTACAGCGATGGGTTGAGATTTGTTCAGTTTTATCTGGGCCTACCGATCGCTATGTTGATCATCTGTGTGACCTTCATACCGATCTATTTTAAATCTGGGGTGTACACGGCCTATCAATATCTAGAAAAACGTTTTGACCTTAAAACCCGACTTTTAACTTCCTTGTTATTCCTTATCCAACGAGGATTAGGTGCTGGTATCACTTTATATGCACCAGCTATTATCATGAGCGCGATCTTTGGTTGGAATTTTAAAATCGTCGTGTGTATCACCGGAATTCTGGTCATCTTATATACGGTCACTGGTGGGGCTAAAGCCGTCAGTAAAACTCAGACGATCCAGATGGTGATCATGTTATTAGGCCTATTATTTATTTTTATTTTTATTCTGATCGAATTAAAAAACATTTCTTTTCATCAGGCTCTGCAGATTGCGGGATGGTCTGGTAAAATGAATGCCATCAATTTTCAATTTGATTTTAAGGATCGTTACAATTTTTGGTCAGGGCTGATCGGTGGTGCATTTGTAGCTTTAGCCTATTTCGGAACTGATCAATCTCAAGTGCAGCGCTATCTCGGTGGCAAATCGATGAACGAAAGTAGACTAGGCTTGATCGCCAATGGAATCTTAAAAGTCCCGATGCAGTTTTTTATTCTCCTCACCGGAGTGATGGTTTTTGTATTCTATCAAATCAATGGTAGTCCGCTTTTTTTCAATAGACCGATAGAAGAAAAAGTACTGCAAACTTCCTTAGCAAATACATACAAAGAAAAACAAGCCTCCTTGAATCTGGTCTTTGATCAGAAAAAAATTATTCAGCAAGATTTATTACAACAAAGCATAGCTGATCCAGTTTTAAAAAATAAACTATCCGATCTCAATCGACAAGAGTATACGATCAGATCTGAAGCCAAGGAAATCATAAAACAAGCTGTACCAAACGCTGAGACCAATGACCGGGATTTTATTTTTTTACATTTTGTATTGAATCATTTACCAATTGGTCTGATTGGTTTGTTATTGGCAGTTGTATTTGCCGCTACCATGTCATCTACCTCTGCCGAGTTATCTGCCCTATCGAGTACGACGACGATCGATTGGATTCAGCGCTTGAAAAAAAAGGAAATGGACAGTCAAGAAATCATAGCCCATAGCAGGCTATTTACTGTCGTATGGGGCTTGTTTGCTATAGGGTTTGCCATGTATGGATCTTTATTCGAAAACCTGATTCAGTTTGTTAATCTTATTGGCTCCTTGTTTTATGGTACCATTTTGGGAGTGTTTGTTGCAGGATTCTATTTTAAATATTTGAAAGGCAGTAGCGTATTCTATGCTGCTATAATATCTGAAACTACCATATTAGTACTTCATAAAACCACCGACATCGGATTTCTTTGGTTTAATTTGATCGGGTGTGGATTAGTGATTATGCTGGCCTCGATATTTATGCTTTTTACCAAGTCGAGCGTACGAAGCTAACTATTTCAGGAATAAAAGTTATTAGAATTTAATCGTGGCTAAATAGCTCCAAATCAGTAGATTGGAAATATCTATAACTTATTGATTGGTCTCTTTACGTTTATTGATTTCATCTCTGATCTTGGCGGCCTTTTCATAGTCTTCTTCGGCCAGGACTTCATCCAACATTTTATTTAACGCCTCCATCGAATACTGATTGAAGGTATTGCTTTGTCTTTCTTTGCGTGCACTAGGACTCGCGGATACTGGTTTCTCTTCGGAATCTTCCAGGATGACCCCTGCAGACTCAAGGATAAAGTCAAACGTATAAATAGGGCAATTGGCCCTGACGGCCATAGCTATCGCATCAGATGTACGCGAATCAATTTCAACAGATTCGCCGTTATGCGAGCAGATCAACCGAGCATAAAATATGCCATCCAATAAATTATTGATGATCATTTCTTTGATCTCGATATCAAATGTGTCTAGCGTATTTTTAAACAAGTCATGGGTCAATGGTCGATTTGGGTTCATTTTTTCCATTGCCACTGCTATGGCCTGCGCTTCAAAACTACCAATCACAATGGGCAATTTTCTTGTCCCTTCCATTTCCCCAAGTACCACGGCATAGTTATGAGATTGTGAGATACTGTGGGATAAGGTCACTATTTCCAGTTCTATTTTTTTCATGCTTGGCTATACAAATATGCGGAAAATTTAATACATCCTTTTTGATAGAAATATAAAGTCCAATTGTATCTCCATATTTAGGTGTGTGATGATTTGACTTTTTTAATAGCGGCAGTCAATCTAGGGACTATGTCGAAGAGGTCTCCACACACTCCATAGTCAGCTGCTTTAAAAAATGGTGCCTCAGGGTCTTTATTGATCACGACGATGACTTTGGAGTTATTGACACCGGCCAGGTGCTGTATAGCTCCTGAGATACCGATGGCGATATATAATTTAGGCTTGATAGCAATGCCTGTCTGACCTACATGCTCATGATGTGGTCGCCATCCTGAGTCTGCTACCGGTCGGGAACAAGCTGTGGTGGCACCTAGCGCAGCAGCCAAATCTTCAATGATGGCCCAATTAGAGGGATCTTTCATTCCTCGGCCTGCAGATACGACTAATTCGGCTTCTGGTAACGGGATATGTCCACTTACTCTTTTGGTTTCCAATACGTTGACTCTCACATTTGTTATCCCGATAGTCAGATCCTGGACTGGCACTTCAACTCCTTGACTTTTGATGGGTGCCGCGCTGGCCGCCAAGCTTAGTACTTTATAAGGTGTGAGAATCGATAGTTTAGACTTGGCTTTGCCGGCAAACACACTGCGCTCTACTATAAAGTCGTCACCCTGGATGCTGGGTAGCCCTGTCACTCCCGACACGCATCCACTTTGCAATCGTATTGCGAGCCTTCCTGCAATCCCTTTACTGGTGCTGTTATGGACTAATATAACTATCCTTGCTCCTAATGATACCAATTGATCGGCTATGATCTTGGCACAGGACTGATTATCGCCTACATTGAGCTGGGTTGAAATCTGTAACACCTGGTCTGCTCCATATATACCCAGTGTACCTGCCTTTGCCGATGCACCGAGCACTAAAACTGAACAAGTCGAATGATTGAGCAGCGCTACTTCTTTCCCATAACTTACGGCCTCGAGGGCTGTTTTTTTAAAATCGCCTGCGAATGCCTCTACGACCACTAATACATTACTCATGACTTTTGATTAAACGGGTTAGTTAAAATAGTTTTTCTTTCTCATGCAATAGGCTGACCAACTCATCCATTTGGTTGGGGGCAATCATTGTCACGCCTTTTTTGGTTGAAGGCAGGGTAAATGAAATCGTTTTGGTCATTTCCGGGCTTGGGGCAGCTTCTATGACTGTAAGCGGTTTATATTTAGCCATCATGATCCCTTTCATATTTGGTATTCTTTGTTCTGCCATACCTTTAGATGCACTGACGACGGCAGGCAACTGAACCTCGAGCAACTCTACCCCACCTTCTATGTCTCTATGGCATACGATAGGAGTGGTATTGGCATTTACTTCCAATTTGCTTGTAAACGGCACATACGGATAATCCAATATCTCAGCCAACATCGATCCTACCTCTCCGGATTGGTAATCAATAGTTTCTTTGCCCAAGAGGATGAGATCATAACCCTGTGATTGAGTATAATCACCAATAGCTTTAGCAGTTGTGTAAGATGAAGTAGGGATCATATTGACCCTGATGGCATCATCTGCACCTATGGCCAGAGCTTTACGGATCATAGCTTCATGAGCCACAGGACCTACATGGATGACCGTGACGGTCCCGCCTACTGATTCTTTAATTTCAAGGGCTTTGACTAATGCATACCACTCATCATAAGGATTAAGGATGTATTGTACTCCATCTGTGTTGAACTCAGTATCATTATTTTTAAAACTGATCCGGCTCGTAGTATCTGGAGTAGCCGAAATGCAAACGAGAATTTTCATGATACAAAATTAATGAAAGGATCACTAGCCAGTCAATAATTATATCGGGGCGGTGATATTGAAGCTAGCAGTCATATCATTTCTTTAAATTTGCTTGATGGCCAATGAACGTAAAGAAAAAATAATAACTTTTTTGTCAAAAGACCCTGAGTCTTCCTTCCTTTTATTTGCATTGGCTAAGGAATATGAATCTGATGGCGAAACAGAAGCAGCTATTGCTACGTATATCAAGTTATTAGACTCCAATGTCGGCTACACAGGGGCTTACTATCACCTGGGCAAACAATACGAGCTCCTGGCGGATAACGAAAAAGCAATCGCCATTTATAAACAGGGAATGGTCATCTGCCATCAACATAAAGCGCTGCACGATGCATCCGAGCTTAGAGGGGCGTTAGATAATCTCACAATGGATTAAATATCTTAACAGGTGATTTAAAGTATTGTTATCAAATGTTAATACTGTAGTCCATAAGTCCTGGGACCAACATCTTATGCATTTTTCTAGTAATTTGCAGGTAATTTTTCTCCTATGAAGCCTTTTCTCAGTATTTTAGCAACGGCTCTTTTGAGTTCATTTCTGACCATCTTTCTCTATAGTAAATGGTTTCCTCAAAAAATATTGGTGAGGGAGCCAAAAGCAATATTCTCAGACTTGCGGTCCAATCCTTCCAATTCGAGAATTTTGGAATCGGAGCTTTCTGATAATGAACTAGCTGCATCTGCCTCTACATCGGAATATAAATCACCCAAAGTCCTAGATGCTGATTTTCCAAGTTTTAGGGCGGCATCGGCAAAATCTGCTTCGGCAGTGGTGTATATCAAGTCTACTGAAGTTAGGACCAATCGATATGGCTATGAATACTTGGATCACAGCTCTGGCTCCGGAGTCATCATCTCCCAGGACGGCTACATTGTCACAAATCATCATGTGATCGAAACCGGATCAGCAGGAATCTCGGATAACATAGAGGTCACTCTCAATTCGAAAGAAAAATTTAAGGCAAAGGTCGTAGGTGACGACCCCAGCACAGACATCGCTTTATTAAAAATCGAAGGCACCCAATTGAATCATTTAGACTTTGGCAACTCTGATGAGCTGGAGATCGGTGATTGGGTGATAGCCATAGGCAATCCGGAGAAATTAAGGTCTACCGTGACCGCAGGTATAGTCAGTGCCAAAGGAAGGAATATCAATATTCTCGACGATAGGGATTTTTCGATAGAATCCTTTATACAGACGGATGCTGTCGTCAATCCTGGAAACAGTGGCGGGGCCCTAGTGAATATCCATGGATCACTGATCGGCATCAATACGGCTATTTTAACCCATACCGGCAATTATGAAGGCTATTCTTTTGCTATACCTAGCAATTTGGTCAAAAAGGTAATAGAAGATTTAAAACAATATGGCAAAATCCAGCGCGCTTTTTTGGGTGTAACCCTCAATGATCATCTGGATATAGATATCATCAAAGACTTGCAATTACCCAGCAGTGCTGGTGCTTTGGTCGAGCGGGTTATCGAAAGCTCTGCTGCAGAAGATGCCGGAATCCGACCAGGTGATGTAATATTGAAAATAGATATGCTTTCTATCGCTTCAAATAATGACTTACATGAAAAAATTGGAAGTAAACGCCCCGGTGATGAAGTCGGGATCACTTTTTTTAGAGCTGGACAGACCTTGCAGACCATGGTCAAACTGAAAGACATCAATAATAAATCGTCCATAGATGTGACTAATGTGCATTCTGAAAAAATATTAACCGACCATGGTTTTGAAATCCGGGACCTCAATCCCTATGAAAAAGCGAAATTCAAAATCAATGGGGTGCGGGTGGTAGGTATTTATAAGGGATCTATCGTAGACTTGTGCAATATGCAGACAGGTTACATCATCACACAGATCAATGGGCAATCGGTGAAAGATGCAGAGGATTTCCTGACCAAAATTCGTAAAATTCCGGACTTTGTAGACTTGACCGGCTTTTATGACTTTGACAAAAGTCTTTCGATCTATCCTTATAAATTCAAAAAGGCTTCCTGACAAATTTATTCTAAATTTGGTCTGCAAGGGCATCCAATGCCGTTTACATTTATTCAATACGATCTATTAAGTTATGGCAGATACGTTGACCTTTTCACAGAATGAAGATGCTTACAAATTATTAATATCTAAGCTTGACCGAAAGCTGAGAGAGATTGAAGAGGGAGGCGGCAAAAAAAAAATGGAGAAGCTTCGTGAAGAAGGAAAGTTATCCGCCAGAGAACGTATCGAGCTGCTGATTGATAAAGACTCAACATTTTTTGAAATAGGGGCTCTCGCGGCATTGGGTATGTATGAAGAGGAAGGTGGCTGTCCAGCCGCTGGGGTCGTATGTGGTATAGGCCACATACATGAGAGACTGTGTTTGGTCGTGGCTAATGATGCTACTGTAAAAGCCGGAGCTTGGTTTCCTATGACTGGCAAAAAAAATCTCCGGGCTCAGGAGATTGCAATGGAAAATCGATTACCTATTATTTATCTGGTCGACAGCGCCGGGGTTTACCTTCCGATGCAGGATGAAATATTTCCCGATAAAGAACATTTTGGACGAATTTTTAGGAACAATGCCAAAATGTCAAGTATGGGTATCCTGCAGATCGCTGCTGTCATGGGTGCATGCGTGGCCGGTGGAGCTTATTTACCCATCATGTCTGATGAATCGTTGATCGTCGACGGGACTGGTTCGATTTTTTTGGCTGGTCCATATTTGGTGAAAGCAGCTATAGGTGAAACGGTCGACAAAGAAACGCTGGGAGGAGCCACCACGCATAGTGAGATTTCAGGCCTCATCGATCATAAAATGCCTGACGATGCCAGTTGTCTTGCTCGTATCCGTAGCTTGATACAACAAGCAGGGGCTGGCCCATTGGCTGGGTTTGATAGAATTGCTCCGATTGAACCCAAAATTGCAGCCAAGAAGATTTATGGATTATTCCCTCATCAGTCCAATAAACCATATGCCGTTCAATCTATCCTGGAGTGTATAGTTGACGAAGGATCAGTCATCCCCTATAAAGAAGATTATGGCAAAACAATAAGTTGTGTATATGCTCGCGTCGATGGTTGGAGTGTAGGCATCGTGGCAAACAATAGAGAAGTAGTGAAAACCGGCAAAGGAGAAATGCAGTTTGGCGGAGTGATCTACTCAGATAGTGCCGACAAGGCCACAAGATTTATCCTTAATTGTAATCAGAAAAAAATTCCCCTTATTTTTTTCCAAGATGTGACAGGATTTATGGTCGGATCTCGATCAGAACATGGTGGCATCATCAAGGATGGAGCTAAAATGGTCAATGCAGTAGCTAATTCTACAGTACCAAAATTTACCATCATCACCGGCAATTCGTATGGAGCTGGCAATTATGCTATGTGTGGAAAAGCATATGATCCAAGGCTTATCGTCGCATGGCCGACAGCTAAAATCGCGGTGATGGGTGGACATCAAGCTGCCAAAGTATTGACTGATATACAGCTACATAACATCAAAGCTAAAGGTCATACCCCTGATCAAACGGAAGAGCAGGAACTATATCAAAAAATAAAAAACCGATTTGAAGAACAAGAATCACCCTATTATGGGGCTGCTCGACTCTGGGTGGACGCCATAATAGACCCGCAGTCGACGCGAAGTTTTATATCCATCGGTATCAACATGGCCAATCATGCCCCTGTAGAAAAGTTTAATGTCGGGGTGATCCAGGTCTGAGTCTAATTATCCTTTAAAGAATCTATTTTTCAGTTTTCCGAGATACCCTTTAAAAAACTGATACTGTCCAGTGAATATGCTGATGGCAATGACACAAAGTGGCCATAGTAAAGTGACCAACACTATATATGTTATTAACCAAAAAAACCCGGGAGCAATGGGGATCAACTGCATCAATTTTTTCGCCAAATAACCACAAAGACTACCACCGAGGGCAAAAGTGATTAAAATGAGAATTAAATCGAGATTAGTGACTCCCCATCGTGTTTTTAGTCGGTCAAACATGGCACAAAGATATAGAGAAATACGAAGTCCTAAAGTTGAATGAAAAATCGACATTTCGTTCAATTATAGACCCCCAGATTGTATAGTCATATTATATGCTGCCGACACCAGAGTTGGTACCTTGCAGCAGGAGATCGTCGCGTTTTATCTACCTTTGCGGCCGAAATGAAATTAATCGCTAAAACATTTTTTGGCTTAGAATCTGTACTGGAAGCTGAATTAATCAAACTTGGAGCTAAAAATGTGCGCAAAATAGTCCGCGCCGTGGAGTTTGAAGGCGATCAAGGCTTTTTATACAAAGTAAACCTGTGCTGCCGTACAGCATTGGAAGTCCTGGTTCCAATATTTTCTTTCAAATTTGAAAATCAAGCACAATACTACACTAAGCTTTATGAATTTGAGTGGAGTAAGTATCTGGATTACAACAAGACCTTTGCGATTAACTTCAGCGTCTATTCAAAGATATTCACTCACTCACAATATGCCTCGCTGGTGTGCAAAGATGCTATCGTCGATCACTTACGCAGATTGCATCAGAAAAGGCCCAATGTAGATCCAAATAACCCAGATGTACGGATCGATCTGCATATCAATGAAAATCAATGCAACATCTCTTTAGACAGTTCCTGGCCGTCATTGTTTAAGCGCGGCTACCGAAAAGCCCAATTTGACTCACCCATCAATGAAGTATTGGCTGCGGGTCTGCTTGACCTCAGCGGTTGGAATGGAGTCACTGATCTATATGATCCCTTCTGTGGCTCTGGTACATTCTCATCAGAGGCTTATATCAAAGCCTCAGGCCTACATCCACAATATTGGAGAAAAGACTTCGGTTTTCAGCGTTGGTTTGATTATGATGAAACATTATTCAATAAAATATTAAAGAAAATAACCAAGCCCATTGTGGATATACCGGGCAAGTTATATGCATCTGATCTTGAATTATATTCTATGGATGCATGCAAGATCAATTGGCGATATGCTAAGATAAGCCGACGGATTGATGCTAAGATGGGTGATTTTTTTGCCTCAAAACCGAAAGGTAATAAAGGCTTTATCATCATGAACCCTCCATATGACAAACGGATCTATCTGGAGGATACCGCTAGATTTTACAGAGATATCGGCAGAAAGTTGCATGATGACTATGCGGGTTTTCAAGCCTGGATCATTTCTCCATACACAGATCTGATAGAAAAAGTCAATCTACGTAAGATCAAAAGTTATAAAGTATACAACGGCGCGATAGAATGTCGCTTTATAGGATTTGAGTGCTAACTCCGTCCTATTCCAGTCTGGATCCTCTCAATCGATTAAAATGGACTTGAAATCCTGCTCCAAGACTAAAGATCCCACCATTGGTACCGATTTTGTTGTACAACATACCCATATCAAGTGATATGCTTTCATTTAGAAACAAGGCATACCCTGCACCTAAGCTATAGCCTGTATCAAACTTTGATTTAGACCCACCACCAATATTTAAACCGGCAGATGCATAAAATCTACCTTTTTCATCTCCAAAAATATAGTACTTAGCATATGGTCCGATACTCAGAAATGATCCACCTTTAGCCCCGATAAAATTGACTTGAGCCCCACCGGCAAGATGATTGAGCAC
Organism: Saprospiraceae bacterium; assembly: GCA_031417835.1. GTDB lineage: Bacteria > Bacteroidota > Bacteroidia > Chitinophagales > Saprospiraceae > JADJLQ01. Next base: position 3,547 of record JANOWJ010000050.1, on the reverse strand, counting down.
AAAATAGCCTACGGATGGGTTGATAGAGATACTGCTCGAGCCACCAGACGCGACTAAACTGGCACTGCCCCCCAATAGCCAAGTACCTTTTTCAGTCTGAGCAGAAAGCATATTGTCGCAAAGCAGTACAAAACAAAAGATGAAGTAAAATTTATTCATTCGATAATAATGGTTGATTCAAGTGCTAAAGTTAAATAAATTAATTTTTTAGACTATTTTATTCAATTGGTCTGCGATAAAAATATCTTTGGCTCATTATTTTCTTCATCTTTAAATTTATGATTAAGTGAAAATCAATGATCAATTTGACCCAGGGTATTATCGAGCGGCTACTGAACGGTATGATCGGATGGAGTATCGCCGATGCGGAAACAGCGGTATCCTATTGCCGATGATCTCTGTAGGTCTTTGGCATAATTTTGGACATACCGATGATCTTGAAAATGGCAGAAATATCCTGAGGACCGCTTTTGATCACGGCATCACCCACTTTGACTTAGCTAATAATTATGGTCCACCATTTGGTGCAGCAGAGGAAAATTTTGGTAAACTGTACAAACAAGATTGGGCATCCTATCGAGATCAGCTCATCATCAGCACCAAAGCAGGCTGGGATATGTGGCCCGGACCCTATGGCAATCTCGGTTCTCGAAAATATCTGATCGCCAGTTGCGATCAAAGCCTGAAGCGCATGAATGTGGACTATGTAGATATCTTTTACTCGCATCGACGAGATCCAGATACCCCATTGGAGGAGACGATGGGTGCTCTCGATCAGATCGTACGATCCGGAAAGGCACTATATGTGGGCATTTCACAATACAATGCTCCAGATACTGCTAAGGCGTATGACATTCTAAAAAGTATGGGGACTCCCCTACTTATCCATCAACCGAGGTATAGTATGATGGATCGATGGGTAGAAAGTGGTTTGCTCGATGTGTTGGATAAAAAAGGTGTAGGAGCTATTGCTTTTTCCCCGCTGGAACAAGGCATCCTCACTGATAAATATTTAAAAGGCCTGCCAAAGAATTCCAGAGCTATCAAAGATGGTCGGTATCTCAACAAGGATCGTTTTACTCCAGAACTGTTAGCCAAAATATCAAGTCTCAATGAGTTGGCTAAACTACGTAATCAATCGCTAGCTCAGATGGCCGTAGCTTGGTTACTCAAAGATCCTCGGATCACTTCTATCCTGGTAGGGGCCAGTTCTCCATCCCAATTAATAGACAGTATAGGAGCACTTAAGAATCAAACGTTTACAAAAGCTGAATTAAAAAGTATAGAAGACTTGCTAAAAAACAAACCAAAAAAAGGATGAAACTCATAGGTTTCGTTCTCTTGTTATGTCTTAGCGATGTTGGTTATGGTCAAGGTACAGGATTGACCCTACACAAAATCTTCCCCATAGAAGCAACCGCTAAGTCTATGATCGGAACATTTACCATGATTCATGTTTGGTCTTTTCAGCCAGTAGCTCAGTCCAAACCCTTGCTCACCTTTAAAAGTCCATATCGACATGTGGATGAGCTTGGTTTCTTTTGTAAAGTTGAGCTCAAATGGGATAAAAAACTATCCAGACCTTTTCGATTCAGACTAGGCTCATATGATTATGTGAATAAATTGGAAGGAAAGTGATTTACGGATTATTAAAGGTAGCTTCAAAATGGAATTGATCATTATTCGTTTATCATGAGCTGTGTCGCTTTGCTAAGAAGTATACCTTCTTTTAAACTTATCCAGTTAGAGTTCAGAATTAAAAAAAAAATCCTCACTCTTTAGTGAGGACCTTTTTACTTAGCTGTTTTACGCTTTCGCGTTGATATGAAAAATCTATACTTTTAAATTCGATAGTTATATGCGCTGACCTTGATGGTATGACTTCAGGTATAACCGTCTGTCAGATTCCCGGTCACAGTAGCCAATTCCTCAGCATGTCGCTTACAAATACATTGACTGCCTCATTTTTGATATCAACTTTTAATAGAATGCCGCATCAGTGCATTTTATCATTTACAGAATGTTTTTTAGCAACCTTCTCTCAGTGCCTTCAACTCTTCTTTGGTGTTGATGGTGACTGTCGTGCCATTTGCTTTCTTGACTTGGATCGGGAATACCAATTGCAATTGATTTTGCACACCATGTTTTTTTCCATGACCTCTTCCTTGTCCATGCTCGGTTTTTGCTAATGCCTTGAGTTCTTCTTTAGTATTGACCGTGACTTGTGTACCATCACCCTTAGTAACTTTTAGAGGAAACACCAGGCTAAAACAAAGGGTATCGTGTCTTGGGAATCCTTTATGATCCAACGAGTCCTTATGGTGTAGGGAATCGAGGTGATCCTTATGACAAGCTTTTCTTAACTCGTGCAGTTCCGTTTCATTTTGTACTACGATCACTGAGCCATCTTCTGCTATGACAGATATAGGAAAGACAAAATTGGGTCTGACTTTAGGTCTGCCTTGTCCTGGCTTGTTTTTATGATACCGCTTTAGTGCGCTGTGTAGAGAATCCTGATTGGTCGCAGTGATGATGGTCCCATCGGCCAATTTGATACTTACCGGAAATACCAGATCATAACATCCGTGTTTGCCAAGATTGCCTCGTTGCTCCAGCGTAAACAATGTTTCATTCGCGAGTGCATCCACTGTAGTCGTATCCGAAGATACCTCATCTTTTGTACAGGCTTGAAAGCCATACATCGTGATAAATGCCATAAAGGCGATACTAAACATTTTAATTAATTGCTTATTCATGGTTATTAAATTATTTAAGTAAGCTTCTTTTCAATAAAAATTTATTTATAAATGAATTGAATACAATGCATGACATCATATGTAACCCAGAATGATAAAATTCTTGTAACGTGAAAGCAGATCGTATTGATTCAAGCCTGCTTTAAGATATCAACTCCATATATAATTTCTATATCGATATGGTACATCAAGAACTGTATGGTTGCACGACAAATTGTTTAATTACTTGTTAAACTGTCATAAAGAATTCATATCATACAGGATACCGAGTTGTATTCCAAATGAATTTGAATCTACTTTGATATTCTTATTGCGTTCCCTATGATTGAATGGCAAATAGAGGTTAGGACTCAACTGCAGTTGTATGGCCTTTGAAAGTGAATAGTTTAAAGATGTTCCAAGCAGTCCACTAAATACTGTGCCATTAGATTGTTCAAATTTTGCATCTTGTCTGCCGCCACGTACTTTCAACAGATCGTTATCAATAGATATAACAGGTTGTTCAAATTTTTTACGGATTAAAAAATCGATATTTAATCCTGCATTAAATTGCACGGACCAGGCACCTCGACCAAGGCGATAGCCCATTGTCATGGGTACACTGACATAATCCAGTTGCATTTTATTTCTGACTTTTACATTGATGAGCTCATTTTCATTTAATGTCATTCGGGTATCAGTTTGCTCTGATCGTACTTCTATCTGAGTAGATCCCCCGGGCCCATTCAATTTTAAATCCCAATCGTGTTCAAATGGTTTATTACCGGGCTTAGGGCGACGAGCCCCAAAAA
>JANOWJ010000049.1:0-64206 GCA_031417835.1 Saprospiraceae bacterium | reverse complement strand
CGTAGTTAATTCCTCGGTATAAAATGTCTTGTGGTATAAACTCATCTGTTCTCAAATTGCAAAAAACACAGTTTCGTGTTCTCCTTGCATATGAATATTAAACTCATAACCATCTTCGTTTTTGTGCGCTATCAGGGTATGTCTTCTTAGCGGAGAAACAGATTGCATCACCTCATCGGAGGCATTCAAAATTGCTTCATCTTCAAAATAAATTCGGGTATAGGCATGAATGAGTTGGCCACGCATGAATACAATTACAGAGATACATGGAGCTTGGCCATTGACTGAATTTGGCTTCTGCATAAAAAATTCGAACCTGTGATCCATCGCGGTACCGGTACCATGACGACCCATCTTCCAGGTATCGCCATCGAATTGCCAAAACTCGATCAAAGCGTCCGGAATTACAATATGGTCACCATCAAAAACTTGGCCTATGATCTTAATTACTTGAGCATCCGTACTATTTGTAACAAGATAGTTGTCCGCCAGGCTTTTAAAGTCATAGCCATATTGTTCGGGAGTGAGGCCATACGCAAAATAGGGTCCAACGGTTTGGGATGGAGTTTGTGGGAATGAGGGGGTGGAGGGCACTGGGTTACTAACTATTTCGGATTTTGGATTTTGGATTTCGGAACTCATGACTAACTCTATTTCGGATTTTAGATTTTGGATTTCGGACGATAAACTATTTCGGATGTGGGATTTCGGATTTCGGAGGAGTAAACAATTTCGGATTTGCGATTTCGGATTTGGGAGGATGTGCTATTTCGGATTTGGGATTTTGGATTTAGGAGGATGTGCTATTTCGGATTTTGGATTTCGGAACTAGGAGTGTTGATTTCGAAATCCGAAATCCCAAATCCGAAATAACCTAGGTTCAATTACTTTCAAATGGTGTCGCTTGGTAGCCTCTTAATACTATATCAAATCGATAACCTAGGGCAAAACCATCTTCGGTAAGCCCGAGATCAAATTTTGCTATAAGTAGATCTCTTCCTCTGGGTGGCACACTTAAATAGATAGGATCATATTGTAATAGCGGATCTCCAGGAAAATACATCTGGGTCACTAATCGTTGGGCGATGTTTTGTCCAAACAAGGAGAAGTGAATATGATTAGGTCGCCAGGCATTGGCATGATTGCCCCACGGGTAAGCACCCGGCTTGATGGTATAAAATCTATAATTCCCCTGCTCATCTGTCCTGCATCGGCCGGCTCCTAAAAAATTGGGATCGAGCGGTGCAGCATGCTGATCTATCTTATGTACATATCTACCTGCGGCATTGGCTTGCCAGATTTCGATCAATGTGTTTGGAATAGGCTGACCGTTTTCGTTGTGTACGTTGCCGTGTACTACAATCCGCTCACCTATTGGCTCGCCTGTTTTGAGGGAATTTTTAGTAAGATCGTGATCCAATATTCCCAGATTAAAATCCCCAAATACTGGTTTTGAAAAATCCTTTAGAGCTTGTTTTAATGGGACAAGTGGCTTAGAAGGCGCCCTCTGTACGGTCGACTTGTAAGGAGGGCAAAGGAAGGATGGCTGAACCTCAGGGTCGAATCTGTTGTAATTGAATTCTGACATATGGAAGTGATATCGCTAAGCGAAAATAATGCTATGAAATTATACCAGAAGGGTAAAATTTAGTATAATAATGGTATTTTTAGAACATTTATATAGTATAATAATGATACTACTTTACCTATCTATCTAATAATCAATATTATAATTAAATCTGATAGCGAAACTATTAGAACATAAATGAAATCCACTTTTTTAAATTACAAAGGCTTATACGGTGAATCTATCAATCCTTCCATAGTAGATTTTATACATAGTGAACCCTTAGAAACCAGGAGTAAACTATTTAATTGGGAGATCGAAGATCATGTTCATTCTGATTTATTTCAGATTTTTCTCATCAAAACCGGTGGCGGCATTTTGATAGCGGGTTCGAAAAAATTAGACCTTGTGCCGACTGACTTGATATTGATACCACCGCATAATGTGCATGGCTTTCATTTTGCTGAAGAGACCACAGGATATGTACTCACGATAGCAGATGAATATATGGAGGCGCTGATTAAAGAGTTGCCTTGGAGCCCGATATCCGGTCATGATACGATCTTTGATGAACACATCCAAGTCTATTCATTTTTACATCTATTTAATGAGTTCAATCATCTGCACACCATCATACAATGGGTCCATGATGAACTGATAGATGCCAGACTGCAAAAAAAACAAGCGTTACAATCTTATTTTCAATTATTGCTGATTGGCTTGTATCGGTCAAAAGCCAGGCAACAACATATTGCACCTCTGGAAAATCAACGTATGCTGCAATATTTTCACACTTTTCAACTTCAGATCAGACAGTCGATATTAAAGCCTAAATCTATTACTCAGTATGCCAGTGGACTCAACATCACCACAGTACACCTCAATCGAATCTGCAGAACACTCGTCGCTAAATCAGCCTTGGTGGTAGTGCAGGAGCTTGTGATCAGAGAATGCAAAAAATATCTTTTAAACACGAGTTATACGATTGCTGAGATTTCATATTTGTTTAATTTTACGGACCCAACCTATTTTACCAGGGTATTTAAACGATTGACTGGAGTAACTCCTAGGGAATTTAGGAGGTAATGCAAGCTTTCTTTGTGATCACAACTATAGGGTAGCCTTGAGGATATTTTGCAGCTTCAATAAAATCACAATCCTTCTAATACTTGCAAATTAGGTATTTAAATTTTTGGAGTTTATCTTGTAAAAATATTGACAATCAAGAGTCCCTAAATGACTGCATTTGTGAACTTCCTCGGAGAGGAGGAGTTTGTAAAACCCTCCTTGGTAATCGGCTAATCGGTGAATCACAGATATCCATACAACCATATGTTGTTAGAATCCGAGGATGACCCATGGTTTAGATCATAACCATTAGCAATTTGTAATATTTCTTCAATTTATCTAGGAGTTGTAATATCTGTTACTTATTAGTTTTATTTGTTTACAAGAAATAATAGTGTAATTTGCAAAATAAAATAATGCCATCTTTAAATTTGAAAATATATGATATCGTATCAAGAAATTTTAGATAAAAAGTCAATTTTAGATAAAATCGATAAATCGATTTATGACTTTAGAGACAGACCGCTTGAGACCGAATTTCAAAAATTATTTTATGCCTATCAATCTAATTTAAGTAAACATCATGATTATGGTATAGAACCAGCTTTGTTTTTTTTCCACGAAGCCGAGAGAAATGCTTTTTCGGATAAATTAGACGACCACTTTATAATTAGTATAAGTAATGGCATAATTGAGTTTTTACTATCTAAATTTAACGATAATACCGAATTGCTAAACGTTGAAGGATTAGAAAAATTTAAAGAAGTTGAAAAAAAGGCCGACAGTCCTTTGAATAAGTTAATGTACCAACTTTGTGGCTATTATGTATTCTATCACGAATTAGGTCATTTAATTCAAAAATCAGAAAGACTTAGAATTGGCTTAAATAAAGAATTTTCAATTGGAGAATGTCATTTGCGTGAATATGATGCTGACATTTTTAGTGCTCTTTGCTTGGGTACACATTTATATGAATACATTGTTACAAAATGCACTGATGCCGATAACGAAGAGTGTCAACTAATAATTGGTGCGGTGACAGCTTCAATTTTTGTTTATTTACTTTCCTGGCCGTCAGCTAGAAAACCATTTTATCTTGAAGCAGAAAGCCACCCTCACCCACTTGTAAGGATTATAGGAATTTTATTTGTTCTTGCAGATTATATTGAAAAATTAAGCTCGAATAAAAGAAGGATTAACCTAAACCGAGATGCCATTATTAAAAGCTCATTTTCTGTTATTGATAAAATAGTCGATTCGATTTTAGATAAATCTGAAATGAATAATTTTTTGAAAACATTTATTGATAATAAAGAAGAAGTCATTCGTTATTATCATCATTTAATAAATTTAGTCAAGAATACAGAATATTCAGCATTTAATAAAAGAAATAAGACAGCAAAAGCGTTTAGTGAAAGTAACTAAATTCAAATTAGTGTTAGTATCAACTTAAAAAATCATAATTTTATAGCGTATGACTCCGGAGCATTCTCCTTATTTGCCTTATTGGGTAGCGCCCAGAATAGCGTTAAAGTAAATTTTATTCACATGATAGAAATGAAATGAAACAATTCTCTTTTTACCTGCTTTTGCTCATACTTTCGAGTTCATTTAGTCCTAAAAAAATCCTTTGGGTAGCTATTGGCGATTCCATCACCTATTTAAACGAGCATCCCAATGAAACAGGTAATAGAATCACTAAAGGGTATATGACCCGGGTAGTTGAAAAATTGCCTAATGTCGACTACATCAATCAAGGCCATAATGGTTGGACTTCGGGTGGGATTGCAGATAAAGTAGAATCGTTGGGATTGATTAAAGCAGATGTGTACTCTATATTTTTAGGGACTAATGATTGGTGGGCAGGAAGACCGATAGGCAATATGAAAGATTACACAACCAATACTGGCAGCAGTACTGTACATGGCTCATTTAGAATTATAATCGACAAACTGCGTACGCTCAACCCAAATGCCAAAATCATTCTAATCACACCGATGCAACGCGTGGACTTTGTATACATCAATAATTTTAAAAACTACGCGTATGGATCTTACAAGGAAAAAAATGGGCAGTCATTGGAACACGTTGCTCAAGCTATTCTGCATATAGGAAAATCGGAACAGATGGAGGTGCTCGATTTGTATTCGAACAATCAACTTAGGTTGGAAAAACTAGTAAAATTCAAGCGATTAAAAGATCCAATAACCGGAGCATATAAAAACTATACATACCCGGATTTTATTGATATGCCTTTTGATGCTGCCCGGGATGAGTATCCATACCCGGTAGCCGCTATAGATATGACCTACGACGGTCTGCATCCTTCTGATCGGGGCTATCAGGTCATCAGTAAATCTTTGATAAAAATTATGCGTAAGATGCGGCCATTCGGCGAAATGGATTGATTATGAATAGTCTTGTCCTGCAATTGATGATGTGTTGGAGATAAAATCCAAGGTATTAAGTTGTACTTTCGATTCATAACCTCGACCGATTTTTTGCAGCTCTACCTTCTACAATTTATTCAATTATGAATAACCTCCTTACTTATCAAAATAAACTTCTAGCCTTGATGAGCCTCACCTTTGGTCTCGTATTTCTGGATCGAATGGCTGTAGCTTATTTGTCTCCTTTTATTAGCAAAGATTTGCATCTCAGTAATACCCAACTAGGCTTATTAATTTCAGGATTATCGTTTACCTGGGCATTTTCAGGTTATTTCCTTACCGCCTGGGCCGAAGCTCATGATCGCAAAAAATTGGTCTTTGTACTTTCGGTGCTTGCCTTTTCTATTTGTTCGATCAGTTCAGGTTTGGCGATGTCCTTTAGCCTTTTGTTGGTAACCCGGCTATTGATGGGTTTATCGGAAGGGCCTACCTTGCCCTTGATCCAATCATTTATGGCTAAAGAATCTTCACCGGGACGACTCGGATTTAATATGGGTTTTTTACAAAGTTTTGGTTCTACCTTGTTTGGATTTTTGATTGCACCTGTTTTATTGGTAGCTATTGCCAAATCGTTAGGTTGGCGATCGGCTTTTTTTATTGCCGGTATCCCGGGGTTGATCCTGGCATTTATCAATTGGAAATTTATCAAAACAAGTACTGCTCAAACGCTGACCCATAAAGAAGATAAAACATTTGCCTTCTCAAAAATTTTCAAATTTAAAAACATTAGGGTCAGTATTTTAATCAGTTGTTGTATCATGACCTGGCTTACGTGTTGTGTCGCTTTTTTACCCAGATATATCGTGGAGGTACAGTTATTGCCAGAAGGTGAGGTTGGAAAAATAATGGGGTTGATGGGTTTGTCTTCATTGTTATCCGGTATTCTTATTCCGACACTATCTGATAAATATGGTAGAAAGCCTTTAGTGATTCTATTTTGTTTGATTGGGATCTTCTATCCATTAGCAATCGTTTTCCTTAATCATTCATCCATACAACTCCCTGCTATGTTTTTTGCCTATTTTATGTTTGGTGTTGTTCCTATCGTTTTTTCGGCTATTCCGTCTGAGACTGTTCCGATTCATTCTACTGGCAAAGCTATCGGTATGATTGCAGGCTCAGGAGAGTTTGTTGGAGGCGTCATAGCTCCGGTGGTAGCAGGCATTTTAGCTGATAAATACGGTATGCAGATTCCTTTTTTGATGGCAGCTATAGCGGCGGCCATCGCATTTTTTATATCCTTTTCGTATATTGAAACGAAAAAAAGTTTACAATCAATTTAATTCATTCCTTATAAATTTCATTAAAAATGAATAGGTTATTAATCCTCATCATCGTAATACTATGTAGCACGATTTTTCTATTTTCTCAACAGAAATGGACAGAATCCTCGAAGGATACGTACACATTGATATATAATACGGCGGGTCAAACCCTTGGTTACTCACCTGCTTCGGGTTTGAAAATAATAACGAAAAGTGGCTTTGCCTTTAAAGATTTAAATAAAAATGGCAACCTCGATCCCTTTGAAGATTGGAGATTGCCTTATGATCTACGGGCCAAAAACCTGGCATCGCTATTGAGCATTGAAGAAATAGCTGGATTGATGCTGTATTCTTCTCATCAATCTATCCCTGCACGAGCTGGAGGGTATTTTGCCGGGACATACAATGGCAAACCATATAAGGAAGGTGAAACAGATCCTACTGACCTTAGTGATCAACAAAAGAAATTTTTAAATGAGGATCATCTGCGCCATGTATTACTGACTACGGTGCAATCGCCAACTATTGCGGCTCGATGGAATAATAAACTACAGACTTTTTGTGAAAGTATAGGTAAGGGCATTCCTGCTAATAACAGTTCTGATCCGCGTCATGGCACTAAAGCTAGGGCAGAATACGATGCAGCATCTGGTGGCGAAATATCCATGTGGCCATCTTCATTGGGTATGGCAGCTACTTTTAATCCAACCTTGGTAGAAAAATTTGGTCAAATTGCAGCAGAAGAATATCGAGCATTAGGCATTACCACTGCACTTTCACCACAAGTGGATATAGCTACTGAACCTCGATGGTCAAGATTCAATGGTACATTTGGCGAAAGCCCGCTATTGTCAGCTGCTATGGCCCAGTCTTATTGCAATGGGTTCCAATCCTCAATCGGTAAAAAAGAAATTTCTAACGGTTGGGGTCTTGGGAGTGTCAATGCTATGGTTAAACATTGGCCGGGAGGAGGATCAGGTGAAGCCGGAAGAGACGCCCATTATGGAGCAGGCAAATATGCTGTCTATCCCGGTAATAACTTTGACGCTCATATGATCCCCTTTCTACAAGGAGCTTTCAAACTGAATGGAAAAACTAAAATGGCTTCGGCTGTCATGCCGTATTATACGATCTCCTGGAATCAGGATCCTAAAAACAAAGAGAATGTAGGCAATAGTTATAATAAATACATCATCCATGATTTATTACGAACTAAATATAATTATGACGGCGTAGTCTGCACCGATTGGTCAGTCACCGGAGATCACAAGGTAATGGATTTGTTTATAGATGGCAAATCTTGGGGAGTCGAGCATCTTACCATAGCACAGCGACATTATAAAGTATTGATGGCGGGTGTGGATCAATTTGGTGGTAATAACGATATCAAACCAGTCCTCGAAGCATATGCCATCGGAGTCAAAGAACATGGAGAAGCCAAAATGCGATCACGAATGGAACAATCAGCCGTCCGATTACTAAAGAATATTTTCAGGGTAGGCGTCTTTGAAAATCCATATTTAAATATTGAAGCAACAAAATCCACCGTCGGCAAACCTGAATTCATGAAAGCTGGCTTCGAAGCTCAATTAAAATCTATCGTCTTATTAAAAAACACAAATCAAACTCTTCCTATTCGAGATAAGAAAACGGTGTACATCCCAAAACGATTCGTTCCGGGCAGTAGAAATTTTTTGGGAGTAGAATCTCCTGCTACAACAGACTATCCGATAAATATGAATCTAGTCAAAAAATATTTTAATGTTACAGACCTTGCCGATGAAGCTGACTTTGCGCTAGTGTGTATACAAAACCCCGCTCCGAACATTGGCTATGATAAAGAAGATTTAAAAACAGGAGGGAATGGATATATCCCCATCAGTCTTCAATATACTGAATATAAGGCTGTAGAAGCCAGGGCTATCAGCATAGCTGGTGGTGATCCCATGGAAAATTTCACGAATCGAGGGTATAAAAATAAAACTGCAAAGACCAGTAATGCTACGGATGTTTCCTTAGTGGCAGACACTAAAGCAAAAATGAAGGGTAAACCAGTCCTGGTGTCAATCACAACCACCCATCCTATGGTGTTTAGTGAAATAGAAAAAGAGGCTACCGTATTATTGTTGAACTTCGGAGTGCAAGATCAGGCCATCCTGGAAGTCATAACAGGTAAAACGGAACCTTCAGCACTCCTGCCAATGCAAATGCCAGCAGATATGATCACGGTAGAGCGACAAGCAGAAGATGTACCGTATGATATGCAATGTCACAAAGATGCAGACGGCCATAATTACGACTTTGGTTTTGGTATGAATTGGAAAGGGGTCATCGTCGATTCCAGAAAATCTCGGTATAAAAAATAATGTATGTATCAAAACACAGGACAAGTATACTGATGTAACAAACCGTTTGATTTTATACATATTATGGACCAAAAGGCAAAAATTCCACTCATCAATGCCAATAATGCGTCTGATTTTCACTTCGGACATATCTTATGGAAATTGCCTATTTCTGCCAGCAGAAATTTATTTCATATCAATAAATTGGAAGATTATTTAGGTAAGATCAAATTCCCATTGCCTCCTCATCGAAAACCGGTTATTGATTTGATCTTTTTGAGTAAGGGCAAATCGATACGATACAAAGGACTGCAGAAATATGAATTTAACAAAAATCAATTCTTTTTCCTGCCGGCTTATCAGATTACCTCACATGAATATATGAGTAAAAATGTACAAGGTTATTACTTACATTTTAGTTTAGAGCTTTTTGCCTCGTGCTCCTTGCATCACGAATTGGATAAGTTTAAATTTTTAAATTTTAATTCAAATCCAATTATGTCGATAAAATCGGAGTCTTTACCTATTGTTTTAAATGTTTTTAAAAGGCTAGAAGAGCTATTTGTTCAAAATGATTCTATAAATTATCAATTGATTGCCTATTATATCTTATGCTTGCTGGAAGAGGCCAAGTCCACTATGTCCGGCGATCCCGTAATCTCTAAAAGCGCCAGCACTTTGGCTGCGCAGCAATATCAGGACCTTTTATCTCAATACATCTACCAAAAACACAAAGTCTCCGATTTTGCGGACCACATGCACATCACACCAAACCATCTCAATAAATGCGTCAAAAAAGTGACGAATAAAACTGCTCAAGACTTATTAAATGAAATGTTGATTTTAGAAGCTAAATCCCTGTTGAAATATTCGCATTATCAAATCGCTGAAATTGCAAACAAATTAGGCAGTCAGTCACCAAGTAATTTTACTCGATTTTTTAAAACGCAGACCGGCATGAGTCCTACTGAATATTTAAAGTCAATGGATGGAGCATAAACAGTCTGATCGAAGAGATCATCATACGAATTATTTGAATATTGTAAGTAGCCAACATCGTAAAATAAAAAAAGTTTGGAATAAGTGCTGAGTTCTGCGAGGATATAACCTTTTTAAAGATCTACCCTATGCCATAACTGTGATCATATCCAATATTTTAGTGCCTAATACGTGATTCCCTTGAATTTCTATATAATTTAAAGCTTCTGTTTTGGATATGCCTTTTGTGAAAATCCGCCAAGCTATTCTGCTGTTAATTTTAACAACGCAGATGGGTTCATCCTCAACCTCCATTTTCAGTTGCCAACTTTCACCATTTGATTGCAAATACCAGTTAAACGTATCCGCGCCTACAATACTAAATTCTATAGCCTCATTATGTTTCCCTTTTATAGATTTGTAATGATGTGGCAGGGCACGCATGGAGGTATCCAAGTATGGAAAATAATATTCTTTTGTGTAAAGCGCTTCCTCTTGACCCACAGCAAATCGTATTTGCTGTTGATGATGCCATTTTTCGGTATATTCTCGAGCGATATGAAACCAATTTAATGATTCTTTTTCTCCAGCCCAGCCTACAGAAAACTTGGCTGTAGCAAATGGATCCAATGTATGTAGAAACTCAATATAAGCTTTACCCGAACTTTCCAATAAATCGATCAACATTGTTGGACTCACTCTCTTCATAACGATCACCCAATCTGAATTCAGTTTATTCAAATACTCTACTACATCTTGATAGGAATTAGATTTTAAAGGTTGTACACCAAAATAATTATCTCTCAACATTGAAAGCGATCTTATATTTCCGTCCAGCAAATGAGCTGCAACATCTTTGACTTTCCAATCTGGCGCCAGAGTCTGTCTTTCCCAATCGTCTATCGACAAAGATTTTAATAGATCTATCAATTTTTTATTGATTTTAGGGAATAGGTCCAGGGTGAATATTGGCTCCATATACTTGTTCGTTTTAATTCCTTTATTTTTCAAATTTTATTGTATTTCAAAAGTATAATAACAATCGAATTAGTCTTTACCCGGATCTAAACTATTTGGTTCTGGCCCCATTTAAATGACTATGTTAATTGAAATTGCGCCCTTTCAGAGATGCTTTTTCTGGTTGAAAACAATATCACAGATTCAACCAATACGTAAATTTAGCAATGAGTGTTTTGTTTTTAGCGCCCCAATGAAAGGAATCGTAATTATCTGAATAAACAATAAAAAAATCTGAGACTGGCGCAAACCGCCATTGTAATCGGGAGTTGATGTTCAAATTATCAAATTGACTGTTGTATTGTATATAAGTCGTCCAATATAGATTTTTGGTAAACGTAATATCGGTTTTAGGTCCGATGACCATTACATTGTTTTTTCCTTCTTCCAGTTTTATTCTATTATAGTTTAAACTCAGTGTCAGGAGAGCAATGGGCTGCAATCTATACGATATCTCGGCTCTATAGCTTTGTATACTTCCATTAAAATACTGTCCAAATAAGGGCTGTGCAGATACAAATAATTTTTTTCTGAGGTCAGATACGATTGTGGCAGATATATTATAATAGGTATACTCGGTATCCTTTTGCAGTATAGGAGATGCGCCATTGGCCCTCAACGCGTCAAATCTATTAAATAAATAAGTATAGTTTTTATTGAATTGCATCAAAAATCTGAATTGATTGGTAAATCCGATCGCAACAAATGGGCCTGCTTGTAAATCAGTAAGTCCAAAATCAAGTTTATCATATCTATCATACGCAAAACCATAACTAAACCTTTGTATTGGGCCCTTTTTAGGAAATTTATTAAACCCAATGGTTGGAGAAATATGTAAAAAATTATTTCTGGGTATAAAACCTGCTTCCGATTCGAAACCTTTACCAAGCCATTCGTGGCTCCACTTAAAAATCAACTTATTGGCGATATAGTTTAATGTAATCCCATGGGCGTACTTGTCCTTTATCACCGCCGGAGTATAAGCCTGGTGATAAAAAAATTTCCCCTGCCACTTATTGTTTTTAGATTGAAGGTTGTACTCAAGTCCCGCCACGGAATTATAAGCATAACCTACATCACCAGATACATGATTGTTTATCGATTTGTTAACAAATATAGCGGAGATGTTCGACCTGTCAAATACTTGCCTCGATACGGAAGCCACTGAATAATTAGCTGATTTTATTCCTTTTAAAAGATCTTTACCTGTCTGTGAATTCATAATACCCAATCGCCAATTCTTGTCTATTTTGCCACTCAATCGGGCACCATACAGTACGGGAGTCTGTACATTGGTACCGGTAGACGTATCAAATGCAAATCCAATCTTGCGACTGAAAAATGGTGTAAAAATCTGGTTACCTGAGGATATTACATTGGACGAAGGTGGAAGAAAAGGATTAGTAGCATAACTGCCAAATCCGGTGAAAAGATCAGAGTTTTCAATAAAAAACTGTCTCTGCTCTGGAAACGTAATATCGAATCGAGTAAGATTGACTTGTTGTCGATCTGCTTCCACCGTAGAGAAATCGGGATTGATCGTAAGATCGAGATTAAGCCCAGCAGTCACAGCAACCTTAGCATCTATACCTAGATTTGATGTGCTTGCATTACCTCTGAGTGGGTCTCTCGTATGACTGCCAGATACATAGGGTATCATTGAAATATTTTTTCCAATCTTTTTCAGCGGATATTCAAACACTATTGGTACCGAATATCCTAAGGCCATGATGAGCGCGCTTTGTGGCACTTGTTTGATAGTTGTGTTTTCATTACTTTGAGTGTCAAATCGGTAAGCTTTAAAATTCCAAAGGGTACTGTTTTCCTGGTAGCGAAGCGTCGTCAGCGGAATTTGAACTTCTGAGATAAAATAGCCATCGTATATTTTACTATTACATTGCCATTTGTTGTCCCAAAAAAAGTTAGCAAAGCCATTGTCCGTAGCACCGTTAAATAATAATCCTTCGCGCATCACCCCAAATGGATTGGTACCGAATAAAAAACCATTCGTATTGTCTTGATAGGTGTCAAACACAAAAGTAATATTATCATTACCCCCTGCTCTAAAATCGCGACGCAATGAAGGAGTGATATAATGGGAGCCTAGCGAATAAGCTTTTGCCGCGAGGTATATGTTTTTATCATCATAGGTCATATATATTTCCGTATTGTATCTTGCCGGCGCAGTATCTGTTGGAAACCATTGCCACATTTTACTCATAGGGTTTATATCCTTCCAGAAAAGCTCATCCATAGAGCCATCCAAAAACACTTTTTCATTTATTTTTTTTACTAGGTAATTCTCTTGGGCCTGACTACATAGCGTGAGCACATAAAAAAATAATAAAAAAACAAATCGCATGAAAAATTATCCTTATTCTTAAGTATGCGCGAAGGTATCGATTTAGGATCAAACTATCAATAGTTTTATATCTACTTGTCTACTTGCAACTAAAACAGAATGCTTAAGTCATTCGCTCTTTGGAATAGATTTTTAATCAAGGCTTCCATTGATCAGGCAACAAAAAAATATGATGCTGGATGTGCAATTCAACTAAGCTTTAACCACACCACCTCTAAATCCCTTTAATAAATAAAGGCAAAATATGATTGATTTTGAATAGGGAAAGCATCTTTCTGTCAACATTCTTGATCATATTATTGAATACCTTGCAACACTAAAACTTTAAAATATTCTAACCCTATGTCAAAAAACCCACATTATTTATCTCAACTGGCCTATATCACTTTATTAAGCACCAATCTTGACGAAACTGTCCGATTTTATGCGGATATCGTAGGTTTGGATCTTACGGGTAGGGATGATAATACCGCATATCTCCGGGCATGGGGCGACTATTTTTATCATACATTAAAAATCATACAATCGGACAAAAAAGGATTAGGCGAGCTTGGTTGGCGGGCTGATAGTGAGGCTGCATTGCAGGAATGTGTAGATTTTCTTGAAAAATCCGGTGCAGGTCTGGGCTGGGTAGAAGCCGATCAGGGTCGGGGTAAAGCTTATAGATTTTTATCACCCGATGGGCATGTACATGTTATTTTTTGGGAGGTGGTATGGTTAAAGGAATCTGGCGATCGAAAGAGCATTTATACTGATCGGTATGCAAGTAATCGCAGGCTAGGGGCTAATCCCAGACGATTTGATCATGTAACTTACCTCGTTGCAAAATTTCAATATTCAAAAGAAAAGGCATTCTGGCAAAGTATGGGATTAAAAAATCCAGATGAAATACGCATCAACGATGACTTGCCTGCGATCGGTGGGCTGTGGACCATTGGTAATCTTTCCCATGATATTGCCGTATTCACTGACCCCAATTTGCAGCCGGGCCAGGGGCACCTAAACCATATCTGCTATAATCTGGATAGTCGTGAAGAAGTGCTGTTAGCGTTAGATTGGTTCACCGAAAAAGGTTATAAATCAGTATGGGGAGCTCCCACCCGTCATAAAGCCGATGAAGGTTTTTTCTTCTATATCATGGAGGAACATACCGGAATTTTATTAGAAATCTATGCCTGTGCAAGATTAATATTTGCGCCGGATCATGGCCCAGATGTACATTACCTAAAAGACAATCCCAATGACGCCTGGGGTCTTTCTAACCCTTTTGCAGAAATGGAAAAAGGCAAAGTAGGGGGCTTGGAGAAACCTGCTGACCTTTAGTTATTTCGGATTTGGGATTTCGGATTTCGAGGTCTTCTGTCCGAAATCAGAAATCAGACATCCGAAATAGTCATTCCCGAAATCCGAAATAAAATGTGGCACTACTTTCCAAATCAATACATGCCTTCCTATCAAGTAAATCGTGCTCTTACGCAAGCACATTATGGGGGCGGCGAATTTGCAGAAATCCTTGAAGTTGCGAGCCAGATCACACCTGGAGACAATGAAAGTTTTCATATCGCTTGGGCTAAAATGGGCGATCAGGTTTTTGATCATGCAACACAAGCAGTGGCCAATGGCAATGGCCAGACAGCTAAAAGAAGTTATTTAAGAGCATTCAATTATTTACGAACTTCTGAGTTTTTTTTAAAACCAAAAGACCCACGAAAATTGCCTTCGTATTTAAAAGCCAGAGAGGCTTTTCTTTTGGCTATCGATTATTTTGAAGAAAAACCGATAAAGATCACAATTCCGTTTGAAGATTCATTTTTACCAGGATATCTATTTAAAGCACCCAACCAGGCTCTTGCACCAGCTATGATCATGTTTGGAGGTCTGGATAGCTTGGCTGAAGAATTGTATTTTGGACCGGCTACTTTTTTAAATGAGCGCGGCATCTCCCTTCTAGTTGTTGATGGTCCGGGCCAAGGTGCTTCATTAAGGTTAAATCATATCCATACCCGCTTTGACTATAATGTAGCCGGCTCTGCCGCACTCAATTGGGCTATAGAAAATCTCGCCGCGGAAATCGATGTCAAAAACATAGGTATCATGGCTGTATCTATGGGTGGGTATATGGCTGCCCGGTGTGCAGCATTTGAGCCTCGATTCAAAATATGTGCTGTATGGGGCGCTGTATGGTCTTATTATGACATATGGAAAAGTCGACCAGACGATCACCCGCTGGCTGAAATCGTTCAACATATAGTAGGAGCGGATAACATGAGCGATGCCCGTGAACGACTCAAAAAATTTGACTTGACCCGTGTAGCAGAAAAAATTTCTATGCCCACTTATGTATTACACGGCGAGGATGATCGACAAAATGTAGTCGAAAATGCTTATAAATTAAGAGCGGCATTGACTTGCGAGTGTATTGTAGAAATTATCCCAAAAGAAGAAAGTGGTTCTGCCCATTGTCAAATCGATGATTTCACCAAAACCTCAAACCTGTTTGATTGGATAGCCAGGAAGTTGAAAAACTGAATATTTTAGGATGACTCACTTAATCATTAATATAAATAAAATATGATCTTAGAAATAGCAACATTCGATATCCAGGCTGGACATCAGGATGAATTTGAGCAAACCTTTCAGGCAGCTAAAGCGGTTATCTCGCAAGCCAAAGGATATAAAGATCTTAATTTTTATAGGTGTGTAGAGCAATCAACTAAATATAAAGTATTGATCCATTGGGAGCAACTCTCAGACCACACCATCGGTTTTCGTCAATCAACCTTGTTTCTTGAATGGCGCGCCATTTTATCCCCACATTTTAATTCGGCACCGATAGCTGAACATTTTGAAATAGTTTAGCGTATAGCTTTAAAACAACAAAAATGAAAAGAATCATCAAAGAAGCGATTGCCCTGTTTGAGGTCGAATCGAATGATCATAAAGTCAAAGAAATTGTTGAAACTTTAATACAAGAAGTAAAAACTGGCGGCGACGCTGCAATCAGATCTATCTCTAAAAAATTAGATCATTGGTCACCCGAAAATTTTAAATTATCTGCTGAAGATATTAAAGTTATCATTGACAGTCTCCCGACCCAAGTCATTGAAGATATCAGATTTGCTCAGTCACAAATCAGGAATTTTGCGCTGCATCAGAAAAACGCATTAAAAGATATTGAAGTGGAAACGTTGCCTGGAGTATTTTTAGGACATAAAAACATTCCAGTCAATAGTGTGGGTTGCTACATACCTGGCGGACGCTATCCCATGGTAGCATCAGCACATATGAGTGTATTGACGGCAAAAGTAGCCGGAGTCAAACGAGTCATAGCATGTACACCACCGATCAAAGGAGAAATTCCTGCAGCCACCATCGCTGCGATGTATATGGCTGGCGCTGACGAAATTTATTTATTAGGCGGTGTTCAGGCTATCGCAGCTATGGCTTTAGGTACTGAAACTATATCATCGGTAGATATGATTGTAGGTCCGGGAAACGCCTATGTCGCCGAAGCGAAAAGATTGTTATTTGGAAAAATTGGAATAGACTTATTAGCGGGGCCTACGGAAACTCTGGTGATAGCAGATGAAACAAGTGATGCAGAAATGTGTGCTACTGACTTGCTTGGACAAGCAGAACACGGACCGACCTCGCCGGCAATATTATTGACCAATTGTGAAAAACTAGCGTATGACACAATCCTGGAAGTAGAAAGACAATTAACTGTATTACCCACGGCCGACATCGCCAGTGTAGCCTGGAGAGATTATGGCCAAGTGATATTAGTAGACACTGTAGATGAATTAGTTGAAGAGGCTGATCGTATCGCTAGTGAACACGTGCAGGTAATGACTAAAAATCCACGATACTTTTTGGAAAAAATGACTAATTATGGTGGCCTATTTCTTGGTCAATATACCAATGTAGCCTATGGCGATAAAGTAATTGGGACAAATCATACGTTACCGACCAAGCACGGAGCAAAATATACCGGCGGACTTTGGGTAGGCAAATTCATGAAAACGTGTACCTATCAGGAAATCCGAACTCCTGAAGCAAGTGTCTTGATCGGCGAATATTGTTCAAGACTTTGTGCAATAGAAAATTTTGCCGGGCATAAAGCTCAGGCAGACCTCAGGGTGAAAAGATATTCTTGATTCAATTGATTGTAGATCCAACGCAAATCTATTCTTATATTAACCAAATTATGAATCAACAAACTGAAGTAGATCCTCGTCACACAGTGATCGTAACTGGAGGAGCGGGTGAAATTGGTTCAGCGATTTGCAATAGATTTGCTGAAAATTATTACAATGTTATCATCACCTATAATGCTCATCGAGAAAAAGCAGAAAAGTTATTAGCTGCCTTGCCTGCTGGACAACATGCTATATTTCATGCGCCGAATACGGATGCTTCAAAATTGGCTGAATTAGCCGCATTTGTCACGGAGAAATATACTAAAATCGATGTCTTAGTCAACAATGCCGGCATTACCATACCCGTGCCCCACCACGATTTAGCAGGATTGACTGACGAATGGATCGATAAAATCATGCAAACCAATTTTAGGGGTTCCTTTGCCATGATCAGAGCCATGCAACATTTATTAATGAACAGTACTCAAAAATCTGCATTGGTGGTTAATATTTCTTCGATAGCCGGTATCTATGGCATCGGTAGCAATGTGGCCTATTGTGCTTCAAAGGCTGCTTTGGACTCCATGACCCGCTCATTAGCCAGAGCCCTTGCGCCTAAAATAAGAGTCGTTTCAGTTTCACCCGGTTTTGTAGAAGGTGAGTACACTAAAAACTTCGACCCGCTTTTTTTGAAAAATCAATTAGATCATACTCCGCTTCAACGGTTTGCTACTGGCTTGGATGTAGCTGACGCCGTGTATTCCCTGGCCTCTACGATGGTTTTTTCAACGGGCAATATCATCACCGTCGATGGAGGGAGATTATTACAATAAATCAGTTTTACTTAATTATGAAAATAATAGATCTGTCTGTCACCATCTCTGACAAAATAAAAGAACCCCTCCCTACCACGATCATTTATGAAGATCATAAAGAAGGTGCAAAAAAAATGGGTGGAAAATTATTTGAAGGGATTGCATCCGAAGTTTTTATTGATGGCAATGGTCCAGCCGGCGAGTTTCTTACCGTAACCAGCCACTGCGGCACACACATTGATGCTCCATATCATTATTTTCCAACCAGTGAAGGGAAGCCGGCGAGAACTATAGATCTTATGCCCTTGGATTGGTTTTATCACGATGGAGTTGTATTAGATTTTACAGATAAGCCGGATGGTTATATGATCGAACCTGAAGATCTTGAAGAAAAGCTTACGGACATCGGCTATACCCTCAAACCATTTGATATTGTATTGATCCGTTGCGATGCGGATAAAAGAATCTACGATGAAGATTTTGTAAAAATCCATGTCGGTGCTTCGGCCAAAGCCACACATTGGCTTATCGATCAAGGCATCAAGGTCATGGGTACAGATGGCTGGGGCTGGGATATACCTCTACATCTGCAAGCCGCAGATTATAAAGCCAATCCCCGACCGGGAGTCATCTGGCAAGCACATTATGTAGGTATAGAAAAAGAATATTGTCAAATAGAAAAATTAGCTAATTTGGATCAGCTTCCTCCGTTTGGATTTAAAGTAATTTGTTTTCCTGCAAAAATCGAGAAAGCGAGTGCAGGTTGGACCAGGGCTGTCGCGGTAATGAATTGATTCATCTGTTTAATTTTTTATAATATTTCGGGTATGCAAAAAATATTAATCGTCGGTGGTGGTATAGGTGGTCTATCAGCAGGTATTGCTTTTAGAAAAAAAGGAATAGAGGTAGATGTAGTAGAAATTCAACAGGCGTATAATGTGTATGGTGTAGGTATCATCCAACAAGCCAATGCATTGCGAGCATTAGATGTCTTGGGTGTAGCCGATGAGGCTATGCGACGCGGATCTCCTTATGGCAAAGTAAAACTGTGTGCGCCGCACGGATTGGTCATAGGTGAGACGGGGACGCCTCCGATTGGTCGATTCCCCAGTCACAATGGAATCTCCAGAAAAGTATTGCACGATGTTTTATACGAAGGCGCAATGTCAAATTTGGTGCATATCAGGATGGGTGTGACCATCAATGCTCTTGTACATAAAAAAAATGCAGTTGAAGTAAGTTTTTCAGATGGCAGTTTATATGAATATGATTTGGTCATTGGAGCTGATGGAATTAATTCTACGGTGCGTCAGCTTGTATTTGATGATTATAAGCCTACCTATATTGGCTCTTCTGTATGGCGTTATCCATTAAAGCGACCTGTAGATTTAGAAACCGGTTATATGTTTTTTGGAAAAAAAGTAAAGCTAGGATTGATACCCATGACTGCTGATACGATTTATATGTTTGTAGTATCTTCAGAAGGCACCGATAATCCATTTATACCACACGATGATTTGATTCCAAAATTAAGATCCTATGTTCAAAGTTTTCCTGCCCCTATGGTACAAGGTGTCTTAGATCAGATCACCGACCCCACAGAAGTCATCTATCGCCCTCTGGAGACTATGATGATGCCTTTACCATGGTATCGGGACAGAGTCTTGATCATAGGTGATGCTGCTCACGCTACGATACCTCAATTAGGTTCGGGCGCTGCGCTAGCTGTCGAAGATGCAGTAGTAATCGCCGAAGAAGTAGCCGAAGGTGGATCGATAGACGACATTATACATCGCTACATGACTCGGAGATATGATCGATGCAAGACGGTAGTCGATGTATCCAATACCCTAGCTGAATGGGAACAACTGGAGTGGAGTGGCCTACCCCTTCCAGAAGGAGCCAACATGGGAGCATTGATGGGTAAAACATTGATGGAATTGACTAAACCGATATGATACTTCGGATTTTGGATTTCGGTAAAAGAGCATTTCGAAATCCGAAATAAATAGCTCCGAAATCCGAAATCGCAAATCCGAAATATTCAGTCCAAAATAGAATAATGAAACTTATAACCTTCCTCATACACCAAAATAGTCGCATCGGTTACCTCATTGGCGATCAGGTCGTAGATCTCCATCTTGCGGATAATAGATTGCCTACTGATATGCTTACCTTTATCGATCATCACGAAGACTATTTTAAAATCATCAGTGATTTGGGGTATATCAGGCCGCATTATTCATTGACAGAAGTAAAATTATTGGCTCCATTGCCAAATCCAAGAAGTTTTAGAGATTATATCGGATTTGAAACACATATGCTCAATGCCTCTAAATCATTCGGTCATACGATAGGGCCTGCATGGTATGAAATGCCTATATTTTATTTTACCAATCATCAGGCTATTTATGGTCCTGACGATGATATCAAACGACCGGAGTTGGAAACCAAAATGGATATTGAGTTAGAATTGGCTTGTATCATTGGTAAAAAAGGAAAAGACATCAAGGCAGCAGATGCCGG
Organism: Saprospiraceae bacterium; assembly: GCA_031417835.1. GTDB lineage: Bacteria > Bacteroidota > Bacteroidia > Chitinophagales > Saprospiraceae > JADJLQ01. The sequence goes on along the minus strand of JANOWJ010000049.1, from coordinate 43,674 downwards.
CAACTATATTTTTGGTTACACCATATTTAATGATTGGACTGCACGAGGTATTCAACGCAAGGAGATGGAGATCCCGCTTGGCCCGCACAAAGGAAAAGACTTTGCTAATGCGATCGGCCCCTGTATAGTGACAAAAGATGAAATGGATCAATATCTTGGAGCACACGATCGTCTTAATATAAAGATGACTGCAAAAATCAATGGCACATTGATCTGTGAAGGCAATTACAATACCGTTTATTATACCTTTAATCAAATGATCGAACGCGCCGCTGAAAACAATGTCACATTGATGCCGGGTGATATCTTAGGGTCAGGCACTGTAGGTTGGGGTAGTTTGATTGAAAATAATTTTACAGTGCATCGGCCATTGCAGCCAGGTGATGTCGTAGAACTCGAAATCGAAGGTATAGGAGTATTAAAGAATAAAGTTGTCTAAAATTTATTTATGATCGATTTGATTGCTTTGGCGATTCAGCATGCTTTGCGGCCGGCAGTTATAGCCAATGATAAAACATATACTTACCAGGATATCCTGGATGCATCATTCAGGGTAGCGGCAGCATTACTTCAAGATACAGATGATCTACAAGAAGCCCGAGTAGGCTATATGATATCACCAGGGGTCGACTACGTAGCAGTGCAATGGGGTATCTGGCGGGCAGGAGGTATTGCGGTACCATTATGCATTTCACATCCGATACCGGCGTTACAGTACACCATAGCGGATAGCGGTGTCACGACCTTGATCGCCGATCACGAATATCTGCATTTATTTAAACCGTGGGTAAGTGTACAAGGCATCCGATTGATAGGATTACCTTCAACAGACCATACTATAGTAGGATATCGGGCTTTGCCCGATATCCTACAAGCCCGTCGGGCCATGATCTTATACACTAGTGGTACGACCAGTTTACCCAAAGGAGTCGTCACTACTCATGACCATATCAAAGCTCAGGTGACTACCCTCGTATCAAGTTGGCAATGGTCATCGGAAGACAGTATATTATGTGTGTTACCACTGCATCATGTGCATGGGATTATAAATGTAGTGACTTGTGCTCTTTGGTCTGGGGCCAGACTAGAGTTTTTGCACCCTTTTTCGGTGGAACAATTGTTTACCATACTATTATCCGGCCGGATCAATCTTTTTATGGCGGTACCCACTATTTATTTTAAACTTATAACCTACTGGGAGCTTCTGCCTGCACACGAACAAAGAAAGTGCTCCGAAGCATTGAGCAAATTTAGATTGATGGTATCCGGCTCAGCGGCACTACCAGAATCGATCATGAACAAATGGAAGGCCATCAGTGGTCATACATTACTGGAGCGATATGGTATGACGGAAATAGGCATGGGGATCAGCAATCCTTATGATGGCGATCGCAAAACAGGTTATATTGGGTTGCCTCTCCCCGGAGTATCGGTACGACTGATGGATGATCATCATACTGTAGTCACTGATGATCATCCAGGAGAAATTCAAATAAAGGGTGCAAATGTTTTTAATGAGTACTGGAACAAACCGGAGGCGACCTTTACATCATTTACAGCGGACGGCTGGTTTAAAACGGGTGATATTGCCATATTAGAGCATGGCTATTATAAAATCCTGGGTAGAGATTCTATAGATATCATCAAATCCGGAGGTTATAAAATATCCGCTTTAGAGATAGAAGAAGTTTTACGGGAATACCCAGCGATACAAGACTGTAGCGTGATCGGCATCCCGGATGAGGAATGGGGTGAGGTCGTTGCCGCCGTGTTAGTCCCTTACCATAATATCATGGATCTAGATCTTATAAATCCCTGGATCAAGAGCAAATTGCCTGGGTATAAATGTCCAAGACTGTATAAAATCGTACCAGAGCTACCAAGAAATGCAATGGGGAAAGTAACGAAAAATGATTTAAAAATTTTGTTTATCAAGAAAGCGTAAATTCATTTTTTTAATATAACGCATTTTTGATGTTGCACATAAAAAATTGATATGATTATATATGGAGTGGCATTGTTAGCATTTAGTTTTATCGTAGGTCAGCTCCTGGGTGAAGTATTGGGTAAATGTATAGGTGTCAATGCCAATGTGGGTGGAGTAGGTTTTGCGATGTTGATCCTCATGTTATTATCCGATTGGTTACATAGAAAAGGTCGATGGAGCATTACATCAAATCAAGGAATTCAATTTTGGAATCAGATGTATATTCCTATTATAGTAGCCATGGCAGCTACACAAAATGTCCGTGTGGCAGTCTCCAGTGGATTGGTCGCTATATTAGTGGGTATTATTCCTGCAGTTATTTGTTTTGTTAGTATTCCATGGATCGCCAAATTTGCTAAACATAGATTACCATGAGCGAACAGATCCTCGGTTTTTTAGATAAGAATGCATTGATCATGGCATTCTTAATAGTAGGCCTGATCATGTACAGCTCCACTTTGATATCGCGAAGACTGACTAAGGGCAAAATCCCTATGCCTGCTATCGCCATCATTTTAGGATTGATCATGGCTTATCTAGGAGGTATGTATACTCAAGGTGAAAAAGGCATAGCAGATGTACGACTCTTTTCAGGCTTGGCTATTATGGGAGGGTCTATGTTTAGAGATTTTGCGATCGTGGCAACTGCTCTAGGTGCCAGTTTGCTTGTGATCAAAAAAGCAGGGTGGGCAGGGGCGGTATCATTATGTGCGGGAGTGACACTTTCCTTTGTATTTGGAGTGTGGATTGCATTTTTATTCGGATATAAAGATGTCATCAGCTTGACTACCATCGGCGCAGGAGCTTGTACATATATTGTAGGACCAGTGACCGGCGCTGCTATCGGGGCTAGTTCAGACCTGATCGCTTTGAGTATAGCTACCGGAGTAGTCAAAGCGATCATCGTGGCCATCGGCACACCTGTAGCTGCAAAATATATCGGATTAAATAACCCACATACTGCTATGGTCTTTGGTGGCATGATGGGTACCAATACGGGAGTGATGGCTGGACTTGCTGCGACTGATCCTTCCTTGGTACCCTATGGAGCGATCACGGCGACTTTTTATACTGGATTGGGGTGTTTGATCTGCCCCTCCGTTTTTTATTTGTTGATGCAAGGTTTGTTTTCCTAATTATTTATAGCTTTATTTTTTTCTACATAATTTTCTACAACATGAAATTCAAATTATTGTTTTTATTTTTTTGTATTCGATACATTGCATCTGCACAGACTGAAGTCATCCCCTTGTATGATGGCCCTGTACCAGGATCTGAGCAATGGAACTGGACAGAATCTGAACAATTTAATAAAACATGGCAGACTCAAGTCGTGTACAATGTGGCCAAGCCATCGTTGACAGTATTTAGACCAGAGGCAGGCAAGTCAAATGGTACAGCCATGGTCATCTGCCCCGGAGGAGGATTTCATGCATTATCCATAAATAGTGAAGGCTATGATGTTGCTAAAAATCTGGTGGCAAAAGGGGTCACTTGTTTTGTATTGAAGTATCGACTCATTCGATGCTTTACGGATGATCCGGCCATGGAGTTTATGAGTAAAATGGGTAAAAAAGAATTTGAGGATCAATCGACACAACTTATCCCTATGGCTATACAGGATGGTCGTGCGGCTATCTCCTATGTTAGAAAAAACGCTTCTATCTATAACATAGCATCTGACCGCATTGGCATCATAGGATTCTCTGCCGGAGGCACTGTGACTTCCGCTACCGCATATGATTATACGGATGACAATAAACCTAATTTCGTGGCGCCGATTTATCCTTTTTTTCCAGAGGCTATGCAAAAAACAATAGCATCAGATGCACCACCTCTCTTTATTGCGGTGGCTTCTGATGACCAGTTAAGTTTGGCACCTCATTCATTAAAACTTTATGAGTCCTGGCTAACGGCTAAAAAACCTGCTGAACTGCACGTATATGCCAAAGGGGGTCATGGTTTTGGCATGCGCAAGCAAGATCTACCCTCTGACCAATGGATTGAGCGATTTACGGATTGGATGAAAGCGTCGGGTTTTTTACCTATGACAAAACCTGCTGATGCTGTAAAACCCATTGTTAATACTCAATTAGATCTTTATGTAAAAAAGGAGTACAAACATTCTGACACCCATGTATTGCCGTACAGGATCTTGTATCCGGAGCCATACGATCGTACTCAAAAATATCCATTAGTGTTATTATTACACGGCGGTGGGGAACGGGGCGCTGACAATGAAAAACAATTGACACATGGGGCCAATCTTTTTGTTGACCCCGAGAATCGTAAAAAATATCCTGCTATTGTCATTGTACCTCAATGTCCCATTGATCAATATTGGGCTACCAGCACCATTGATCGCACGACTACCCCATTTAAAATCGACTTTGATTATACCAAGACTCCCAATTGGAATCTGATCGCTGCCAATGAATTGGTAAAAAAATTGACCAAAGAAGAAGCTGTAGACCCGACCCGTATTTATATCACAGGACTCTCTATGGGTGGTATGGGTACTTTCGAATCAGTGTATCGATATCCAGACCTTTATGCTGCTGCTCTCCCGATATGTGGTGGTGGCGACTTAAAAGTATATGATAAAAGAGTAAAAAAAGTGCCCTTTTGGATTTTTCACGGTGATGCAGATGTCGTAGTCGATGTCAATCTTAGTCGGAATATGACGGAAAAATTAAAATCTTTAAAGGCAAAAGTAAAGTACACCGAATATCCCGGAGTAAATCACAACAGTTGGGTTAATGCCTTTGCAGATCCTGAATATTTAAATTGGATGATGGCTCAAAAAAGAAAAAATTAAATTTGAATTGAAGGGTACTGTAGCAACACTTGAAAAATGCTTACGCTTTTTTTATAATTTTACTTTGGTTAATTTCCATTTTCTGATTCAAAGTAATCCCAATCAAGACAATATCGATTGATATCTTTTATTCGTTGAATATATCTTATAGCTTTGATTGTAATCCCAAGATCTATATCAATTCCATGATTTGAACATAAAACGATTAAGTTTTTGTCTAACATTATTTTAACTAATAGGCGGTTTAATATTTTGATTAAGATGGAAAAGATTTGTTGGATCATACTTGCTTTTAAGTATTACTAGTTTTTCATAGTTAGGCCCATAAGCAGACCTTACGAGTGCTTCACCTTCTTCTCCCAAACCGGCAAAGTTTATGTATAATCCACCCGGTGAGAAAGATTCCATACTCGATAAAAAATTGCGTGAATAAGCAAGCACACTTTGGGTATCATTCTCATCACTCCAAATAGCATCCACACTTAATAAAAATTGATTCTTGCGACCTCTAAAGGCTGTTTTATCGTCTTCTACTCGAGACATTGCTCCACCATAATGCCAAATCGCAATCAAAATCATAGGTGCAGGAGGATTTATTGCATGGTGCATGATTGCATGTATAGTACTATCGTCGAGTTGGTTCAGGTAGCGTGACTTAAAATAATACATCTGGATCTTTTTAGGGAAAAATGGATCAAATGCTGATTGAACTATTGTCCATGGAATTGGTCCACTCAGATCTAACAATGGCTTGGCTAATTCTCTCAAAGGCCTAGTGATTTTTTCTCCGTCCTCAACGGAACCAGTATATACAGCAGCAAGAATAATAGCTCTTTTACCATGCGCTTCAACGGGAAAATTAGGCACTGATGGCACAGTCCAGAACATTGCCGATGAAGAAAGTTCTTCCGGAGCTGTTTTCATAAATTCCCGCCAGGCCGGTAACAACGTATCAGCCATTTCAGCAGGATACCACGGAGCACATAAAGTAACTATGGGCCCTACTTCATAAAGGCGAAAAACGAAAGAAGTGACTACTCCAAAATTTCCACCACCTCCCCTTACTCCCCAAAATAAGTCTTGATTCTGACTTTCACTTGCTGTCAAAAACTGGCCATCGGCTGTCACTATATCTACCGCCAATAAACTATCAATGGTTAAACCATATTTTCTTCGTAACCAGCCGAGACCTCCACCTAATGTCAAGCCTGCAATCCCCGTCGTGGATACTACTCCTCCAGGGGTTGCAAGTCCAAATACTTGTGTTTCTCTATCTACATCTCCCCAGGTAGCCCCACCTTGAGCTTGAACAGTTTTGGCATTTGGGTCCACTCTGATCCCTTTCATCTTTGACAAATCTATCATAATACCACCATCGCAAGATGCACTCCCCCCGACATTGTGACCTCCGCCTCTAATTGCTACCAAAAGGTTATTGTTTCTGGCGAAATTTACAGAATCAATTACATCGGCTACGCCACTACATTGTGCGATCATGGCTGGCTTTTTATCATGCATGCCATTCCAGATGACCCTAACTTCATCATAGGTAGGATCAGACGGTATAATCAAATCGCCCCGAAGTTTTGATTTAAATTCTTCGATGGCGGAACCAGAGAGAGTAGATGAACCCCCCAGGTTGGAAATAACTTGTAGAACATCCATGTAAAATTTATTTATTGGTTAATAATGTGAGCTATTTGGTGTTGCATTCAATATTAACATATATAATGGTATTACCAAAATTAGAAATATTCAGACTAAATTTACTAATTTTAACTTGAATATCATACTCGATACCGATTAAGAAATACACATTTCATAATCTTTATACATTCGTTTGTCGGCAAAAGTGTCAGAGGGCAATCAAATATAGTATTAGCATTTTCTGTATTTGTCCAAATAAGTCTTTGTTTTCGTATTACCGGGAAAGTGGTAAGGATAGGTTTTTCCAGTAATAATTTCATTTTCTCATTTTTTCCAATTAGTTTTTTATGTCCCAATCCCGGCAATTAGCAGCTATCATGTTCACCGATATTGTCGGGTATACTGCATTGATGGGTAATAATGAACAAAAAGCTTTAGAAATACTCAATAAGAATCGAGACATTCACAAACTATTTATAGAACAATTCCACGGTCGTTGGATAAAGGAAATCGGTGACGGTGTACTGGCTAGTTTCAATACAATCTCTGATGCAGTACACGCAGCTGTACATATTCAGGAAGAAATCAATAAGTCCAATGATTTTTTATTGCGCATTGGTATCCATCAAGGGGAGGTGATTTTTGAATATGACGATGTCTTTGGGGATACGGTGAACATTGCGTCACGTATACAAGCTTTTGCTGAGCCGGGTAAAATTTACATTTCAGAAGCTATACATAATAATATATCTAACAAACAAGACATAAACTCCAGGTTTGTGAAACAGGAAATATTAAAAAACGTAAAAGAATCTATACGTATTTATGAAATATTGAATACTGTTTCTTTCGATGCTTTTCCTATGCCCGCTCCCCAGCCAATCCTTAGACCATTAGAAAAAAGTATTGCAGTCCTCCCATTTGTAAATATGAGCAATGATCCTGATCAGGAGTATTTCAGTGACGGAATGGCAGAAGAGATACTCAATGCGTTAGCTCAAGTAAAGAAATTGAAAGTAGCTAGCCGGACATCTTCATTTTCATTCAAAGGAAAAAATGTAAGCGTCCAGGAAATAGGGGAAAAATTAAAAGTCAATACCGTGCTTGAAGGAAGCATCCGAAAACAAGGTAATCGGCTCCGGATTACTGCACAACTAATTAATGTAATGGATGGATTTCATTTATGGTCCGAAAAATTTGATCGGAATATGGATGATATTTTTGCTATACAGGACGAAATTGCAGTTGCAATAACTAAACAACTAAAAATCACATTGCTCGAAGAAGACCTTGAGCTTATTATTAAATCAGCTACTTCAAATACCGATGCTTATGAATTATATCTAAAAGGAGCATTCTATGTAAGTCGAAGAGGACGATCTGTATTGAAAGGTCTTGAATGTTTCAATCAAGCCATTCAACTCGATCCTGGTTATGCATTGGCTTATAATGGCGTTGCTGATGCATATTTTATTGCTGCTTTTTATGGCGCCTTTTCCGGAAAAGAGGTTATGAATAAAGTGAAGTCCGCTGCAGAAACTGCCATACACCTGGATGATTCTTATTGCGAAACGTATTGTACTCTTGCACAATATTATGTTGGGCTTGAATGGAACTGGATCGAAGCAAGAAAAAACTATCTTAAAAGTATTGAACGTAATCCAAATTACGCGCCAGCACATGCCTATTATGGACTATCCATTTTAAATCACATTGAAGGTGATTTTGATAAAGCCGAAAAACAAGGTAGATTAGCGATAAAACTTGAACCATTAGGTGCTATATATTATGCAGATTTATCATGGATATTGTATAATGCAGGTCGGAATGATGAAGCCATATCCATTGCTCAGATGGGTATAGAACTTGATAGCAATTCATTTCTCTGCCATCAAATAGCTGGCCTTGCAAGCCTTAAATTAAATCTTATCAATGAGGCAATTTATGTTTTTGAAAATTTAGTACATATATCGCAAAGACACCAATATGCCATTAATTGCCTAGCCTGGGCTCTCTGTAGTCAAGGGAAGTTCAAGGATGCTGCCATTTTATTAGAAGAGCTTATGAGCAGATCCCAATCAGAGTATATTTCCTACTCTCAAATGGGTTTGACGGAGGCCTGGATCGGTAATATAGATAAAGCATTTGAATGCCTTGAAAAAGGATTTAATGATCGCGACCCAATCCTGATTACATTAAAACACGCTCCACATGTTCCTTCCTTACTTAAAGCAGATTCAAGATTCCAACATCTTTTGCAAAGGATAGGATTCTCTAAGTAAAGCATAAAAAAATTAAATCCTGACAATTTACTTATTCAATTAACCAGCCAAGAGATTTATTTCGTCGGGGATATGGAATAGAAATGGCGCAGTGCAGTCGAATACCAAAAGTACAATGCAATTTGGCAAAGTTTAATTTAGTGGCAAAGTAAATGTGTGTCGTAGTCGATGTCAATCTTAGTCGAAATATGACGGAAAAAATAAAATCTTTAAAGGCAAAAGTAAAGTACACCGAATATCCCGGAGTAAATCACAACAGTTGGGTTAATGCCTTTGCAGATCCTGAATATTTAAATTGGATGATGGCTCAAAAAAGAAAAAATTAAATTCAATTGATTAGTACTGTATCAACAAATAACTAGAGAATCTGTATTTTGAAAACTACCTAAACTTTTCTTTTTAAATAATCAAAGCTCTTTTTCAGCGCTAGCTCCGGTTGAGCGACCATATCCTGCTCTACAAAATAGTGTTCGACACCGATTTGTTTAGCTTTTTGGATGATGCCTTTAAGATCCAATATCCCGTCACCGGCTGTAGTCATATTGGTGAATAGCGGGATCCATTGCGACGCATCGCCACCATCACCAGAAAATTCTTTTTTCTCTTTCATATCTTTTAGATGAAGCATTTTATATCGATTGGGATATTTATCCAAATAATAAACAGGATCTGCTCCGCCCGATGCTGTCCAGAATATATCCAATTCAAAGAAAACTAAAGCTGGATCGGTTTGATCCAAAATAATTTGTAATGGGATCTGCCCCTGCATCGGTTTTATGCCATAACCATGATTGTGATATGCAAATCGTATTCCGGCCTTTTTTGCATTTTCGCCAATAGTATTGAAGGTTTCCGCTATTCTTTTGTAGTCATCGAGCGTTTTGCGTTTTTCATCAGGTATAGCCGGAAGGGTCACGTACTTATGTCCAAGTACATGAGCGGCTTCACCCAACTTACCTATATTATTCATCAGAGTATCCAGGTCAGTATGTGCGCCCGGCGTCTTGAGTCCGTGATCAGACAATATCGTTTTTACCTCTTGTATAGATCTACCATAATAACCACTACCGCTAAATCCCAGCATCGGCGTGATGGCTTGCCACCGGTCATGCGCTGCGGGAGTGCTGAATGGAAAAGGACCGTACAATTCCAATTCTTTATAGCCCATATTAGCCAACATTTGGATGCCTCTTAAAAAATCTTTTGATAATAACTTAGGCAAGGAGAATAATTGGATTCCCAATTTATTTTTTATTCCCATGGATTGTAAAAGGGTTGGTGATGATATGGCATAAGCAGCGGTCAATGATCCCGCTTGTTTTAAAAAATTCCGTCTAGCTGCCATAAACTTTAGTTTTAGTAAAGTTAATCAAATACAAGTGTTTTTTAGCACATACCCCATTGTACTCCTGGTTATTTGTATCCGTCATACTTATTATATTTTCTTATTTTACCACAAAGTATCTTGATGATGAAATCAATAAATCTCCTGGTTTGCGTGTGTTTAACTGTTCGATTGATGTCCCAAGTTCAGCGTTCAGAATATATATTTGAACAAGGTCCGTTTTCCTCTTGTCATGCGTCTTCGATCGTTGCATTAAAAAATGGAGGCTTGATGGTGGCTTGGTTTGCTGGCACAGCCGAAGGCAATCAAGATGTGGCTATATGGATTTCAAAAAAGATAAGCGCTCAATGGACCCCACCCATTGAAATAGTGCGGGAGTCAAATACACCCTGCTGGAATCCTGTCTTGTTTTATACCAATGACAATAGACTTTGGTTTTATTATAAATATGGGACACATCCCACGACCTGGTCAGCAGCTCGTAAATACAGCGATGATCATGGTCTGACCTGGTCTACATCAGAATACCTTCCTGCCGGTTTATACGGACCTATTCGTGCCAAACCACTGGTATTGACTAATGGAATTGTCGTGAGTGGTACCTCTGTAGAAAGTTATCACAACTGGGCAGTATGGATCGAACGAAGTACGGATCATGGCAAGACATTTCAAAAAATAGGCCCGATCACTGTACCAGGTAATACGACCCAGCACGACTCAGCTCAAGGCACTACTCATGATTTTGATTGGAATAGGACGCATGGTATTATTCAACCATCGATCGTCTCTTTAAGTAAAAAACATTTAAGATTGTATGCACGATCTACGGCCCGCACCGGGCGTATCGTCATCGCAGACTCGTATGATCAGGGTAAAACCTGGACGCAAGGGCGACCCATCCAGGTATTAAATCCCAACTCCGGTATTGATGCTTCGACTTTATCCGATGGTCGTATCGTATTGGTTTATAATAATACTGCTGAAGGGAGATCACCGTTGAATGTTGCAGTCAGCAAAGATGGCGAACAATTCACGATGATCTATACCCTTGAAGATACTCCGGGTGGCGAATTTTCTTATCCCAATGTCATTCAATCATCCGACGGACTTATCCATATCACATATACCTGGCTACGGCAACGCATCAAACATGTGGTCCTTAAACCATAAAGATTGATTTATTAAAAATCTACATTTCGGTATGACTACACTCGATCTGGCCATTGTCTTTGTATATCTACTGTTGATGTTAGGCATTGGGCTTTACTTTTCCAGTAAGAACAAAACTTCGGATCAATTTTCTACCGGAGCAGGACAGATACCAGGATGGGCTTTGGGCCTAAGTTTTTATGCCACTTTTTTGAGTGTGATTACTTTTTTAGGCGATCCCGGTAAATCATTTGCCACTAATTGGAATCCTTTTGTTTTTAGTTTGTCTATGCCTTTGGCTGCTGTCGTAGCTGTTAAATATTTTATTCCGTTTTATCGCAATCGTGCAGATATCAGTGCCTATACTCACCTCGAGCAGCGTTTTGGGCCTTGGGCTCGCACCTATGTGATGGCTTGTTTTATTTTGACTCAATTAGCCAGAATGGGTACTATTTTATACGGTATAGCACTCGTCTTTCATACGATCACAGGCATTGACATGAGGCTCATCATAATCGTGACCTGCAGTTGTATCATTATTTATACTGTTATAGGAGGTATGGTTGCTGTGATTTGGACAGAAGTCATTCAAGCCATTGTAAAAACAGTAGGCGCATTGCTGATCATGGGCATCTTGATGTCTCATATTGGCATCACCGAAATTATTACCAAAGGTCTTGCCGAGCATAAATTTAATCTAGGGAGTATGAAGCCTGACTTGTATTCCAGTTCTTTTTGGGTAGTGCTCATCTATGGCTTTTTTATTAATCTTACTAATTTTGGTATTGATCAAAATTATATTCAGCGGTATCATACGGCCCGCAACTCAAAAGATGCAGCCAAAAGCATCTGGTTATGCGTATGGTTTTATGTGCCGGTCTCTTTTTTATTTTTCTTTATTGGCACAGCGCTTTTTGTTTTTTACAACCAGTACCCTGAGCTCATTCAGTCCTTAAAACAACAAGTAGCAATGGAAAAGCATATCGCAGTAGATCTCTTACGACCTTCTGATTATGGAGACAAAGTGCTGCCCTTTTTTATGAAAACTCAGATTCCCACCGGGCTTCTAGGCATGTTATTAGCTGCTTTACTTTCGGCCGCTATGAGTACGATGAGCAATGGTATGAATAGTTCCGCTACGGTATTTTTAAAAGATATCTATATGCGATATATCCGAAAAGATAGCAATGTGCATCAGCAATTGATGGTCTTGCGGTCTGGTATAGTAGTTATGGGAGTATTGGGTATGGTATTTGGTTTAGCAATGATTGGGGTCAAAAGCTTGTTGGATGTATGGTGGAAGCTTGCAGGTATTTTTGCGGCAGGTATGTTGGGCATTTTTTTATTAGGCATCATTTCACAAAAAGTTCAAAACAAACATGCTAAGATCGCCACGCTAGCCGGCATCCTGAGTATAGCCTGGATGTCTTTTCAAGTATATTTACCGTCTTCACTTCAGTATCCATTGGAGACGAAGTTGACGATAGTCATAGGTACCCTTACGATCGTATTGGTAGGCCTCACAGCTAGAAAGTTATTCTCAAAAGATGTCTCTGAATAAAGTAACTTAGCTACATGGTCACGTATTCCCGCAGAAATCTTCAATTTATTTTATTTGAAGTATTAGTCATTCAAAAACTTACAGAGCACGAGTATTATAAAGCACACGATGCCGATACATTCAATATGGTATTAGACATTGCTGAGGATATAGCTGCAAAACATCTGACTCCTTACTTTAAAGAATCTGATCAAAATCCACCCAAGCTCATCGATGGTAAAGTAAAAGTTCATCCCGGTATCAAAGCGTATTACAATAGTTTTTGTAAAAATGGTTTGATGAGTGCCATTTTCGATCAGCAGTATGGTGGCCAACAATTGCCAAAATCTGTGTATGGGGCCTCAGATTTTATCATCGGTTGTGCTCACAATGGATTCGAGATGTTTACCGGACTATCTTCCGCTGCTGCTCGACTTATTATTGCTTTCGGTTCAAAAACGCTAATAGACCAGTACGCCCTCAAAATATTATCCGGAGAGTATACAGCCACCATGTGTCTCACTGAAACTCAAGCGGGAAGTGCATTGAGTGATGTAGCTACGATCGGTATGCTTCAACCCGATGGAACCTATAAAATAAAAGGTCAAAAAATATTTATCAGTGCCGGTGATCATGATGTGACGGATAATATTATTCATTTGGTATTGGCGAGGACACCCGGCTCACCGCCTGGCACCAAAGGACTAGCTCTATTCGTAGTACCTACTATAATTAATCATCTGCCTAATGATGTCACTTCGATAGGCTTGTATCATAAAATGGGTCAAAAAAGCACCCCGGCAATGCACTTGGAGTTTGGAGCCCGAGACGAATGTATCGGTGAACTCATCGGCGAAGAACGAAAAGGACTGGAATACATGTTTCTGATGATGAATGCATCCCGATTGGGAGTAGGTCTTGGCGGCACTTATATTGCATCAGCTGCTTATAATCATTCCTTACAATATGCCAAAGAAAGAATCCAGGGTAAAAGGCCCGGTGCAAAAGATTCGAGTCCGATCATTCAACATCCCGATGTCCGGCGCATGTTGTTTTATCAAAAAGCAATCGTAGAGGGCTCAATGGGCTTATTGTTTTATTGTTACCATCTACAGGACAAAGAAATCATCGCGACAGGAGATGAAAAAACCAAATGTGAAGACCTATTGGAATTATTGACTCCGGTGGCCAAAACCTACGGCGCAGAGATGGGTATTCTAGCTGTACAACAAGGTATGCAAGTCTTGGGTGGTTATGGTTACACAGAAGATTTTATCCTTGAACAATTGGCCAGAGATGTGCGCATCATGAGTATCTACGAAGGCACTACGGGCATTCAATCGCAGGCATTATTGGGTAGGCAAGTGCCATTGCATCAAGGGCGATCTCTCCGATATTGGAGAGAGGAGGTGATACAAGACATCCGACAAGGTCTTGATATTCCTCCTCTGAAAATTTATGCCCATCTACTTTCGGAAGAACTTTTTCAGTATGAAGCGGTGACCAACCATCTACTTAAAATGGCAAAACAGAATGAAATAGAATTGTTCCTCAGCGATGCTACCTTGTATATGGAATACTTTGGCATCCTCAATGTCGCCTGGCAGTGGCTCCGGCAAGGGCTAGTAGCACAACGAGCTTTATCCAATACAGAAAACTCCGCAGACCAAAGTTTTTATAATTCCAAATTGCATACGATGAAATTTTACTTTCATTACGAATTGCCCAAAACAAAAGCATTGGTCACCCGATTGATGGATAGCGAGGTCTTGACAATCTGGAATGCAAATGACGAATATCTGGAATGAAACAACGAATGACGAATATCCCGAATGTTTCAAATGCTTCGAATTTTTCGAATGACGAATTTTTCGAATATTAGAACCATTCGTCCCGTTCGAAGAATTCGAGATATTCGTCATTCGAACCATTCGTCATTCGAACCATTCGTCACTCGAGCCATTCGTCATTCGAAGAATTCGAGATATTCGTCATTCGTTCTTAGCTTACTTCTTTTGAGCCTAACCTCATCGTAATCAATCCGGCTAGCAGAGCCGGCACGGCGAACACTAAAAAATTAGCGGTCATAGAAAGTCCGGCTCCGATTAATATACCGGCTACTGCAGGACCCACAATACCTCCTATCCTTCCTGCGCCCATAGCCCAACCAACTCCGGTAGTCCTGAATTCCGTCGGATACATCCTGGCGGCGATAGCATACATACCTACAAATCCACCCTGGATGCCAAATCCTAAAAGACCTAGTATGATTAATAAAAGACTGGAGCCTACAAATAATCCGAACATGGACATCAAAAGCGCAGTACATATTAATATGACTCCTATCGTTCTTTTCAAACCATATCTACTAGAAAAATAACCCTGAGTGATGATCCCAAAAAATGCACCTACATTAAATACCGTACCGGCGTAAATGGCCAGCTTCATGGGGAGACCTGCATTAGTAGCTAATTTAGGAATCCAACTGGTTAAAAAATAAAGCGTAGCAAAAGCCATAAATAACCCCACCCATAATTGAATGGAGGGTATTTTATACGGACCTGATAATAATTTTTGTACCGGGATAGCGGCTTGTCTTGGCAACGGCTCTGGCAATCGATCCATAGCTGCATGACCCATTTTTTGAAGTATGTGGTTGACTTTGGTCAACGCATTAGCCGGTTGAGCTTTCAAATAAAAATCCAGGGATTCAGTGAGAAAGATAAGCAGTACAGGAATGGCCAGAGCAGAGGCTATACCTGCATATTTAAAAAGTTGTTGCCAGCCATCTACAGGTATCACTTTAGCTGCGACCAATCCGGTCACCACCGCTCCGACCGGGTAGCCTGCTATCACCGCGCTCACCCAAAAGTCCCGCGATTTATTGGGTGTATACTCCGCGATCAGCGCCGCCGTCGTGGCCAGCATACATCCTATACCGATACCACTGATAAATCGATAGATCAAAAGCGCATTGACTGTGGTAGCTGTCGAGGTGAGGTAGATACAGCTCCCCATGAGTGCTGCACTGATGAGCATAAGATTTTTCCTGCCTATCCGGTCTGCAAAAGGGGCAATAAATAACGTACCCAGAGTCATCCCTAATAGCCCTGCACTAAATACGGTACCCAGTATCTCCGGGCTCAGTGACCACTCTTTGGCGATGGCCGGAGCTGTATAGGACATGACGAATACATCCATGCCATCCAATGTATTCATAAGAAAACAGACTAAAGCAGTAGTGTATTGCAACCCCGTCATAGGATTCGAGTCGATTAAAGACTTTGGATTTTGCATGGATCTTATTGAGGTTTATAACCTACCAAGATTCTCTATACGGTAGGAAATTTTTGTATTTCGGTGAATAGTAAATTGATATGCGTAAACAATATACAATGTGTGGTCAATCTTTGACCGTTTAGCTAAAAATAAATTATAAATATTTGCGCAGTCAAATAACTGCATTATATTTGCAGTCAAATAACTGCATAAATGAAAACAAGGCGAGACATTTTTCAAGCCATTGCAGATCCTACAAGACGGACTATTTTGTCTTTGGTAGCTTTGCAAGCGATGACCGCTGGAGCTATTGCCAACGGTTTCGATTCATCACGACAAACTATTTCAAAACATATTCAAATCCTGACGGAATGCCAGCTTCTGACTCAGGAACAATCCGGTAGAGAGATTTATTATCACTTCAATGCAAACAAAATGAAAGAAATAGCTGAATGGCTCATGCCATTTGCAAAAATATGGGATGATCGGTTTAATACTTTGGAAGCCATTATGAAAAAATACAAATCCAATAAATAGTAAATGATGACACCAAAAACAATAATCAAGGCCGAAGACGGCAAGCAAGACTTATGGATCACCAGGGAATTTGATTTGCCCTTGGATTTACTGTTTAGAGCATATGTAGAGCCTGAGATTGTTGAGCAATGGATGGGAACAAAAGTGTTGAAACTAGAGAGTAAAAAACATGGCAGTTGGCAAATTGAAACATCCGATGCTCAGGGAAACGTGGTATTTCAGGCTCATGGGGTGATCCATGAGTTGATTCCAAACCAGAACATCACGCGAACATTTGAAATGCAGCAATCACCTTTTGGTGTGCAACTCGAATGTTTAGCTTTTGAATCTATTACTGATGACACCAGCAAACTGAGTATACAGATAATATATAGATCTAACGAACAAAGAGACCTCATGCTCAAGTTGCCGTTTGCTTATGGCCTCAATATGGCCCATAACCGATTGCAAGACATTGTAAACAAATTAAATAATCTATTATGACAACGAGAAACTTGCCTACCGGCAAGGCAGGCCTGCCTACCGGCAAGGTAGGCAAAATAACTTATTGGCTTGCTACGATCTGGCTTGCATTGGGCATGTCATCCAGTGGGGTGGTACAATTATTAAAAGTGGAAGCGGAAATAGATTTTATATTAAAATTGGGCTATCCATACTATTTTCTAACTCTCTTGGGCATTTGGAAAATTTTAGGAGTGATAGCCGTACTGATTCCTAAATTTCCATTGCTAAAGGAATGGGCTTATGCAGGCTTTTTCTTTATGATGTCCGGAGCGCTATTTTCGCACATCGCCGCAGGTAATGCTGTGAATGAAATGTTTCCTGCGATATTACTCCTCGTACTGACTGTGGTATCCTGGTATTTCAGACCGCTAGATAGAAAAATAATTTGATAAATATCTCGACCTTTAAACTGTAAAATGAATCTATGAAAAAAGAATTGTCTTCAAAACAACAAAAAGATCTTTTCCAAACATTAAAGGAGCGGTTTGAGAAAAACATGAATCGTCACAAGGGTCTTGAATGGGCTAAAGTGCTAGCTAAGCTAGAGGCCAAACCTGAAAAACTGTGGTCGCTCCACGAAATGGAAAGTACCGATGGCGAGCCGGATGTGGTCGGTCTTGATAAGAAGTCAGGGGAATATGTTTTTTACGATTGCTCATCGGAAAGTCCTAAAGGTCGCAGAAGTATTTGTTATGACCACGAAGCATTGAATTCTAGGAAAGAAAATAAACCGGCCAATAGTGCTATCGGTATGGCTACTGCTATGGGCGTAGAAATATTAACGGAAGAACAATATCGGGAGCTACAGAAACTAGAAAAGTTTGATATCAAAACATCGAGTTGGATCAAAACACCTATTGAGATCAGAAAACTCGGTGGGGCCATATTTGCAGATTTTCGATACGGCCAGATCTTCATATATCATAATGGTGCAGAGTCCTACTATGCTGGAAGGTCATTCCGTGGTTCACTAAGGGTATAATCCCAATAGTTATCGGCAATTAAGTTCATTTGTTCAGGCCCAGTACTCTTAATGCATTCTCCTTTAAGATCAGTGGCTTTACCTCTTCCTTAAATCCAACATGTTCAAAATCCTTCAACCATCGCTCCGGAGTGATCAACGGAAAGTCTGTACCAAATAACATTCGGTCCTTCAATAAGGTATTGGCATACTGTATCAATTGTGGTGGAAAATATTTTGGCGACCAGCCACTGAGATCAATGTAGACATTGGGCTTATGCATCGCTACTGACAATGCCTCATCTTGCCAGGGCCAGCTCGGGTGGGCGATGATGATAGGACTATCAGGATACCGAATAGCCACATCATCTAAATGCATCGGATTGGAATATTCTAATCTCAAACCGCCACCACCTCGTACCCCAGATCCAAAGCCGGAATGACCAGAGTGGAAAAGCATGGGCAATTTGTATTCGGCTATCGTGTCATACAATGGAAAAGCCAGTTTATCATTTGGATAAAATCCTTGTACCGTAGGATGAAACTTAAACCCCTTAATGCCATAATTGACTATGAGGTCCCGGGCTTCCCTTGCGCCTAGCTTACCTTTGTGAGGATCGATGCTGGCAAAAGCTATCATGACATCATCGTTTTTAAGAGCTGCCTCTGCCACTTCTGTATTGGGTATTCTTTTTCGCCCAAGCTCATACTCCGCGTCTATGGTAAACATCACAAAGGCCATTTGTATACTTCGATAATAATCACAAGTCTCCTGGATCGTAGGCCTTTTATCAACCTTAAAATATTTAGCAAAGGCTACATCAAATTCCGGTCTGTAATCATCGTGTGGTTGAGTACAACTCACCTCAGCATGGGTGTGGAAGTCGAGTGCGCGTATAGTAGCTAGATTAATCATAGGAGAAATTTAAATAATGACGAAATGATTCAGACTCAGATTCAGACTCAGATTCAGATTCAGATTCAGATTCAGACTCAGATTCTGATTCTGATTCTGTTTCTGTTTTTCTACTCTTCCCATACTTTCCTGGCCGTATTCACTACCAATTCCATCTTCCGCCATTGATCATCTTCGCTCATGTCGTTGCCATGATGGGTACTGGAGAATCCACATTGAGGACTGACACACAGATTTTCTAACGACATATATTGTGCAGCTTCATCTATTCTAAAACACAAATCATCTATTTTTTCAAGTTCTCTTTTTTTTGAAGATATGATGCCGAGTACTACTTTTTTATGGTCAGGGACAAATCGAAGGGGTGCAAAATCGCCGGATCGTTCATCATCATACTCCAGAAAATAGGCATCAACATTGATTTCGTTGAATAAGATCTCTGCGACGGGTTCATAGCCCCCTTCCGCAAACCAGGTGCTTCGGTAATTGCCCCGGCATAAATGAATACCTACGGTCAAATCATGCGGTCGATGATCGATCACAGCATTGATCAATGCGGCATAAGTCTTGGGCAATTGGTTTGGATCTTCACCGCGTAGTGTCGCAGCTTCTCTCATTTTAGGATCACATAAGTAGGCAAGATTAGTATCATCCAATTGTAGATATCGCAACCCCGCCGCGTATAAATGATTTATCTCTTTTTTATAGGCGATGGCCAGGTCATTGAAAAACACTTCCATATCCGGATAAGAAGTGATATCGATGGATTTCCTGCCACCTCTAAAATGCACCATCGTTGGCGAAGGTATTGACACTTTAGGTGTAGCAGTCACTATTGATTTTAAGTAATTAAAATCATCGACTTGAATGTCTTTTATATGTTGCAGTTTTCCGGTTACGCTAAGCTTTGGCGGCGTAAATCCGTCTTCTGCAGCCTTAGCATTTGGATTAGGCTCAATGCCTCCTGAGATTGACACTCCGTCCAATTCCTTTAAAAAGTCCAGATGAAAATAGTCTCGTCTAAACTCACCGTCAGTGATCGCTTGCATACCGATAGATTCCATTTTCTTGACAGTAGTAGCTATTCCTTCGTTTTCTATTTCGCGAAGTTGGGCAGATTCGAGCAGGCCTTGTTTCCATTTTATTCGATTTTCTTTCACTATGGGTGTACGAAGCAAACTCCCTACATGATCTGCTCTGAATGGCGGTTTTGTCATATTTTAAAAGATTACAGTATTAAAGGAGCTATTTATTTGATACAGTTTTTCTACTAAATGCGCTCGATGTTTGAGCACGACATTTTGATTGATGGAGCCTTTATCCGTGATTTCACCAAATTCAAAAGCAGGGGGCTCCATTGCAATGATCATTTTCTGAATTCTGGTCGAACCACCGGTGGCCGAGTCATTAAATTCTTCCAATATTTTTTCCAATCGTTGACTTATCGAAGGATGTTGCCAGAACTCAATCTCGTGCAATGTCTCATCAGATATAAGCTGTTTGCAGGCCATAGAGTTCAAAAATAAAATGGCTCCTATAAACTCCCGATCCAAGCCGGTGAGGACAACATCTTGAATATACGGGGAGCCTGTTGCAATTAGTTTTGACTTTAAGATCCCCGTATTGACCCATGTGCCACTGGTCAATTTAAAATCTTCTGTAATTCTGCCGTCAAAAATCAAACCCTGATCCGGGTCAGCCGGATGATTAAATTTGACGGCATCTCCAGTCTGATAATAATGTTCATCATCAAATGCAGTGTTGGTCGCTTCAGGATTTCTCCAATATCCCGGTGTAATGTTGGGTCCTTGATAGCTTGCTTCCATTTTATCACCGTTGGCCACAAGCTTTACCTTCATTCCTGCTACAGGAATGCCCAACAAACCCGAAAAACAATTTATCCGATTAGCAAATAAAGCTGAGGGTCCTGACTCCGTGCAACCTAATCCAGTGACAATTGGAATTTTCCTACCCAGTGCTTTGATAGCTAACGCTTCCCAGGCATTCCAAATCGGCTGAGCTAAACTAGCCCCGGCATAAAAAAGCATCTTTACTTTACTAAAAAATGTATTGCTCAATTCTTCATCCTGTTCAAAATAAGGAATCATCATCTCAAAACCTTTGGGAACATTAAAATAGGCTGTAGGCGAAATCGACTTAAGATTATTGATCGTGGCTAAAACTCCATCGGCAGTAGGCCTTCCTTCATCTATATATAAAGTACCGCCATGATATAAGGTAAGCCCAAAATTGTGATTACCTCCAAACGTATGATTCCAAGGCAACCAATCTATAAATACTGGAGGTTCATCTTTCATAAATGGAAATGCCTGTGTAATCTGTTGAAGATTAGCACACCACATCCGCTGCGTATTGATCACTCCCTTTGGCAAGCCGGTAGAGCCGGATGTAAATAAAACTTTGGCTATGGTATCCGCATCGACTTGAGTGTATTGATGATCCACATCAGCAGTTACCTTAGTGGTCGAAGCAACATTCAAATCATGAGCAGAGACTATCTTGACCCCGGGTAATATTGTTTGAATAAATTGAATAGCACGATGAAACTTAGATGGATCTTGTATAAAAATGATTTTAGGAGTCATTAATTTTAGGCAATGCTGCAACTTTGAAAAATCATGGGCAATCAAAGAATATGCAGGCGATAAAGGGCTATAGGGTATGCCAATATGCATGGCTGCTAGAGCCAATAATCCATGTTCGATACTATTCTCAGATAATATCACAATACTCTCATCTGGAGAAAATGTTTGATTCATTAAATATTGTGCGATGGACCTTACTTTGCTTAGTGCTTCCCGATAGGATAGTTTTTCCCATTCACCTTGTTTGTTTTTTGCTGCTAGAAAAATATAATCAGGCGATTGGCTTGCCCACTGAATCAATTTTTCCGTTATTTTCTCTGGATACTTTTCCAAATCTTGTACCAAGGCATAAGAAACTATACCGTTACCATCTATTGTCCGGGTAGTTTGTTGTGGTCCGAAAAGATTTGATGCAATCATGTGTGTTTTAAGCTACGTGGAAGCTGTATGAGGTAGCGAAGCTTCGATGAATATGAGCTAGGCGCGCAGCGGAGCGAAGTCGCAAAGACCTGCCTGTCCGGTAGGCAGGCGCAAAGAAATATATCATTCGATATTTGTTTGCAATTCATTCGTCATTCGATCCGATAGCTATCGGATCATTCGTTTTTTATTTTATTTGCGTTGCCATCTAAAAAATTGGTTAATCTTTTTTTGGCTTCAGGGGCATCTTGGGCTATCGCTGCCATCAAGCTTTCCATCATCAATCCGGCATCAGTACCTGCGTCCTGGATTCTTGGTAAGACCTGGGTCACGGCATAATTAGTCAATCTGGAATTCATCTTAATTTTTCCTGCCAACTCTATGCCTTTAGCTAAAGCGTGACCTTCTTCGGTAAGATATTGAGCTATTCCAATTCGCTCGCCCTCATCTGCATTATAAATTCTTCCAGTCAGCATCATATCGGTCATCCTGTGGGCCCCTATTAATTTTGGTAAGCGTACTGAAGAGCCACCCCCGACATAGATACCGCGTTGACCTTCTGGCAATGCATAATAGGTACTTTTGTCAGCCACTCGGATATGACAAGCACAGGCCAATTCCAATCCCCCCCCGATGCAAGCGCCATGCAAAACTGCAATGACCGGTACACCACAAAATTGAATTTTATCCATCACCTGATGCCACATTCGGCTATGCTGAATACCTTGAATGATATTGCGTTCTCTAAGTTCCGATAGATCGAGTCCCGCGCTGAAGTGGTGTCCTTCGCCATAGATGATTGCACAGGCTACACTTGGGGAAAGGTTGGTAAATAATGTCTCTAATGCCAGTAACAAGGTATCATTAATTGCATTTCGTTTTTCCGGACGATTCAATTTGACGAATAGGATATCATCCTTTATTTCAGACTGCAGCATATTCATTTATTGTTTTTCTATGATACCTTGTTTAGTGTACAGTAAAATTTGCATATACATAGATCTTTGCGATCAGGCTTTGACATATATGGAATGAGTCAATACAAAACCGTCCTTTACATTGCCATTTACCACTGCTAGTTCATTTGCTATACCATCACCAAATACATTGTCATCCATATTGGTCGTGTCCGCTGTCCCCCGGTCGGCATATACGCCTTGAGCATATACTTCCTTATTGATATCTTCCGGAAAGGCGATCTGAGTGATTAAAAGTGATTTTTCACCTGCGAGCAATATTTGAGCATGAATGTGAGGTGCGCGACCTCCATACCACCCAGGATAGATACTCGTGAATGATGCTCGCCCATCTTTATCTGTAATTTGCCTTCCCCTAAGAAAATGTTCTTGTGTATGATCTACTGGTTGTAATCCTCCTGGACCACCGGGCGGAAATGGGCGGCGGTCATTTTTATTACCTTCTCTACGTGATGGTGGAGGTGGCATTTTTTCATTTCCCGGTGGACCGAATCCGCCTGGACCGCCTGCAGATCCGCTACCACCATACTCTGAATATTCACCCTTATGATCGCAATGCCAAATATCGACGATCGCATCCTTTAATGGTTTGCACCCATTATTAATATTATATAACATTACTTGAATCGTCAACTGTGTGCCCACTCTATCTACAACAATATTTTTGGAAACCAATTTTGAGGGTTCACGTGTTGGAAATGGCCCTGCCGTTTCTTCAGGGGTCTCATCACACGGCGTTGATGCTAAATTGTTTTTATCTGTCCCCACACATTTGCCACTCAGCAAGTTTATGGCTAATCCCCCAAAGGTGGCTGTTTTGATAAATTCTTTCCTTTTCATGGTTTTACTTCTTTTGAAACTCCCCTGTAGCTCTAATTGATATTTCGTCGCCTACCATGATCGTGGCTAATTTTCCACCGATCCCAAAATCACTACGTTTTATTTTTGTCAATGCCTTCATGCCCAATTGAGGAACTTTGTTATTGGGATTAGGGTGAGCTGCAGGGCCATTCATAGTGACATCGAGCGTGATGGATTTGGTCACCCCTTTGATCGTGAGGTCTCCTACCATGATATATTTATTGCCAGTCACCTTGGTATATGAAGTACTTTTGAACGTAAGAGTTGGAAATTTTTCGACATTAAACAGATCCTCACTTCTGAGGTGATTATCCCGCATCTCCAGATCAGTATTTAGACTTGCTGATTCGATCGTCAATTCAAAAACAGCATCAGATAAATCATCTTTGGACGAAGTGATTTTTCCATCAAACTTTTTAAAATAGCCATCCAGTTCTGAAATTCCATGATGTTCTGCTATAAAAGTAAATTTGGAATGCCCCTTGTCAATAGTCCATTGAGCAGAAGCACCTATAGATATAAAAAGAAAGGATACGATTAAACCGAATTGTTTCATTATGTTTTGATAGTTTAGTTAGAAAAAAGTTTGAATATATATTGGGGTAGATGTTATAACAATTTGCTTTTTAAATACTTTAACGACATAGCATTCGCTTCTTTACTCAATGCTTCATTGTATTGAGGATGACTTGGATTAGCGAATGCATGTACCGCATTAAATATTTTATACTCCAGGGTTTTGCCAGCGAGCTTCATATTGGCTGCAAATTCTTCAATGATTTCTTTAGAGATCCGGGTCTCCGTAGCAAACAATCCTAATACATCACTATTCAACGTTTTTAGCTTCTCCACATCTTTGATGGGCATGCCATAATACATCACCGTACCCACAGTCTGTTTGCCGCCTAAGATACCTGATCTAAGGGACCAACCACCACCAAAACACCACCCTACATTCGCTATGACAGCCTTAGCACCTGCGTGACTAATCGCGCCTTTCACGATAGCTTCCAAACGTGCATCATTTACCTCAGACATTATTTTACCCGCATCTTGAGGCGTCGTAGCCACTTTTCCATCATACAGATCTAATGCCAATACGTTTACCTGTTCGCCAAGTTCTTGATAATAGGTGTCCGATTCTTTTCGGATATAATCATTCAAGCCCCACCATTCTTGGTATACAAATAACCATTTATCGCTTTTGTTTTTAGCTTTTATAAAATACCCACCGGCATCTGCACCATCTATCGTCTTAAACGTAATGGGCTGACCTAGGCCTACAAAGGATATTTTATTAGGCGCGGGGTGTAAAGCTTGAAAATCCGGATCTAAAGCAAATTGTTTCATATCATCATCGGATATCGAGTGACACAGTGTGACCTCTGATGAAGTAGTCGAAGTACCACTATGGAGTTGGAGGAGGAGTGTCCAAAAGCCAATTAAAAAGATTTGAATAGAAAGAAATTTTATCATAAGGTGAATTTTTTAAAAATGAATTACTTATTTGTCTTTGGAATAAAAGTAGCGTATTTAATGGCCGCTTCTAAGATTTGTTTCGTAATCAATAATTCCTTTTCATCTCGCGGAGCGTACAACATCATATAGATATGGGTTAGTCTTCCATCACCTGCAAGGCCGTGAAATTCGCCCCATCCCGACTCGATGACTTTTTTTGCATCACTTGGGCTTAGATAGGTTATATGCATCGACCCGTCGCTAGGGTGTATGTGGCCGACTTCACCATGCACCGATTTTATCATAGCGGCATTGGCCTGAAGTGTATCTTTTAAAAAGATGGCTTTATTATTCCGTTCAAATCCGCTGGTTTGATAATGCAACAACTTAGGATTAGATGCTATTTGAGCATCAAAGATTCTGGTCTGTACTGCTCTCACAAGTGTATCGTTGTGTTGGTCCGTCTGCCGATGCGGTATGGCATAGGGTGCGATCATGGGTTTAATCCCTACACGAAGAGGCAATTTTTTCAGGAATGATTTATCCAGTGGAGTACCTATCAAAGGAGCTATACGACTTACATCCAGTGGATTGCCCATTCGCGCATTCATCGCTTGTACAGTTCGGAAGCCTTCTATCGTATGCGGCAAGCCTCCAACACCCAGCGCCACCCAGGCTTTATAGTCCTTCCATTCATCTGAAGTCAATTGTGACTGTAAGTAAGAAATCACCGTTTGTTTTTGGGTTCCTATTTGTTCAATCGAAAGTTCTACTTCATCCCCTTCCTTTAAATACACCGGAGGTTTTTGAGCACTGCCGACACCGGACGGAGTGCCTGTAGCGATGATATCACCCGGCAGCAAAGTCATATGATGACTCGTATAGCTTATGAGTTTGGCGACGCTAAATATCATATCTTTTGTATTGGCAGATTGTTTTTTTTCACCATTTACCTTGAGCCATAGCTTGAGATTTTGCGGGTCTTTAATCTGCTGTGCCAAAATCAAATAGGGTCCCACAGGTGCAAATCGGTCTGCACCTTTACCTTTATCCCATTGGCCGCCATCCTTTTGCAATTGCCATTCTCGCTCGCTGTAATCATTGATCACCGTATATCCTGCCACATATTGTAAGGCATCTGCTTCGCTCACATAAGATGCTTTTTTACTTATGACTACCGCTAATTCTACTTCCCAATCCAATTTCTGAGCATTTTTCGGTATGATGACCGGATCAAAAGGGCCGCACATTGCAGTTGTAGATTTAAAGAAAATAATGGGCTCTCTAGGCAACGGCGTTGCGACTCCCTGACCGGGACCTTCTTTTACATGGTCAGCATAATTTAAGCCTATGGCTACTAGTTTGGACGGGCGAGCTATACAAGATCCAAAACGTTCTGTCAAAGGCACCCTTTTACATCGAGCAGCATTCTGTGACAACCAAGTGATCAATCGCGATATACCATCAGTAGCAAAAAATTGTTCCGTATAATCTTCACCAAATGCCTTTACATCCAATCGAGTACCATCTGCATATTCTACGGCAGGTTTTTCATTTTCAAACGGACCATATCGAAAAAGTTTTATTCCATCTACCAATCCTTGGGCAGAAAGCACCTGATATGCCAGTATTAAAATAGCAGTTAAACAATTTTTCATCATCATACATTTGGAATCTGATACAAAGTTGATTAAAAAAAGGAACACTAAATATGCAGAATGGCTGGAATACTATGTAAAATCAATCAAAAAGTGCCCATTCTAAATTGATGTGGCGTCACGCCGGTTTTTGATTTAAAAAATCGTGCGAAATCACTAGGCTCAAATCTTGAGATGTTATACGCAATTTCTCGAATAGTAAGATCAGTTTGCAACAACAACACCTTCGCTTCCAGAATACGCATCTCATCCAATAATTCATGGGATGTTTTCCCAATGGTGGATTGCACACATTTATTGAGGTGGTTAGGCGATACGGAGAGATGCGTTGCAAATTCCTGTATGGTCCTTTTGTGACCTATATGTTCCGCAAGCGCCGATTTAAACCGTTGGGTCAATTGTGTCGAGGCATCCTTTTTTAAAATGCGCTGTGGCAGGTGTAGCAAATTAATTTCGCTCAATAAAGCCAACAGATAAATAGGTATCAATTCAAATCGATCCGGATTGTTTTTAATTTTCTCTGCTTCAAGCAAATTTAGTAACTGCACTATTCTTTCGGGCTCCTTTATGTTTAAAGTAGGCTCCGCAGCCAGATCGAAGAAAGGAAAATGTTTAAGGTCCTTGATCTTTAAAGTGGAAAAAATATCAAGCATAAAGTGGCAATAAAAGCCTTTAGCATCTTTACTAACATATTCAAGTGCTGTAATTTGATCAGCCGGTAAAAAAAAGAAGGTGTTAGGCTTGATCGTATACTTCGTCAATCCTTTACTTCTGACGACTTTGCCCCTAGTAAGGTATATAAAAAAATGTACCGATCGCCTATGAGGTGGCAAAGGAAGCTTCAGATGCTTTTTATAATTTTCAATTCTTTCAACATGAAATTTTGGATAAAAAGCAGATACAGGTGCACTCCAATTGACAAAAATATAATCGTCAAACTCGGAAGGTCTGATTATAGGAATTTTAGGCTTTTTTTTAATCAAAGTCATGGCTATCCATTACAATACTTTCCATACCTGAATGAGTACATGATCAGGATTGCGAATACCTTTACAGATAAAGATCGAGTTATTCATCCAATAATACTTCCCTGTAGGTGCTTCAAATTTTGGAGTAGCTCTGAAGTAATATTCAGTTGGTGAAACTTGAACTCCATTGGCCATTTTGGCAGTGACCTCCGGAGTTGCTGCTCTGATCCCAGTATTGGTGATGTATATAATGACACTATCTGTAGTCCTGATTTGATAATGTGCCTCTAACTCTACCGTGCCATCCGGTCTGATGTATTGCCAGTCAGCACCACCTTTTATTATTTCCCCATTCAATAGTGGACCTTGCACAATACCGCCTACGATGGGTATTATCCGCCGCAAGCCTTTAGGTGTCTGACCGACCACAATGGCTGGATCCAATTTTATTTTTAATTCGCATAGATATTGCAAGGATGGCGCAGTGGGGGTACCCTGTGATAGTACATATGAGCTAGCCAAGATGAGGATGCTTGATATAAGAATTTTCATTTTGTAAAAGAATATTGAATATGGATAACAATTGCATCAATAGGATTAATTTTTGAACGTTTATTTAGAAACTCATATCGAGAGTTAAATATACTCATGTGATTTATCAATGACTTCTTACACAATGTTTCTCCGTTGAATTTCATTTTTCGGTTGCTGCAAATGCTTTTGGTAACATCATTAAAAAGGGAAGTGCTTTTGTATAATCTAATTGATGATAAAATATTCCCAGTCTATTCAGGCTTTTATAGTAATCGTTTACATGTTTGTAGTAATTTAATTCGCTTTGTATATACCAAGCCTTCGGTCCTAGCATTTCGGCAAGGAACCATTTTTCAAATAGTCGTCCTGCTCTACCGTTTCCATCTTCAAAAGGGTGAATATTTACAAACACGATATGAATAAATGCAGCGAAATAAAATATTTCCTGATGTGTAAGTTTTTCTTTTTTTAAAGCAGAAATATCTTTCCAAAGCAATTCAAATGGTTTATTTACATCAGCTACGGGTGCTGCTTCGTATTGTATGCGACCTATGTTATGCTCCATCACCACCTTATTGCCTGTTCGCAGTACACCTTGCTTGGCTTTAGGCAACAAATGTTTTGAAAGTAAAGTATGAGACTTAAAAAAATTGGCTTTTGTCAATTTGTTTTTCTGCGCAAACAAATATGCTTTGTATAAATCATTGGGCTTTTGAACAAGGTCGGGCTGATACTCAATGTTCAACATTTTGTGTTTAATGTAACTATCCACTTCCATTTGTTCGCCTTCAATTCGTGAGGAAGCAATGACAGATACTGAAGTATAAAAACTAAATGTTTTGGTTGATATTTCAGCATCCTTCAGGTTATCAAACATTTTTGACAATTTTTTATCTACCTTCTTGCAATACTGCTCCAGTAAATCGGTTGGAATAATTTGAAGATTATATTTCATTTTAATAACTCAACGATACGGGAAAATCATAAAAACACATTATATAAAAAGTGAATGCGCCAATTAGAAATATTGATTAATCAAGACAATTTACTTTAGGTCACGGGATAGTTCATACAATATTAATATAAATGCAAGTCATTGGGGTATGGCGAATGCGATTTATAGAAGGAATTTTGATGCTTTTTTCGATTTAAAGGCCGGATTAATTTTTTGCAATTATCGTGATATGGTTTTATGACGGCGAGGAGTTATAATGAATCCTCAACAGCCCCCCTTCAGAGTTCAATCGAACCTCCCTCTTGGGCCAGGATACAGGAAAATGTATAGTTCCGCTCCGCAATCACTTTTTGACAGAATTCAGAAATCTGATCCATGAATGTATCGTCATGATCAGGATCATGATGGATAATAGCCAATCGTTTTACATTTGCATCAGCGGCTCGCTCTAAAGCATCCAAGAAGGTGCTGTGTCCCCAGCCCTTTTTCTGAGCATACTCCTCCTCTGTATATTGCGCTTCAGAGATCAACAAATCCGCATTCTCAGCAAAGCGAGTTATTTCTAAGTCGAGCGGATGCGGACCTGGCCCACTCGGCGACAAACGGCCATAATTTTCGTGATCGCTGATATAGACCAAAGATCGGCCCGCATAAGATATACGGAAACCTATTGCAAGACCGGGATGATTCAGGAACATATAAGTAACTTGGATTTCGCCCAAATTCACTTCGGACTCTAATTCGCGAAACTCCAGGTTTGCCTTCATTTCGGTCAAAGGGACTGGAAAGTAGTCGTTATCCATCAGTCCCCTAAATACTTTTTCGAGCGGTTTTTCAGCACCGTGCAGGCTGTAAATCGTAAACTCATTACGTGGAATGTAAGCTGGAGCAAAAAAAGGGAATCCCTGAATATGATCCCAGTGCGTGTGCCCTATAAAGATGTGTCCATTGATCGGTTTCTGCTTGGTTTCATGGAGGAGAGAAAGCCCCAACTGCCGAATGCCAGTGCCGGCATCCAGAATCAGCAATTGTTCGCCGCATCGTACTTCAGTGCAGGCCGTATTACCGCCATATTTCACAGTGTCTGGCCCTGGCGTGGCAATAGAACCGCGTACTCCCCAGAACCGAATGGTAAAAGGTAATTTGGTTTCACCCAAAAGGTCAGCGATAGCTTTCCAGAACACCTGTAAGTCGAAAGGTTTACTCAAATAACGATCTGCTCCCAGCCTTATCGTTCTTTCTAAATCCGCTGCATACGTTTTGGCAGAGATCACCAGAATCTTGACATTTTTCAGGTTAGCATCGTTGCGGATCTCTTGAATAAGCGTATAGCCATGCATCTTGGGCATCATCAAGTCCAGAACCACTACATCGGGGTGGTGTTCTCTTGCAATTTGCAATCCATCGACTCCATTGTCAGCAGTCAATGTCTCGACATTTTCTGATTTTAACCGTTTCGTCATGAAGGTCAAAATCGCAGCATTATCGTCGATCAGGAGAACTTTTTTCATAAACTAAATCTGTGGGTCGATGAAAGATAATCGATTATGGTATTTTCATTTGCAAATGTCTGAGGTTATTTTTTTAACGAAGTACCTTTCATGAAATATTAAGCGCTAAGTTCAATGCGTCCATAAAGGCAGTGATCCTGATCGGTTTTGTGAGATACAAGAAGAAACCTGCTTGAAGGCCCCTTTCGATGTCCCGTTCCATAGCGTTTGCAGTAAGGGCAATGACGGGGATGTGCGCGGTAGCTGTGGTTTCGCGCAAGATTTTCATGGCTTCGATACCGCTCATGCCTGGTAAATTGATGTCCATCAGGATCACATCCGGTTGGCTGGTACGCGCAAGCTCGATGCCCAGAATCCCATTGACTGCGCTTATCAAATGCAAATCAGGGCGACGGGCTATAAGTTGCTCCACTAGCTTTAAGTTGGCCGGGTTATCCTCGATATAGAGTACGGTACGCAACGGTGCACCATGCTCAACTTCTGCTTGGACAACCACTATGGGTTCGGCCTGATCAGTGATGTGTTGTGGCGCTTCCGTCGATGCCAGCTCAATCCAAAATTTACTACCAGTGCCTGACTTGCTTTCCACGCCTATCGTGCCACCCATTAGTTCGACCAGTCGTTTGGTTACCACCAGGCCGATACCCGTGCCTTGATTGTTTCCGCCCTCTTGTCCAAGGCGGTTAAAAGGCTGGAAAAGTTGAGCCAGTTTTTCCTCAGATAATCCCTCGCCGGTGTCTTCGACGCTGATATACGTATGTCCGGGAGTGCCCGGTGCGGATGCAACCACCACCATTCCTCCTGCCCGGTTGTATTTTATAGCATTGGATAAAAGATTGATGAGCACTTGCTTTAATCGGGTCCGGTCAGCATTGACGAAGCAGGGGATGTCGAACAGGGGAAAGGAAACTTGAACATTACTTTGTTGCGCCTGTGGTTCGATCATAGCCTGGCATTCGAGCATGACTTCAGATAACAACACCGGTTCTGGGGACAAAGATACCTTTCCGGACTCGATCACTGCAAGATCTAGAACTTCGTTGATCAGCTTCAGTAGATGCCATCCCGCCTGTAGAATCTGGGTAATGTTTTCCATTTGAGATGATGAAGGCGGAGGAGTATTAGACTCCATCAGTTGTGCGAATCCCAGAATAGCGCTGAGTGGAGTACGAAGCTCATGGCTCATGCTGGAAAGGAAATCTGACTTCGCAAGGTTGGCTTGTTCAGCCGCAGATTTAGCGATCTCCAACTCGACATTTTTATCTTGTA
Organism: Saprospiraceae bacterium; assembly: GCA_031417835.1. Lineage (GTDB taxonomy): Bacteria > Bacteroidota > Bacteroidia > Chitinophagales > Saprospiraceae > JADJLQ01. The sequence goes on along the minus strand of JANOWJ010000049.1, from coordinate 11,492 downwards.
GTGTCCATTCAAATCGTTTGAGTTCAGTGACATCGCGTGCTGCCGCAAATACTCCCTGTAATTTCCTATCCCGGTTATAAAAGGTCGTCGCATTGTACGATACCACAGTCTCTTTACCGTTTCTGGCGCGTGCGGTGAGTTCATAATTGGTAACCTTTTTTTCGCTGAGCACTAGCTTAATGCCCGCTTCAGCCCGCTCTGGGTCAGTGAAGTAGTTCTTGAAGGGCGCACCAATTAATTCGTCGCGGGTACAGCCTGTGAGCGCCTCCATCTGCTTGTTTACATCAGTGATGATCCCGTATGGATCAGTCGTCATCAACGCGTCAATGTTAGATTCGATCAAAGATCGGGTGTAGAACTGTTGATCTCGCAGACGCTGATCCAGCTTCTTCTGCTCTTCTTCTACCTGCTTTCGAGCAGTATTATCAGTGCCTATAAGAAGGTATCCGATGATGATGTCTTGATCGTCCCGTAGTGCTGTCACTGATACGACCGCTGGAAAACGACTGCCATCTTTGCGGATGTAGGTCAATTCGTAGATGTCTTCGATCCCGCGCGACGCTTTGAAGACCAGGGCTTCGAAGCCCGGTGTAATGGTGGTGGCGAGTTCAAGGCTCAAAGTCTTAGCGCGAGCGATCACTTCCTGCGGATCGGAAATGTCAGCAGGGGTGATTTTATCTAACACTTCAGCAGCTGAGTAGCCCAGCATGCGCTCAGCTCCGACATTGAATATTTGAATGACCCCTTTTGCATCGGTGGCGATACTCGAGAAGTTTGCACTGTTGAAAATCGCATTCTGCAAAGCTCCAGCTCTCAGCAAAGCCTCTTCAGCCTGCTTGCGCGCTGTATTATCTGTACCGATCAATAGGTAACCTATGATGGTGCTTTGTCCATCGCGGAGGGCAGTGACCGATACCACCGCCGGGAAACGGCTACTGTCCTTGCGGATATAGGTCAATTCGTAGATGTCTTCAATCCCGCGTGAGGCTTTAAAGACCAGGGCTTCGAATCCTGGCGCTATCGGGGTGGCTAATTCGAGGCTCAATGACTGGGCTCGCGCGATCACTTCATGTGAATCAGAAATCTCGGCTGGAGTGATTTTGTTCAGCACCTCGGAGGCTGCATAGCCCAGCATTCTTTCGGCTCCTACATTGAATAGCTGAATAACTCCTTTGGCATCGGTGGCGATAATGGAGAAGTTGGCGCTGTTGAAAATCGCCCTTTGTAAGGCTCCTGCTGCAAGTAGCACTTCTTGTCGCCGCCCCTCGGTGATGACATCTATTGAGCCATCGGTCCCTGTGGCTGCGGGATCGAGATTCGTATTAGCCATGTTCATGCCCCTTTCTATAATTGCTGAAATTTCATTAATCATTATTCAATCTTGTTTTTAATATTCGGATTTGCCGCTGGGGCTTAAGTCTGAATTTTTAATCAGCTCACCAATATCAGTATCATCCCCAAATTACGATTTATTGCGGCCAACTCGTTATAAATTAATTGAATACGCTCAAATTGGCTTTAAGGGGTTCATCTTTTGCCTTCGATCGTGCTAAAGCTTATTTCGGTAAAAATCGCATGCTGTACTGGGTCAGCCATATCCACAGCTTAAGTAATTATCACTCCCACGGATGATAGTTCACCTGAATTTTTCAACATCCTCCATTTCTGGGTATGGCATAAATCACGCTGCCTGAAACAGATAAATTGAAGACCTTATTTTCGATAGAAGGAAGTAACAGGTTCCATGTTTTTCCATTATCGGATGATCTAAAAATGCCAGTAGGATGACCACAAAAGAGGTCTTCACCAACCTGAATAATTGAAGCGATGGAGAGTTGCGCCGGAAGGTCAGCATCAATGGGCTGCCAGGTTTTACCACCATCGTAGGATGTTCGTACCCTTCTGGTATTCGACTTAGTACTGAAAGTGATAGCAGCAAATCCACTTTTGATGGGTTCTATTGCGATGCCCACACCGCCCTCACTAATCACCACATCCCAGTTTTCACCTTCATCGGTCGATCTTATGATCCCTCCCTGGCTTGTCGCCATGAGTACACCTTGTGACTCTACCATTTTCATTACCCAGCCTCCATTCTGGACTTGTTTCCAGGTTTTTCCATTGTTAGTGGATTTAAAAAGACCGCTGTCGGAGCCTATGAAAACTGTGCCTCCGGCAGTTTCAAAAACGGTGCGTACTTGTTTCCCATGAAAATTTGTGTACACAGACGACCATACACTCGTTCCTTTTATTTTTTTTATAAATTGGCCATCGTAATTGTACGCAAATATTCCAGTCCTACCAGGAGTAATGCTGCCCTGCTTGCCCGGGAAAATCTCTTTTTTCCAAAAAGGAGCTTTGGAATTTGGTTTATTGTGATACATCCCATCTCCAGCACGCAGATAAAGCCCACTACCATCTGAAAAGAAACCATCTCCCTGCTCATTTTCAAGCAGCCCTTCGCTAATGTCCTGCCATGTTTGTCCGCCATCAATAGATTTAAAAACGATGTTTGCTACCCCCGATTTAATTCTATTCAGTTTTTGCTGACTATCATTGATCGGAGATACCGCTGGAAATTCTAATACCTCAATTCTGGCAAAGGGGATTTGAAAAAGGAGTAAAAAAGCAAGGATATAGATTTTCATGACTATAATTGGTTTGGCGAAACAATATTGTAAAGATAGTGGGTGTCAATTTTCGTTGCACCTCTTTAGTTGTAAAAAGCTGTAAAAAATATGTAAAACGTTTGTAAAACCACCGAATCCTTTGTCAATATTCGTGAGTTGTTGTGCGTTGATTCTTCTTCTTTTTCAAAAGTTTAGTGTGCCCACCACGCACATCCGGCAATAAATATTCCTTGCCCTTGGTGAGCTCACCAATTACATTCATATAAAATCAGTTCATTATTTTTTAGTACCAGGGATTCTTTAGTAAGCGTTAAAAGCTATTCTTTCTTAACCCTTTCATCATATGGTGAACTTGTTTTACAAACACAACATTAATATCATAAAGTATGTTTTGGTTAATACCTCCTTAAGTAAATACCTTTATTTGTACCTTATTCGGCTAGTTGGGTAATCGGATGTTTTTCATTTAGTACAGCTTTTTTCAAATCGGATGTGGCCGGACCATTGATGACTCTGCCTTCAGTAGTAAATCTGGAGCCGTGCATTGGGCAATCAAAAGTTTTTTCATCAGCATTCCATTGCAAGATGGCTCCCAAGTGAGGGCAAACACCTGAATAGGTATGTAAGTTGTTTTTTTCATCGCAGTACATGGCAATCTTTTTAAATCCGGAAGACAAAATTCCACCTTCTCCAGGTTTTAGGTCCGCCCCTTTTTTTATATCTGCTCCGGTAAACCAATCGCTATATTGAGCAACCATATTTCCCACTTCCTCCAAATAATCTCTGGTGGTTTTTAATGTAATGCGTGATGGGCTGTATATTTTTATCCAGTGATTATCTTTCCCATTAATAATATCTGATATAATTATTCCTCCAAGCGTTCCGTGTGTCATGCCATTGCCAGAATCGCCTGTGATAATATAGATGTTATCATCACCTGGATTTTTACCAATGTACGCCATTGAATCAATAGGTTCCATCACTTGACCAGACCATTTGAAGGCAATATCTTCTATACTTGGAAAGCGCTTCTTTGTCCATTCTATGAGTTTTGAATAACGATCTTCCTCCAAAATTCCTTCACCGTCGGCCTGTCCTGTTCGGTGGTCTTCACCTCCTGAAATAAGTACATCATATTGATCATCATATTCAGCCAAACGAACATAGTGATATGGTTGCGATGTCCACTTCGATTCATGATCGCCGGTATCCCACCACAAAGCGTAGGGTAGTTTACCTTTAGGAACTTTGGCCCCTATCACATAAGTGCGGTAAGGCCATTGCTTGGTGTGCATGGTAACCCAATCATTTACCGGAGTGTTGGTGGCGACAACTATATGCTTAGCTTTTACAGCATATCCATTTGCGGTTGCCCCTTCTTTGGTAATATTTTCCGCTTTTGTTTGTGTATAAATCTTTCCACCCAATTGGATAAATGCATCTGCCAGTCCTTGTAAATAAAGTAAAATATGAAACTGTGCCTGATTAGAAAATTTAATGCACCATTTACCATCTTCTGCTTCAATACCCGGAACAGCTTTTAACATTTCTGTAGTCAGCCCAGCTCTTTTTGTAGCCTCATATTCTTTTTCTAAAGTTTCTTTGGTATCCGATGAGTGTAAAAATAAATAGCCATCAACTCTTTTAAAATGACAATCAATCTTATGGAGCTTAATTGTGTTTGCTACCCATTCAATTGCTTTCATGTGGCTGTTGGCCGCTAATTGTGCGGTGGGCTGATCATATATTTTTTCCAATTCAAAATAGCGGTCATCCAGTGCACAAGTGAGATGAGCCGTCGTTCTTCCTGATTCGCCACTTCCAATACATCCATCCTCTACTAATACTACTTTGCGTCCTTCCTTTGCCAGGCAATAGGCCGTGGTAAGGCCGGATATGCCTCCGCCAATAACTAAAATGTCTGTATCAATATCGCTTTTTAAAGGCTCATAAGAGATCAGTTGGTTAACTGCAACAAACCAAACAGGCAAATTTTCGCCTGAGGTCATATTATCATTAACAGGTTTGGTTCGAGATGTGTTGTCCAATGCTTTCAAAATAAATGTTTTTAATAATAAATAGCTTCTTTAAAAAATGAGACCCAATAAAATAAAAGTTTCAATAATTTATAAATGTAAGAATGGTACAAGAACAAAGTGTTACGTAACTTTTCAAAAGAATTACATTATTCACAGCTTAAGTCAAATGCAATCACGATGTGTGCCTTGATGTATAGTAAGCTGAAATTAAAATTTATTCAAGAGGATTGTCAAGGTGGGGGAATTAATTGCCCAATAAAAAATCTTTTATAGAGTATTTGTCTTCCACGAAATTTACTTGATAGGACAGCATCCGTTAGCATGACGCACAACGGTTTCGGGCTTTGAGTTGGTGGCTTTTGGAATACCAAACTGTCTACGCGCACAGTGTTTATTAATTGTTCAAATGTTTATACTCGCTCAGTAAGTCCACTAACGCCAAAGCCCATGTTAGCGGCCGTATTTGTCAGTTGTTGTACTCAAACTATTATTCTTTTCTCTTTATTTTGCTTGCATGTATTCTTCTAAAGATTTGTCAAGTGGTTTGCCTTAGTTGTGAATACTATAACAAAATTTCTTCGCAAGCTTTCGGATACTTGCTGCCTAAACAACCATTCGTGCATTCTTTCCTGGGAATTGCCAGGGCGAATGTCAAACCTGCCTACCTTCCTACCGGACCAGCATAAAGTAAGCGAAAATCAATCACCATTGGAGCAAGATATTAATGTTTAGTCCAGCTTTTCGCCTACTTTTTTAAATGTGAAATATTCGATATTATTGTGTGTCCACTATGTAATTCAGTTCAGTCACCCCGCAAGTAAATTGGCGAGTCGTCAATAGGTTTAGTTTTATTTTGTCTTTGATGTCTACAAATAATGGAATACCTCGTCCAAGAATAATTGGATTGACAAATAGCCAGTAGCCATCTATTAAGTTCAGTTGCATAAGTGAATGTGTTGCTGTCGGGCTACCAAAAAGCAGGATATCACTACCTGCCTGTTGTTTTATTTCATTTATTCTGTCCGCAAGGTTGTCGCTAATAATTTTTGTGTTGGTCAAACCTTCCTGCGTCAAGACTCCGGTAGGCAGGCCTTCCTGCGCCAAGACTCCGGCAGGCAGGCCTTCCTGCGCCAAGGTTCCGGTAGGCAGGCTCGCGTCCCAATAGATGTCGGGATTCATTGTTCTTGATAAAACAACTTTGTGAACTTTACTATACCACTTAGCATGTTCAATGTCATGCTTCGTTGCAGCTGGCTTGCTTCCGGCAGTAGGCCAGTAACTTTCCATCATCTGATAAGTGACGCGTCCATACAATGCAGTGTCGCCTTCGCTTATCCGCTTCCCTACATAATCAAAGATTTCTTCATCCACTTTTATCCAGTTCATTTCTCCGTTCGGTCCTGCTACAAAACCGTCAAGCGATATGTGCATAAATGAAATTAATTTTCTCATATAGTTCTATTTTTAAATGTTGCTTATGTTTTGATATTGCTTTTTTACACTTTAACCACATCCCTATAATTATCGGAACTGTCTGCAGAGAGTGAACCCTGCTATTGCAAAATGTACTGTCATACGGTGGCCTTTTTTTCCAATTCAGCAACAGTTTTTTTTACTGCGTCTGCATTTGTGGTCGGTGTGTATTTAAAATGTTTATTAAATTTTGAGCTGTCAAAATAATAGTCCCTATCATACTGATATCGCATTTCGTACATTTCTTTTAAGATGGGAACAAAAAGTCCAAGAGCTTTAATGCCCCAACCCGGAAGCACTTGATATTTATTGCTGGTCTCCATCTCAGAAGCAAATAGGTTTATCCATTCTTCTCCAGTTATTTTTTGAGGGTCGGTCGGTAAATTCCAAATTTGATGGTATGCGTCTTTTGAATTTCCAAGTATAGCTGTCCCCTTACCCAAGTCAGGTGTAAAGCTTGTGCTATGAATTACTTTGGCGTCGCAGAACCATTGGGCTTTTTTGCCCTTCGCCAAATTGTCATAAACCATATTCATCAATAAACTTTTATCTTTAACACCACCAAAAAAGTCAGCAGATCGCGCAATGATTGCATTCAGTTTTTTCTTTTCTATACTGTCAATAATAAGCTTGTCAACTTCTGCTCTTACTTCTCCTTTTTTACTTGTAGGGCTAATTGGTGAACTTTCAGTGATGTGCCTCACGTGGTCACCGCCAATTGCATAAACATTGTCAAAGAATACAAGCTTTACATTATGTTGCAAACAACCGTCAATTACGTTTTTAATCAATGGAACCCACCTTTGTTGCCATAATTTTGTGTTGTAATCAAAACCAATTGTAAGGTAAACAATCTCACTACCTTTAATTGCATTTAGAACTTCTTCGCGGTTGGAAAGGTCCGCTTTAAATAGTTCGTCTGTAGCATTTACTTTCTTTGGATTTCGTCCTACAAGTCGGATGTCAGCAGTATAAGTCGGCAATGCTTTTGCAAGTTCAATGCCTATAGCACCACCTGCTCCTAAAATGGTCTGTTTCATTGTCTGTCTTTATTGATTTATATTCTTGTTGGGATTATGAGGCGGTGGGCCTTTGAAAACGGTTGTCGTTTTGCATTTATCCAACCCTTAAAATCTTTTCCATTTTTTTCCCTTTCGCCAATTCGTCTACCAACTTGTCTAAATACCTTGTTTGTTTTGTCAATTGATTTTCAATTTCTTCTATTCGATAGCCACAGATGGTTCCTGTTATAAGGTGAGCTTTGGGGTTTAATTTGGCTTTCTTAAAGAATGTCTCAAAAGTTGCCTTTTCAGCAATCAGCTCTTGGAGTTTTTTGTCATCAAAACCAGTCAGCCACTCTATGACTTGATGCAATTCCTCTTTTGTCCTGCCTTTGCTCTCAATTTTGGTGATATAGTGCGGATAAACTGAAGAAAATGTCATTTTGGCAATTCGGGCATTATGTTCAGGTGTTACTTTCATTCTATTTTATTATTAGCTTTGAACTTTTTAATCTTCGTCAACTCTAAATGAACGACATGCTTTAGAAATGCAATATTTACTCCCTCTATCTGTTGAAATAAAATTTGTAATTCCTATTTTTCAGTAAGACATTTTATCATCTGGTCACTTATTTTTCTATTCGCATGATTGACAAAATTTATTGTTTCAAAGATAAGGAAAAATATAAGTTAAATGTCCGTAACTTTCAAGATCGAACTTCACTTTTTATTTCTTTTGTCCAACGATCAGAACGCCAATTTTATTGAACCCAATTACTTTGTCCATAGTCACGGTCCAAAGTTGAAAGTCGTCCGTCCCAAGCAGCGGCTTAATTTTGTTAATTACTTCTTCCTTTCTAACTTGTTCGGAAGTTCTCCGCCCGTGGATTAATAATAGCTCATTGTTCTTGAGGTGGTCTTCAATCAATTGCTCCAAAAGGTCAAATTTGATTTCATTTTTTGTTCCAAAATGTATCCAATCCTTGTCCCACATTAGCAATTGTGCTAAGTGTCTTGTCGCGTTATACATTTCTCTTGACTCCATTGACTACATTATCTTTAAAATGCCGATAAAATTTTGCACTGGCGATGGGCGACAGTTAGGAAATTATTGTTGTACTACGTTTATTGCTTTATTAATTCAAGTTTGTTTTTTAATGCAAGCTCACATAAAAATTCAGGCTAAAAATCAGCCCCGTTTGGCCAACCAATTGTCCAAGTATCTAAACTGAAATTCTTGAAGTAATTAATATTCTTAAGCTCTAGAAAAACTGGTCCATAAATTTCCTTCTCTAGGTCTACATTTCCACTAGTACCATCTGAAAATTTTAAACTAATTTTAAATCCTTCAATGTGTTTTGCATCCACGACTCTAATGATATTCATATTTCTTGATTTAATGGTTCTATTTTGTTTACCTCTCAAAGCCCTTCTATTTTTATTTCTTTTAATCTTGATTTTATGCGCAGTTAATCTTTTCCAATTGGAGGGAGAATCTTATAATATACCGCAATCTCATCATCTCTGCCTGACATTCTGTGCCAAGCCTTGTCTGATTTTACCTGACAATGAATAACTTTTTTCGGCTGTGCATCGCTTTCTTTTACAGTGTATACAAGAATATTGCTGTCACTATAATCCTGAGGTGTACCTCCGAACCTAAATTGATATTTTCCAGCTGTATAACTTGGATCTACTTCCAATTCAATTCTTATTACATCTCCAGGATAAAGGACGCATTCTGGCTTAGTACTGAAATCTAAATAAGCAATATTTTCTGAATCAGCTCTATGATAAGTATTACCTAATGAATCTGAGAATTTAATAATTACAGGTACGGTAAATTCTTTTTCTTGGTTATTCATTCGATAAAATTCCTTTAATGAATCTATTATATCATGAGAATAGCAAACTACTTGCTCACTCATTCTCACGCTTATTGGATTTGCATGGTATAAACAATTTCTTGGGTATACTAATCTTTTTAGAAATGTTCTTGCTTCTTCTCTTCCATCAGGAAATGCTATCTTTAATGGATCAGAAAAGAATTTATTGTAAAGATCGGGATTGCATATTATATCAATTTGATGTTCCAGTAAACTTGCATCAATTAATCTTGGAAATCTTTCCGGTTCTGCATCTTTTCTGTCTTGAATGCTTTTCCTAATTCCATTATTTATTATATTGTCGCCCCCAGTCTTTTTTGCGTGCAAATAATCATTTCCAAATGCTTTTGATAAAGTATCATGAATTAATCTCCTAAGCCAAAACTCCAGTGATTCTAAAGTTTGTTTACAGATTATTCGTCTTGCTTCTTCTAACATTTCATAATGGTTCATAGGAGTTCCTCAATCGGAGCGAAATAATTGCGCAAAATATTCAGAGATTGATGCAGGCTGAGCAATCTGCTACGACTGCCAAAATCAATAACAAAATGCCAAATTTTCGGCATTTTTTGAAATGAAAAATGAATTGCTCTTCTTGCTTCAATCTCATGTTATGGATAGTTTTTTATTCAATGAAGACTGACTTTTTTCAAATAATCATGAATTGTCATACATAGTACCTCAGAATCAATCTTAAAAATTTGAGTCTCTTTTACAGCTAAACCTATAAAGGTGGTTTGATTTACTTCTTCTACTTGTTTGACCTTTTTTCCTTCGTCCTCATATTCTCTTTTTTCATAAAAGACATTCATTGATTTTTCACTGTTTCCAATTATCATCCCATGTATATTATACCATTTGTCAATTAAAACACCCCCTGACAATCCTTTTGGAGCTTGAAATGATAATTCATAGCAATTGGTTTTAAGTTCGCCTCTTTCATAAGGAGTAGAACATAAAATTGTACCTGAGTAACCTCTACCAATTGAAATACCTTTAAATGCGTCATAACCTAATGGAAATCCCATTGCTCTAACATCTTCAAAGATTAGCAACTCATTTCCTTTCCAATTAAATGTTTTAGGCTTCTTATTATGTGTGAATATTGTCTCTGATTTAATAATTGCTAAATCGTGTTCAGGAAATTCCTCGCAAACTTCATAATCACTCATATTCACACAATTCGAACTTAGTTGCTCAAAGTATCCTATTTGAGATTGTTCGCTTGTCTTTGCTTCTCTCACAACATGTAATGCGGTTAGAAAATAAGGCATGCCAATGCAAAAACATGTTCCATGAATTTCAAATGGAGTCATATCCCCATCTTTATTTCTTAATCCATAAATTGGAAAGACATATTCACCCAAAATGATTGGCTGTTTATTTGTTTCCACTTTCTTTGTAGTTTTACTGTTTGGCTTTAGTTTATTGCCGAAGTACTTTTTATTATTTCCTCTGTTTTTGCTTTTTGGCATTTTTGCTTTTTAAATTATCCATAACATCCAGAAATACGACAAATTGCGTTAAATAGTCAATATTCCACCTAAATACAAATATCCAAATTATCTATCGAAATAGGAAATCAGAATTTTCAGTGGTCTACACCGAATTGCGATGAAAGCAAAATTGAAATATAACCTCCAAACTTCTAATTTATTCTATTTCAATCCTAGCGCCACCAACTCCCCAGGATGATCTTTACCCCCAATCGCCAATACGATATATTGTGTTCCATTCACAGAGTAGGTCATCGGCACGCCGGTCTGACTTGCTGGCAATTCAAACTCTGAAATAATGCGGCCTGTCAATTTATCATGAGCTCTAAACTTATTACCGCCGCCACCGACAGCTCCATATAATCCCGATCCTTCGCCTGCAAACAATAAGGATTTGGTCACTAAGAGTCCTACGCGATCAGGCGTGCCGGTCCTGGGCAATTTTACATTTTTTAAAGCGGGATGATTTTTTACCCAATCCGGGGTGTCGCCGTTGGCCATCATCCATACATGGTCGCCGGTATTCAGATTGATGGCTGTGATTCTGCCCCATGGCGGTTTGACTAGGGGCAATCCTTGGGGGCCACCTTGTCTCGACCCAAAGCCACCAGTCCACCAGGCTACATATTTCATATCAGAGATCTCTGGTTCTGAAAAAAGTGCCATGGCTTCAATATTGGTCGTGGAAGACACGTATAACATATTTGTGACGGGATCCAGCACTGCGCCTTGCCAATTTGCTCCTCCGGTAGCCGACGGTAACATTAATGTGCCCAACACATTCGGCGGTTGATGTAGCACCAACGGAGTGTATAATGGACCATACTTAGGGTCTGCTGAAAGACATTTAACACATTGTGTATTATGCATATATAACCATAACTTGGGTAATAAATGCAAGGATAAATGGCAAAAGCACAACGAAACCGTGCAGCAAAGAAAAAATACCTTAGTCAACAGCAGTTAG
>JANOWJ010000048.1:0-2288 GCA_031417835.1 Saprospiraceae bacterium | reverse complement strand
TTGAGGCCCAGGCCTGATTGCAAAACCCAGCGCTTACCTATAGAGGTAGAAATGTTTAATCCAGCCTGCCATGAATCTTTTGAGGTGTACGTATTTTGACCACTAGGTGGACCCGGCATAAACTTATGTTTTGGCTCGATATCTCCAGATTCTGATAAAAGACCAAAGTAACCACCTAAGAATAGTCGAGCGCCGTGGGCTATCTGTATATCATCGACAATAGAATTAATGCCAGGCATTACCAACATTCCCGAAGCTGGATCCATAGAAACAAGACTTGGCATATTTAAATCAAGTGATACCACATGGAAACCACTTTGATTCAATTTCTTTTCATCATGTGATGCATCGTGTAACTCCTGTGTTGTATTTTCTTTGATGGATTTCACATGATTGGTATGGGCAGCATTCAATCCGTCAACGGTATCATATGTATAATCTGATGATGCGTTAGACTTGTCGATTGTGTTTTCGGTTGTGAGCTTCCTTTTTTGTGTCGACTTATTGTTGAACAAGCCATGAGTGACAGATTTCTTTTTTTGATTTTGAGCCACAACACCTGCGCGATTAATTTTATCAACACTAGTAACTACCGGCTCAGTAGCATTGTTTGATAAAACCGTAGTGGCAGCATCCTGGATTTTAACCTGAAGCTGAAGTTCAGATGCAGCTGTAGTACTTGATGGTAGTGGCTCGATAGCTTGCGTAGAAAAATCATGAGGTACAGCGAATGTATCTTCAGATTTACTCAATGAGTTGGTCAATGGAGTACTCTGGTCATTATTACTCTGGTCTGGCGTTGGTAATGGAGCTATCAAAGCCGGGACATGCTCAGAGACCATTACTTCGTTTAATCGTTTTCGTAAATTAATATTAGTACAGATTAAAGCAACCATCAGGATACCGACGACCGATGCAGCTAATGCCCAATACCACTTTTGAAAGTTTGTTTTTTTGGATATGACGGGGTGATCTAGAGATTGATCGATCCGACTCCAGACTGCATCGTGTGGCTGGGCGTCAAATGAATCAAATGACTCTTTGATGAACTTTTCTAAATGATCGTCAGGTAAATTTGTTTTCATACCTATTCATTTACTTTTAATGTTTGCGCAAGTGCATTGCGCATAAATTCTTTAGCTCTGGACAGTTGGGATTTAGAGGTACCGATGCTTATCCCCAATTGGGCTCCTATTAGTTCATGACTATACCCTTCAATAATATACAAATTGAGTACGGTTCTGAATCCTACTGGCATTGTCTGCATGGTTTGGAGCATTGATTTTATCAACACTTCTTTGTCAAAATGTTCCTGTTCATTCCAGTCGTCAGTCGCTTGAGCCAAACGCTCCTCATGATGAATAAAAATGTTCTTGGATTGTTTTCTAAGGTGCTGCAATGCTGTATTTAAAATCACTTTCCTGACCCATCCTTCTACCGCACCATCACCCTTATATTGAGGAAAATCTTTGAACGCTGTTATAAATCCATCATGCAAAATATCTTCGGCATCCTCTCTTGATCTGGCATATCGCATACACATGCCAAACATTTTACTCTTCAGCTGATCATATAACTGATGCTGAGCTGCCCGATTACCCAAGCGACATCCTTCTATAATATGTGGTGCTATGATAGCTGTATGGCTGTTTATTGAAGAAAAGGTACTGGACTATACTAAAGGTTGCACGATGGCTACCAACAATTTTAAGATTTATTTAAAATATGGAGAACAGGGAGTCAACCCCTATAGGCTTCGCGGAAGTAAAGCCCTCTGCATAAGGTACCTGCAGATAGCGTCCAAATACTTTGGCACGAGCGATTTGATAGTCCAAAAATTCTTTGGATGATATTGGCGACTCAGGCTCTTTAGATTTCGGATCAAAAAACTGAGATTTAAAAGTTTTAATCAATTCCATCTTTTGATCTATATATCCAGTAATGTCGACTAGGATATCTGGCTTGGATGGATTGTCTTGAATATAATGGTACACTGCTTTAGGCCTCCAGGCGGACTGGAGCCTTCCGTTGTATTTAGTAGTTATTTTAATCAATCCAGAAAGAAAACATGCTCTCGCCGTGAGTTGCGCTGCCCGAGCATGATCGGGATGCCGATCTTCCTCCGCATTGGCCAAAACGATAGTTGGTTGCCATTTTCTCACCATCGATATGATGAGTTTGAGGTTTTGTGCATTCGATTCAAAAAAACCATCGCCTATATTGAGAAAGTCCCTACCGATGGCTCCCATTTTTTTTGCAGAGGCCAGAGCTTCCTTTTTTCTTATTTG
>JANOWJ010000047.1:0-14396 GCA_031417835.1 Saprospiraceae bacterium | reverse complement strand
TCATGTTTTGAAAATGAGCGTCCACATGAAACGCAGGAGCTGGATAACCAAACTTTGGGACAGTATCGATACCATGAATTCGCCTTTCATTACAATATCTCCTTAGCATCTATGTGTTCTAATGAACTTTCCGGGTTAAATGGCACTTTTCGAAGGCTAAAATTTCAGTGCTATTTAGCATTATCTTTCCTTCACCAAAATCCAGATTATGAAAATCTATTTGCTTGCTTTGTCCGTCCTTCTTATTTCAAATCTATACGCCCAGAAGACCCGTCTGTTGCGGTATCCGGACATCCATGGCGACAAAATTGTATTCGCCTATGCTAATGATCTATGGACCGTGGCAAAATCAGGCGGGGTAGCCACCAGGCTTACCAGCGCTCCGGGCATTGAATCCAGCCCCTCATTTTCTGGCGATGGCAAGACCATTGCGTTCACCGCCCAATATCAGGGCAATTTAGATGTTTATACGATTCCTACCGAAGGTGGAGAGTCAGCTCGCCTGACCTGGCATCCATCTGCAGACTTGGTATGTGGTTGGAGTCCGGATCACAAAGTAGTCTTTGCATCTGATAGAGAAAGCCCTCCAGGCGGGAATATCAAACTTTGGAAGATCGGTGAGCGAGAGGGCCTGCCAACTTCATTGCCTATGCCTAAAGCGTATCAGGGATCGTTTTCGCCGGATGGAAAAAAATATGTCTACGAACAAAACATTAGATGGGATACAGAGTGGCGTAACTATCGTGGTGGCCAGAACAAACCCCTCTGGATCCTGGATTTGACTGATTATTCATTGATGACTATTCCTATGACCAATAGCCACGATAGGCAGCCTGTGTGGGTCGGTGAAAAGATATATTTTTTATCGGATCGGGACTATGCTATGAACCTCTACAGCTATGACCTAAAAAGTGCTGCCATTGAGCAACTCACTTTTTATGTAGATTTTGACATCAAATATCTCGCTGGTGATGCGTCAACCTTGATCTTTGAATATGGCGGTGATCTGTATACCTATGACATAGCTCGTAAAACACAGACTAAAATACACATCGAAGTCAAAGCTGATTTTCAATGGCTACAAACAAAGTGGATCAATGCTAATGAATTGATCACAAATGCTTCCCTGTCACCAAGTGGCCAGCGAGCCCTCTTTGAAGCGCGCGGTGAAATCATCACCGTACCTCAAAAAAAAGGGGATGCCCGCAATTTGACCAATTCATCCGAGGCGCGAGATCATGATCCGGTATGGTCGCCAGATGGCAAAAGCATTGCATGGTTTTCAGATGCCAGTGGCGAGTATAGCCTGATGATCGGCACCCAGGATGCCCTCACTACACCGCGCGAAATAAAAATACCTAACCCTACCTATTATTATGCTCCGGTCTGGTCGCCGGACTCTAAGTATATCGCGTATACAGATCACCTTCAGCAATTGTGGATGACGGATGTCGCGTCCAGTAAAACTACTCTGATTGATAAAGAGCCTTATCTCCATCCCGAGCGTACTATCCATCCGGTCTGGTCACCTGACTCTAAATATATCGGATATGCACGCCGACTGAATAGTCAATACCATGTCATCATGGTTTACTCGATCGATCAACATAAATCGAGTCAACTTACCGATGGTATGTCAGATGCTTTGGCTCCAGCATGGGATGCCAGTGGCAGATATATTTATTTTTTGGCCAGTACCAACTTTGCATTACGATCCGGTTGGTTAGATATGAGTTCGATAGAACGACCAATACGCAGATCAGTATATGTCATGGTTTTGAAAAAGGATGATCCATCACCACTATTGCCGGAGAGTGATGAAGAAAAAGTAGAATCAAAAGAAAATATAAAAAAAGACACGATGGGCACAACTGCAGTCGTAAAATCAAAAAAAGAAAAAAAGAAAATCGATCCTAAGCTGGAAACAATAGCCGCTTCAAAGGACAGCGTTAAAATAAATGTCCAGATCGATTTTGAAGGGCTCAGCCAGCGTATACTTTCACTCGCTATGCCTCCCAGGGAGTATACAGACCTGCAATCCGGTAGTGCAGGGGAATTGTTTATTACAGAAGTAGTACCCAATCAAGATGGCAATACCTTGCACAAATACACACTCAAGGAAAGAAAGTCAGAAGTATATCTTACTCCGGTGCATTTTTATACCCTATCTGCTGATGGAAAAAAATTATTGTATAAATCAGGGCCCGGCTGGGGTATAGTCGATGCAGGTGCTCCTGCCAAAATCGGTGATGGTAGTCTGAATACATCTGAAATACAACTAAAGATAAATCCTCGCAAAGAATGGCACCAGATCTTTAGAGAAGCATGGCGCTACCAACGAGACTTCTTGTATGTAAAAAACGTACATGGTGCAGATTGGAATAAAGTCTATCAATCCTATTTGCCTTTAGTAGATCATGTCGCGCATCGAGACGATCTCAATTACCTATTAGACATACTGGGTGGTGAAGTATCGATAGGTCATTCTTTTAATGGGGGTGGAGATCATCCTAAGGTGGATGAAGTTAAAATCGGCTTGTTAGGTGCAGATCTTGAAATTTCAAATCAGAGGTATCGGATCAAAAAAGTATATAATGGCGAAAATTGGAATCCCGATCTTCGTGCACCACTTAGCGGACCTGGTGTAGATGTCCGTGTTGGTGATTATATCATAAACGTAGATGGTGTAGAACTTCATGCACATACCAATCCGTATAGTTTGTTTGAAAATAAAGTGGACAAACAAGTGCGGATGACTGTAAGCTCAAATGCAGATGGTAGCAATGGTCGTAAGGTCATCGTCGTGCCGGTTGGAAACGAAAATTCTTTACGTACTCATGATTGGGTGGAGTCCAATCGGCGCAAAGTAGCTGCTTTGAGTAATAACCAATTGGCTTATGTGTGGCTTCCCAATACAGCAGAGGACGGTTATCATAATTTTAATCGCTATTATTTTGCACAACAAGACAAAGTCGGAGTGATCCTGGATGAACGCTACAATGGTGGTGGCTATATAGCAGACTACTTCGTGGATGTGTTGAATAGACCATTGAGGGGTTACTTCAATAATGTAGCTGGAGATCGAAGACCGTGGACAGAACCTTTGACTGGAATTTTCGGACCGAAAGTCATGATTGTAAATGAAATGGCGGGCTCAGGGGGTGATATGCTCCCCTATCTTTTTAAGCAAATGAAAATAGGACCTGTCGTAGGGGCTAAGACCTGGGGTGGTTTGGTGGGTACCTGGGACACACCCGCATTGATAGATAATGGCTATATGACAGCACCACGTGGTGGGTTTTATAATCTCGATGGTAAATGGGATGTAGAAAATGTAGGAGTCACCCCAGATATCGAAGTAGAGATGTCACCCAAAGAGGTGATCGAAGGTCATGATCCCCAACTTGAAAAAGCAATAGCTACTGCACTTTCATTATTAAAAGATCATCCCGTCAAGTTGCATAAAGAACCCGAAGCCCCAATACGAGTCTTAAGACCTATTAAAAAATAGCACGTGACTTCGTGCGATGCATTTTGCTTAATAGCATGTAAATAAAATCTTATTGTCTTTGGATTTTCTTTATTGGCCAGGTGCTATTTCAAAATCAAACGGCTCAACTTTAATTTTAAAAATCAATTATTTCAATAACTTTGGACTCATGAAAAATATCGTCTTATCCTTTATCATACTCTCTGTATGTGTTGCCACTTCTCACCTAGCTGTAGCGCAATACCCAAGTGCACCACCGGCAGTCTCTCCTATGCCCATGAAACCTGAAATGACCGAAATCTGGGAACCAGAAGTCGTCGTAGTGACTCCGGCTAAAAATGTGGGCGACGCGCCTTCAGATGCAATCGTCTTATTTGGTGGTAAAGATCTCAGTCAGTGGGCGATGGCCAAAGATGGTAGCGCTGCAAAATGGAGTGTCAAAGATGGGTTTTTTGAAGTGGTGCCTGGCACAGGTGACCTTCAAACAAAAATGAAATTTGGCGACTGCCAACTGCATATTGAATTTTCTGCGCCTGATCTGGTAGAAGGCAATGGCCAGGGCCGGGGTAATAGTGGCGTGTTTTTTCAAAATCGATATGAACTTCAGGTATTAGACTCTTATAAAAGCCGTACCTATCGCAATGGGCAAGCCGGCAGTATCTACAAAGATCTTGCTCCGTTGGTCAATGTGATGCGTGGCCCCTTGGAATGGAATGTCTATGATATCATCTATACTGCAGTGCGATATAAAGCCGATGGCCGGGTAGACGCCCCTGCGCGGATCACCGTACTGCACAATGGAGTCTTGATTCAAAATAATGTCTCTATCGCCGGTATCACACAATATATAGGACTTCATTTTTATCCTGATGCCCATGGTGACGATGTCATCCGATTGCAAGATCACAACAATAAGACACAATTTAGAAATGTATGGATCCGGAAATTGTAGTTATTTGAGATCGTAAAAACTGTTGCTCAGGAGATAACCACATCCTCCTGAGGTAAAAAAGGGGAGTTTACCATGCTCTGCGATTATACGTTGAAGTCATGAACAATCCATTTATGTTGTAGGTTTATGTTTCCATGCAGTACAAAAAACTTATAGTTAACGACACTATCATAGAATTTCACAATAACTGGCTCGGAGAAGAGACCGTAGTGGTCAATGGTCAGGTAGTGTCTAAAAAATCATCTATCATGGGTGTGGCTCATCACTTTACAGTCGCCGAGGCTGGCCATCAGGCTCGCTATGTATTGACTTCCAAAGTGGACAATGGGCTCAGCGTATATCTGGATCTAATCCGGGATCGGGTCATCATCCAGGAAAATGTGCCCTTGCCAATGGCTATGGGTGGCGGCCAAAAGCAGAATAAACTCAAACAAAGTGGGCTTGCTAAACTAAACCGTTTTGATCTCGAAGGATCGTTGATAGATCTCAATAAAGCACTGGATGAATCACCTAATGACCCTGAGCTCTATTTTCATCTGGCTTGCGCTTATTCTGTCTTGGAAAGACCGATGGAAGGCTTCGAATCCCTGCAAAAGGCGATAACAAATAAACTCAATCATCGGGACATGATACTCACGCACGACATGCTGGCTTATCTTCGTATGCACGATGCCTTTGAAGATTTTCAACACAGTAATTATACAATAATCGATAAAAGTAAATTTGAAAAACGTATTAAATAATTTGTAGCGGTGAAGACCGCATCATTTCACCGAATCGCTTGGTAAGTTCAAGAGCTTAAAACACATAACTCACTTTCAGCTCAAAGGCGACTTTACAACCTGTACAGTCTAATAAAATAGTAGCAGGCTTGCCTTTGATTAGATCTTTCAAGTTAAATATAATGCCACTACCCATCACTTCCTGATTGCTATCGTCTTTATCAAATAAGAAAATAGCGTAGGATTTATCTACTGTCGTGATGCTCAATTTGGGAACAATCAAAGTAAAATCATGTTGTAAGTCTACTGAAGCACTGATCTTGATGAGGTCACTGGTCCAAAATGGCACATCTACTGTTTTGTTATCTGCCTTAATAGTATAGATGACCGGGAAAATGTCGGGTTGAGTGCCATCCGCATCCCATTTGGAGCCATCGGCTTTAGTGGTTGGCACTTTCGTCACTTTGATGGAGCTGATGTTGATGGTCTTAGGCAAGGATTCTGTTTCACAAAGACTGCCTTCATATCCGGAGGGGCAAGCGCAAGTGCCGTCTTCACAGGTACCACCATTCAGACAGGCTAAGCCTTCGCAAGGATCTTTTTTAGAGCACGAAGTGAAACCTATTGAAATCACGAGGGTAAAAGTCAATACATAAATAAGATTTTTCATGATTTGTTTTTAATTATGAGTCAAAAATAAGCACTCAACCTGGCGTGTGACCTACCCCACAGGGTAGACTTATCACTTCGAATAAATTGTCTTGCTGCTTGAATCTTAGTAATTTTATGACCTCAATATGGATGAACACACAATCAATGGCTTACGAGATGCGCTTCAGTTTTCTCCGGATAATCATATGCTCCGCATGGTCCTGGCTGACACCTTACTCAAGGCCCAGCGTCTCGAAGAGGCCGAAGTAGAATACGTAGCTATCGTGAAAGTGACGGATGATCCTAAAGCGAAAATAGGGTTAGCAAAGACTTTCTTTCAAAAAAACGAATATGCTAAATGTAATGTCATTCTGGAACAGATCATAGATGGTAGGGGCCAGGATTTTGATACCCTTATATTGTATGCCCGAGCATTATTGAGAGAACATTCTATAGCTGACGCAGTAGAAATGTATAAAAAAGCATTACAGCTCAACCCTGATTTTCAAGATGAAGAATTGGATCGAAGTCTACGTATGAGTGGTATGACATCGACCGATGACGACATGGAAGATCAGGATGATATCTATTTTATAGAGCGACCCAACATAAATTTTGATGATGTAGGTGGCATGCAACAGGTCAAAAAAGAAATCGACCTTAAAATAATCAAGCCATTGCTACATGTAGAGTTATATAAGGCATATGGTAAAAAAGCGGGTGGTGGAATCTTGCTGTACGGACCTCCCGGCTGCGGCAAGACCTATATCGCTAAAGCTACAGCTGGACAAGTCAAATCAAAATTTATCAGTGTAGGGCTCAATGATATCCTGGATATGTGGATCGGTAATAGTGAAAAAAATTTGCATCATCTTTTTGAAATAGCGAGAAAACACACGCCTTGTGTGTTGTTTTTTGATGAGATCGACGCGTTAGGCGCTAGTCGGAGTGATATGAAACAATCGAGTGGTCGTCACTTGATCAATCAATTCTTGCAAGAGCTCGATGGTATCGAAGGTAATAATGAAGGGGTGCTGGTCCTGGGTGCAACTAATGCGCCCTGGCACCTGGATCCGGCTTTTCGCAGACCCGGCCGATTCGACCGCATCATTTTTGTGCCTCCTCCTGATGATAGCGCGAGAGCTGGTATATTGCAACTCAAACTCAAGGGCAAACCAATAGAGGCTATAGACTATGATCTCCTGGCTAAAAAACTCGAGCATTACTCGGGAGCAGACATCGAGGCTTTGATCGATATCGCCATCGAAGAAAAACTGGAAGCAGCATTTTCGGATGGTATCCCCAAACCATTGACGACCAAAGATCTGTTGAATGCTGGTAAAAAACATCGTCCAAGCACACAAGAATGGTTTTCCACCGCCAAAAACTTTGCTTTATATTCCAACGAATCCGGTTTGTACGATGATATTCTTACTTACCTGAACATAAAAAAGTGATCCTATCGACCATTCTTTTGAATAATATGCAATGAACGAAACCACCCTAAGCCGCATCAAGGTCTTATTGGCTCAGCAGCGCTACATCGATGCTGAAAAACTATTGAAAGAATCGTTGCAGTCTGATCCCAATGATGTACTGGCTTTATCCTTGATGACTGAAGTACAACTAGAGTTGGATCAAATCGACCAGGCGGCTCAGTCTAACAAACTAGCCCTCGCCCTCAATCCGGCCATCCCACATTTGTTTTATCTCAAATCCAGAATCGCGATTATTCAAAAACAATACGACATCGCCGAACAAGATATCCGTGAAGCCATCAGCTTAGACCCTGAAGATGCAGACTACTATGCTTTTCATGCATCGATCAAACTCCATCGAAAAGATTATACGGCAGCACTCGAGCTAGCCAATCACGCGCTCACCATAGACGCAGAAAATCTACTCGCACTTAATATGCGGAGCACCGCATTGCTCAAACTCAATCGCCCAGAAGATTCATTTAATACCATAGAAGGTGCTTTGCGCGAAAACCCTAACAATCCGTACACCCATGCTAATTATGGATGGAATCTTTTGGAAAAGGGCAATCATAAAAAAGCGCTATTGCATTTTAAAGAGTCGCTCCTCTACAACCCAAATTATGAATATGCTCAGGCGGGTATGGCCGAAGCAATGAAGGCAAATAATATCATTTATCGGGGGTTTCTCAAGTATTCGTTTTGGATAGGTAATCTCTCCGGCAAATTTCAGATCATCGTATTTGTTGCATTTATATTTAGTCAACGGATCCTGAGATATATAGCAGAAGTTTTTCCTGCCTTCGAACCCTTCATATTGCCGATTATTATATTACTGGCTGTCTTTGCATTTTCCACTTGGGTGATCAGTCCCATTAGCAATTTGATGCTTAGACTGAGTCCGTATGGCAGATACTTATTAAAAAAACATGAGATCCAAAGTTCTACAGCCGTTGGGATTTGTGCAGCCGTAAGCATACTGGCATTGATCACCTATCTCTTTGTGGGTAGTCAGTCCATACTGCTGTTGGCTGGCATTGGGTTTACGATGATGATACCGAGCAGTAGGATGTTTGCCAATTTTAAAGCTAATAAAACACTGTTTATCTATGCTATCGGTATGGCCGTGATCGGTATCGTTTCCGTGAGTACTTCCATGATCACTGGTGCGATTTTTAATGGATTTACGACGATCTATTTGATCGCTTTTATAGCGTATCAATGGATCGTCAATCTGATAAGTATAAAACAAGGTAACCCCTGATTAAAAATCATAAATTCCTCTAAACTTACAATCTGACATCAATTTTTTACCAGTATGAAATATCGTTTTTTAGGAAATACTTCCATTGCCTTATCGTCCATCGGACTCGGATGTATGGGGATGAATCATGGCTACGGCATACCGGATGATGCGGAGTCTTGGGCTACATTGGAGAAGGCCATCGATCTGGGCATCAACTTTTGGGACACGGCCGATATCTATGCCGATGGTCAAAATGAAGTGCTGATTTCAAAAATATTAAAGCCCAATCGATCGAAAATTTTCCTTGCCACCAAATTTGGTTTTAAGCCCTATACAGAGGGTGCATTTGGTGGCGTAGACTGTTCGCCAAAGCATATGACTCAGGCTATAGATGCCAGCCTACTGCGGTTAAATGCGGATGTGATAGACCTTTATTATGCTCATCGGATAGATCCCACTGTACCGATCGAAGAAATGGTAGGGGCTATGGCAGAACTGGTCCATCAAGGCAAAGTAAGGTATCTGGGACTCTCTGAAGCATCACCCAATACCATCCGCAAAGCCCATATGATCCATCCGATCAGCGCCTTGCAAAGTGAATATTCTTTGGTGACCCGGGAGGTCGAAACGGAGATCATACCGCTCTGTAAACAACTCAAAATATCATTTGTACCCTTCAGCCCGTTGGGCAGAGGATTGTTGACCAACACCCTCAACCTGAGTGAACTTTCCGAGCAGGACTTCAGAAAAAAACAGCCTCGATACCAAAAGGACTACGAAGAAAACAATCATAACCTAGCCCGGGGCTTTGCTGCTATAGCTCTGGAAAAAGGTTGCACTCCTGCTCAATTAGCCCTCGCATGGGTATTGGCTCAAGGTGACCACATCATACCCATACCGGGTACCAAAAAACGCAAGTATTTGATGGAAAATGCGGCAGCAGTGAATATAGAAATTACTAATCAAGATGAACGAGCTCTAGAGCAATTGTTACAAGCCTACCCAAATACCGGTCCCCGATACAATGAGGACAACATGAGTTACCTCGATAAGAGTTGATCACTGATCCTGCGTATTTCAGTTTTACGCTTGTTTTATTTCCTTAATTTTGCTTTTGTATGATACCAGTAGCTATAGTTGGGGGAGCCGGGTATACCGGAGGCGAGTTGATCAGGATCTTATTAAACCATCCATTTGTCGAGCTCAATGGCGTAATCAGTGAAAGCCAGGCTGGCAAACCAGTGTCAGCTACCCACAGTGATCTAGTAGGTGATACAGACCTCGTCTTTAGTCCAAAATTGGAGGGTCAACCTGAAGTCATATTTTTGTGTACGGGACATGGCAAAGCCCGAGAATTTATGGCTAACACAAAACTGGATAAAAAAACCCGCGTGATCGACCTGAGTATGGATTATCGCATAGCCGCACCGGACCATGACTTTGTATACGGGTTGCCTGAACTCAATCGAAAAAGAATCAAATCGAGCAGACATATAGCTAACTGCGGATGCTTTGCCACTGCCATCCAATTGGCCTTGCTGCCTTTAGCAAAAGCGAAAGTGCTAAACTCTGATATACATGTCAATGCCATCACAGGCAGTACCGGTGCCGGCCAGGCCTTGAGTGATACACTGCATTTTAGTTGGCGTACCAATAATATCAGCGTATACAAACCCTTTACACATCAACATGTACCTGAAATCCGGCAGTCCTTGAGCCAATGGTATCCAGAATTTTCGGCACCAATCCATTTTATTCCGGTGCGTGGTGATTTTACAAGGGGTATTTTCGCCACAGTGTATACTTCTACAGACCTGGATCTCGATCAGGCAAAAAAGCTTTTTACAAAATACTATGCTGATGAGCCTTTTGTGAAACTGACAGACGAAAATCCAGATTTAAAACAAGTAGTCAACACCAATAAATGTGTACTCTACCTTGAAAAACATCAAGACAAACTACTGATCATCTCTGCTCTGGATAATCTATTGAAAGGTGCCAGTGGTCAGGCTGTGCAAAACATGAATATCATGTATGGGTGGCCTGAAGAAAGTGGACTGCGGTTAAAAGGAGTAGTGTATTGATTTTAAAATTGGCCGTTTTTCTTTTGAATGTAGAGTGTCAAAGCATGATTTACTCCAGACACCGCATCACTAATTTATAAAAATCCGGATGGGACTGCCAGGTTTGGCCGGTCACGATCATGCCGTCTTGTACTGCTTCCTGATCGCTGATGTAAATACCACCACAAGCGATCACTTCACTTTTGACATGCTCATAACACGTAATTTTTTTATCCGTTATGAGTCCTGCTGTGACGAGTATCTGAATGCCGTGGCAGATGGCAAAAATATATTTTCCTTGATGATTGAATTCCTGCACCAATCGGATCACTTGGGCATCATGGCGTAAATATTCCGGAGCTCTGCCCCCGATGCACAATACGGCATCGTAATCATGAGTTGACACCTGATCAAAACTCACATCTGAGGCAATCTGATAGCCTTTGCTTTCCTTGTAGGTATCCCAGCCTGGTTCGAAATCATGTATGACTAGATGCATTCGTTTTATGGAAGGCGCTGCGATCACAGCCATATATCCAGCCTCCTGAAATCGCTGTTTGGCATATAATACTTCAAAAC
This sequence comes from Saprospiraceae bacterium, assembly GCA_031417835.1. Taxonomy (GTDB): domain Bacteria; phylum Bacteroidota; class Bacteroidia; order Chitinophagales; family Saprospiraceae; genus JADJLQ01. The sequence goes on along the minus strand of JANOWJ010000047.1, from coordinate 3,215 downwards.
ATTCGCCGGCATCACCTGTGATGAGTAGGACTTTTTTCATAATAGTGCTTATTTCAATGAGCTACGAAGATAATCAGACGCTCATCAATATCTATTCAATAATTCTTAATTGATTTTATTTAATGATAGCATTCTAAAGTCCATTGCTTCCTGACGGGGTATGGATAGCGCTTTTAAACAAAGTTGTCCTTTTCCTTTTGTGAGTTTGATCTTGCCCATAGACATCGGTATAAAATCCTTTTCAAAAGACTCTGTCCTGGGATATCGGTCTTGATCTACGTGCAAAAAATCGGAATCATGTGCTTTATCTATTACTGATTGGAGTTTTACATCGCCCCAGTTCAATTGAAATTTTGTTCCTTTGTTTTCGATACTACAGGTATAATATACGATAGCTTCAAAAGTACCGGTGTCAATGACTTCAACATCCCAGGTAATGCTGTCATGTATAGATTTCCAGTTTTTAAAATAACTACTATTTGGATGCCGACTTGATCGCTGTATGCCACCATACGAGCGGGCATCTCTAGCAGGTAACTGATTGAATGAAAAATCAAGATGTCCAATTATAAATGGCCTCTCGTCTTTTGCAGGTAATTCGACCAGGCATTCTTTCTCCCATTTTCTTTTGGCATTTAGCATTTCTTGCATTACAATGGAATTAGAAGAGGAAATATCTTTTGCCTGAGCTGGATCTAGAGTCATGTCATATAATTTATTCTCGGCGTCCAATCTATAGCGTTGAGAGCGTATACTGGTTTTGTTTTTCCAATAACTTATTATGTAGCGATCTGGCCAATTGCTTGTATTAGCCTGCAGTAATAGGGATTTGATACTTTTTCCATCTAATGGTTTTTCTGCATTAAAAGTGATGCCACTTAAGTCCAGGAGTGTTGGCAAAATATCTATTGCAGCAGCAATAGGTGTGATGAATAATCCTTTTTGAATATGCCCTTTCCATCGTATAAATAAAGGTGATCTAATGCCTCCCTCATCTACTGAAGCCTTGATACCTTTCATATTGCCATTCCATCTATGGCCATTCGGTCCATTATCAGTCATATAGAGTATGATGGTGTTTTCATCCAATTGATATTTAGTTATGGCATTCATTAATCTTCCTATATTCCAATCAATATTTTCAGTCAATGCATACGCTGCACGAGTATGTTCCGGGATTTCTCTAGCCGAATAAGTAGAAGATGTATCTAATCGACAATCCTTGTATTTATTCCACCACTCATCTGGCACTTGCATTGGGCTATGAGGTGTATTGAAAGGTAAATACACAAAGAATGGCTTTGATTTATTCTCAGAGATGTATTTAATAGCTTTATCCGTAAGATCATCGGGTAAAAAACCACTTCCTTTTACTATGTTACCATTATGTTCTAAGAGAGGACTGAAATAATTGCCCCAATGTCCCGAACAAAATCCATAAAATTCTTTAAATCCTCTTCCTAAAGGATGATAAGGATATTGCATACCATTATGCCATTTTCCGAAAGCTCCTGTCTCATATCCATTTTTCTTAAGAATATCTGCAATAGTAATCTCATCCAAATCCATTCTCTCTGCGCCTTGAGAGGTTTCCAATACACCGCTCCTTACGTGATATCTTCCTGTCAATATTTCTGCTCTGGTGGGTGAACATACCGGACTTACAAAAAATCGATCGAAGCGTGCACCATTGGTGGCAAGTAAATCAATATTTGGAGTTTTTACCCACGGATTGCCATTGACACCAAGATCTCCCCATCCTTGATCGTCGACTAAAATTAAAATGATATTTGGTTTCGTAGATATGGGTAGCGCTCTGTTACAACCCATCCAAACGCAAATAAAACAGCTAAATAATATTATAATTGATCTTCCAGTTTTTATCACATCTTAAAGATAGTCAATGTGGAGATAAAGAAGGAGTGTGCGTTTAGAAACGTGTGTAAGACAAAATGCAGGATTAAGCAGCCAACCTCAGGAGGTTTTTAATAATATTCCAATTTTTGGAGGAATTATAGCATCTAAGGTTAGCAATAGCCTGAGCACCAGGGATAGACCATTTTTGGCCTGAAAGTTTTAATCTTTGCTGGATGACTTTTCTGTGAGCGGCTTCAATCGGCCCAGAGCCAATAAGGAGCTTTAGTTGTGTATATGTTTTATACATCATTCTATCTTCATGTTCTGTGTAATAATGGATTGCATTTTCTTTCGCATTCTTTGCTTCTGTGCACCTTGGTTTCAAGGCCTTGAGTTGATTAATTACTTCTGCCACTTGATCACTTAGCAGCTGTTCCTTTTGCGTATTGAGCCACTGGCTCTTTTTTTCTTGATCTCGAAAATGGCATTTAGCGAACAGCTCTAACTTTTCTTTGGCATGGTGAAAATCTAAAATTTGTCGAGCTCCTGGGTAGTTGTTTTCAACAAAGTTCCAAATCCATTTAGAGCCATCACCAATAAATGTCATATTCTGGTATGGTGTTAGATGCCTCTCTAGCTTAGGAAAAAACTCTTCTATGGAGCCTAAGTGACTTACATACACAGAGTGGATTACTTCTTTTCGTTTTGTACTGATATGTATATTGTCTCCGTGATGAAATATTCTCCCAAGTTTCATTTCCTTCCATTTGTCTTCTCTTGTAAATACCATAGATCCATCCATCATCACATAGGTGGTTTCTTCTTCTTGCTTTTTAATCGGTAATTCGGGTATATATTCCCTTTGATTGGCTTTTATAATTGGATCGATTTGCTTCCCATACCATTCACTTACGCGTATAATTTGATTGGCAGATAGTTCAATTGGGAATATTTTTGAAAACATCTCCGATACATCTTCAAATACAGAACTTTGTGCAAAAAAACAAATCAACTCTTGTAAGGCTAAGGATATCTTAAACAGCTTCGTGCCCTGACATAATGGATGGGTCTTCTTTAATTCTACTTTTCCAAAACACGTAAGGACTTTTTTTTACCATTTCGGTCCTTAGGGATTTCCCCATTTCCACTGAGCATCAATACCTTACCAATATTGAACGCTTTTTCCAACAACAGGTGTTCATAGAGTATTGGATCCGTGACCTTTCCTTCCTCATTCACCCATTGGGTTACTTCTTGTTCTACTGCTTTTAGGATGGACTGAATTCTTGATTCTTTGTCCATACTTTTCTTTTTTGGTTATCCAAATATAATGATTTCCTGCATTTTGTCTTACACAC
>JANOWJ010000046.1:0-5070 GCA_031417835.1 Saprospiraceae bacterium | reverse complement strand
GCTACAAAAAACTACACAAAAACAAAAAACTCAAAACATTTAACATGAAAAACATTTATCTATTCTTTGTCTTATCATCCATACTCTTATCCTGCAACAAAGAATCTAACTCCGATGATCCCTGCAATATCTCTGGGAAATGGCGAATGGTACTCGATAATTCCTCACCCATTACGCTATACGGCGCGGAACTAGCCATCTTAAAAAATGGCGATTTGGAATTTTCTGGTCTCAATGATCATCAATGGACCATCAATAATGGCTGCACAACCTTCACCTTTTGGAAAAATTCAACCAAAGATCTCTCGGTCAATATGGCCATACTGCAACTCGATGAAGACACGCTTGAAATGGAAATGACGAGTGGGTCCATCGCCCTGCTAGACCCTCTAGCTTTACTCCTCAGCATAGATAGAGTACAATTTATCCGTGCTCAATAACTACCACATAACGATCAACATAACATTTTCAAACTTTTTTAATCCATAAATCATGAAATCAATTATTACTTTTTTATCCTTTGTTATTCTAAGTTCCTTACCTCTCGGCGCCCAAGGTGATCTGGCTATCCTACTTGGCGTCAATACCAATACCCAGGACTACAATCCAGTCTCCGGTATCAATCTGAGCCTGCAGTATAAACTAGGCACGTATGAAAAATTACGATATGGTTTGGGTCTACAGTACGCTCGATTTATTTTCGATCTAGGAGCAGTGTATCAATCCAGCACGACCATCACCGCGCTGCATGGTTTTGCCGAATACACGCCATTCAAAAAGCTAAAAAAAGTGGAGCCCTATTTTAAAATCGAAATGGGCCCGGCCTATTGTGTAGCTAAAGGAGAAATTGACTTTATCATATTTGAATCATCTGAAAAGATCAGCTTTTTATGTGCTCAAGTGTCACCGGGTATCGGTTCCCGATTTGAAATTGCAAAAAATATCCATCTGCAACTAGACCTGAAAAGTGTCATTAACTACGGCAATAAATTTGACTTTGCAGGATTTTATAATTATAGTTCCTTCAATCTCGGAGTGAATATTGCATTATAATTCCATTTCAATTTACTGAGTAAACCCGTGACTTTCAACATCATAACAATCAAACAATTAAATCTTATCTTTACCTTATGCGCATCCTATACCTGATCCCACTCACTTTGCTGGTTTTTTATTGGCGGGGGCAGACTTTTAATATTGGGCCAAGCGATGGCATAAAAAAATCCACACCATCCAATGTAGTCATAACTCCCATACAGGCCAATACTCTGCTATTTATGTGCGATAGAGTGTCGGACTCTTTGGAACTAGTAAAGTTTTATAATGCGACCGATGGGGCAAATTGGTGGAAGAAATGGGATTTGACAAAGCCGATGGATTTCTGGTTTGGAATTGGCTTAAATTCTGAAGGTTGTGTTTCGGGTATCTATTTGGGCGACACCTTTAATGTTTCAGGATACTCAGGTAATAATTTAAAAGGACTTTTTGTTCCATTGAATCTTCCCAGTTTAAAAGACCTCTATCTCTTAAATAATAAACTAACAGGTAACCTGTCCAGTTTCGAAAATCTGAGGTCCCTTGAATTACTAAACATATATGGAAATCAATTTAATGGAAGCATACCAAACTTTGATTTTCAATCACTAAAAAGCTTAGTAATCGCTTCTAATAAGCTGTCTGGAGGCATTCCCCAATTTAATAAACTTCCTAAGCTAGAATATTTAGGTATTGCAATTATGGACTCTATTTCTGGTCCTCTTCTGGATTTTGATCTTCCAATGCTTAAAGGATTGGAATTACACCAACTTTCAATTACAGGTGATATTCCAAATTTCACAAAAATGCCAAGTCTTGAGTGGTTTCAGATATATGACACGAAACAAATTAGTATAATTCCCAATTTTAGTTATTTACCAAAATTAAAATCTTTGCTTATAGGCGCACAATTATATGGACAAATCCCCGATTTCAATAAAATGCCTAAGCTTGAAAGTTTACAATTAGGTGGTACTAATCACACTCCGAAAGACCCAATACCTGATTTTACTAATCTTCCTGAATTAAAATATTTAAGTTTAGGGGACATGGACTTGACAGGATCCATACCTGAATTCAAAAAATGTCCACTTTTGGAAGATATTAGGGTTAGGATAAACAATTTATCAGGTAATATTCCTGACTATTACAAAACTCATCCTAATTTAAATTCTTTGAACATAGATAATAATAAATTTACTTTTCAAAATATTATTTATAATTTAAGTAAAAATAGAGCTGTAGTTGATTCAATTCTTTACGCTCCACAAAAATGCATTTATGCTGATACTACAATTTCCGTATCGACCGCTTCAAATTATACGCTTGATCTTAAAATCGATGATACCGTCACCACCAGCACATATACCTGGTCTAAAAATGGGGTATTCTATAAAACAATTAAAGGTATTAATAAACTAACTTTTCTCCCTTTTACAAGTAATGATGCCGGGACCTATACCGTGAAGATCACAAATCCATTAGCGCCACAGCTAACTTTGGAGAGTTGTCCCATAAGGTTAAATTCTAAACCGATGGTGGTGTGTGATAGGAGGTCGGATAGTTTGGAGTTGGTGAAGTTTTATATTGCGACTGACACCGCAAAGTGGATAATTAAATGGAATTTGAGTAAACCCTTGGATTCATGGTTTGGAATTTCATTAACTTCTGAAGGATGTGTTGAAGTAATCGAATTGGGAAGTAGGCCGGGAGGATCTGGCGGCGGTAATAATGTCTCTTCAAAACAACTTCCTTTAGTTATTCTCCCATTTTTAAAGTCATTAAGCTTACATGCAAATATGGTAGAAGGTAAAATTCCAGATTGGAATCTCCCAAGTATCGAAAATCTAAATTTTCAATCAAATTTATTATCAGGGCCGTTGCCTGATTTTAGCAAAATGCCTAAGTTGAAGTTTCTTAATTTATTTCAAAATTCTACTGTTGGTGACTTATCAAACCTTAAAAACTTATTTTTCCTGGAAAAAGTTGTTTTATGGCATAATAATTTATCAGGAGCAATACCTGATTTAGATTTACCCAAGTTGAAATATCTTGATATAAGTGGAAATTCATGGGTTGGTACTATTCCTGATTTTCAACACCTGCCTGATTTAGAAGAATTGTATTTATATAATGGTCAATTAACCGGACCATTGCCAAATTTCTCAAAGATCAAGAAATTAAAATCGTTGCAATTATACAATCAAAAATTGACTAATAGTATTCCAGATTTTAGCAACCTGCCAGATTTGGAATCTCTTAGTCTTTCTAGCAATTTATTTATTGGAAACATTCCAGCCTTATTGAAGTCTCCAAATTTGAACGGAATTAATTGTGGCTATAATTTTTTAACTGGAAAGATTCCAGATTATTATAAAACTCACCCAAAACTTACTTGGGGAAGTTTTGAAGTTAATCACTTAACATTCTCCGGAATTATTTCTAACCTTAAGGAAAATAAAAAACTAATAGACATACCTAGATGCCCAACTTGCATCGATGACACCATGGTGTATGCTCAACAAAGGAATATATATATTGATACAACGATAAGTATCCAATTAAATTCAAATTACATTCTTGATCTCCTAATAGACGATACCGTCACCACCAGCACCTACGCCTGGTATAAAAACGGAGTACTCGATACAATAATTAAAGGCAAAAACAAACTACCCTTTGCTCCATTTACAAGTAATGATGCCGGGACATATACAGTGAAGATCACGAATCCGCATGCACCGCAACTGACTTTGGAAAGCTGGCAGATAAGATTGACGACATCATGCGTTCAACCTTCATTTACTACACCAAATTTTTCGGCCTTGAGTTGCAAATCATCGGGTCATATGCTTCCAGAAATCTCCAATATATTCACAGGCAATGCTCGATATTTTACTCAACCCAATCGTCAAGGGACTTCATATGCAGTTGGCACTATTCTGTACGACTCTATTTTATTGTATGCCAATGACTTCAATAGTTGTAGTCCTAATACCACGCAAATCGAAAAAACGTATTTAGTCAGAATATCTGAAAGACCTAAGGTATCCATATCTATTTCACGACAACCCAGTTGTATCAATTCAAAAGACGGTAGGTTAGCTCCTGACTTTGCAAAGATCTCGGGGATAGGTCCATTTTCATTCACCTGGCTAGGAGAAGGAATACGTACGGGTATTAGTTTCACAGGAGTCGGTATAAAACCAAGTAGTCTTGTTATCACAGATTCAAGAGGCTGTACTGATACGGCGACAATCACATTAAAGCCAGTAATTGATAATAACATCATCCTCAAGTCAGACCAACAAACAGTAAAAAACAAAACTCCCCAATTATTTGATGTACTCACCAATGATAATATTCCTGCAGGCATAGTCGTCAATGTCACCATTGACAATGCTCAAAATGGTATTATGATCTACTCTCTGACGACCGGCCGAGGTACATATACCCCCAATACCGGTTTCTCTGGCAAAGAAAAACTCAACTATAAGGTATGCCCTGTAGCCTGTCCTACAGAATGTTTATCATCTACCATAGAGTTTGAAGTGGAGACGCCATGTGCAGATAAAACCAATCTGGTACTACCTAATGTGATCTTTCCGGATGGCCCTACCGGGGCTAATCGATATTTCTTTGTGGAGGCTTTGGAAAAATGCAAGGAGGCATTCGGCCCTAGGCCCACAAAGTTAAGTGTCTACAATAGATGGGGTGATCTGGTATTTTACTCCAAAGATTATCTCAATAATTGGGAAGGCACCAATACACAAGGTCAGCCGTTGCCGGCGGGGACATATTATTATTTGTTGGATCTTGGATCGCAGGCAGCACCGGTCAAAGGGTATGTGGTGATTATGAGATGATAAAATTACGATGTACGATGTACTGATGTGTCCATGTCTGAAAAACGTTGACCGTTATTCCGCATTTTCAATCACTTTTTTCAGAGATGATTTCTGGATCCGGAGACCTGTTTTGCACTGATTCCTCAAGGCGTTCACGCCTTGAGTATCAGCACTTTTTTCGTCGATT
>JANOWJ010000045.1:0-43229 GCA_031417835.1 Saprospiraceae bacterium | reverse complement strand
GCATCTAACATTTCCTGATAGGTTGGAATTTTCATCAGAGTATACTTTAAGTTTAAATACTTTAGATTAACGTTTAGAGAATTGGAAGCTCTTGCGGGCTTTTGGTTTACCATATTTTTTACGCTCAACGACTCGTGCATCTCTAGTCAATAACTTGAGATCTTTTAATGGCTTTTTGAATTCACCATTTACTTTTACCAGACATCGGGATATCCCCATACGGATTGCTTCAGCTTGGCCTTTAAATCCACCACCAGCTACCAATATTTTCATATCATATCCAGTCTGCTCTACCTTGGCCGCCTGGAATGGCTCCATCAATTTGGCTTGCATATTGCGAAGAGGAAAATAATCTGCTAACTCTCGGCCATTGATTCTGATTTGGCCAATGCCTTTAGAAAAATAGACTCTGGCTACAGATGCTTTGCGTCGTCCGACACTATTAATGATTTCCATTATAGATATTTATTTAGTAGTGAGATCAAATAGAGAAATAGGTTTTTGAGCCTGATGAGGATGTTCGGCCCCGGTATAGATAAATAATTTTTTAAACATTTGTCTACCGAGGCTATTTTTAGGCAACATACCTTTCACGGCATGTTCTAAGATGTATTCTGGCTTTTTGATATAAAGTTCTTTGGCCGTTTTTGTCTTTTGACCACCCGGGTGACCCGAATAGGTCTGATATTCTTTGACCAACATTTTTTTGCCGGTCATTCTAACTTTTTCAACATTGGTGACGATCACAAAGTCGCCGGTATCAGCATGAGGAGTGTAGGCTGGGTTGGTCTTACCTCTCAAAACAGAGGCTATTTTACTGGATAATCTACCCAGGGTAAGCCCATCTGCGTCTACGAAAAACCATGTCCTTTTTCCGTCAAAGTCTGCCTTTTTGGCTGAAATAGTCTTATAAGATAATGTTTTCACTTTAAAATGTATTTATCTTTAATAAAAAGAGCCGCAAAAGTAATTCTTCTTTATCAGATAGACAAACATTTATCCCAATTAATTTACCTAATTGATTGAAAAACAATCTTTTTTTGGCTGATTTATAAAAACTACTACAGTTAATAGCTTGAAAATCAAAGTCCTTATCAAAGTCAACTAGTTACTTTAAAAAGAGTGACAAATTCAAGCCACTGAGATTCAAACCTGGGCCTAAGTAGGGAAACTAGTAGTTAAGAATCATAAAATAATATTAAACCATCAGATTTTAACTTTAAGGAGTAGGATTTTTCTATTTTTATCGCGTTGAATATAAAAACTATAAAAAAAATTAAATGTATTTCAATTCAGACCTTAAAGCAGAAAACACCTATGACGCTATAGTAGTAGGTTCCGGTATCTCAGGTGGGTGGGCCGCAAAAGAGCTCACTGAAAAAGGACTCAAGGTATTAGTCCTGGAACGAGGGCGAATGGTCAAACATGGAGAGTATCCTACCGCCGCTTTGGCTCCCTGGCAATTGCCCAATAACAATAGACTAACAGCTACAGAAGCCAAAGATTACGAAAAACAATTGAGGACGGGATATACTGTCACACCCGCCACGAAACACTGGTGGCTAAAAGATACGGAGCATCCGTACACCGAAACAAAACGATTTGATTGGATAAGGGGCTATCATGTAGGTGGCAGGTCTATCATGTGGGGTCGACACTCTTATCGTCACAGTGACATCGACTTTACGGCAAATGCAAAAGATGGCTATGGTACGGATTGGCCGATCCGGTACAAGGACCTGGCGCCATGGTACGATCATGTAGAGACTTTTGCCGGTATCAGTGGCCAAAAAGAAGGGTTAGAGCAATTGCCTGACGGCAAATTTTTGCCTCCTATCGAGATGAATTGTGCGGAAAAGAAAGTCCGGGAAAGTATTGCCTCCAAATTTAATGGTCGAGTGATGTCTGTGGGTCGGGTAGCAAACCTCACACAAGATCATAATGGCCGTACAAAGTGTCAATTTAGAAATCTTTGCAGCAGGGGTTGTCCATATGGTGCATATTTTAGCTCATTGTCCTCTACCCTACCAGCAGCTGAAAAAACTGGCAATCTGACGATCAGACCAAACTCAATAGTCAATGCTGTCTTATATGATGCAAAAGCTAAAAAGGCTTCGGGAGTGCGCGTACTGGATGCGATCACTAAAGAAAGTATGGAATACCACGCAAAAGTGATCTTTTTGTGTGCCTCCGCCATAAATTCTACTTGGATTCTGATGAACTCTGTCTCTGACGCATATCCCGATGGTCTAGGATCATCCAGCGGCGAGCTTGGTCATAATCTGATGGATCACCATTTCAGAGCAGGGGCTAGTGGCGAAATACCAGGATTTGAAGACATGTATTACCTTGGCAGGAGACCAGGAGGCATCTATTTACCAAGATTCAGAAATGTAGGTAAGGATAAACGATCAGACTATTTACGAGGTTATGGCTATCAAGGTGCCGCGTCCCGTGTGGGATGGCAGCGCGCAGTCAAGGAGTTGGGATTTGGTGAAGAATTAAAAGATAACCTGGCAGTACCTGGTCAATGGGTCATGGGTATGACTGGTTTTGGGGAGACTCTACCCTATCATGAAAATAAGATCACAATGAATAAAGCGGTATTGGATATCAATGGCCAACCTACTCTAACATTTGATTGTGAGTTTAAAGAAAATGAAATGACTATGCGCAAAGATATGATCACCTCGGCGGGAGAAATGTTGGAAGCCAGTGGCGCTAGAAATATCAGGCTCAATGATCCGAAAGACAATGCACCCGGCCTTGGGATCCATGAGATGGGGACGGCACGGATGGGTACTAGCCCTAAAAACAGTGTATTAAATAAACATAATCAGGTCTGGGATTGTACTAATGTCTATGTGACAGATGGTGCAGCTATGGCCTCAGCTGCTTGTGTCAATCCTTCGCTGACTTATATGGCCTTGACAGCACGGGCAGCTGAACATGCCGTGCAAGAATTAAAACGAATGAATCTATAATCCTTTAATCAATTGAATAAATAACTAAACCATGATGGATAGAAGAGAAGCATTAAGACTGAGTAGTATCTTATTGGGAGGTACTTTGTCAGCGGCAACAATATCAGGAGTGCTGTCGGGTTGTAAAGCCGATCCTAAACCAGATTGGACTCCCGCTTTTATAGATAAAGATCATATTCAAAGTCTGTCTGAATTGTGTGAGACTATACTGCCTGCCGGTAAAACTCCCGGGGCTAAGGATGCTAAAGTGGATCGCTTCATAGATGTAATGCTTAAAGATGTGTACAAGCCGGAGGACCAAACCAACTTCGCCAACGGACTAGCTCAATTGGATATTGATGCTAAAACAAAATATGGCAAAAGTTTTGGTAGGCTGAGTAGTGATCAAAGAAAAGAAATGGTGCAAGTCATGGATGATGAGTTGCGCAATCGCAAAGAGCAGCCTACTCAAAAACCATTTTACGATATGGCTAAGGAGCTCACCATCACGGGATATTGTACATCGGAAGAAGGTGCTACTAAACTATTAAAATATCTGCCTGTGCCGGGTGAATATAAACCGTGTATACCATTGTCAGAAGTAGGAGGTGCTTGGGCAATTTAAACATTCATCCCTCGAAAGAAGTACATCATCCTGAACATCAATTATAGCTGAAAGCATACATCATGCTGCTGCAACTTGGTCTCTTTTTTTACTAAATTTAATTCTGTAAAAAAGAATACCTGATGACAGGCTCATCGTCAATATGATGATGAGTTTCAAAGCAGTTCTATAAGGATGAAATATACTAAAAATTGGATTTAATTCTCCTTGACATTGATAGGAAGCCCAAAAGTATGGATATGCTGCATTTGGGTTTCTTGCATCTCTGAGATAGTCCAATTGCATCGATTGAATCGCTTGATCCTTAGATTGTCCTTTTAACAGGTATTCATATATTTTAATCACCTGATTAAAACTTTTTTGATCATTCACTTCCCACAAGGTACTGATCACAGCATGTGCACCTCCATTAAAAAAAGACCTTGCAAAACTCATGACCCCTTCTGCCTGGATCACTTTGCCTATACCTGTCTCACATGCACTTAGAAATACCAATTCCGCTGAAAAATTAAGTTGTTCAATTTCGCCACTATAAAGCGTATCTGTATGAAATACGATGTAGGAAGAATCATCATAGTTCACACTCGCCTTTGCATGGCTAGAGATATGAATAATTCTGCTATGAGGTGCATGGTCAAAAAAATTCTGAAGATTGGCTTGTTCATTTGAAAATACAGATCCTTGATTAAGTGCCTGCAATTTTCGGCATTCTTCAATGTTAAATTGCAAATTTTCAAAATAAGGAGCGTACGCCGAAAATGGGGCTTGATGATTTTTGAAATCTTTACGATAATTTTCCATAAGCCACAAAGCAAGAGAATGCTGGGTAGCTATCGTATGAGATTTAATCCAATAAGGCCAATTTCTGCAGTCCATTTGAGATGGAAATTCTTCTAGCAAAGCTCCCCAAGGCACGGTAGACATATTAGCTTCAGGTATGATAATGATTTTTTCTTTAAGCTGGTCAGCCACTGGTGCAATGAGTATGTTATAAATCTGATGAGCAGTGCGTTTATAATCCTCCAACTGCAAGTCTTGACCAGAAGAGCCGTCTTCTATTAAATTACCCAATTTAAAAATAAGTTCATTGATGCTGGCAATGGATGTATCCTTCGGAATAAAAAGTCTTTGAAACGAAACTTCGTCTTTGTTAATCAATAGACTAAAAATATGATTTGATGAGGTAAAGAATTCGATCAGCGATTGATTCGATTTCAATTTGCCTTGCACTTGGTCTATCGTCAACAAGTCTTTCATCTTACTATTTGCAAGTGCCCATTCCCAAATTTTAACCGATGAGTCGATCAACTCGGATCTTTGCAAAATCATAGCATCTGATTGATCTGCATGCAATGAAAATTGTTGCGCCATTAAGTTGGTCGCTCCGTCCAATGAATTAAGTATACTGACCATCGATTCTGGTGCATGGTCTTTGATTTGTCGATTGAGCAACAAATTAAAAGACTTATTGGCTTCCATGTAATTAATTAATATCGAGGCCTGCTGGCGGGTTGGTGTTTTGTTTTTAAATAATTCAGCATAATTCAACAATGCCTTATCGCATAGATCAGTCAATTGAGATAACAATAAGGTCCTATCCGTCTCATCTGGGAGATCCAATCTTAAATAATACAGTGGATATATAGCAGCATCGGTCAATGCTGCACATTGCACGAGTAATGAATTTTCTCCAGTGCGCTCATAGGCTTTTGTATACATCACAATGGCCCGTTGCATAAATGCCAGATAGTCTCGTCGGCTCCCAATTATAGGAGTAGTATTTAATTTGTGTTGTGGTCCTTGCAACCATTGTAATGAGCTCATAATTAATGAGTCCATTTTTTCTACCTGGCCAGCTTGCAGGGCAAATCCAGCATCCAATAAATTATATTGAATAGGAATGTTGAAGCTATTTAAAAAATCTGGTAGTAAAAGCCGAGCCCTTTCTTTATAAAACTCCGCTTCGACAATGTAATTGCTATCTAGGAAATATTGACTGATTTTTATATAATTTAATGGGTCTTTTCGCAACAATTCATTATTGACCAATTGCGGTAGAATCGTTTGTATTTGTTTGATTGGTATTTCTGTTCCATACAATAATGCTTGAATAAATTCCCGATTCCAATTGTTTTCATATAGGGATTTTTTGGTATTCCTTTGTAGAAGATTATAAATCCTCTTCATCGTCACATTATCATTGGATAACACGGCCAATTTAAAAAGATTGATCAATTGCATTCTTTCGTAATTAAAGAACTTACCTTGTTTTGCTTTGTTGAGTGAGTCAACAGCGCGAGACTCTGACAACGCAAATTCATACTGCATCTTACATAAACTAAAATTACTTTCTTTAAGGTAATAGTCCCCTCTTCGACGATGAATCAACATTTTCCAGAAAACAGAGACTTGACGGTCTAATTCAGCAGAATGCTCTATTACAAATCGCTCAGCGACGGATAACGTTTTTAATAATTCATCCTGATCAGTATTGATTGCGTGCAAATCGTGTTTAAAAATAAAATAAGCAAACTGAATATTATCACTTTTTGAGACGGGCTGATTAAACTCAGCCATAAATGCATCAAAAGTCTGTGCAAATAATTTGGGGTTTGAGAGTTTATAGCGATCCATTAGAAACATGAGTGCCACGCACCGATATTCCAGACTTAATGAATCGAGCGGAAGTGCACTGGCCGTCTCATATAAGTGTTTCGCCCGTTCGATCACCAAGGCATGAGCTCCAGCATCATCATACATATTAATTTTCACCCTCAATTTCCGGAGGTCAGCCTCGTTCTGTCCACATAATGAATAGAAGATAAAGGTCAATATGATGATATACCAAGTTTTAATCATACCATAACTACAACATATTTTTAACTCTAGAAATTATATGACTTGAATCCTAAATTCATACTCGTCTCCTTTCTCTTCCTTGAATGCATATAAAACAATCATACCTTTTTTGATACCATTGAAATTATCAAGCTCATAATAAAATAAAGTATCAATAATTGGCTTAGCATCATCATGTTCTGTAGTTGGATAGGGATTTTTAGATTTCTGGGGTTCCTTTTCTCCCACTTGCTTAAAAGCAGCCAAAGGCTTACTCTTATTTGCATCCCATATAACTACTTCAATCGGGATGGTTGAAACAATAGGATTATTAAAATATTTTCTTTTCCAGGCAATGTCCGTCACTTTATCTAAAATTGGTATTGCATTACTCTGAAACGGATGAATAGGATTAGGTTGTGAATTTTCAGTGTAACATGGGGGACCGGGATATGGGCAATTGGGCATAATGATTATGATTTAAAATATTTAAAGTAAGCAGATGGATTCAACAAAAAGGCTAAAATTTTTCCAAAAAACCCTTCTTTCCTTAGATGAGCCCGAATACCAAAAAATGCATTCACAGATTGTTTGCTGTAAAAGGCATCTCGTTTGAGTTCAGCTTCTTGTAAAACGACAGCTATCTTTGAGCTTAATTTTTGTAACTCCGTGGGGCTGGCTTGACCACTGTTTTGCAATTTATCAAGTTCCTCCCGCAATGCGAGGTATTTGAGCTCATCGTACAAGTGGACAGTACGATACTCCAAAGGAAATCTTTTGTCTGGCATTTTAGTATATTTTTAATGGTTCTGTTAAGATATGTAACAAACCAGATAAATGTCCTTTAAAAAATGCAAAAAAATAAGTCTTTATGTAATATTCGACATGTCTTAATTGCCCAAAAAATCCAAGCATGAAACTTAATTCTACTAATTTGGGCTTAGCCCAACATTTCATCGTAGAAGCGTCTGCATCGCACCTCGTTTTAAAATTTTATATCCAATCAAGCTCATGGCTATAAAAAGTAAGCTGATCCACCACCAATGACTCAAATACCCGTTTTTGAACTCAAGTGGTCTCAGATCTCCTTGACATTGATACGATGCCCAGTAATATGGCATGGCAAATTTGGCTGAAATATCCTTGTGCTGAATGTAGTGCAGCTGCATATCACGAATGGCCTGATCCTTGGTCAGTCCTTCTTTCAAGCCGTTATAGATCAAAATCACTTGTTCTTTACTGATTCGGTCATTGATTTTCCAGAGGGTGCTCATAACACTGCGAGCCCCGGCAGCAAAAAAACTTCTGGCCAGGCTCATGACTCCTTCTGCTGCTATCACTTTGCCATGACCGGTTTCACAGGCACTCAGAAAGACCAAGTCTTGAGAAAACTCACGGTTGGCTATATCCTCCAATAATAAGGTGTCTTGCGAGGCAATAATCATAGATTTAGTGGCGTCGTTTAAATCCGAATGTGCATGGCTGGCGATATGTAGTACCTGGGCTGTCATAGCTTCTTGCGAAAGTTGGCTGCAAAGAGCGTGGTCACCTTTGATTAATTTGACTGGCCTTATCAGTTCAGCAACCGCTTCACATTCTGCCACATTATGCTCTAAATTTTTAAAAGTGGGTGCAAAACCAACCAACCCGGATTTTTGTTTTTTTGATCTAGCAGCGTAATTGTAATCCAACCAGAGTGCGACAGATTGCTGAACAGAGATCTTAGTCTGATTTATCCAATATGGCCAGGTCTTATAATTAAAATTCTCTGGAAGTCGGGTCAGTAACGCTACAAATGGCAATCTATTGAGTGGGCCATCTGGTATAATCAATATAGAATTATAAAGAGAAATGGCTAAAGGTGCAATCAAGGAGTGATATAAATAAAAAGAAGCTTCTGACCAAACCGAATCTCGCTGAGCCCTGAGCATATGATGATCAATATCAATAGAATGAAAGAAAGAAGATAAGTGTGTCAGAATGCCATCCGAAGCTGCTTCCAGCCTATGCAAATAAACCAATCGAATGCTATCTCTGGTGATGACTAACGCTGTTATGACATTTTTACTAAATAAGTACTCAACAATGCATTCCTCAGGCTTGAGTTTGGACTGGACTTCACGGCAATCCAATCGGGTGGCATCGTATCCACCGTGAGCTGTAAGGATACTTTTTCTGTTAGTATATAATTGTGTCAACGAGTCTAATACCGAGCCTTCAGTAAATGTGGATGCAGCGATTTTGTCTTCTAGCCGATTGATTTCAGATTGAGTCCGATCCAATTCCGATCTTTTATGTTCACTTAACAATCCATGTTTTATTCTGGTTTCATTTCTCAGATTATAAGATTTATTGATTTCCATATAACGCAAGGCTAGATTGTAGTCGATCTTCCTGCTATTGTTTTGTAGTGTATAGAGCGATACTATGACGATCTCTATCATGGATGCCAGCTCAGCTATGGTCGATAATCTGTCCTGAGCTGCATGCTGACCACTCCGTATATTTTGTACTGAAGCATAGGCTGAAGAGGCTAGCCTTATGATATGATCGAGAAATAAAATAGAGTCAGTCCGTTCAAACGCTTTATAGTAACAATCAATATTTTGGTGGACCGACCGCAAATAATCGTATTTATAATCTGCATTTTGCAAGTCAGGCTCCATTAATTTTACAGGATCAAATGTCATAGCTTTTGCCAGCTCAAGATCCATTGATTGATAATCGCCTCCCGCTAATGCCAGATGAGCTCTTAGAATATGCATTCTGGATTTGATCGTCGAACTAAGCCCTTTACTGACTTGAAGGTTACTTAATCGGTTAAGGTCTGATAAGAGTGCTTTATAGTTGAAGATACTAAAATAATAATCTGCGCAGGCAAGGATTACTTTTGGATCCTCCAGCGACTTTGGAATAGATCTCAATTTTAAGATCGATCTATATTTTATACCCTGATCAACTTGAGGTTTTTTGACGATCAATATGAGTTGATCTTTCAATCGGTCGTTTATATTGGCATGAGGTGTTTTACTTTCTTGAAGTGACGCATATGCCTGATCCAATAATTTTGGATTTTCGACATTCATTTCCAATTTTATAAGATTGATTAATGCTGCTTGTTCTCGGCCCCAGATTTTGCCTTGAAATTGGGCAGAATCTATTTGATCAACCAGTTGACCATATTGTAATGCTTTTTTGCAAAACACAAAGGATTGCTGATAGTCGTGTGTATGCATATGAGACAAGCCGAGTTGGGTATAACATTGCCAAAGCCGAGTATATCTGAGCTCCTTATGCGATATTCTGGTAGTGGTATAATATTCAGGATGATTATTGACATGATCCAGATTTTTAAGTGCGTACCGGATAGCTACAGAATACTGCTGCCGAAATGTGGCAAATTCGTAATGAAAATAATTATAAACAAATACCAATCGATACATAGACTCTGTATCAAAGACTGGCTTATTAAGTGCAACTTGTTGTTTTAGATATTCTTGTTCGATCCAGACAAATTCTTTTGCGGCATTTTTATAATCAGAAGTTAACTGATACGCCTCCAATAAATAACTGATCGTCTGGATTCGGAAGTCAAGATATTCATCTTTATTCTGGACTAGGTCGAACAATTCTTTTGCCTTTTTTTTAACAAAGTAGAAGTCACTCTCATCGTGAGCTGAATCGATACGACCCAACATTTTAAAGTACATATCGCGGTCACTTGCTAAGATGTTCAAAGCAAAACATAGCGATAAAAAAATGAGAACGACCTTAGCCAAGCTTATATAGGAATATTTATACCAATATAAGCATAAAGTATTTGCCGAATAAATTATTCAACCAGCAAAAAGGCTTGAAGATCTATGTCGATCTGATCGCCAGTAATACAATTGTATTTTTTAATGGAAATATTTATTTGAGCGCCAAGGTGATTAGTCAACTTTTTTCTGGCTTTGGAAGGCAATTTATATGCAAACTTCGCCGGAATACTACCCTGCACCAGTGTCTTTTTGTATTTACCGATAACCTGATTTTCGGAATCTACAATCCATACATCGGCATAGTCAGAAGATCGCACCTCACGCGATAATTCTGCGATAGAAGCTGTGGTTGAGGATGGTTGCATTGCTGCTTCTGCCAAGGGTGGATTTGATCCACTTTGGCACGGTGGGCCATCCGGACAAGATAATAATGACATAGATTTTTAGGTTTAGTATTTCAATATTATGTAAAGAATGGTGTTTTCGTTACTAAAATGATGTTTGTTTTTGATAAAAAATTAAAATTTTTTCACATTTTTGACGCAATTATTTGATTTATAATTACTTATATTTAGCCTTGTAATTTTTAACTAAAATTTAAGGACATTTCAGCAAGCCTTTACACTATGGATGTAGATCGAGATAAAGACCTGGTAGCCATGATTAAAGCGGGCGGTGTAGCACGGGAGCGTGCGCTCAGTCAGATTTTTTCCGAATCAGGTGTCAAATCTAAACTTAACTCTATGATTACTAACAACCACGGCAATTCACACGACGGCGAAGACTTCTATCAGGAAGCGATCATCGTAATGGATCGCAACATCAGAGAGGGTAATTTTAGATTGGATGGAAGTCTTTCGTCTTACTTATATTCTATAGGTAAATATCTATGGATGAATCACTTACGTAAGAAGCGGCTGACCTTAAAAGAAAATTTTTCAGATAGTGAAATGGTGTCAGACGCAGTAAGGCCTGATCTTATCCTGATCGACGATCAACGCAAACTTCAACTCCAAAATTTAATCGGACGGCTGGGACAACGCTGTCAAAACATATTATCCCTTTGGCAACTTTCCTACAGTATGGAGGAAATAGCCCAAAAAACCGGACTGCAGGACGCATCCGTGGCTCGCAAAGCCAAATACGACTGTCAACAACAATTGATTAAAATAATTCAATCCAACCCTATATACAAAATAGACCTAACATGACACCAATCGAACTGAATGAACCCCTCCTTGACCAGTTTGATTTATTTTCTAAAAATAAATTATCAAAAGAAGAAGCAGCCACATTTAAGCTGCGCCTGGACCAGGAACCTGATTTACGATCTCTTTATGATGCTTTTTTAATATCCAATGCGACAATAGAAAGCAAAATAGAATCCGATCTTCGCCAACAACTACAAGAGTGGAAAGAAATATCCGGATCGAGCCCAACGAAGACTGTAGAATTGCCAAATCGTAGGCAAGCGTACCGAATAACATGGTATAAGGTAGCAGCAGCTGCTTCTATTTTATTCGCAGTCGGTATTTGTTATTTTAATGTTCAAAAACTGAATCGCGAGCAAACCGATATGGTTGAAAATCTATTGGAAATCCCAGACAATGCAACCCGTGGAAATAATATGGATTCAATGGATTTAAATGCTATTGCTTCAAAGCATAAAAACGATCCAGCTCAAGCAGTAGCATTGCTTAAAAAAATACAAGTTGCCGATATTCAACAAGGACAACGACAAGCCTACATGGGGAAATTCTACATTAGAATGGGTGATTACCCCCAAGCTATGGAATCCTTTAAACAAGCTAAAGTATACGGTAGTCAAGATGGAGATATCGGCTTACTATTGACCTATTTTAAATCTGGCAACTCATCGGTAGAGTTTAAGCAGTTACTGGAAGAAGTATTAGCCAACCCCAATCACATCAATCATGGTGATGCAGTGAAAATCAATAAAATTATCAATGGGATCTGGTGGAAACTCAGCAAATAAATACCACCTTCCATGTCCGACAATCTGTTTTGGGGCATGCCGCTTCAAGTATATTAGACTTGTTTTATCCAAGGGTATGCCTTGCCTGTGAAGACCGGATCAGCATAAAGGATCACATCTTTTGTGTGCGGTGTGCATATGAGATTACCCCTACTGCTCATTGGCGTGAAAATGAAAATGAGTTTACACAAAAATTTATTGGTCGGTTGGGTTTGCTTTATGGTGCCTCCTTGTTCAAATTTACGCCAGGTGGCCGACTACAACATCTCATTCACAAACTAAAATATGAATCAAGACCTGAGATCGGAGTCCATCTTGGTAAAATAGCCGGCAAACAAATGCGCAGTCACTGGACCTTGCCGGATCTGATCATCCCAGTACCTATTCATCCTAAAAAACTTTGGACTCGAGGCTACAATCAAGCAGAACGCATAGCACATGGCATCGGGGAAATACTGCACATCCCGGTCCTGGATAAAGCCATCGTGAAAAGAAAAATGACAGTAAGTCAAACCAATTTACATCGGATGGAAAGAATGAAAAACGTAGCAGACTCTTTTGAAATAAATACTACTAAAAGCCTCAAAGGCAGGCATATCCTGCTGGTGGACGATGTGCTGACTACGGGCGCTACACTTGAGGCCTGCGCTATACCTTTACTCGCAGCAGCTGATGTAAAGTTGAGCTTTTTTACATTGGCTATGGGCCAGATGTAAACCCTCCGCTTTGCAGTATATTTGCAAATGAATTCTAGCTCCGAATTTCTAAAAGCAAGTTGCATAGCACACCTCAAGGAAAGCTATCAAAAAATACATACTTCGATCGATCGATTGACAGAAGAAGAAACCTGGTGGCGACCCAATGGTGAAAGCAACAGCATGGGCAATATAATTCTTCATCTATGTGGCAATATCACTCAATATATACTCAGTAGTCTCGGTGGTGCCGAAGATCATAGGATACGGTCATCAGAATTTGCAGACCAAGGGCCTATTTCAAAACAAAAATTACTGCAGAATCTGGAAGAGATTATACAAAGCGCCTGTGACATCATCGGCTCACTATCCGAATCAGATTTAATAAAATCAAGATCCATACAATGTTATGAAAAGACAGGAGTGGATATCATCGTCCATGTGACGGAGCATCTTTCGTATCACACTGGTCAGATCGTTTATTTTACGAAGTGGCAACGTGCAGAGTCCATGGGATTTTATGATGATAAGGCATTGGAAAAGAAGAGTCCTTAATTAGGTATTTTAAAGCTTCAGGATTGTAGTGGTATTTTGATCCGAAAACCCTATTTAACTCATCTTAAAAATGGATTAATTAATCTAATCCGATCCATATTTTTTCATAAAGTCATCAAATTGTTACACGATATAGCCTTAAATAAAAAGCCGACCTCTATTGAAGTCGGCTTTCTATAATTCACTTATTGGCTATTAGCTGTCCCGATCATACAGATTATTGATAAGCTACTGTTTATCCCACCACACTCTGGTATCCAGATCATCGGCACCTTGTCGAGCAATAGCTTCTTTTACATTGGTACTATTGACAGAGATTTCTGAGTTAGGATAAGTCAATCGTCGGATAAAATCGCCTTTGATCGCTTTACCCGGAAAAGGATTAGGAGTAAGTTTAGGAAATCCACTTCTACGGAAATTAGCAAAGGCCTCAGGTCCATTGTAAAATGAAGCGATCCAATATTGAGTATTGATTTGTTCGAGTCCTTTGGTAGCATCATAAGGATTAGCAGCTAGATATGTATCTATAGCGGCAGCGGGCACCGCCGAGCCGGCATCATAGGTTGCGCATTGCTCCATATGAGCTCTGATACCAGCTTTAAATGCATCAGCAGCAGACCCCGTAGCCCAGCCTCTTTGTATAGCCTCAGCGAGCAAGAGTGAAGTCTGACCAAAGCTGACTAAAAACATGGGAGCGGTATTTTTACCGATTCTAAAACGATCGATCTGACTATAATCATAGAAACTAGCCAATCCGTCTGCTTTGGCCGCAGCTACTACTGTATTATTATCATGGCCTATGGGCATACCAATCTGGATTGCGGGATCTGTACTGGATCTGGCTGCTGTCTGCTCTGGGCCTGATTTAGCACCTACAAATCGATTAGCTATAGCTTTAAGCCTCGGGTCGTTGCTGTTTTTCAAAAAATCAAGAAATGGTTTTGCTATATAATTGTTAGCCGCCTCTGTAGAGTTCAACCATTGACCGCATGAATTGGTATAGTTAGCATCATGCCTTATAAATACATTGTCTGCATTAGAGGTGATGACTCCACCGGCAATTGCTTTTTGTACTGTAGCTTGTGCAAGTGTGACATCTACTTTGGATAATCGCATCCCAGCTCGGAGCAATATAGAATTGCCAAATTTTCTCCATTTGGCAACATCACCACCGAATAACACATCGGCAGATTCTATTGTTTTGGTAGCATCCAGTGCGGCACTAGCCTCTGTCAGTTCTTTGATGATATCGGTGTAGATAGATTGCTGAGTATCATACTTTGGCAAAGTGACTTGATCTATATAGCCTTTACCTGCTTCTGAATAAGGTATTTCGCCATAAGAATCAGTCAAGACCATATATGCATATGCTTGTAGGATGCGCGCCATATTTCGAAGATTAGATCTATTGGGGAGATCCTTAGTCTGATTAATGACATCTGTAGTGTATCGGATCACCGATCGGTAGTAGCGTACCCAATTTTGATTGGTAGCGTCCCGGTTATCCTGGTTAAAATTAGCTCCAGTCAATACTCCGGAGTTTGGAGTTACAATTTGTTGGACAATGCCTACTTCTAATATTAAAATTGAATTCACAAAAGAGGCATTGATGACTGCATTGTTTAATACAAATGCAGGATTGACCGTAGTAGCCGCAGTTTTATTGATATTCAATTCATCAAATCCTTTATCGCAAGAGACTACAATGAGTGAGAATATAATAAAACAATATTTAATAATTTTTTTCATGTCCATCCGATTTTTAAAATTTAACATTTAGATTAAAACCAACGCTGCGAGTGGTAGGCAATCCGGTAGATTCCATGCCCACGAGATTATCTGATGAATAACCAAATGATTCGGGATCTATATTAGGTATCCATTTTTTCAACATCAATACATTATTAGCCACCAGGTTGAGTTTTAAACCCTTGATGGGCGATGACACTGGCAACAACCTTGTCAAATCATAACCAGCAGTAATTTGGCGTAATTTCCAATAACCTCCATTATAGACGACTGGTTCAATCAGAGCCAACGATCGGACCACACTCCAATAATCCTGGCTATTTGCTTTGACCGTATTTACTTCCCCTTTAGCATTGACCCCTTCTCCGACAATTCCTGCACGACCGGGTAATGTTTGTTTATGTAGACCATGTCGAGTTGCATTAAAATTAGTCCCTGAAAGCATCATATTGCCAAGTTTAAAATCAATCAGGAAGGAAAGGGACAGATCTTTATAGATTATGCCATTATTAATACCCCCTATCCATTTAGGCAATGCTGAACCGAAAGATTTAAGGTCTGAAGTTCGAGTAGCAATACCGTTTCCTCCGAATATAATCCGGCCCTGTGCATCTCTTGCGTAACCGAATCCATAGATCAGTCCCATGGGTTGACCTACTACTTGACGGAGCTCACCATTAAATACGTGCGTACCTACTGTAATTCGATCGCCTGGTTTATCTGTCAACAATTTCAACACCTTCGTATTGTTTAATGACCCATTAAATGTAATATCCCATTGAAAACCTGCGCTTTTAATTGGCACCAGATTAACCAACATTTCTAAGCCATTAGTTCTACTTCTACCACTATTGATTAAGGTATTGGTATAGCCCGAAGCATCTGAAACCTGGGCTGAAACAATCTGATCATTAGTAACTTTTTGATATGCGGCAAAATCTATAGCTATCCTGTTGCGGAACAGTTTTAATTCTAAGCCAATTTCTTTTTCAGTGGCCCGCATAGGTTTAAGGTTAGAATTGGGAAGCGTAAGACTAGAAGGCCCAGCTACAGGCTGGCCTGCGCCACTAGGATTGGGTAATAAATTTCCATTGACAGAATAAAATAAATTATTAGCATACGGCGAGACATCAGTATCACTACCGACCTCAGCATAAGCCACTCTCAGTTTACCAAAGGTCAACCAAGATGGCGCACCTTTCCAAGCTTCAGAGAATACCAAACTACCAGAAATAGAAGGATAGAGTATGGATCTATTCTCAGGCGACAACGTAGAAAACCAATCATTACGCAACGTACCATTTAAATATAGGAAGCGTTTGTATGAAATGTCTGCCGAGCCATATACTGAATTCACAGCCCGCTCACTGAAGCCATAGATAGGATCCTTCACTCTCGAATTGCCTACCGTGTATAAACCTCTGACTATAAAGTCCTGAACCAAGGTACTATTCAAATCAGATCGACGATACATTTGGTTGCCACCGACATTGATATCAAAACCGAAATCACCAAATTCACGGGAAGCAGAGATCAAGATATCTGCATTGGTTTCTCTAAATCGTCTGGCCTCTTGGGTATAGGTTCCATTTACAAAACCAGCAGGAGCTGCTGCTAATGATGCTTGTCCGGTAGGGAAATTATTGAAGTCCTGGTCTCGAGTCCAGAAATCCTGACCTACCCGGCCTTGGACATATAACCAAGGAAGGACATTATATTTCAAATTAAGATTACCAAATAATCGATCGCGTCGAATATTTTGAAACTGTTCAGACAGCGTAAAGTATGGATTCGTCCTATTCATAAATCTGGAATAAATAAACTCATTACCCAGTGCATTGAATTTTTTTGCTTCCAACAAATCTAAAGGCATAGAATTAGCCAAATTGTATAAAGAAGTCGGAATTGAATTATCTTGATTGGCGATATTGGGCGGATTCTTATTGTATTCTTTCGAGTAATTTGCACTACCTGTAAAGCTCAATTTTTTTGAAAGGTCATATGCAAATCCCAAGTTAAAGGTTTTACGATTAAATGTATTATTTGGGACAATGCCTTTATTATCATTATTAGAGAAGGAAAGATTGAATCCCCCCTGATCGTTGCCTGAAGATAGGGTAATGGTATTTGCAAAATTTTGACCATTTCGGAAAAATTTGCGAATTCTATCATAAACAGGCTCGTAGGGTACGGTTACTCCATCAAACAATACTTGAGTCATACCCGGAGCAAATTTTTCGCCAAACGACCATTGACCAGAAGTGGGATTTGCAGTGGTCGGCCTTACGCCATTTTCGCCTTGGCCATATTCGTATTGATAGTCTGTAAAATCCAAAGGAGTTTCATTGGTATAGTTTGAGTTATAGGTGACGCCTATGCCTTTGGAAGTGCCTTTGGTCTTAGTGGTGATCATGATGACTCCATCTTTGGCTCGAGATCCATACAGTGCGGCTGCAGTAGCGCCTTTGAGTACAGTCATACTTTCAATATCATCGGGATTGATACTTGACAGTCCATCACCACCATCAGAAGTATTGCCACCACCTCGTACACCTATGGAGTTGTCGGCAGCTGCATTACCTGGATTGGTACCAAAATTAGTGTTGTCTATCGGTATACCATTGACTACGATGAGAGGGTTGTTTTGGCCTGCGATAGAAGATTGGCCCCTAATTCGGATTTTTGATGTCCCCGCTGGTCCTGTACCTAAGGCTGAGATATTGACCCCAGCTATTTTTCCTTGCAGCGTATTGATAAAATTGCCAGAACGATTTTCTGTGATCGCCTCTTTAGAAACGGTACTCGTAGCGTATCCAAGCTTTTTGGATTCTTTGCGTATACCCAGGGCTGTAACAACTATTTCATCCAGACTTTGATTGTTTTCGTCCAGGATGATGTCCAGATTGGTTTGATTGCCAACTGCCACCTCTTTGTTCAAAAATCCAATGTAAGAGAAAACAATAGTGCTTTGTGGAGGAGCGGCAATAGAAAAATTGCCATCGAGGTCCGATACCGTTCCGGTATTGGTGCCTTTTACTATGATCGATACCCCAGGTATCGAAGTGCCATCAGCGCCGGACTTGACGGTCCCGGAGATGGTTTGTGCATTTACTATTGCTATACCAAATAGCAATATGCACAGCATCATACATTTAAATTTAGTCATATTCAAGATTTATAAAGGTTTAATTAAAATTCATATTGGGCCTACCCAATCTTATAAATATAGGTGAATGTACGAATATTGCAAAGCCTGATAAGCTAAAATATTTTAGTTATTTTTTCGATTATTGGCAACCAATTCGTTGTTTAAATTCGTTCTATAAAACACGGGGTTATGTCATTTATTTTATCCAGATTCACCAGAATTTTGCTGCTGTTTATATTGATTTTCAGTCAAAATTTAATTTTAGCCTCCGTGAGGAAAGAATCTGTTAGCCCTTCCCACACAGACAGCCAAATAAAAACTTTTATTAGTGATTCCCATCGAATATATTTTAATTTACAAAGTCAACAACGCAATCAATTGTTGGTCTACCTACCTGCCAGTTTTGATGAGGCCAATAGTTCAAATGCATTCTGCACCATAGCTGCGGCGTCCGGATATAGAGTTATATCCTTGACATATCCCGGCACCGACAAAATGTATAGTACGTGTGAGCATTCTACGGATCCACCTTGCTATGAAAATTTTCATCGCGAAATCGCAGAAGGTAAAAATTATTCCAGTTGGATTCAGGTAGATTCAACGGAAGGTATATTTTATAGGTTAAAATCATTATTAATTTACTTGAATAAAAAATATCCACAGGAAGGCTGGTTGGATTATCTGACATCCTCTTTAGATATTAATCATGGCAGGATCATATGGTCAGGGCATTCGGATGGTGCCGGGCATGCAGCAGTCATCGCCAAGTACTATGCTGTGCTACGGGCGATTTGTTTCTCAGGCCCAAAAGACTTTAGCTTACACTATTATCTACCCCCCATTTGGATGCATACCGGAAGCTGGAAGACAGACAAAAAAAATATTTACACCTTTAGCCATATATCCGATGAATATTTGTTTCAAAAAGAGATCTGGGACAGCCTGGGATTGATGAAATATGGAGTGCCAGTGAATATAGACCAAGTGCCTTATCCGTATCAACAATCACATCAATTGGTCACTGCATATAATGTCGCTATTGGAGATCGTCACGGCTGTACCGTCCAGGATCAGCGCACGCCTATTCTACAAGGTGTACCCTTGTTTGAGGCAGCCTGGAAATATCTTTTGGATATTATGAGCATCAGTACATCACTGCAATATGCTGTGATAAAAAGCCCCAAAGTCTATCCTAACCCCGTCCAAATCGGTGGCAATATATACCTTGATGCTGAAGAGTCGTGGAGTAAACTAGAGGTGGTGTCCGCTAAGGGAGAGATGGTGTATACTTCAAATGGTAATAATAAAAAAATAACCTTGCGCGGATTGACCATAGGACTCTATTTCATCAGAACATACTATCCTACGAATCAAATTAAGACAAGTAAGTTTATTGTAAATTGACGAAATACATGCTATGCAAATTTGATTATAGCCTTTTTTAACATTGAATTTATTGGGTGAGGATCAGTTGCTCATTTAATTTGTCTTGCATTTCCATTAAAATTGTTTTAGACGCATTATCGTTAAACAAATTTTTTATTTCATAAGGATCCTGTTGTAAATCATACAATTCATCCATACCGACTAATTCCAAATAATGAATAAATTTATATCGATCGGTCCGTATTGCTTTATACCCCATATAGCGAATTCGTGGAAATACACGATCCGAGTAATATTCCAATAAAATAGTAGTCCTCCATTCCTTTACGACATTATTGAATAATGGCAGGAATGACTTACCATGCATCAGTGACTCTGATTGTACTCCGGCTATTGCTAAAAGAGTTGGGGCCAGATCTACACTCAAGATCATATGATCGGATTGTGACGCTGCTTTAATTATTGGCGGATATCGAATAATCATTGGTATTCTGATAGACTCTTCATATGCCAGCCTGCGCTCTTCATCGAGACCATGTTCGCCATAAAAAAAACCATGATCACTGGTGAACACGATCACTGTTTGGTCCAGTGTGCCTTGTTCTTCAAGTGCTTTTATTAATAAGCCTACTCCTTCATCGACCGCCATTAACATTTCTGCTCTTTCTCGAATTGTTTTTTCTTTGGTAGCTGTAGCAATCCCGAGTGGAGGCAAAGAGTCTATTTGACGCAACAGTGCAGGTTTATCGGTGGGGATGATAGCATAATTCGCTCGACGATCAAACACAGCACCATCATACATCCCTTTATGTCGGGGGGCCGGAACGAAGCCGCCCTGACCGATGTCTCCTACACTTCCGTCATTGCGTTGGACGACATTTGGATGTAGGGCTTTGTGAGACAGATACAGTAAAAAAGGTTTGTTTTTTGAAGCTCGGATAAATTTTAGAGCCTGATCCATGAGTATGTCCGTCACATAACCTTGTAGTTGTTGTTCTGTGCCGTTGATGTTCAAATTTGGATTTTCTGCCTCGCCTTGACCTTTCAAAGAAGCCCAGTAATCCCAACCTGGTCGCCTTGTATTGTCATTGCCCATATGCCATTTACCTATAAATCCCGTGAGATACCCTGCGTCATGGAGCATTTTAGGAAAAGTCACGAGTTTGTGACTTTGAGTATCTCTGGCCAGATTATCTATAATTCCATTCTTGTGAGCATACTGTCCAGTGAGAAAGCTTGCCCTGCTGGGCGAGCATAAAGGAGTGGTGCAAAATGCATTTTTAAAGGTGATACCCTCTTTCACCAACCTATCGATGTGCGGCGTTTTGATATAATTATGCCCTGCCGCAGCATACTCATCCCATCGCATGTCATCTACAAGGATGACAACCATATTGGGTCTTGAATTTTCCGATCGCGTATGTCTAGAGCGACAACCTTCTAATAAAAGCAAAGAGACGCCAAACAATACTATTTTAAAGGTTAACGACATTATTAAACGTGTGGCAATATCATGCATTCAAAAAATCCCAAAATTTAAAGCCGCAATACTAAAGGCTACAAATCCATCATTAAAGTCATAGGATCTTCTAATAGTTTTTTCACTTTTACCAAAAAAGTAACCGAAGACGAGCCATCGATCACCCGATGATCATAAGACAATGCCACATACATCATAGGGCGGATTTTAATTTCTTTTTCTATGACTACAGGACGATCCAAAATAGCATGCATACCGAGTATAGCCGATTGGGGTTCGTTGAGGATAGGTGTACTCATCATGGAGCCAAATATGCCACCATTAGTGATTGTAAATGTACCACCTGACATTTCCTCGAGTGAAAGTTTATTTGCACGAGCTTTGTCGGCAAGCTCTTTAATTTTTAATTCAATTTCGTGGAATTTTAAGGACTCCACGTTTTTGATAGGAGGTACTACCAGGCCGTTGGGTGTAGATATGGCTATGGATATATCCACATAATCATGATAAATTAACTCCTCGCCATCTACAAAAGCATTGATCTCAGGCATTTCTAAGAGTACTTTACTGCATGCCTTGGCAAAAAGTGACATAAACCCTAATTTAATGCCATATTTGGCTACAAACTGATCTTGATATCTTACTCGCAACGCCATGATCTCGGTCATGTCAATCTCGTTGAATGTAGTGAGCATGGCCGTTTCGTTTTTGGCACTGACGAGTCTTTTTGAAATCGTACGCCGCATGCGGGTCATTTTCTCCCTACGTTCAGTCCGAGTAAATGCCTGGTGAGCCACGAGTGGTGCCTTAGCTTTCGCTACAGCTGGTGTTGGAGAAACCGGAACACTGCTTATCTTGATTTCATTTGACGCGCTAGGTGCGGTGGCAGAAGCAGCATCTTCCTTCGTAATTCTACCCTCTTTGCCGGTACCGACTATAGCATTGCTAGCCAAATTTTGTTCTCTGATTATTTTTGCTGCTGCAGGAGAAGCAATCGGGTCCTTGACTGCTGAAGGTGTTGTAGAGGTAGCAGCTGGAGCTTTGGATTCTATTATTGCAGTCGGCGGGGCTGAGGCTACGATAGGCACATCAGAGCCAGTCACGGCCGTATCGATTTGAGCTATAAGAGCACCTATTTTGAGGTCACTGCCTGCGGCCGCTATTATTTTAAGTTGCCCAGCGGCTTCAGCTGGCAAGTCCAAAGTAGCCTTATCCGATTCAAATTCACAGATCGTTTCATCCATTTTGATGATGTCCCCGTCCTTTTTCAACCACTTAGACAGGGTCACCTCAGTGATAGATTCGCCCATTGGGGGTACTTTGATATCAATCGCACTCATGGTGCAAAGATATGCAGGATTGGGTTAAGTCGGAAGTGTCCGTCTGGGCGGACAGCGTACCACTAGTCACACAAGGGTGAGTACCCACGGACAATTATACGCTTTCATACAAATTCCTATCTTCACTTTATGAATAAAAACAAACAAATCCAACTCTCTATCATGATGTTTCTTCAGTTTTTCGTCTGGGGTGCATGGTATGGTCAAATGAGTAAATATTTATTTACGAGTCTGGGTGCCAGTGGCACTCAGGTGGGGAATGCGTACTCCGCTTTTTCAGTTGCGATGATTGTGGCTCCCTTTTTTATAGGTATGGTTGCGGATCGATATTTTGCGGCTCAAAAGGTGTTGGGCGTCTTAAATATTCTAGGTGCCATTATATTGTTTTTTCTTATCCAAGAAAAGAGCGCGGATCATTTTTACTGGTGGATACTAGCCTACTGTCTCACATTTGCACCGACTATAGCCTTGACCTCGTCGATCTCCATGACGCATATGTCTGACCCGGTCAAGGAGTTTCCAATCATCCGGGTGATGGGCACGATATCTTGGTTTGTAGTCACTAATTTTGTTGGTTTTTTGGGGGTTGGTGACCAGTCAACTATATTTTATATTTCGATGATTGCATCCGTGGTGTTGGGTATCTATGCTTTCTTTTTACCTAATACTCCTCCGAAGGCTACAGACAAACCTACTTTTGCTAAAATCATTGGAGCAGATGCTTTTGTGATGTTTAAGGATCGATCGTTTTTAATCTTTTTTATATCCTCTATTTTGATCTGCATTCCATTATCCTTTTATTATGCTATGGCCAATCCATCGTTGACGGATTCTGGTATGACTAATGTAGAAAACAAAATGTCTCTAGGCTTGCTTTCTGAAGTCTTGTTTATGTTGGCTATTCCTTTTGCCATGCGCAAATTTGGGGTAAAGTGGATCTTGATTATTGGATTGATTGGTTGGATAGTACGATTCTTTTTGTTTTCTAATGGTAATGGTACTTCAGGACTTTGGATGTTGTATTTGGCCATCCTTATTCACGGGTTATGTTTTGATTTTTTCTTTGTGTCCGGACAAATCTATACTGATGCTAAAGCTGGTGAGAAAATAAAGAATCAAGCTCAAGGGCTCATTTCATTAGCTACGTATGGTATTGGGATGTACATCGGATCAGTATTAGCTGGGATCGTGACAGAATATTACACTATCAATGGTATAAAAGATTGGGGTGCGATCTGGATGGTTCCTGCAGCTATCGCTGCGATTGTATTGGTGTTGTTTTTATTATTCTTCAAAGACAATACTACATCACCTAAGATCATCGATCAGAGGCCTGTATAAAAGCTAGTTGTAATTATAGATAATAAGTATCGTACCACCCCTTCAGGATTTAAGTTCGAATCCAGTCTGGATCATCCGGCAAGGGGGAATTTTTTGGTACACACCAAAGTCTAGGATGAGTTGAGTCTGTATTGAGATTTATCACTTGCTCACAATATTGATCAATGACCTGGCTATAGCTAATCGCTTAAATGCAGCTGATAATTTTAACCAGCATTTAACCTGGAGTTAACTCTACTTAACAGGATTTGATACGATCAATTAGTATAGCTTATTTTTCACTAAAAAACTCTTTACTATGAAAGCTAGATTGTTTACCACGATGTTGTCCATATTGCTTACTGTAGGATTATTTGCCGGTGACCTGGACGGCTACTGGCGTACTGCTGATCGGGATCGGGATATTGAAATCATGTATACGACGCATGGTATCAAAGTGAGGGCTTCCAATCGCTCCAGCTCTACCTGGGATGCCTACACTAGATATGATAACAATAAATACAA
This sequence comes from Saprospiraceae bacterium, assembly GCA_031417835.1. Classification (GTDB taxonomy): domain Bacteria; phylum Bacteroidota; class Bacteroidia; order Chitinophagales; family Saprospiraceae; genus JADJLQ01. The sequence continues at coordinate 18,848 of JANOWJ010000045.1, read as the reverse complement.
AGATCAACGAGGGAATTGTTTTAGCTTGTACGGAAACACGCTCGAATGGTGTACAGCGGACCGACGCACTATTATAAACTATAGTCGCTACACCAATGATGGAAGACATGATGCGCCAAATGACTATCGTGATGACCGTAATCGGGATGGGGACTATAGATCTGATCGAGATCAAGATCAATGGCGTCAAAATGATCGCAATGGTTGGAACAACTACTACCGCACTTACGAAGGCAAGTGGCACAATCACAGTACCGGGACCCATATCCACGTAGACCTGAGTCGAAGAAGTTTAAAAATTAAATTTCACGGAGAAAGATGGTATGAAGTTTTTGAACGAAATCAGGGCCTTTTTGTTGATAAGAGAGGGAACGAGTTTAAACTACGAGGAGACCAAATTGAATATCGATCCAATGATGGCGACTTATTAATGAAGTTCTATTGTGATGATCGATGTGATCATCGAGAGGACTATAGGTCAGACTATTGGAGATAATACTATAAGACTTGCTCAAATCGATAGCCTGGGTTGAAAAATTTTGACCTGGGCTATTTTATTTTTAATCAAAGGGAGTGGTTTGATTATCAACATGCAGGATTAATCCAAGTCATAAACTTTTGGAATCTATTTTGACCAACTAGCAACGTTAGCCTTCCGAAGCATAGCTTCTCCGAAGCCCGTGAATGTGTTGTAAGCACTAAACCGCAATAGGGTCATTTCCATTTCTGTACACATTCATTTTGTGCCTACGGCACAACACCCCATGCTTTTCTTTTTTACCAACATCAAAATCCTAACGGATTTAAAAGCACGTTTCGTTAAATGAACTCTAAGTCCTAAGGTGTTTTTACTCCACTTACCACTTATGCCGGTGGGCATACCATCTTGGTAAAGACTCTTAAAACCTGTTCACTTGTATCGTAGGCACAAAACCGCACTGGGGACCAGTTTTTATCTACACCCAAATCTCATCTAACATAAGAGCAGTTAATTGATTCCTGCAACGACTATGCATCTCCGGTGTAGCACTTAGAAATTAAGATTTTTTCGGCACCAACATATTTAAAATTGAAAGAAGTAGCGTTTTGGCGTACAGAAGTGAGTGTATCTTCTTACCAAGCCATTAAGCGTCTTGTAATTTTGACAAACGCGCCTTTTCCACAAAGTCTTCTCTCACAGGATTAAAACAATCTAAAAATAATGCTTTGGTCAGAGATTTGCCTGAATGCGGTACATTGGATGGAATAAACACCGACATACCCGGCTTCATATGCCTGATGTCACCATCCACATTAAATTCAAATTCGCCTTCGATCAGGTGACTCCATTGCTCATGTGGATGCGAGTGTACAGGCAGTATAGCACCGTCATCTATGTAAAAATAGCCGAACAATAAATTTTCAGAGTAGGCTATAGGGCCCTTTATCTGATCCCAAATTTGTACGGAAGGCATTGATTTAAAATCAAAATATGGCATGGCACTATGTTTAAGAGCAAACAAAATACGATAACCGGATAAAAAATTTAAATCCTTAGCGAACTTTAAATTTGTCCGCAAAGCAAAGGAATAGCAAGGTCTGATTTAAAATGGTGATTTAATTTTAACTTCGTGTACGATGAAACGAATGATAGTCCTTTGCCTGTTGGTCTTGCCGCTTATATTAACCGCACAGACGCCTTCAAAACCCACTAATCCTTTTCCTAACAATAAGCCTAAGACCCCCACCCCGGCCCCTACTACTAAACCTTCGACACCTACACCAGTCCCTACTCCCGGGCCGGCCACACCAGTACCTGCGCCAGCACCCACTGTGCCTAATAAGGTCCCCAGTTCACCAGTTCCTAATTATCCAGGATCTGGGATGCCTAAGCCTGCTCCTATCCAGGGTACTGATCAAGAACAGATCATAACAACGATTTATAGAGTATTTGATGCTATGCGATTAGGTGATAGCAGCCTGGCCCGGCCACTGTTTGCTCCTAATTGTAGGCTGTATACGCCGATGACTAATGCAAGTGGTCAGGTCACATTGACTGAAGAGCCACTTATTTCGTTTTTGAAATCTATAGGCACACCCAGAAAACAAGTGGTCGATGAAAGAATAATCAAGTATAAAATGGATATCGATGGTCCACTTGCTCAAGTTTGGGCTGACTATAATTTGTATATCGATGGTAAATTTTTGCACTGTGGCATCGATGTGTTTCAACTCTATAAAAGTGCTACCGGGTGGGTCATCTTTGAATTGGCTGATACGCGCAGAAAGACAGGATGTCTTACAGAACCAAAAGTAGAGGTAGCTGCTACTTTAGATAAGTGGCACGCAGATGCCGCTGTCGCCGATGCCGATGCCTACTTTGGAGCGATGACTCCTGATGGCGTTTTTCTTGGTACCGATGCTACGGAGCGATGGGCTAGAGAGGAGTTTAGAGCATGGGCCAAGCCTCAATTTGATGCTAAAAAAGGCTGGAGTTTTAAGGCTAGTAAACGAAATATTACGATGGCTAATGAAAATAGCCTGGCATGGTTTGACGAGGAGTTGACTACCTGGATGGGACCTTGTCGTGGATCGGGAGTACTAGTCAAAACACCGGAAGGATGGAAAATAAAACAATACAACCTGACTATGCTCGTACCCAATGATAAAATACAGGATTACCTGAAAGTGATTGGAATGAAGTAAAAAATTACCGATTAGAAAAATAGATTATTTTTTCCACCATCATCGGCCATTATGCAGCTTAATAATTCATGCAGTCTAAATCTGCTTATAAAATGAATTGTTCTAAAAGCACCATAACCTTTTCATCAATTACCTCGACGATCAAAAGCGACAATTTTCTTACGGATCCATTTCTTAAATACAGATACCCGAACCCACTGACTCGAACTACCATAAAATGATTTGGTCCGGATGATATCAGCTATGTTTTTATTTTGAATAGCATTGATACCGGCCAGTACTTCTCTACCTTTCAAGTGGATGAACATGCCTCCGCCGCTATCCCCACCATCGAGTCCATACTCCAATTCTAAAGCTTCAGGGCTACCACTTCGATTAAATTGAAACGTATCGGGAGAATCAAAGTCGGCATACAAATGAGGTTTTTTTTTGTTTGGCAATGGTTTGCCTACGAGTGAATCCAATACATTCTGTCCGGCTGATTTTAGCCTGCCTGCATCGGTGATGTCTCGCGGATTATTTGCTACGCTGAAGTTGCCATAACCTACAGAAGTACCTACGTGGGAGACTTCACGCATAGATCTATTGATTTGGGCGGGTTTGATCGTTTCGACAGGCGTTGCGAGATAAAGTATTGCCAGATCAACCTCTTTATTGTTCAAATACCAGGGGTGAAGTACAAACGAATCTACAGTAATCTGATAGCCTTCAAATTCTACTACTAATGATTTTCCATCAGTCAGTTTGATCAATGTATGAGCGGCTGTCAAAACCATCCTGGGATGAATGAGTACACAACTCCCTTTGATGCGATAGTCTTGAACTATTTTACCCACGCAATCATATTGGTTTTGTTTAGCAAGGTCAAGGCTCTTTGATTTGTCTACACCATGTCGGATGACTCCACTTGGTTGGAGCGGACTAATGCAAAATACAAGCAGCAAAATAAAATTCATTGCGCTCAAAATTAGTCATTCTCGTTATTTTGCACCATCATGCCATCGTTGGACCCCTTTTTACTTGAATTGCCGCGGCATAATTATTTCGCCCGAGTCCTTCTGCCTTTAAATCTTGATTTGGTCTATTCTTACCATATTCCAGCAGAATATTTGGATAAAATCAAGCCTGGTGTCCGCGTAGAAGTTCAGTTTGGCAGAAGTAAACTTTATGCCGGCCTGGTCGCTGAAGTCTATCAGGAGCTAGAGTTGCCCAGGAAATATAAGTCGATATTATCTGTATTAGATGAGACCCCTATCGTCACCCCAGATCAGCTAAAAGCATGGTATTGGATGGCTGATTATTATTGCTGTAGCGTGGGTGAAGTCATGGCTGCCGCACTTCCGGCTGGGTTCAAGTTGGATAGCGCTTCCAAAATAGGCCTTCACCCGGATTATGAACAAGACTTTTCAGAGCTAGATGATCAAGAATATTTGATCGCAGAGGCATTGTCCCTGCAAAAAGCAATCACAGTAGATGATGTACAGAAGATCCTGAATAAAAAGACCATTAAAAAAATAATTGATCAACTCGTAGCCAAAGGCGTGATCCTAGTCGAGGAAGAGTTAAAAACAGGAATTCGAGATCGAAAAGAAGATTTTATAGTCTTAAATGATCGCTATACTGGTGATCCGGATTTTATGGTGCAAGCATTGGACCTGGTGAAAAGATCGGACCTTCAGACGCAGGTCATGCTGGCATTTATCCAATATGCCCGTCCCCATGCAGAAATTGCAAGAAAAGAATTGGCCAGACATGTGGATGTCAGCGTATCGGTCCTGAAAGCTTTGGAAAAAAAAGGCATTTTTAAACTTGAAAAAAGAGTCGTCAAAAAGGAAATCATTCCATTCTTAGATGTCAATCTGCCTGCACTATCCGACGAGCAGAGTGCAGCGATCCAAAATCTCAATTCATCATTTGATGCAGGCCGCGAGGTATCGCTTTTATATGGTGTCACCGGCAGTGGTAAGACTCGTGTCTATACGGAGTTCATCAAAGAAACTGTACAAGCAGGGGGGCAAGTGCTGTACCTGTTGCCTGAGATTGCACTGACCAATTTTTTAATCCATCGGTTAAAACAAACGTTGGGCTCAAATCTATATACCTATCACTCACGCATTAGTCAACGGGAGCGCATTGAGACTTGGCAAGCTGTCATGGGTGGTGCCCCTATGGTACTGGCTGCACGATCAGGAGTGTTTCTTCCATTCAAAAATCTTAAATTGATCATCGTCGATGAAGAGCATGACCCATCGTATAAACAACATGAGCCCAATCCCAGATATCAGGCTAGAGATACAGCAATATGGTTGGCAGGCCTATCTGGAGCGAAAGTAATATTGGGTAGTGCTACCCCTTCCTTAGAGTCGTGGCACCATGCTCATAATGGCAAATATGGTTTGGCGCAACTTAAAAAAAGATTTAGCGATCGACCTTTGCCGGAATTTGAATTGGTGGATTTATACCTGGAACAGAAAAACAAAGTAGATCCAGTCATTATCAGTCAGACCTTGCATGAGGCGATACTACGGGCTTTGCGACAAGATGAGCAGATCATACTATTCCAAAACCGCCGGGGCTATGCACCACAGCAGCATTGCGCAAATTGCCAATGGCATGCCATGTGTCCCAATTGTGATGTGAGTCTGACCTACCATAAATATGTAAATAAACTGATCTGCCATTATTGTGGCTATCAAAAACCCTTATTTATAGAATGTCCTGACTGTGGAAAATCAACAATTAGTTTAAAAGGATTTGGTACGGAGAAAATAGAAGATGAATTAAAATTCTTATACCCTGATCGCCGGGTCGCACGGCTGGACCTTGATACAGCTCGAAGTTCATCGAGTTATCAGGAATTAATGGAGAAATTTGAGGAGCGCAAGATTGACATCCTGGTGGGTACACAGATGTTGAGCAAGGGGTTGGATTTTGATCATGTGGGCTTAGTCGCGATCTTACAAGCTGACTCCATATTTTATTACCCTGATTTTAGATCAAATGAACGGGCCTATCAGTTGATCACACAAGTAGCAGGTCGTGCAGGGCGAAAAGCAAATTTGGGTAAAGTGATTTTGCAAGTATATAATCTAAATCATGCGGTGTTAAAATATATCCTCGCCTATGATTTTGAAGGTCTTGCCGAAAAGGAACTCCAGGATCGCAAGGTATCAGGCTATCCTCCTTTTCTTAGAATGATCGAAATCACCGTAAAACACAAAAAAGAAGTCTTAGTAGACCAAGCATGTTTAAAACTGACTCAATTATTACAACAACGTTTTGGGGACCGGGTCATAGGACCTCTATTGCCTGGTATTCCGAGATTGAGAAATTTTTATTTGCGGACCATCCTGATCAAAATGGAAAAAAGTATTCAATTGCTAAATGAGGTAAAATTGGAGATCAGGCAAAACATTCCCGAGGTGATGAAGCTACCAGGCTTGTCGACCACTAGATTTAGTGTGGATGTAGATCCGGGTTAGTGATCATAATGGTAGAAAACCGTATTGACAGTTCCGTAACTTGGTTCCAGTCACTATTAAAAACAGATGATATTTATTGACAAAGTATTGAAGCATGTCTTGCAATTTGTTGCCATTTCCCCTTTTTCTTCATCCAAATATTCGTGAACCGCCTTTTATAGGCTTGTCCAGCTTTGGCTCCAGGTAGGTCATTTCTGGGAACAAATATTTCAAACCCCATAGTAATTACAATATTTTTTTGAAGCTGTACTCGTTCAATCGTTTTTTCAAAGGTACTATAGTTAATCATGCCTGCTTTCTGCAATAGTAATACGGAATCCCGGCTTTCCGTTATTTCATTTCTTGGGTTATTAACTAAAAATTCAGGGGCCCAAAGTTCTTGGAGTGTGTTAGAGTCAGCATTTAAAATTGCTGACCTGACAGCATCCTCCAATTTTCGTATATCAGCTTCCGTTTTGGAGTTGTATTGTGCGTTTGTTTCAAGAGTGACAATAGTAAGTGCGATGAGTATAATATATTTTGTCATTCTGTGCTATTTCTATTTAATGATAATCAATATATTTACAGATAAGATAACGAACTGATCATACCACCCTGCAGCTAGATCAATGTTGCACTCATCAGTCCATAAAAGTATGAAATTTTATGTTCCGTGTCGTCGTACGTTACTACATATTTATCCGCATGAAACTCAAAGTAACTCAACAGGCCAAAGTCACCCGAACACATTGCAGTATGCGTCAGTAAGATGCCTAGGATGGTTAATCTCCAAGTAGGATTAACCACCAAAATCAGTACGGTCAAAACAGTCGTGATTACAACAAATGGGGCAAGTGCCACAATTTCAAATTCTTTTTTGTTCGCCACAAATTTGTCGGCCAGCGCCATGAAGTAAAATTTTTTTAGGTTTGCGTCATATGAGGTAGTTGTCGCCCCCTGTGACCTATATGCCAATACGTGAATGTATTCATGTAGTGGCACTAAAAGGAAAGCAACAGCTAGTCCGTAAGCAAAATGAGTAAATCTGGTCACCAGACTATAGTCTGGCAAATTATAGCCGTACACAAGAAAATACCCAGAAATTCCAAATACCACTAAATTGCTTAGGTAATAAAATACAGTATACTTTGTCCTTTTTTTCAAATAGGTCCTTATGAATGGTACAAGTTCTTTGTGGCCTAATTTGTCCAGTAGCATGTAACCTTTGGCTGATAACTCGTCTGGTCTAAGTTTCATTTGTTATGGTGTGGTTGCTAAATGGTATTAACGATTATATGTAGGATATATCGCCAAGTAAAAATATAAAATGTCATCTATAATAGTTTCAAATTTTATAATAGTTTTAAGCGGATGGCCATTTCTACTCCTATCTGTCCTCTGGCCAAACGGCATGTCGTAACCGGATATTTTAGTATTTTACTACTCAACCCGCCTGCAATTAGATGCAGCCTTAAAATGGACTATTAAGGTTCCGGTCTGTACAATATTGGGTTATTAGAATTCCTTTAGCCAAAACCCAGCAGAGTGGATCGTAGTCCCCTACGCCACAGGAATGTAAATGTTAAATGTAGTTCCTTTTTTAAGTTTGCTTGTGGCTGTAACAATTCCATTGTGATTATCCACAATTTTTTTCACGATGGCCAGTCCGATACCTGTCCCGGCGAATTCTTCTTTGCCATGTAGTTTTTGGAATACTTCAAATATCTTTCCCGAAAACTCTTGTTTAAATCCGATCCCATTGTCGGAAACCGTGATATGGCAATATTCATTTTGTGGAATTAGGTTTTCTATATTTGGTTTACTGAATTTTACAATCCGACTCTTTATTACGATATGGGGTGGTACTTTGGGATTAACAAATTTGAGTGCATTGCTAATAAGGTTGTGCATGAGTTGACGAAACTGGAATGGAATAACTTTTACATCACAAATTTCCTTTACTTCAATGACCGCATGCTTTTCTGCAATGGAATCCTTAAATTCATTTTGTACTTCATCTATTATGATGCCCAAGTCCACAATTTCGAATTCTCTCTCGGCCATGCTTAGACGGGAAAACGCGAGCAAATCTTGGATAAGTGTCCGCATTCTTTCGGCTGCATCATGCACCAAATGGAAATATTCTTTACCGTTGTCAGATAAGTTATGATTTTCCTTTTCCAATATTCTTCCTGTATAGGTTTGAATTTTTCTCAATGGCTCTTGTAAATCATGCGACGATACATAGGTAAATGCTTCCAATTCTTTGTTCATTTTCACTAGCTCCTCATTGGCGTGCTTTAATTCAATGGTCCTGGTCTCCACTGCTCCTTCCAATTCTGTGCGTTGTTCCACTTGCTTCTGAATTTCAGTTGCAGCACCAAGCCACTTAATTATTTTCCCCATATCGTCTTTCAACGGAATAGCCAGACTCAGGTGCCAATTATACACACCATCTTTATTCAAAAGCCTCAATTCCATTTCAAAATTGGATCCTGTCTTAATGGATTGTTGCCAACGCTTCGCGATTTCATCTCGCTCGTCAGGATGCATAATTTTTTTCCAGCCATCTTTTATTAATTCGTCGATACTCAAACCTGAATAGCTGAGCCAGTTCTGATTATAAAAAAATACATTGCCTTCTGCATCAGCTTGAGATATTTTTTGTGGTAACAGCCCTGTCAATTGCCTGAAATTTTCTTCACTTTCCTTTATTTTCTTATTGAGCTCAGCTTCCGGTGTTATTTCAATCGCAATAATAGTTACTCCTGAAATAGATTCATCAGTTTCGCGATAAGGCTGATAAACAAAATTAAAATAAACATCTTCCATTTTACCGTTGCGCTTTATTCTCGCAAGCGCTTCATTTGCAGTGAATGGAATGCCTGTAGTGTATACTTTCTGTAGCAAGGCTGGAAATACCTGACCCTTTAGCTCGGGTAAAACTTTTATTAATGGCTTACCCTCTATTTTACTGCCCTTGCCCCAAATTTCTTTTACACTTTCATTAGCAAAAGTCACCACCATGTCATTCCCTTTTAAAACGGCAAAAGCAAACGGCGATTGCATGAGCATCATGTAATAGCGCTTTTCACTGTCCTCAACCACTTTTCTTAAATTTCTTTCAGCATCAATTTGAATTTCTAAAATTTCATTTTCTTTCCTTTGCAACTCTAGGGCTTTATTCCTTACTTCGGTAACATCAGCTATGGCGAGCAGGATTAATTCTTCATGATTGGTCTTCTGAATAATGCGACTTGCATTAAGCAGCATTATTTTTTCGCCTATTTGAGGGAATGTGTGTGTGATTTCAAAGTCGTAAAAACGGGAATTTTTCGGAAGAATGTCTTCAAGCAGTTCACGAAGTCTCGGTATATTCCATTGTTTGTTTCCTAAATCATACAACAATATACCTTCTGTTTCTTCTTCATTTACTTTAAAAATTCTGTAAAATGACTTATTGGCTGATTTTACACGAAGACTTTTATCAAGGACCACCATAGGATGGTGCATGGTGGCAATAACGGCTTCGGAATAATCATATGATTCGTTGAGCAAATCGTTGCGTGTCTGCAGCTCCTGATTGGTAGTGGTGAGTTCTTCGTTAGAAGATTCTATCTCTTCTTTTGATGTTTCGAGTTCTTCATTGACTGTCTGCAACTCCTCATTGCTTGAAACTACTTCTTCATTTGCACTCTGCAATTCCTCAGTAAAGGCTTCCTGCTCCTGTGCAATTGCAAGCGCTTCAGCGTGCGCTGCGGCTAATTTCTGTTCTAATCTCTTTATTCTGCGGTCTTTTGCAAGTGAATTATTTTTTCCACCACTCCCTTGTTGCGCTATTATTTCTGATTGTTCTTGTTCATTGAATACAATTAAGAACAACGGCTCATCTGATTCAATATTAAGCGGAAGAATCTCCAAGCTTATAACTTTGATCGAGAAATTTATTTTCAATTCTATTGCGCTTTTGCGCAAACGCTGTTTTGTTCTTACCACTTTCGAAATAGCATTGCGCAATTCAAAAGCAATTTCCGGTCGTGCCATCTTTAATACATTAAAAGTGGCTTTACCTTTTGGATGAGTAAGATATAGATCAGTTGTGCCGCGAAACTGAACAATCTCCATTTGCTGATTGATGACCACGCTAGCAGGCATAAATTCAGAAACCAGCACCGCATCAATAGCATGGTCAAGTCCGTTGGGATAAATTGATATAGCACTTTTTGTTTTAATTCTATTCGGTGTCGAATTATTTTTTTCAGGAATTGTTTGTTGAGCATAGCGAGGCAAAAGCGCCGGTAAAGTGCGAGAGCCTGAATTTAATTTGCGAGAAAATATTTTATACTTTTTATTGAATCCTGTAAAAAGATTTGCTGACTGAGTGATGTTCTCTGATTTACCTAACATCAAAAATCCATCATCATTTAAAGCATAATGAAAAGTAATGACCGCCTTCTTTTGTGCTGCGTTATCTAAATAAATAAAAAGGTTACAGCAACTTATAAAATCAAGGCGTGAAAAAGGAGGATCTTGTAAAATATTATGAGGTGCAAAAATGCACATATCGCGCATGGCTTTATTTACGCGGAAGCCACCATTTGACTTGGTAAAAAAACGCTGGATGCGTTTTGGCGAAACAGTTTCCAATTCCTGTTTGGTGTAGGCGCCAATACGTGCTTTGGTGATGGCCTGTTCACTAAGGTCTGTTGCAAAAATTTGAATTGGGACGGTATTTGTCTTGCTTTCCTGAATTTCAAGCAGCATCATGGCAATAGAATAGGCTTCTTCTCCTGTGGCACAAGCCGGGACCCAAATACGCAAGGACTCACCCGTTTTTTTTCTTTTAAGCAGTTTTGGAAAAAGAATTTCTTTCAAATACTTGTGCGTGTCTGTGTCTCGAAAAAAACTGGTCACATTAATTAATAAATCTTGATAAAGAATATCAATTTCTTCCGTCTTTTGCGTAAGTAGTTTTGAATAATCTTTGAGTATTGATATTTTATACAACAACATTCTGCGTATGATGCGCCTCTTGATGGTGTTCATTTTATACCCTCGAAAATCAACACCGGTGGCTTTGTGTAACAGGTTTAAAATTGATAACAAATCAGGGTTACGATTATCCATTAGATCTTCTTCTCCTCCTTTTACCGCAATCGTTTTTATAAGAGGATGTTTACTTAGTCGGGCTAATTCTAGAGCTATTTCTTTTGGTGCTAAAATAAAATCTACCACACCTGAGGCGATGGCAGAGTGCGGCATACTTGTAAATTTAGCAGTGTCATCTTGCGCAAAAGTCAAGCCTCCTTCATGCTTGATGGATTTCATACCTAGTGTTCCATCGCTTGCGCTCCCACTAAGTATAATTCCAATCACCCTTTCCTTTTGAGCTTCCGCAAGTGAAGAGAACAGAATGTCAATGGATATCGCTGCACTGCTTTTGGACCGGGGAATTAATTTTATATGTCCATCCGTTACTTCAATTCCCCTGTTGTATGGAATTACAAAAACATTATTGGGCTGTATTTTATCCATGTCATCAATCTCCTGCACCTTCATTTTTGTCTTTTTGGACAAAATTTCAGTCAACATGCTTTTATGGTCTGGGCTGAGATGTTGCACATATATAAATGCCATACCCGTGTCGGCTGGCAGATACTTTAATAACTCCATCATAGCTTCCAATCCACCCGCAGATGCGCCAATAGCTACTACGGGAAAAGAATTTTCTTTGACTACTGCTTTGGTGGGTGGTTTTTTATTGGTTAAGGTTGCTTTCATTCGTATCGGGAATTGTTATTGATTCGCCAGTAATCACAAATTTTTCTTCGCTAGGTAGAGTCATGTCTTTCTGAGTAATAAGTGTAAGCGATTCATAAATTACTTTTTTCAATTGCTTAAATTCCTTTGGCTTGGAAATGTAATACTGTGCTCCGTCCCTATAGACTTTTCTCACCGTCTCAAGATCTGATGCAGTGGATAATACAATGACAGGTAGTTTCTGAAGTTCGGTATTTCGTTTTATTTGTCCTAAGGATGCAAAGCCGTTTTTGCGTGGCATGTTCAGGTCAAGGAAAAGAACATCGGGAAGTTTGTTTTCCTTTTTGGTAATCACTTTAATCAGTTGCTCCCCATCATACACTGTAGTGAGGTGGGTATATAGTGGCAACTCTTCTAAAGCTTCTTTGAAAAGCAGGCAATCGCCTTTATCGTCATCAGCCAGAAGTACATTTATCCTTTGTAAAGACTCTTTGGCTATAGAATGTTTTTTGGTGGAAGCTGTTTTCATTTATAGTTGGATTGTTCTAAAATTACAGTACAAAATATTTTCATTACATGGTTCAATAGTTCGATTGCATTCACTATGATTTTGGAATGAAAATATATTGTTTTGATTCAGAAAAAGGACAAGGTCAAGTCGGTGTACTTTGCATGTGGAGTAGTCCTTGAGTTGGTCATCACTATTTACGGCTGATAGTCGAGGTGTTAGCTTCAATTTCCCCAAAGCATGATTCAAGAATAGGCAATTGACCTTGTCGTCATTGGCCTGGCAAATGGGGTGACTCTCTTCAATCATTTCGCTAAGTTAAGAATTTAAACAAGCAATAGCTATTAATATATCGCGTATGTTCAAATGAAATATGTACACAATGTCAAAATAAAAAGCTAAATAGAAAGTGTGGCTGACTTTTGCGTCAGACTTAGGCCTCCTTTTCTGTGTAGAGGCGGGCCTACCTGCTTTTACCAACCTTACTCAACGATCTGTCAATGGTTAGCATCGTTTTGAGGCTTGGAGGTACCGATTTTACCAAATAACTACAGCAGAAACAAGCTTGTCCTCAGACAATTTTATCGAATCGAAACGTAAACCCTCAAACCTGCAAAAACCTACATACGAAGCACTTACCACTGACTTTTACCATGATGCAGGGGCCATAACAGCGTATTAATATTGTAGAATTGCACATGCTTAAAATTTCTCTGGCTTGTTATACTCTACATCCGTAATGTCAAACTTTGCATACCTAAAGTCACCCATTTCTAATCTCCAAAAAACCTCAAAAGATGTTGGACTGTTCACTTTATTCAGTTCCCGTTAGCCCCCTACTTTGATAATCCAAGTCTCTAAGTTTTTCTCGTCCATATACCGTTCAGTCTCCATCTCTGTAATCTCACCAGTCTCTTTAAATGTGACTTTAAAAAACAAGGAAAGATTGTTGTAATCGTAGTTGAGCCTTGCAGATTTAGTGTCAATCGGAAGCCATTTAAGCCTATCATTGGGTAATAAGTTGGTAGGGTACAAAATACTTTCTCCAAGCCAGCGAAGTAGTTCTCCTTGATCGTATTGTTCGCCTTTTGCGTTCACAACATTAAAAAGGGATAACAGGGACACAACCAACCTTCCTTTGGCAGCAATATACATATCCCTGGCAGTAAATAATGCAGTAGTTCCTTTCCAAATAAACCCCGGCTTTTCAGTGGTGGCGTACTGCTCTCCTTTAATGTTGATCCAACTTTTGCCTCATCCCGTTTTAAATTGACCCTTATGCTTAATTCTTGCATAGCTTATATAGGGTTGACCTTCATTTAATGTGTAATTGAAATATCGTTGGACTGGCTCCGGCAAATTGTCAAGTTGGGTCTTTTGAAATGTTAGTTGGGCTATGCTTTTTGATTGTTTAAAAAGTGTTTTCACTTCAGTGTCAAATTGAATTGCCAAGCGTATCTTTCCAATAATAAATAGTAGAGTGAAAAAAACCGAAATTGAAAATACGATCATCATAATTTTCATCCATTATAGAGTCAGATTGTCCTTCATGCTTACTTTTACAACGATTATAGTAGGATGACTTCCGTATAACACAAAAATGCAATATCGCTAAACAGCTCAGGCATATTGTCAATTTGGTTTTTATAAAAGGTTTGATGCCATATCCTATGTTGGTGAAAATCCTACAAAAAAAATCCAACGTGATAACCCACGTTGGATAATTTTTTTTGAATAAATCGTTTCATCAAATAGTAATCCTAATCAAGGAAAAATAAAAGTTACTAAAGTTTACGATTACCTCAGGTTTGAACGCAATACTTTAAATTCAGCCACTTCCTTTTTTTGATCAGTGATGATGTTCTGAGCTATCTTCCGTAATTCCATGTGTTTTCCATGAGTTAATTCATCTTCCGCCATGGTAATAGCACATTCATGGTGATGTATCATCATCATTACATAATCCTTATCGACATTACCTGTCATTTTCATGTTGTTCATTTTATCCATCATGGTTTTCATCCCATCACCCAATCCGTGGTGCATATCCGTATTTTTTACCTCAGGTACTTTGTAGTTTTTTATAAACGCTTGTAGCTGATCGATCTCCGTCTTTTGAACCGAGATAATATCTTTTGCCATTGACTTAGTCTTGGCATCGGTACCATTCGCAATTTCAAATTCGCTCATTTCTATGGCCGCTTGGTGATGCATAACCATCATATGTGCGAAATCGTGGTCAAAGTCACCAGACATCTTCATAGTATGCATTTTGTCCATAGTGCCATGCATGGATGACATCATGCTGTTATCCATTTTCATCTTATCATGATTCATCGGTTCATTCATAGATGACATCGTTGAATTACCATTCTGGTAAAGCCTGTTCAATTTATACATCTTATGGAATTCATCAAAATTGATAAGTTCTTGATCATTCGTAAAATTTGCATCTATAGCATCATGAAAGGTGTGATTGGTTGGATATGCCTTTTTGATGTTGTTTTTGGTGAGATCTTTTAAAACATCAGATGATGCAGTCGTAAAATAATATTTTGGAGCATACTTGTCTACATCCTTCGCAGAATGTCTTGTATGCGTGTATTTGTACATTATAATCGGCTCACCTGGATTGATGACAGAGTAACCATTAGTGGTGGCCGCCGATTTACCAGTCATTACCCCTTGTTGAGAGCCAGCGCAGCTTGATAAAATTATAAATATCAAGCCTGTAAATAAATAAATAGGACTAAAATTGATTTTTCTCATTTTTTGAATATTTTAAATTTTGAACACTAAAGATTATTTTTTCTCATTCGTGAAAAAACATATCGAAACATTATGGCAATCCTTTTAGTAATAGATTGACCTACATATTATTCCAATTGCAAATGTACTTTTTCTCTAAAGTTATATGTTACATACTAATTTTTATATGTTGTATGATTCACAGATGGATATATATTGTAATTAATCCACTCAAACCACTCCAAAAACAGTGAATCTTCCTTTGTCAGCGATATACATATCCCGGGCAGTAAACATTGCAGTGGTTCCTTTCCAAATAAACCCTGGCTTTTCAGCAGTAGCGTACTGCTCTCCTTTAATGTTGACCCAACTTTTGTCATATCCCGACTTAAATTGTCCTTGGTGTTTAATTCTTGCGTAGCTTATGTAGGGTTGAACTTCTTTTAATGTGTAATTGAAATATCGCTGAACTGGCTAAGGCAAATTGTCAAGTTGGTTTTTTTGGAATGTTTGATGGGCTATACTTTATGATAGTCTAAAAAGTGTTTTTACTTCGTTGTCTAATTGAATAGCCAAGCGTACCTTTCCTATGATAAATAGTAGTGTGAAAAATGCCGGTCGTCCAAGCGTTGCCCCAGCTAGGTGATGCCCATACCTCTAAAATGTCCCAAGGCGTAAATACTACAGTACAGATTATTGCAACATTTATTAAATTTGCGATGACTTATAGCCCCTCACATTCACACCTAATTAAAGGAATGACTATTTCCTATTGACGAATTCCCATATTCTGCGACCAAAAATAGGAAATAAATTTTAATGGTAAAATTCAATAAACAGCCCTAAAAAAGATACTATTCAAAAGAATTCGAAGTAGTACTCATGCTATTCCGTTCTCATTCCCTTGACAGGGTTAGAACACGCTGCTTTTATTGCTTTCAATCCGACGGTGACTAGTGCTATAGAAAAGGACAACAGGCCGCCGATGACAAAAATCCACCAACTTATTACAATGCGATATACATAATCCTGCAACCATTGATGCATGAAATACCAGGCTATCGGAGCAGCAATAACAAATGCAATAGCAATCAACAGGATAAACTCCTTGGTAAACAGGTAAACAACATTGGCAACGGTGGCTCCTAATACTTTTCGTATCCCTACTTCTTTCGCCCGTTGCACCGCCATAAAGGCAACCAAACCATAAAGTCCAAGGCAACTTAAGAATATGGCTATAGCCGCAAAGATTTTATAGAGTTGCGCTAACTGTTGTTCCTGTTTGTAAAAACTTTCAATTTTATCATCCAGAAACTGGTATTCGTACACAAAATCGGGAAATGTTTGTTCCCATACTATTTTAACAGATTCTAGGGTGGAAGAAATGTTTTTCATGTCAAGTTTTATCCCTGCCTGGCTGTACATGGTGTTGTTTGTGGTCATAAGCAATGGTGCAAGATCCTGGCGAAAAGATCTGACATTAAAATCCTTCAGCACGCCAACAACAGGACATTTTATACGATCACCCCACATGCTAATTTCTTTGTTCAATATATCTTCAGGGTTATTAAAACCCAAACTTTTTACAAGCGACTCATTCACTAAAAATTCCCTAGTCATTTTAGAAGATTTCAAATTTCTTCCAGCTACCAGTTGTAATTTATATGCAGGCACATATTCTTCATCGGCGAATTTGGTAATTACTTTAAAATCTGCTTCTTTTGTTGCATGGTCAAACTTGAATGTGCTCCACATATCATTAGCATCTTCTACCGGGGTGTTGGAACTGTAACTTACGGCCTGCACACCGTTTACAGACAATAGCTCATTCCTTAAACGATCCAGCCTACTGATGCGAAGGCTATCTACACGGAAAGGAACATTTACAATTGTTTCTTTATCAAAGCCTAAGGGTTGATCCATAAAATAATTCGTTTGCTGCACAATAATGAGTGTTCCGATGATCAGCACCTGAGCTATGATAAATTGAAACACCACCAATCCCCTTCTTAATGAAATGCCCCCTGTCGTATTTGCAGTGAGTTTACTCTTTAAAGCATTAATAGGATTGAATCGAGATAAAACTATTGCGGGATAAAATCCAGCTAGTGCAGTTACAACAAATGTTACAGCCAAAAGAAATAAAATAATTGTTGGAAAGGTTAGTATGCTGAACGAAAGGGAAAGCTCCAAAAGTTGATTTACATAAGGCAATGCCATAATTGTAATGCTACATGAAAGTATCACAGCCACTGAAACTATCAAAAATGTTTCAAAAATGAATTGCATTTGTAATAGAGATTTATTACTCCCCAAAACTTTTCTTACACCAACTTCCTTTGCACGATTTACCGCTTGTGCAGTGGATAGGTTGATAAAGTTTACGCAGGCAATTAAAAGGATAAATGCTGCAATCAACCATAATACGTTAAGCAGTGTTTGGCTGATGGTTTTGTTGCTGTAATTACCTGTTTGTGTATCATAATGTACCGATCTTAATGGTTGTGCCATATGGCTATCCTTATTGTCAGCAGAACCTACTTTGGTTGAATATACTCTGAGTTGTTGATTAAAATTGTCTACAGACATATTTGGAGGTAACAGAATAAAGCAGCCAAAACCTGAATTCGTTCTATCTTCCCAATCGGCGGATGTTGCCATCAGACTACCTGTGAAACCTGTTCCATACGCCACAACAAGTTTTAGCTGAAAGTCTGAATTGGCAGGTATAGTTGCAAGGACTCCCGAAACTTTCAATACTTCAGTGCCGTGTTCAAAGATATAACCTCCTACTTCCAGATTAATAATTTTGCCTATTGCTTCATTCCAGTCTCCAAAATATTTTTCAGCCACATCTTTTGTAATCAACACATTGTTCGGCTCATTCAAAGAGGTATAAGAGCCTGCGAGCAAAGGGAAATCAAACATTTTAAAGAATGAGGGTTCTGTAAAAAAAACTCCTTTGTCTTCTTTAAATGACTTTATCGTTTTGTCGTTACCGTCTGGTATCAGCAGATGGTCATCATGGCTTGCAAAAATTGGAGCTACGTGTTCTATTTGGGGAAAAGTAGTTTTCAGGCCTGCGGGCATGGGAAAAAATACATCTTTGCCATAAGACACAGTCACTGCATCTGCTTGATGTAATTCAGTGAGCACCCTGTAGATGCGATCCTCCTTTGCGTGAAAAGTATCGAAACTTGTATGAAATTGAATAATGATAAAGATCAACATACAAATGGCAATACCAACCGCCAATCCTGCAATGTTGATGATCGTATAATTCCTGTTACGGCTCAAACTCCTGAATGCAGTTTTAAAATAATTTTTAAACATAAACAAGGTATTTTGATCAAAAAGCACTATTGAAATGCCAGTTATCTATTTACATGAGCATCAATTGATTGCAAACAACGTAAGCAGCAGAAGTGCACGCTTTTGATACAGTTTTGTTCGTTATTGTAAAGAATAAATTACACTACGAAATCTAATTGAATGTTTCTAGTGATGATTGACAATTGACGATTGACAATTGACGATTATGTCCATGTCCATGTCTGAAAAACGTTGACCGTTATTCCGCATTTTCAATCACTTTTTTCAGAGATGATTTCTGGATCCGGAGACCTGTTTTGCACTGATTCCTCAAGGCGTTCACGCCTTGAGTATCAGCACTTTTTTCGTCGATT
>JANOWJ010000044.1:0-9081 GCA_031417835.1 Saprospiraceae bacterium | reverse complement strand
GTTGGTTCCTTTACACCGGTAGATTTACGACTGTGCTCTAGCATACCTTTTACGATGCTTTCTGCACGTTTGCCGTGGTGGTTTATTTTTTCTGAGTTTTCTTTGATGTCAGCTGCAATCAATTTTACTTCTGATGTATTTCCCTTTTCAACCTCGTAAACCAATTCACCTATCAACTCGCTATTTACTTCCGAAAAATTATTTACGAAATTAAGAGGGTTTTGGATCTCATGGGCTATGCCTGCAGTGAGCTCGCCCAAACTTGCCAATTTCTCTTTTTGAATCAATTGATTTTGAGTAATGTGGAGGTCTGACAATGCATCTTCGGCTCTTTTTTTCTCTGTTTGTATTTGAATTAAGTCAAGTTTGGCTTGTTCTGCTAATGCCTCTGCTTTCTGCAAATCTAGGAATCTGGTATATGTTTGTTCAAAAACTACAGCTAATCGTTGAAGGACCTGGGCTTGGTCATCATTAATCGAATTTGTACCCCATGACAAGGCTCCATGTTTCATATTGGCGTTCGAAAAAATAATTTTCTCAAATCCCATCATTACTTTTTGTGCCTCAAATGGTATTCTTACAAAATCTGTTTTGCTAAAAATAATATTATCGTATGCCTTCTTTTCTTCTCCCGATACTTCCAAGGCTACAAATTTTTTTTCATCTTTCCAGGCATTAAGTTGCGCTAGATAAAAAGGATGATCAAAATATGGGATATGATAATTTTCCGGATAGTGTTCTTTTCCAAAACCAGCCATCCACCAATTCATATCGCCAGATATTTTATCCATGATCACAATACCCAGAGCACCATACGTGAAACCCAAGTACTGTAATTGGTCATAAATGGTAGCTACGACCTTATGCAGTTCATCGCTCTTATGCATCGCCATGGTCCGACTCCTTACTCGTTCCAACGCCACTTCTATCTGAGCTTCTCTGGCTTGCGCTTCTGCTTTTTTTAAATCAGCAAAACGCCGATAAGCCAATCCAAATACTAAGGCAAATCTTTTTAATAAGGAACGTGATGCTTCATCAGGTGGCGACATGGTGATCATGATTAATGAACCATTTTCGAAAAAGGCGCAAGTCCACCACACGCGGATTTCAGCATTTTTATTAAAACCGGTTGATTCAGCAACTATTTCAAATACATCAGGCAATGCTTTGGCCAGCACGTTCATCCATTCGGCGCTTTTGGCTCCATCATTTAGTATAACACATTCCTCCACACCAGTTGAATACGCAGCCAACACCTCTTCAATTATTGCGATGCCTCTTTTAGGAAACAGAAAATCCGATTCTGTGATTTCGCCTCGACTACTGGGCAAGCGTGTCGCTGCCAGTGCATGAATGGATTCATCCGATTCACCGTAAAGATTAATAGCACAGGTCTCCAGTGCTTCTGCACCCAATAATCCTAACTGGGTTCGTAATTCACGAGCCACCTCCTTCAGTTCGGTAGAATTATGCATTGCCATAGCCCTGCCTCTTATCCTTTCCAATGAGGCTTCTATCTTTGCTTCCCTGGCTTGTGCTTCTGCTTTTTGTAAATCGAGAAATCTTTGATAAGCCATATTAAATGCGCCAGCCATTTTTATGACAATAGTTTTTATGTCTTCTGAAGGGGCTAGCATCAGGTCGATCGATAGTATCCCATTGGAAAGTCTGCCTACCGGGTTCCATTGGTGCTGTAATGCTCCACTGTCTATTGCATTTCTAAATTGTTCTGCTACCTCTGGCTGGATTTGTTGAAGTTCAACTACAGCTTTTTCTAATTTTTCTTTCGGAAAATCGAGAATAAAATAATCCTGTTTTGCTGCTTTCCATATCCCAACGAATTCGCCCAAAATGGGAAATTCTTTGGAATCGTATTTGAAAGAATAGCTATTGGGGTCGCCCATATTCCCAGGGCTTGACAGATCCCATACTTTAACGACTTCCTTCTCATCTACCAGATAGAAAGTAACTCCGGTCAATCCGGCTATATTGAGTTTATTTAATTGAGTGAGTAGTTCTGCATTCACATTTGTAAGGTCGCTGGTATGGTGCATTGCCATCGACTGCGCCCTTACTCTTTCTACTGCCACTTCTATCTGAGCTTCTCTAGCCTGAGCTTCTGCTTTTTGCAGATCAAGAAATCTTGTAAAAGTTTGTTCAAAGACTTGAGCAAATCGTTGTAGAATAATGGCCTGCTCATCTGACAGCGAAGAGGGTGCCCACATCAGCGCACCATGTTTCATGAAAGCCAGGTTAAAAACAGCATGTTCGTTTGCTAAGAGCATTTCTTTTTCTTCGTCAGGTAAATTCTTATAGCCGGTGTCGTTTATAGTTTCCAGAGCATATTCCTTTAACGCTGTTCCAGATAACTGTATCGAAATAAATTTTTCTTCATTCCTCCAAGCCTTCAGCTGAGCTGCATGAAGGGGATGGTCTATATTATCTACAGCATAACTTTTTACATGGTCGCGCTGAAAAAAGCCGGCCAGCCAATGTTGCATAAAACCAGTCTCTTTATCTATAATGATGATAGTGGCTGCACCAAATTTGAAATCCAGTTTCTGCAACTCATCGTATACTGTCACAGCTACATCCATTATTTCTTCACTTTTAAGCATGACCATCGAGCGGTTTCTGACCCTTTCGAGGGCTGCTTCAATCTTGGCTTCACGGGTTTGCTCCTCTGCTTTTTTGATATCAAGATATCGGGTATACGACTGTTCAAATACAGCTGAAAATCGTTGGAGTATACCGGCTTCATCTTCTGACAAAGCAGTCGGTCCCCAATGCAACGCGCCGTATTTATTATAAGCCATAGAAAACACAACAGAAGGCATGCTGCGCATCAATTGGATAAGTTCAGGCTTGAGATTTTTGTAATCAGTATGATAAAACATCTGATCATCATAGCGTTGTTTTATATCTGGAGTCAAATAAAGGGTCTCAAATTTTTTTCCATCATGAAAGGCTTTTATCTGATCGTGGTATAATGGATGATCAAATTTAGGCACGAATAATCTCTGAGGATACTCGCCGGCTTCAAAGCCTGCTACCCAGGATTCGATATTGTCGTCAGCATCTATGAGATACACACTGCAGGCTCCAAATTGGAATTTTAATTTTTTGAGTTCTCCGTATAAAATATAGGCCACATCTTGTATCTCGCTACTATTGTGCATAGCGAGGGATCGACTGCGGACTTTTTCGAGAGATGATTCAATCTCCAATTCCCTATTTTTGTATTGCAGATCTAGCGTTCTTTCTGTTACTTCTTTTTCTAAGACCTGATTTTGAGATTGTAATAGTTGCTGTTTTTCTAAGGTTACCTGCATTAAATTATTATGGATATTCCGAGTATCGATGCCTAATAGAATAGATACGGTAATCGGCAAACAAAACATAGCTACGTGAAACAGCACATCAGAAATCCACCCAATATTAAAAATGTCAAAACTAAAAACAAATAAAATCCATACAATAATATACAGCCCCATACTGTAAACAACATACTTTCCACCAATATTTCCCTGTTTGTATGCTGAATAGGCAAGATACAGAACCGATACTTGCAACAATATCCCAAGGCTAAAATCTATAAAAAAACTTAGATCGAACTCTGCCAGGAATGAAAGTATGGATAAAAATGTGATGCAATAAAATGGAATTAGCATTCTTTTATTCTTATGGCGAAGAAGTAGAAAAAGAGAATATACTAATGACAAATTCCCTAAACCAATCAGAATAGTAGCGTAGAGAGCATACTCGTTTTTGAGCGCAAGGTGGTGTTCCGTTTTTACCCCCAATAAAAAGCCGAAACTTATTGCGCCTAGTAAAGCCCATAGACTGTACCATAAGTTTGCCCGGAGGGGCCTATAGAAAAGAAACATAATAAAATGGACCACAAATAATATAAGCGGAACACCAATATTCAAGCCCTCCCAAACGAAAGTACTTTTGTTTTTATTGGACTCTAATTCACTATTATCAGGAAAAGCACGAGCATTGAAAAGAGGATAGCGAGTGTCAAAAACAGATTTGTAGCGTATGCCTGGCTCAAAATAATATTTTATAGCTAAAAGATTTTCGGCCGTATCAAGAGGGATTATGATATAATCGCCATTGGGATCGTAACTTTTAATTTCATCATGTAGAGTGTCAATGATTCCGAAAGAATGGATTCTATGATTATTAATATAAATTTCCGTCGCGCCGGATTGTTTTACGGAGATCATAAGGCGATCCTTTTTCTGAATATTGTTAAATTTTAATCTAAGCCATAGCCTTGGCGGATGCTGATGTAATGATTTTGTTTGTAACTCAGGTATCACCAGTGAGGGGTCAAGACCTTCCCAATTTGAATCGTCAAAAGCCGGTTTTGCCCACTCGGGATTATCACCCGCTTGCCATTTCCAACCTTTGTCTAATAGTAAACCCTCAGTAGGAATGGTATCTATCCCAAAAACATCCTTGTTTTGAGCAAAAGTACAGGTGGAAAAAAAGAGAAAAAGAAGGACCAACTGCTTCATGAACAATGGGATTAATTAAAGAGGTAAGATAAATATAAATTCTGCACCTGCACTTGCTTTACCTGCCTGCTCCGATAGCAGTTTTTCCCACAGTGAAGTGAAACGGAGCGGCGGAGTAAAACGAAGCGGATAGCGCAGCTATACCCGCAGATTTTGAAAAATAGACTTTTTTATCAACGAAAATCTGATTTATCAGTGGGGAATTTTTTCCAAGCTCAACACTTGGCTGTCTTCCCGATATGGTCGCGGACCAGCCTCCGCCAAGGCTCTAGTAGCAAGCCGTAGGCAGGGTTAGCTTTGAGGTGATCTGGAATACTGGGTCCGTGGGCAGAGGGATACTCATGCAATGACCTGCATCGCTGGAGCTTTGATACGCAGGCGCATAGACAGCTATATTGTTATCATCTATAAATGACCCTCAGCATCCCAGTTTGTCGCATTATGATTATATGAGCTATGTAAAAAGTGTCGATTCGATCAATAGCCTTCGATCTAAAAGTTGTTCCTTCTCCCATCAAGGGCGCAGGCTTCAGAACGAGGACTTTTATATAGCAGATGACCTTCATGGGATCTATATTTTAACGGATGGCATGGGTGGTTATAAAGGAGGTGGAGTCGCCTGCAGAATTGCAGCAAATGCATGTCATGACTATCTTATACACCATAGAGAAGATCTCGATATAGCGGATGACATGCTTGCTTTTATTAGATCAAAGCTTAAAGAAGTGGTGGTGGAGCATCCATCATATGTATCCATGGGCACCACATTATGTTGTGTGTATATGCAGGACGACTGTATCCATGTAATTCATATAGGGGATTCTAAAATAATTATAGTAGGGGATCTGATCTATCAGTCTAAGGATCATACCTATGCACAACAATTGGTGGATCAGGATTTTATTCAAGCCGATGCCTATAGACACCATCCTATGCGACATATCCTGACCAGATGTCTGACTGCCAATACCCATGAAAAATTTAAAGCAGATTTTCGGAAAATACCATTAAAAACTGGACGGAATACCTTCTTCTTATGCAGTGATGGCGTGATGGAGACATTGTCAGAGTTAGAGACTATTCAATTGATCATCGAAGAGCAGGACATTCATAAAATAATACAAGTAGTAGAACAGCAGACCTTAAAATATTCAAATGATAACTCTACGGCTATTATTGTTGGATTCAATTATGGCACCTCGCAAATCTGAGTGTTGACCCGATGGCAATACGTATCATTTGGACGATCTTGTTTTGATTGGAGGTAATTTTATTAGATTGTCCTATCGGAGCACATCTTAAGAGCCTTTACCAATTCTTCTCTTTTTTTCAACCTTAAAGGGCTTAATGTATTTTTAGCACGCAGTTTATCTATAAATTCTAAACTACGCTTGTAATAATAGCAGGGATTATTGATTTCAATTGTTGATGATCTTACATCTCGACTTTGTGTCAACGCTTGTGCGGTACTGGCATAAAATTCACTTAAAAAAACAAAATTTCTGATATTGAGCGTATCCTCTTGGCTTTTTTTCTCCAGGTCTAATAAATCTATTTGATGCCCCTGAAGCAACGTACTATTTATTTCATGCAGGAAAATAAGACATAAATTAATTTTAATTTGAGCAATATTAATTAACTCAAGGTCGGTTTTCTTATACATTTCAATAGCCTCATCATATTTATTCTTTGCTTGACGGTATTGTTTCATTTTGAAATAGGCATCACCCGTAAATTCAAGCGTAAAGCCTAAATTTCGCAATACTTCAAGATTGTTTTCAGAATCCTTCACAAGCGCCTGATTCAATTCATAAGCTTTTTGAAATTCTGTAAGTGCTTTTTCGTATTCTTCTTTTCCCGTTAAAACCCTGCCTAGTGCATTGTAGTTTACAATCAGATTTGCTTGCGTAAGTTTATTATTAGGATCAGCTCTTTGACTTTCTATGAGATGCGAGTTTACTTCATATAAAAGGGCAAGTGCTTCATCCAGCCTCATAGCTTCAGTAAGCGGATCGCGCATGGAGTTTTTGGTTTGTAAAAGGCTAGTCAACCTCATATAATTATTGGGATCTTGCAGTATTAAAGTATCAAAGGATAAAATAGATTTGTATCCGGTCTCGATAGCCTCCGTAAATTTGCCCGTGACGCTGTATAAATTAGCAAGCATGGAAAGGGTCACTGCCAATGAACTTCTAAAAAATGTATTATCAGGAGCTCTCACCACCAAATTACCAAGGATTTCAATCGATTTATGATAAGAAGATAGAGCCATAGAAATATTACCCAAATTCGAATACCCATACATTCCGCTTACATCCCCGATCCGAGTAAAGGACAAAGAAAGGGCTGACAAATAGTGGAGACTATCAGGATATGCTTCCGATAATTTTAGGAGAAGTAAGTTGCTTTTCTGGTAGAACAAAAGGGTAGTGTCCAACCGATTTAATGAATATAAGATATCTCCTAATCCCAAATAAGCTTGGGCTAGACTAAAAATGTATTTTTGATTATTTACATCTTTAGACACCAGACTTTCACTGATACGGACTGCTTTGTTATAACTTTTAAAGGCATCTTCCACCAAGCCCATATTAGCTAAATAGGTATTGCCTTGGATATTGCCCAGTCTTTGGTAGCCATCGGAGACATCATTCATAAGTTCAGGATTGCCTGAATTTTTGCCCTCCATCTTTTCGAGATAGGTCAAGGTTTTAGACACCACCAATTCTTTTACAGCGGTAGCACCCTCAAGATTGGCTACCCCATCATAAAATTCGAAAAGCATAGAACCCGTCAAGCCTCTTAAGTCATTGAACATGGCCTTAGCCTCGCCTGCCTGGTAAAGACTTGAAAACAATCCGGCAAGGGTAATCATAAAAATGAGAAGACCGGAAAAGAGATAAGTTCTGTTTCTAACTATAAATTTTTTGGCCCGATATGACCATTGATCCTTGGTAGCCGTGACTGGCAGATGTTGTATATACCGGTCTATGTCTTGGGATAAGTGATCGACAGAGAGGTATCGTTCTTTTGGATCTTTACGCAGTGCTTTGAGGCATATATTATCAAGGTCACCTTTTAGATTGTTACTTGCTTTTTCTGTCTGTTTTGAAGGCGGTGGCGGATTGTATTCGCAAATCAGCTCCATCAATTCGGATAGATTTTTTTGTCCGGATTTAAATGGATTGATACCGGTCAGGATTTGATAGAATAAGATACCCAGGCTATACACTTCACTTGCAATGGTCAGGGGTTGACCTTTTATATGTTCTGGGGAGGCGTAATCGGGAGTGATAAACAATTGTTGTGTATCCTGAAAAGACTGTCCTTGCTGATTAAGGATTTTTGCTATACCAAAATCAAGTAATTTTATTTCACCAGTCCGGCTTATGAGTATATTGGAGGGCTTGATATCTCGGTGGATGATGAGTTTTTGATGGGCAAAGGAGATCACTTCGCACAACCGTTGGAACAACTGCAATTTCTGATGAAGGCTAAAGTCCTTTTCTTCGATATAATCGGTGATCATCGTGCCATCTACATACTCCATGACGATGAATGGAATACCCTGATCGGTAGTACCTCCATCTAGTATGTTGACAATATTGGGATGTTTTAGATTGGCTAAAATCTGGCGTTCATTTCTTAATTTCTGGATCAGGGATTCGGAAGTGCGTCCTTCTTGCAAAATTTTTATCGCTACCTTTTGATCATACTCGCCATCGGTGCGTTCGGCCAGAAATACGGCACCCATACCCCCTCGACCAATCTCCTTGATCAGTTTATAATGGCCCAGTATTTGTCCTTCCTGGTGGCTAGATTCTATTGGGATGACATTGATAGCTTGTGACAACTCAAAAGTGACCGGACTTTCATTAGCCAACATGAGGAGGGCTGTTTCATATAAGTTTGCATTATCAGAACAGGCTGATTTGAGATAAAGCTCTCTGTCGGCAGGGTCAAGAGTCAATGCAATCTCAAGGATGGGCTTGAGTTGTTCCCAAACAGACTTATCCATTTGCCTATTCTTTTATTTGTGACTTTAAAAAGAGTTTAGCAGTAGACCATTCGCGTTTCACGGTTGATTCAGAAATTTCCAAGATGGTGGCAATTTCTTCGGTAGTAAGTCCCGCATAAAATTTTAATTCTACGATTTTAGCTTGCCTGGGGTCTAGTTTTTCAAGTTGGACCAAGGCATTTTCTATTTCGAGGATGTCTATGGCATTTTGTTGGTCATGTTTTCCTTTATCTACCCAGCTCAGCGTGATTTGAATGCCATTTCTTTTCAATCTTTTTTTGGATCTCGCGTGGTCTATCAAGATTTGACGCATAGCGTTGGCCGCAATAGAAAAAAAATGATTTCTATCCAATACGGTCAACTTTTGATGTAGAAACAACTTTGCATAAGATTCTCCGATGAGGTCCGTCGGACACAAAGTGTGGTTGGGTCTTTCGTGTCGGAGTAGGTTTTGAGCGGTCGTATGCAGGTGATCATATATGGTGCGCAGCAATTGATCCTGATCGCCGTGGCCATCCAACCGATTGAGCATACCGG